>JAKFDU010000042.1:0-10172 GCA_036675975.1 Devosia sp. | reverse complement strand
AAATCGCCCTCAGCTCAGTTCCACAACTTATCAATCGCCTGCGTATCGCGCACTGCACCGCGCGCCGCCGACGTCGCAAACGCCGCATAGGCCTTGAGCGACGTCGTCACGTTGCGCTTGCGTGGATGGGCCGGCTTCCAGCCGAGCCGGTCCTGATCGTGGCGGCGCTGGGTGAGCTCATCATCGGCCACCAGCAGGGTGATGGTGCGATTGGGGATATCGATCTCGATGGTGTCGCCTTCGCGGACCAGCCCGATCGTGCCGCCTTCGGCCGCTTCGGGCGAGACGTGCCCGATGGAGAGGCCCGAAGTGCCGCCCGAGAAGCGGCCGTCGGTCAGCAGCGCGCAGGCTTTGCCGAGGCCTTTGGATTTGAGGTAGCTCGTCGGATAGAGCATTTCCTGCATGCCGGGGCCGCCGCGCGGGCCTTCATAGCGGATGACGAGGACGTCGCCTTCCTTGATCTGGTTGGAAAGGATGGCCTTGACGGTGTCGTCCTGGCTCTCGAAGACGCGGGCCGGGCCGGTGAATTTGAGGATCGATTCATCGACGCCCGCCGTCTTCACGATGCAGCCATCGATGGCGACATTGCCCTTGAGCACGGCGAGGCCGCCATCCTTGGAAAAGGGGTTCTCAGCCGAGCGGATGACGCCGTTCTGGCGGTCGAGATCGAGTTCGGCCCAGCGGTTGGACTGCGAAAAGGCCTGCGTCGTGCGCACGCCGCCGGGAGCGGCCATGAAGAAGTTGCGGACGCTTTCCGAATTGGTGCGCGAGATATCCCACTTGTCCAGGGCGTCGCCCATGGTGGCGGCGTGGATGGTCGGCTCGGAGCGGTTGATCAGGCCGGCGCGATCGAGCTGGCCGAGAATGGCGAAGATACCGCCGGCGCGGTGCACATCTTCCATATGAACATCGGCCTTGGCCGGGGCGACCTTGGCCAGGACAGGCACCTTGCGGCTCAGCTTGTCGATATCGTCCATGGTAAAGTCGATGCCGCCTTCATGGGCGGCAGCGAGGATATGCAGCACCGTATTGGTCGAGCCGCCCATGGCGATGTCGAGCGACATGGCGTTTTCGAAAGCGGCCTTGGTGGCGATGGAGCGGGGCAGCACGGAAGCGTCCTCCTGCTCGTACCAGCGCTTTGCCAGGTCGACGATCAGGTGACCCGCTTCCTGGAACAGGCGCTTGCGATCGGAGTGCGTCGCCAGGGTCGAGCCATTGCCGGGGAGGCTCAGGCCCAAAGCCTCGGTCAGGCAATTCATCGAATTGGCGGTGAACATGCCCGAGCATGAACCGCAGGTGGGGCAGGCGGCTTCTTCGACGGCCTGCACTTCTTCGTCGGTATAGTGGTCGTCGGCGGCCATCACCATGGCATCGACCAGATCGAGCGCCTGCAGCTTGCCCTTGAGCATGGCCTTGCCGGCTTCCATCGGGCCGCCCGAGACGAAGACCACGGGGATGTTGATGCGCATGGCGGCGTTGAGCATGCCGGGGGTGATCTTGTCGCAATTGGAGATGCAGACCATGGCGTCGGCGCAGTGGGCGTTGACCATGTATTCGACCGAGTCGGCGATCAGGTCGCGCGAGGGCAGCGAATAGAGCATGCCGTCATGGCCCATGGCGATGCCGTCATCGACGGCGATGGTGTTGAATTCCTTGGCCACGCCGCCGGCCGCCTCGATCTCGCGGGCCACCAGCTGGCCCAGGTCCTTGAGATGGACGTGGCCGGGCACGAACTGGGTGAAGCTGTTGACCACCGCGATGATGGGTTTGCCGAAATCGCCGTCCTTCATGCCGGTGGCGCGCCAAAGGCCACGCGCGCCGGCCATGTTGCGGCCATGGGTGGTGGTGCGGGAACGATAGGCTGGCATGGAAATATCCTCGGGAGTCGAGCGCCTCAGCTTGCGCGGTTGATCTTTCTTAGACCCATTCCAGCATGGGATCAACGATAACCGTACCCGACGGTACGGTTTGGCATTCCACAGCCATTCTGGCCCATTAGGGGACAGGGATGGACCGCAGGGGCAAGTGGGCAAGAATTTCTTGCGATGGATTCAACCAGCGTTAAGGCCGAGCCTGCACTTTACAGGCAGCCTCAAGATGGACCAGTGCAGGAAGGGGCGCCGAATCGTGCCTCGAGATACCAATCCACTCCTGATTGCCGAGGCCGAGCGGCTGCTTGGTGGCCGGACGCGCGATATCAGGCTCAGTCGAGGCCTGAGGCGGGCCTTTAGAGACCGGTCGTTCAAACAGACGTCCAAGATCGTACGCTCCTGGATGAGCTGGGTCATCGTTCTCGATATTCTCGCGATGGGGACAAATCTGCTGCTGCTTCCCTGGGAGGCAGCAATGGCGATGCTGCTGCCTGCCGCACTCATCCCGCCCGCGGCGCTGCTTGTTCACAGGGTATGGCGCAAACGCCGCCCGGACTGGATCCTGGATTACGGCCTGTTGGCCGGGCTCATTGCCATCCTCGTCGCCATCGGCCTGATGGGCATGTCGGCTGCCGGCGAGTTTCAGGAACGCTACCTCAGCATCATGCTCTTCGTCGCTGTCTCGGCGATCATCATCTTCAACGTGCCGATGAAGATATCTGTGGTTGTCGCCGTTGCCGGGATGGCGATCTATCTCGTGCTCCAGTTGCTCAATCCCGCGTTGAGCACCTCCAGCGCGCTTTCTGCTTTCCTGTTCTTTGCCAGTGGCATCGCCGCAATGGTCGTGGCGCGTCGAACCATCACGATCCTGGCGCAAAGAACATTCCTGCTGGAATTGAGGGATGCCGGCCGCGCCCAGGAACTCATCACGATCAATGCTCGACTGGAAACACTGTCCAAAACCGACGCGCTGACGGGGTTGCCCAATCGCCGCTACATGGACGAGACGCTCGCCTCACTGGCAGCAGCGCCTGAGACGCCGGAGACGGCCATGGCCGTGCTGTTGTGCGACATCGACTATTTCAAGCGCCTCAACGATCACCTCGGGCACGCCGAGGGCGACCGGTGCCTGGTGAGCGTTGCCCGCGTTATCGCGGAAACCCTGCGTCCGAACCAGGACCACGCGGCCCGAATTGGCGGCGAGGAGTTCATGGTGATTCTTTCGCGCGTGACACCGGCGCAGGCCGTCGCCATCGCGGAGCGTTTGCGCCAAAGGGTTGCAGCGCTTGGTTTGCCGAACCCCAAGTCGCCGATCGGCGGCATAGCGACCATCAGCATCGGGGTGGCCGTAAAGGGCGAGGGCGCGGTGGGCACCATGCAGCAGTTGACGGTCGAGGCGGATGAGGCGCTCTATGTCGCCAAGGCAAAAGGGCGGAACTGCGTGGAGCTGAACGCAAAGACCCGCCCAAGCAGCAAGGCAGTTGCCTGAAGCTCCCATGACCGAACCGAGCGCCGAAGCCTTCATTGCCGCACTCTGGGCCAACCAGTCCGACGCTGAGCTCGAAAAGATCGGCCGCTATTTCAAGAGCGGCGAGGGCGATTACGGCGCCGGCGATCGCTTCATCGGAGTGCGGATGGGAACGGTTTTCGCGCTGGCCAAGCAGCATGTCGGCATGGAACTGGCGGAGATCGAGCGGCTGCTGGAAAGCGACATTCACGAGGCCCGGGCCGGCGCTGTGTCCGTCATGGCCAAGCAATATGAACAGAAAAAGACGGATAATGAGCGGCGTGGCGCACTCGCCGCGCTCTATCTTCGTCGCCATGACCGGATCAACAACTGGGACCTGGTCGATCTGGGTGCGCACCAGGTGCTGGGGCGGTGGCTGCGCGACAAGGATCGCGGCGTGCTCTACGCACTGGCGCAGTCGGACAATCTCTGGGAGCGGCGAAGCGCCATGTTTGCCACCATGGCGTTCGTCAAGCTGCGGCAGTTCGACGATGTGATGGATATTGCCGGAATACTGGTCGGCGATCCGCATGACCTCATCCACAAGGTGGTCGGAGGCATGCTGCGCACCGTGGCCATGCATGACAAGCCGCGCGTCGAGGCATTTCTCGAACGACACGCGGCCACCATGCCGCGCGTCATGCTGCGTTATGCCATCGAACACTTTTCGCCCGACGAGCGGGCGGGTTGGCTCGGCCGCGGGCGGCCTGGCTAGAAGTCTGTTGTGATGCGGTTGCGACCGGCGCTCTTGGAGCGATAGAGGGCGGCATCGGCGCGTGAGAGAACGTCGGAGATCGACTGGCCCCTGATGGCGCGGGTCAGGCCGATGCTGACGGTGACGCTGAGGTCGGCGGCGATACCACTCCAGGGCTCATCGACGACAGCGACACGGATGGCTTCACAGGCTTCCATGACTGGATCCGCAGCGTGCGGGGCGAAGGCCAGGAGGAATTCCTCGCCGCCAAGCCGGGCGGCAAACCCGTGTCCGGTCATGCCTGCGGCCAGGATAGCCGCCAGGCGCCGCAATACGTCGTCGCCGACAGCGTGGCCAAGGCTGTCGTTGACCTTCTTGAAGTGGTCCGCATCGGCGATGGCAACGTGGACCGACCGGCCCTCAGGGCAGGCGGCGATCAGTTCGGCCAGGGCGCTATGGGCGTAGCGGCGGTTCTTGAGGCCGGTCAGATCGTCCTCATGGGCCTTGCGATCGAGGTCCCTGGTACGGATGAGCAGCTCGCGCCTTTCGGTCTCGAGCTCGGCCAGCTGCAACTGATGCAGCCGGGTTTCGAGCTTGGCTCGTTCTGCCTCGAGCAGGGCAGAGCTCAGCTCGGTCATGCTGGTGACCATGCGTGCGCGGGTGGCGGCGACGGCGCTGCGCATGCGGCTTTCGAGCGCGTGATAGCTTTTGTAGTGATCCAGCGCCTGAGCGGTCTGGCCGCACTGCTGGTAGAGATCGGACAGCAGCCGATGGGATTCCAGCAGGAGCGGCTTTTCGTCATTGTCGATCAGGCCGGGCAGAACGGCCTCGAACCGGGCAATTGCGGTGGCCGGATCGTTGAACCGCATGGCGATGCGCGCCAGATTGTAGCCGGCATCGAGCAGCAGCGACGTGTAGCCCCTCTGGGCGGCGATGGCGTGGGAGCGGGTGATGGCCTGGTTGGCCCCGACCTCGTCGCCGCTAAAGGCCAGCAGCATGGCGAGATTGCCCAGGCAGATGGCCTCCCGATACGGGTGGGCGGCGGCTCGCGCCAGCTCGATGGCGCCCTGCGCATGATGGAGGCCGGTTTCCACCGCGTCGGCTAGCAGCGCCGTGTCGTCCTGTTCGGTCGCGAAATGCGCCAGATCGGCACCGTTGCTGGCGAGGTTGTTGAGGATGCAGAACTTGGCCTCGGCGCCCAGACCGGTGGAGAAAGGCAACGCCCGCAGCAGGAAGCGGCGCGATTCCAGATGGTTGCCCAGATGGCCATGGGCATTGCCGATACGGTTATAGGTCCAGAACAGCAGGGACGGATCGCGCAGGCGCTGGGCGATTTCGAGGCTGATGGCCAGAGCGTGCAGCGCTTCTTCCTGCAAGCCCAGATCGAGAAAGGCCATGGCCTGCAGGGTCAGCGATTGCGAACGGCCGACCTCGTTGCCAGCTATTTCGTCCAGTTCGGCGGCCCGCGTGCAGGCGTCGGCGGCCTGCTCCATGGCGCCGATGCGGAGCAATTGGTTGGCCAGCAGCCGCAGGGCCTCGGCCTCCTGGGCTGGCAGATCAAGGGCGCGCGCCAGATCCACGGCCTGTTGCGCCAGCCGGGCCCCCTCCTGGTAGTCGCCGGTGAGGCGCGCGGCCTCGCTGGACCCCACAAGCTCTTGAACCGACTGAATATTGCTGCTGGCCGTCAACATAGGCAACTCTCACCCCACAGGGATGAAAGCAGACGCTGATTAAAATTCAGCGAGCGGCTTGATGCAATTTGGCAGTAATGGCGGCTGTGTGGTGGCAGGCACGTAGATGCCGCCCAAGCATTTTGTGATGAGCGGCGCTAGTTGTTGATGCTGATGATGGCCCAGAACGTCTGCGAGCAGGCATCGTCGTAGCAGATATTGCTCATCCATAGCGCGCCATTGGCAAAGCCGACGCCCTCGCTGGTGACGATCAGGTCGGCGAAGTCCTGGCCGCCGAGGGCGGACTGGGTTTCTGAGGTCAGCAGGCTGTTGAAATTGTCGACCAGATCCTGGGGATCGAGGATGTCATAGACTTCGCCATTGGCGTTGACGGTCAGCGGATAGAGGCCAAGATCGGCGAACGCCGTCGGATTGTCGAAGAGAAACGATTCCTGCAGGATGCTGAACGCTTCGCCAAAGCCGATCGAGTCGCCATGGATGTTCTCGATCTGCGCCATGATGTCTTCCTCGCTCTGGGCGAAGGCGGGGACGGCGATCAGGGTCAGGGCAAAGGCAAGGGCGGTCAGGCGCATGGCAGCTCCAGAATTGAATGCCGCAGCCTAGCGCAGCACCCGCCCTGTCGTATCGCGGAATCAGCCGGCCGGGCGCTCGGCCATGATCATATAGTTGATGGCCATGTCGCGTGACTTGCGCCATTCGTCGGCCAGCGGGTGGAAGACTACGCCGGTTTCCCCGGTAACCTTGAGACCGTTGCGGGTCAGCAGCGTCTTGATCTCGTCGGGGGTGAGGAACTTGTTCCAGTCATGGGTTCCCCTGGGCAACCAGCGCAGGATGCGTTCGGCGCCGACAATGGCGAAGGCATAGGCACGGGCGGTGCGGTTGAGCGTGGCTGTCAGCGCCAGCCCGCCCGGCTTTACCAGGTCGGCGCAGCTCTTCATGTAGAGCGGGACGTTGTCGACATGCTCGACCACTTCCATGTTGAGCACCATGTCGTACTTCTTGCCCGTCGCGGCCAGCGCCTCGCTTGATGTGGCCTGGTAATCAATGGCGAGCCCGGACTTTTCGGCGTGCAGCCGGGCGATAGCGATGTTGCGCTCGGCCGCATCGATGCCGGTGACGGTGGCGCCCAGGCGGGCCAGCGGTTCGCACAGCAATCCGCCGCCGCAGCCGACATCGAGGATGGTGAGCCCCTCAAAGGGGCGCATGGCGGTGCCGTCACGACCGAAATGGGCCAGCAGGTGCTCGCGGATATAGGCCAGGCGCACGGGATTGAACTTGTGCAGCGGCTTGAACTTGCCCTTGGGGTCCCACCACTCCTCGGCCATCGCGGTGAATTTGGCGATCTCGGCATCGTTGATGGTGGTTGCGGTCATGGCGCGGCTCCGTTTGGCTGCATATGAGCCCGCGGCTATGGCACAGGCAAGGCGCGGGTGGTCGCAGGGAGCGGTATGCCGTATTAGGCGAGCACCTCGATACTGACCTCTGCCGTGCCTGGGCCGATCATGTCGATAGCGGATGCGGCGCTCTTGGACAGGTCGATAACGCGGCTGCCAATATAGGGTCCCCTGTCGTTGATGCGGACCACCACCGACTTACCGTTGGTCTGGTTTGTGACCTTGACCTTGGTGCCGAACTTCAGGGTCTTGTGTGCTGCCGTCATGGCATGCATGTCGTAGCGCTCGCCATTTGCGGTGGTGCGACCATGAAATCCGGGGCCATACCAGGACGCGACACCTGACATTGCGGCGGTGGCCGCTGCGGCATTGGGCACAACCGAAGTCGTCGCCAGGGCGGCAGCAAGGAGGAGTCCGGTGGCGAGGCGCGAAAACTTTTGCATTCTGTGGGAACCAATCTGTTTGGGCTACGTTTCGGCGCAGCTTCAAACGGACTGATGTGTCCTCAACGTGCAGCTGAGCAGGCCAAAGCATGCTCATTGTGCGGCAGCGCCTCGGTGTGGACAAAGTTCCCGAGGTTCTCGCCCAACATGCGTCCAGAGCTTGATTGTCCAGCCGCTTCCCAGCGTCCCGTTGACGCGGCCTGGTGGGTCTGACTTTCGAATCGATACGCCGCACACGCGCGTTAACAGGCCGGCAGGTGTGCCTACCGGCCGGGGCTCGCTAACGCGCTTCAGCGCGGTCTGCCCTGAGCGGATGAAGGCCGTAGCTGGCCAACATCCCTCGCCGCCGAAATGGGCGTTGATGGTGGCGGTCAAGCCGCGGCTCCGGGCCAGGGATCGGACGATGGCGCGGCCTCTCCTAGCATGTCGACCCGGCGGTCGTGGCAAATTGACCGGTGCTAATGCGCCGAGGCCGCTGGTGGTCGATAGCGGACGGACTTCGCCTTGCCCAGCGCGGCAATGGTTTCCTCGACGGTAAGCAGCACAGTGGTCTCGCAGGCGCTGAGCGCACCGCCAGAGCCGATGGCGAGGGCGACCGCCGCCATGGCGCCGTTATCAGGCGCCTCCCACAAGGTGACCCCGTCGCGATCTCCGAAAGCGTACCAGAACCCATGGAGCCTGCCGCCCACGGCCTCGATATAGGTGGTGGCCGCGATGCGGCGGTCTTCCGGATGTTCGATCATGCGCGCCCAGGTCTCGGGTGTGTAGCTGAAGCGCGTGAGATACATGGCCATTGGATGCGTCCTCCCCTGGAGTGCTGTCCCCAAGCCCAGCCAGTAAACGCCCGGGCGATCGCGAATGCCAGTCAATTTAGGGCCAGGCAGGGCGGCTACGTCCGGAAGCAGGGCGCGCGAGCGTTGCAGGCAGGGCGCGGGTCGTCAGGTGACATCCTTGGCGGCACTGGTTCATGCCCCTGGCCGAACGGCATTGGCCGATCTCTATCGCACAAACTTTCTTTCTTCATGGGTCGAACAGAGCCCGGCCACGCCGACTAACTCGTGAAGCACACGGCACTGTGCCGGTGCACGAGTGAAGCCGATGATCGAAATTCTCATGGCCGCGCTAATAACGCGGATTGAACAGAAGGCACCACCCACCCTGCCTCAGCCAAACGCGGTGGATCAGGTGCGAGTGGCTATCCTCCTGGCTGGACTACTGGCCGCATTGGCATCCGCGGCTCCCTGGTGAAGGGAGCTCCCAGAGGTCTGAAGCCCCCCGTCATTCGTGTGGCGCAGGACGCCGCAATGGTGCGAGGCGATGCCGAGCGCCCAAAGGCTTCTCCTCTACTTGCATATTGCCAGTCGAAGTGGTGCCGCCGACGCGGCTCGTCTGGACCAATGGGGAAGGCGGGAACGGCGCCGTCTCGACCGTGACCTTCGCAGAAGATGGCGGCAAGACGCTGGTGACCTTCAGCGAAGTCTATCCCACCAAGGAAGCACTCGAACAGTTTGAGCAGCTGGACGAATTGCTCGCCACGCTCGGTGCCGGCCGCGCGTGATCGATGCAGAGGCGAATGCCCGGGAGGCCGCGGTTGCTACTGTGGCCGCCGTGACCTCAATACCAGGCAGCTATCCCCGACACCTGCCTCCTCGTGCCACCATCCCCGTTGATCCCCGCTCCGCTTTGTGGCATGTCCCCGGCCAACAATAAGCGTACCGCCGGGTTCGGCTGGAGTTCGGGGAAGAAATTGGCCCGCATCGTCGTCAAGTTCGGTGGCACTTCGGTTGCCAGTGTCGAGCGTATCCGCCAGGCGGCCCGCCACGTAAAGCGCGAGGTCGATGCCGGCCATCAGGTCGCCGTCGTCGTTTCCGCCATGTCGGGCAAGACCAATGAGCTGGTCGGCTGGGTCAATGAAGCCAGCCCGCTGCACGATGCGCGCGAATATGACGCCGTGGTCGCCTCGGGCGAGCAGGTGACGGCCGGTCTGATGGCGATCGTGCTCTCCGAAATGGGCATCCAGTCGCGGTCCTTCGCCGGCTGGCAGGTGCCGATCAAGACTGACGACGCGCATGGCGCGGCGCGCATCACCGAGATCGATCCGACCGAGCTCGACAAACGGCTGACGGACGGCTGGGTGCCTGTCATCACCGGCTTCCAGGGTGTGTCGCCGCATGGGCGGCTGACGACACTGGGGCGGGGTGGGTCGGATACGTCGGCCGTCGCCGTGGCCGCTGCAATCCAGGCGGATCGCTGTGATATCTATACCGATGTCGATGGCGTCTACACGACCGATCCGCGCATTGTGCCCAAGGCGCAGCGGCTGACCAAGATTTCCTTCGAGGAAATGCTGGAAATGGCCTCGCTGGGCGCCAAGGTCCTGATGATCCGCTCGGTCGAGATGGCGATGGCATACAAGGTGCGCCTGCTGGTGCGGTCCACCTTCGATGACCCGGATGCGCCACAGGTGGCGCCCGATGGTACGCCGGGGGTTCCCGGCACGCTCGTTTGCGATGAGGATGAGATCATGGAAAAGCAGATCGTTTCGGGCGTGACACTCGCCAAGGCGGAAGCC
>JAKFDU010000041.1:0-3394 GCA_036675975.1 Devosia sp. | reverse complement strand
GCCGGGAGTCCCGCATGAAGTTCCGCTTTCCCATCGTCATCATCGACGAAGACTACCGCTCCGAGAACACCTCGGGCCTGGGCATCCGCGCGCTGGCGCAGGCCATCGAGGCCGAGGGCATGGACGTGCTCGGGGTCACCAGCTACGGCGACCTGTCGCAGTTCGCGCAGCAGCAAAGCCGCGCCAGCGCGTTCATCCTGTCGATCGACGACGAGGAGTTCACCTCCGTCGGCCCGGAGGAGGTGCCCGCGGTGCTGAGCCTGCGCGCCTTCATCCAGGAAGTGCGGCGCAAGAACGCCGACGTGCCGATCTACATCTACGGCGAGACCAAGACCTCGCAGCACCTGCCCAACGACGTGCTGCGCGAGCTCCATGGCTTCATCCACATGTACGAAGACACGCCGGAGTTCATGGCGCGCCACATCATCCGCGAGGCCAAGTCGTACCTGGAAGGGATCCAGCCGCCGTTCTTCAAGGCGCTGCTGGACTACGCCGAGGACGGTTCGTACTCGTGGCACTGCCCGGGCCACTCCGGCGGCGTGGCCTTCCTCAAGAGCCCGATCGGCCAGATGTTCCACCAGTTCTTCGGCGAGAACATGCTGCGCGCCGACGTGTGCAACGCGGTGGACGAACTGGGCCAGCTGCTGGACCACACCGGCCCGGTGGCGGCCAGCGAGCGCAACGCGGCGCGCATCTTCAATGCCGACCACTGCTTCTTCGTGACCAACGGCACCAGCACCTCGAACAAGATGGTCTGGCACCACACGGTGGCGCCCGGCGACGTGGTGGTGGTGGACCGCAACTGCCACAAGTCCATCCTGCACTCGATCATCATGACCGGGGCGATCCCCGTGTTCATGAAGCCGACGCGGAATCACTTCGGCATCATCGGCCCGATCCCGCAGAGCGAGTTCTCGCCCGAGGCGATCAAGGCCAAGATCCGCGCCAACCCCCTGCTGGCCGGAGTGGATGCCGAGCAGGTCAAGCCGCGCATCCTGACGCTGACCCAGTCGACCTACGACGGCGTCCTGTACAACACCGAGACCATCAAGGGCATGCTGGACGGCTACGTCGATGCGCTGCATTTCGACGAGGCCTGGCTGCCGCACGCGGCCTTCCACCCCTTCTACGGCTGCTTCCATGCGATGGGCAAGAAGCGCCCGCGGCCGGAGAAGTCGCTGGTCTACGCCACCCAGTCCATCCACAAGCTGCTGGCCGGCATCAGCCAGGCCAGCCACGTGCTGGTGCAGGACGCCAAGGCCAACAAGCTGGACCGGCACCTGTTCAACGAGGCGTACCTGATGCACACCTCGACCAGCCCGCAGTACTCGATCATCGCCAGTTGCGACGTGGCCGCCGCGATGATGGAGCCGCCGGGCGGCACGGCGCTGGTGGAAGAAAGCATCCTGGAAGCGCTGGACTTCCGCCGCGCCATGCGCAAGGTCGACCAAGCCTACGGCAAGGACTGGTGGTTCAAGGTCTGGGGTCCGGACAAGCTGGCCGAGGAGGGCATAGGCCGCGCCGACGACTGGATCATCAAGGGCGAGGCGCGCACGGCCAAGTGGCACGGCTTCGGCAACCTGGCCGAGGGCTTCAACATGCTGGACCCGATCAAGTCCACGGTCGTGACGCCCGGGCTGGACCTGAACGGCAAGTTCGCCAAGACCGGGATCCCGGCCTCGATCGTCACGCGCTTCCTGGCCGAGCACGGGATCATCGTGGAGAAGACCGGGCTGTACTCGTTCTTCATCATGTTCACCATCGGCATCACCAAGGGCCGCTGGAACACCATGCTGACGGCGCTGCAGCAGTTCAAGGACGACTACGCGCGCAACCAGCCGATGTGGCGCATCCTGCCGGAGTTCTGCGCCCAGCAGCCGCGCTACGAGCGCATGGGCCTGGCCGACCTGTGCCAGCACGTTCACGAGCTCTACGCGAAGTACGACATCGCGCGGCTGACGACGGACATGTACCTGTCGGACCTGACGCCCGCGATGAAGCCCAGCGACGCCTTCGCCCACATTGCCCACCGCAAGACCGAGCGGGTGGAGATCGACGAGCTGGAGGGGCGGATCACCACCTCGCTGGTGACGCCTTACCCGCCCGGCATTCCGCTGCTGATCCCCGGCGAGGTGTTCAACCGCAAGATCGTCGACTACCTGAAGTTCTCGCGCGAGTTCAACGAGGCCTGCCCGGGGTTCGAGACCGACATCCACGGCTTGGTGGAAGAGGTCGACGAGAGCGGGAAACGGCGGTACTACGCGGACTGCGTGAGGCGGTGAGTTCGGTCGTCCCCGCCAAAGCGGGGGCGACGCCTGCCTACTCCTCGATCCCGATCGCCACCTGGCTGAAGCCGCCGTCCACGTAGCTGATCTCGGCGGTCACGCCTGCGGCCAGGTCGCTCAGCAGGAAGGCGGCGACGTTGCCGACGTCCTCGATCGTCACGTTCCGGCGCAGCGGCGCGGACTTGGCCACGATGGACAGCAGGCGCGAGAAATCCTTGATCCCGCTGGCCGCCAGGGTCTTGATCGGCCCGGCACTGATGCCGTTCACCCGGATGCCGCGCGGCCCCAGCGAACCCGCCAGGTAGCGCACGGACGCCTCCAGCGAGGCCTTGGCCAGGCCCATGGTGTTGTAGTGCGGCACGATGCGCAGCGCGCCCAGGTAGCTCAGCGTCAGCAGGGACGCGTTGTCGGCCAGGTAGGGCAGGGACGCCTTGGCCATGGCCGGGAAGCTGTAGGCGCTGATGTCCTGGGCCACCCGGAACGCCTCGCGCGACAAGCCGTCGAGAAAATCGCCGGCGATCGCCTCCCGCGGCGCGAAGCCAATGCTGTGCACGAAGCCATCCAGCTTCGGCCAGTGCGCAGACAGGTCCGCGAACAGCTTTTCGATCTGGGCGTCGTCGCCGACGTCGCAATCGAAAACCAGGTCGGAATTGAACTCCGAGGCGAACTCGACGATCCGATCGCGGAAGCGCTCGCCCACGTAGCTGAAGGCCAGCTCCGCCCCTTGCTGGTGGCAGGCCCTGGCGATGCCATAGGCGATCGAGCGGTTGGACAACACGCCCGTGATCAACAATTTCTTGCCTGTGAGGAATCCCATCGGTCTCGTCGTGATGAAAAGTCGGCAGAATTGTCGCATGCGGGCCTGGCTGCTTCTGCTGACATGCATGGCGGCGGCGGCGCCTGCCTGGGCCGCCCACGCCTATGCCCAGTTCGGCGACATCAAGTACCCGCCGGACTTCACCCACTTCGCCTACGTCGATCCCAAGGCGCCCAAGGGCGGCGAGATCCGCATGGTGCCGCCCACGCGGCCGACCAACTTCGACAAGTTCAACCCGTTCACGCTCAAGGGCACCGAGCCGTACGGCATGACGGTGCTGATGTTCGACAGC
>JAKFDU010000040.1:0-5536 GCA_036675975.1 Devosia sp. | reverse complement strand
TTGCGATACAGCGTGCTTGATACCGGACCCGGTGAGGAAGCTCCAACGCGTGACAGGTGGCCTTTGGTCCGTTCTACGTCGACAGTTCTTGGCCCAAAGGCCGCCTGTCACCGTGCCCCCGGGCGCCCTTGCGCTCCGGCCCCGGGCGCTCTTGCGCTCCGACTACGAAAACCGCGTCTCAGGCGGCGCTTTGGCACGTCTTGCGGTTGCCGCATGTTTCGGGCAAACCCTTGCCACTTCGCATGAGGACTTTGCCATGGCTGCCCACCCGGTTTCCCCGCTCGCTCCCAAATCCTATCCGGACCTGCCGGCCATTGCGGGCGCGCGCTTTGCCACTGCCGAAGCCGGCATCAAGTACAAGAACCGCACCGACGTGCTGCTGATGGCCTTTGACGCGGGCACCACGGCGGCGGGCGTGCTGACGCGGTCGAAATGCTCGTCGGCGGCCGTCGACTGGTGCCGGGCCAACCTGCCCAATGGCACGGCGCGGGGGCTGGTGGTCAATTCGGGCAATGCCAATGCCTTTACCGGCGCCAAGGGCAAGCAGAGCGTAGCGCTGACGGCTGACTTTGCCGCCAAGGCGCTGGGCTGCAGTATCAGCGAAATCTTCCTCGCCTCGACGGGCGTCATCGGGGAGCCGCTGGCCGCCGACAAGTTCGCCGGCGTGCTTGATGAAGCCGCGACGCGCATGGTCGAAACGCCATGGATCGAGCCGGCCAAGGCCATCATGACGACCGACACCTTCCCCAAGCTCAGCGGCGCCGTGCTCGATATCGACGGCGTCGAGGTCAAGATCAACGGCATCGCCAAGGGATCGGGCATGATCGCCCCTGACATGGCCACCATGCTCAGCTTCGTGGTCACCGACATGCCCATCGCCGCCCCGGTGCTGCAGGCGCTGCTGGCGCGGCATGTTGCAACCAGCTTCAACGCCATCACCGTCGATAGCGACACGTCGACATCAGATACGCTGCTGGCCTTTGCCACCGGCAAGGCCGCGCTCGAACCGATCCGGGGCCTCGATGATCCGCGCGCCGAGATCTTCGGCGAAGCGCTCCGGGACGTGCTGCTCGACCTCGCCATCCAGGTCGTGCGCGACGGCGAAGGGGCAACCAAGCAGGTATCGGTGCATGTCGAGGGCGCGACCTCCGACGCATCGGCTTTCCGGATCGCAAAATCCATTGCCGACTCGCCGCTGGTCAAGACCGCCATTGCCGGCGAGGATGCCAATTGGGGTCGCGTGGTGATGGCCGTGGGCAAGGCCGGCGAGCCGGCTGATCGTGACCGGCTTTCCATCCGCTTCGGCGATCTTCTTGTCGCCAAGGATGGCGAACGCGCCGCGGTCTACGACGAGGCCGCCACCTCGGCCTATATGAAGGGCGAGGACCTGGAACTGACGGTCAGCCTGGGGCTCGGGGAGGGCCGGGCCACCGTCTATACCTGCGATCTGACGCATGGCTACATCACCATCAACGGCGACTATCGGAGCTGACATGGCGCTGCCCGATACGCTGGCTTTCGAACGGGCCGGGCTCAAGGCCTGGCCCGGCATCGAGGTGGAATGGGACGGCGCCTGGGTGCGCCGCGCCGCTGGGGGCTATACCAAGCGCGCCAATTCCCTGCAGTGCTTCGACCCCGACGATGGCGACAACGCTGCCGACCGCCTTGCCGCGGGGGTGGAGTGGTTCAAGGCGCGCGGCATCCCGCCGGTTGTCCGCACGACGCCGCTGGCCTGCGGCAGCCTCAATGCCGCCCTCGACGCGGCGGGCTGGCAGACGATCGATCGCAGCCACCTCTATGCCATGCCCCTGGGCGAGCATGAGCCTGATGCGCAGGGACGGATAACGGACCTGCTGGATCCCGGCTTCCTCGCCGTGCAGCAGGCGCTGCAGGGCTATCAGGACGATCATATAGTTCGCATGCGGGCCCTGCTCGCCGTCATTGAGGTCCCCGGGGCCGGCATCGTCGTCGAGCGGGAGGGGGTGCCGGTTGCCTCGGGGCTCATGACTGTAGGCGATGGGATCGCTATCGCCAGCAGTGTGATTGCGGACAAGACGCGGCGTCGGCAGGGGCTCGGCGCGGCCATGATGCGCACGGGGCTGGCCTGGGCCCGGGCGCTGGGCGCGACCACGGCGGCCCTCAATGTCCAGGCGGACAACCCGGCCGGCAAGGCACTCTATGCCAGCCTCGGCTACCGGCATCAATATGACTACACCTACCGTGTGCCGGCGCAGGCATGAGCCAGTCCCTGTTGCTCGTCGTCGCGGTGGCGCTGGTCGATGCTGACAGGCGGGTGCTGATTGCCCAGCGGCCGGAAGGCAAGGCAATGGCGGGGCTGTGGGAATTCCCCGGCGGCAAGGTCGAGGCTGGGGAGACGCCGGAGGCGGCGCTGATCCGGGAGCTCGAGGAAGAGCTCGGCATCTCCACCAAGACCGCGTGCCTTGCTCCGATATCGTTTGCCAGCCACTCTTACGATAATTTTCACCTGTTGATGCCACTTTACGCCTGTCGGAAATGGCAGGGGACGCCAGAGCCGCGCGAGCACGTCGCCCTCAAATGGGTGCGTCCGCAGCAGCTGCGGGACTATCCCATGCCACCAGCGGACGAACCGCTGATCGCAGCGCTCTGCGATCTGCTCTAGTGCCGGTCGGGGGCGAGCATGTTGGTTGAGATGATCAAGGCGTTCCGCGACGATGACAGCGGCGCTACCGCAATCGAATATGGCCTCATCGCCGCCCTGATCGCGGTGGCTGTCATCGTCAGCTTCTCGATCCTGGGCAACTCGCTGGTCAACCTGATGAGCGACGGCACCGGCAGCGCCGCCACTGTCATCGGGACCCAGGCAGGCAAAATCTAGCCTATTGCAGCACCACGACCTTGTACTTTTCGCCAGGCACAACCGGGTCGCCGGGATAGAGGTCGTTGATGATGTAGAACAGCTCGCTGCCGCGGCTGAGCCCGGCCATCTGGCGGGCGAGCGAATCGGCGCTATCGCCGGCCTTGGCCGTTACTATCCGCACGGCCACCTTGCGCACCAGGTTGAGGTCGCTGCTCTCGGCGCGACGGAAGCTCTTGAGGGTCGCTTCGGCGCCTTGGGCAAAGCGCGCGCTGTCGGCCTTGGCGGCAAAGATGAAGCGGTAGACCTGGCCGTCGAGGCGCATCACCGAGACGCGGAAAAACCACTGGTCCGTCTGGGCCAGGCCCGAGGCCATCTCGATGCCGTTAAGGGACTGCGTGGTGACGCTGTCCGCCTTGAGCCCGGCAATCCAGCCGGAGCGCAGATAATCGGCCAGCGGCACATTGGGCTGCACTTCGGCGCTGTCGAAGCGCACGGCCTCGCCATCGCCAGCCACGCCGACCACCGCGCTCTGCGAATTCTGCAGCGTATAGCCTTCGGGTACCGTGAAGGTGAACTTGGAGGCGGTGTGGATGAACCGCCGTCCGACGATCGAACCCTGGGCTGGACTGTCACCGAAGGTGAGGCCGGTGATCGAGGCGAGATAGCCGTTGCGATCGACCTCGCCCATGTCGCCCTGGCCGAACATGGTGCGGGCGGTGTCCATCGCCTCCTGGATGCGGGCGGGGGTCGAGGGATGGGAGGAGAGGAAGCCGGCGCCGCCATCCTCGCCGGCCGAAAAGCTGGCAAAGCGGCTCATGACGCCGAGGAACCGGGCTGCAGCCTGCGGATCGTAGCCCGCCTTGCCAGCAAACTTGATGCCCTCGCGATCGGCTTCCAGTTCCTGGTTCTGTCCAAAGGCGGCCATGGACTGACGCGTGCGGTTGGCGGTGGCGTCGGTCGAGGTGTCGCCGCCGAAGACGCCGGTTATGACGCGGTCGACGATCTGGGTGGTGCGGGTGCGATCGGTGCGGGCGCGAGAATGGCGCAGGGTCACGTGGGCGATTTCGTGCGCCAGCACAGCTGCTAGTTCGCTCGTGTCGGAGGCGAGCGCCAGGATGCCGCGGGTCACGTAGATATAGCCGCCGGGCAGCGCAAAGGCGTTGACCTCGGAGCTATCGAGAATGGTCACCTGGAACTGGGCGTTGGGCTGGTTGGCGGCGGCCAGCAGGCGGCTGACGATGCGCGCCACCATGATCTCGGCGGGCCGGTCGGAATAAACCCCGCCATAGGCGGCGATAATGCGCGGATGCTCGCGGCGTCCGATGACGACGTCATCAGGCTCGGTGCCTTCAGGCACTACGGTCGGCGCCGGACTGTCGCCCGTCTGGGTGACGGCGACATTGGTGCCGGTCAAGCTCGTGCAGGCGCTCAGGGCCAGCAGCGAAGCCGCCAGCAGCCCATTGCGCATTCCTGTCCGCAAACCCTTGGCGATATGCCCCAACCCCGTCATCGTGTCGCCAGAACCTCGATCTGCTCGGGATGGGTTACTTCGATGCGTGGACCATCCCGGTCGTCCACCCATCCGCGCACGCGCACCAGTGCGTTTTCCAGCACCAGCGGATCGATTCCGGCTTCGGCAAACAGCCGCAACGCCGGCGCCTCGATCACTGCGGTGAAGTCTTCCTTCCAGAACCGGCCGAAATTGAGATAGACCCGCCCGCCGCTCCGTTCGGCGAGAAGGACCCTGCCTTCGACAAGTTCATATTGGCCGGCCCGGGCGAGGAGGTCGCCGGGCGCGTTCGCCGCACGAGTGCTGTAATAGGGATCGGCCCAGATGCCAAGCCCGGCAACCCGGGCGCGCCCTTCTGTCGCGAATAGCAGATCGAGGCAGGCGCGGTTATCCGGGAAGGAATAGACCCGCGCCAGACCTCGGGCGACCATGGCCTGCTGCGCCCAGATTTCGCCCTCAGGTGCGGTCACGAAGACATGGGCCAGCACGCGCCCATAGCGGTCCACGCTCTCGCCGCCAAAACCCAGCTGCACCTGCTGGTTGAGGGCAATGGCTTCCAGCGCGGCCTTGGCCTCGGGGGCAAGCGGCCAGGTGGGGAAATCCGGGCGATCCAGCGGCAGCTTGGGCGCCTGCGTGCCGATCATCCTGATCACCCGACCGTCGTCGAGAATCACCGTGTCGCCATCGGTCACCGCGGTGACGATGCCGCCCGGCTCCATGCGCAGCTGCTCGCAGGCAAGCGCCGCCGTCGAGACGGTGCTCAGCGCCGCCAGGGTGGCAAGGTGGACGAGACTGGTCTTGAACAAGGAGTGCCCCGGAAAGATTTCGTTCACCATGCACCCAAATGCGGCAAAAAATGATGAACGGTCGCGAAGGCGTGATGAAATGCCGCCTGGGTCGCGGTTATCGAATAGACGAGCGGACCCCGAGACGGCTTTCGCCTCGTAGTAAGTAAAAACATGAGACGGGAGCCGTCTCGGAGTGCCGGTTTTTGGAACCCCCTCCGGCGGCCCCTGGGTCATTTGCCCCGAACGGCCGAAGCGCGAACCTGTGGGAGAGGCAAAACCCCCACCCGGCTCAACCCACCACTGTTCGCCTGCAGGCCGCCCATGCGGAGTGATGGGCAGGAGTGTGCCACGGGTTTTGGGAGTGGGGATAAGTTGGATAAGTGGTGGCTTCGGCGCGTG
>JAKFDU010000039.1:0-14684 GCA_036675975.1 Devosia sp. | reverse complement strand
ACAGGTTCGCGTTTCGGCCGCAATAGGGCGAGCGTCCCCGGGGCCGCCGGAACGGTTCCAAAAACCGGCACTCCGAGACGGCTTCCGTCTCATAATTTTACTTACTACGAGGCGAAAGCCGTCTCGGGGTCCACCTGTAACGATAACCGCATCGCAGGCGGAGCTTCCACACGTCCTTTTTCCGCGCTCCGCATTGCCCCTCAGCATTCAAACTTGTAGATCGGTCACGTGCTGACCAGATAGGGTCATTGCCACGCAAATGGGCCGACCAGACATGACCGACCTGAAACTTCTCGCGCTTGATACCGAAGACCTCGAAGTCATTTCCGCTCACGTGCAGGATGCCGTCGTGCGCGTCGCCGACATGGGCTATGCCCGCGGTGACCGGCGCTTCGCCCTGCTGATGAACCGCTTCGACTGGGAATCGGGCAAGGGCCGCCGCGACAAGGGCCTGCGCAAGCGCGCCGCGCTGCATTTCGATGCGGTGCAGTCCGTCGTCACCAACGGCTTCGATCCGGCCGCGCCCGAAGGCGTGCTCGAGCTGCTGGCCATCACCTTCCAGCAGATCGATGGTCCCGCCGGCATTATCGAGCTCAGCTTTGCGGGTGGGGGCACCGTGCGTCTCGGCGTCGAATGCCTCGAAGCCCGTCTCGCCGACCTCGGCGCCACCTGGGCCGCCGCAGCCAGGCCCGCTCACGCGCTGGACTAAGCCATGCCGCGCCGTAGCGCGGTCATGACCCGGTAGAAATTGTTCGGTTCAGATGCAATGCTGGACCCGTCAAACCAAGGCCCTTGTATGCCCATCCGCCTCGACAGCGCCGACATCGATTTTGAGGATCGGTTCCTCGCCCTCCTGTCCGGCAAGCGCGAGTCCAGCCAGGACGTCAGCGACACCGTCGCCGGCATCATTGCCGATATTCGCACCCGGGGCGACGCGGCCCTGGTCGAACTGACCAACCGCTTTGACCGCACGCATTTCACCGCCGCCGATCTGCGCATACCCCAGGCCGAGATCGATGAGGCCGCCGCCCGCGTCAGCAACGAGGTTCGTGCCGCCCTGCAGCTGGCGCATGATCGCATCAAGGCGCATCACGAAAAGCAGAAGCCGGAAGACCACATCTATACCGACCCGCTGGGCGTGACGCTGGGCACTCGCTGGACCCCGGTCGATGCCGTCGGCATCTACGTTCCAGGTGGCCTCGCCACCTATCCATCGTCCGTTCTGATGAATGCGGTGCCGGCCAAGGTCGCCGGCGTCGAGCGCATCGCCATGGTCGTGCCCACGCCGGGCGGCCAGATCGCCGCGCCCATCCTGCTCGCCGCCCAGATCGCCGGCGTTACCGAGATCTACCGCGTCGGCGGCGCCCAGGCCGTGGCCGCTCTGGCCTATGGCACAGCAACCATTGCACCCGTCGACAAGATCGTCGGCCCGGGCAATGCCTATGTAGCCACGGCCAAGCGCCAGGTGTTCGGCCAGGTCGGCATCGACATGATCGCCGGCCCCTCCGAAGTGCTCGTTATCGCCGACGGCTCGGCCAATTCGGCCTGGGTCGCCGCTGACCTGATCGCCCAGGCCGAGCATGGGGCAGGGGCCCGCTCCATTCTGGTCACGACCGAAAAGGGCCTGGCCGACGCGGTCGCATCCGAGGTGGATCGCCAGATCAACCTGCTGCCCAATCCGGCCAATGCCCGCGAAGGTTGGGACGAGTACAGCGCCGTCATCACCGTCGCCTCGCTGGCCGAGGCCGTCGTGCTCGCCAACCGCATCGCCTCCGAGCATGTCGAACTGGCGCTTGACGAGCCGCAATCCATCCTCGGCGCCATCCGGCATGCCGGGGCGATCTTCCTCGGCCACCACACGCCCGAGGCCATCGGCGACTATGTCGGCGGCTCCAATCATGTCCTGCCCACCGCCGGCACGGCCCGCTTCGCCTCGGGCCTCGGTGTGCTCGATTTCATGAAGCGCACCTCCATTCTGGGCTGCGATCCCCTGAGCTTGTCCGAGCTGAGCCAGGCAGCGGTCACGCTGGCCGAAGTCGAGGGTCTCGACGGCCACGGGCGCTCCGTTTCTATCAGGCTCAACCGTTGAGCATTTCGATGGAGGTCCAGGACAGACCCGCTGATACCGATCGCCTGGTAACCGTCACGCTCGACCCCAATACCATCACCTCGATCAATCCCGACGAGGTGCATGAATGGCGCATCGCCATCTATGACCTGCTCGAGGACAACAGCTTTCGCCCGGCGCGGGTGACTGCCAAGGGTCCTTTCGCGCTCCACATGTCGATTATCGGCAATTCCATCGTGCTCGATGTGCGCCACCCGGAAACCTTCCAGCCGATCGCCGCCCATTATCTGTCGCTGACCCCGTTCCGCCGACTGATCCGCGACTATTTCCGCATCCGGGATGCCTATTACGAAGCCATCCGCTCGGCCCAACCGTTCCAGATCGAAACCGTCGACATGGCCCGCCGTGGCATGCACAACGAGGCGGCCGAACTGCTGCGCACGCGGCTCGACAACAAGATCATCATCGATCTCAATACCGCGCGGCGCCTCTTCACCCTCATCTGCGCCGTCCAGCCCTATGCCTCCAGGATCGACGAGGCCACGAGCGAGCTGCCCAGCGTCCTCTTCGTCTGCTCGATGAATTCGGTCCGCTCGCCCATGGCCGCGGCCCTGGCCCGCCAGGCCTTTCCCGGTCGTGTCATCGCCCGCTCGGTGGGCGTCAATGGCGGCAAGGCCGACCAGTTCGTGCATGAGGTCATGGAAGAGATCGGCATCGACATGAGCGTCCACACGCCCCATATCCTGGACGAGCTGGTCGCTAACCGCTTTGATCTGGTCATCACCCTCTCCGACGACGCGCCTGAAGCCGTGACCCGCAAGGGTCTGGAGGCCGGCGCCGTCGAACACTGGAAGACGGCCGATCCGTCGCTGGTGGAAGGCAATCGCGAGGTGGTGCTGTCGGCCTATCGCGAGCTGCGCGATAGCCTGAGGAAGCGCGTTCGGGCTCGCTTGGAACCCCTCGTATCCGGTGGTTCACAAATCCATTGAATTGAAGTAGGTAATGGCCACTTTCCGACCCGTGGCCGGCAAGCTATGCCCCTATGGGTCTATTAGGAGACAGTATGGCGAAGGAAGAAGTGCTCGAATTTCCGGGCGTGGTGATTGAATTGCTTCCCAATGCGACGTTCCGCGTCAAGTTGGAAAACGAGCATGAGATCATCGCCCACACCGCCGGCCGCATGCGCAAGAACCGCATCCGCGTGCTGGCTGGCGACAAGGTCCTGTGCGAAATGACGCCCTACGACCTGACCAAGGGCCGTATCACTTATCGCTTCAAATAGAGGCACGAGATGGCCAGCCGTCCGGATCTGATCCTGGCCTCCGCCTCGCCGCGCCGGCTTGCTTTGCTCAACCAGATCGGCATCGAGCCCGAGCATCTGGTGCCGGCCCATGTCGATGAGACGCCCGAAAAGGGCGAGCTCCCGCGCAAGCTTGCCATTCGCCTCGCCGACCTCAAGGCGCTGACCGCCCAGCACAAGGCCCGCTCCGCCGGCTTTGGCCAGGGCGCGCTGGTGCTCGCCGCTGATACGGTGGTGGCGGTCGGTCGGCGCGTCCTGCCCAAGGCCGAGACCATGGAAGAGGCGACCGAATGCCTCCGCCTGCTCTCGGGCCGGGCGCATCGCGTCTATACCGCCCTGACCGTGCTGACCCCCTCGGGCCACAAGCGCCAGCGTCTGGTCGAAACCCGCCTTCGCTTCAAGCGCCTCTCTACTCGCGAGATGGAGGCCTACCTGGCCAGCGCCGAATGGCGCGACAAGGCCGGCGGCTACGCCATCCAGGGTATTGCCGGGGCCTTCGTGGTCAAGCTCTCGGGCTCCTACACCGCCGTGGTTGGCCTGCCGCTGATGGAAACCGCCCAGCTGCTCGCCGGTGAGGGCTATCCAGTCCATTTCAACTGGCTCAACCAGTCCACGCTGTCGGGCGTCTGATGCCGTCGGCCAAAAAATGCCCGATCTGCGGCAAGCCCTCGGTTGAGGCGTTCAAGCCTTTCTGCTCCAAGCGCTGCGCCGATGTCGACCTCAACCGCTGGCTGACCGGCAGCTACGTCATCCCCGCCCGCGACGACGAGCCGGCGGCCGACAATGACAACCCGGTTTCCGGCGACGATGACGAGTTCTGAGCGTCTGCGCGCAAACTCCTTTTCCACAAGCCGTTTTCGCCCTTGCACCCTCAAAACCCATCCCCTATAAGGCCGATGGCTTTGAGCCGGGCGGTCCTTCCGCCCCATTGCCCGGGTAGCTCAGTTGGTAGAGCAGCGGATTGAAAATCCGCGTGTCACTGGTTCGATTCCGGTCCCGGGCACCATTTTCTTTGACATAGCCGGCCCCGCCCGAGCCTCAGTGCATCGTGAGTTGCGCCCATCCCCTTGACCGGCGCATCATGTACCCATGATCAAGCCAGCCATGTCAGGCATATTCCTTGTTGCACTATGCAGCGCTGCAGCTCTCGCGGCGTGCCCGCCAGCCGTATCAGGCAATACGCCCGAGGAAATCCATGCCAATGGCCAGCGTTTGATCTGCCTGCAGAACGAAACGGCCGCCGCCGCCAGGCAACGGCAGTACGAGCTGCAGTTGAAACAGCTCACTCAATCGGTGCAAAACCTGGAACTCCAGCGTCGCCTGGATGCGCTCCCCAGGGTGCCGGTATACGTGCCGCCCGCGACCTGATGGCGCCTATTTCGATCGGGTGCTGCCACGCTCGCTGACTTTGGGCACCGCCAGAAAATGGTCCGCGGTGGTCCGGCCGGCGATGCGCTCCAGCAGCAGGCGCGCTGCGTTGCGGCCGATTTCGCGACCGGACTGGTCGATGCTGGTGAGATCGTTCTGCGTATAGGCGCAGGGGGGAGAATTGTCGTAGCCGATTACCCCGATATCTTCGGGAACGCGCAGGCCCAGGGCTCGCAGCGCGCTCAGCACTTCCAGCGCATAATAGTCCGCCCAGCCGAAAATGGCGTCCGGTGGTTCGGGGCTGTCGAGCAGCGCGCGGACCGTGGCCGTGACGTCGTCGAGGTCGTCGGCAGCGGGCGCGATGCGGATGGCACTGTCGGCGAAGCCGGCAGCGCGCATGGCCGCGACGAAGCCGAGCTCGCGCCGCTGTGACACGTCGGCCTGGCCAAGGTCTGCCCGCCTCAGCGTGATCATGGCCGGGCGCTTGTAGCCTTGCGACAGCAGGTATTCGACAACGAGGGCTCCGCCCCGCTCGTCGTCGTTATTGGCCGAATCGAACGTTGCTTCCGGGGGTGGGTGGTGCCCGATCACCGCGACCGGAAGTTCGCGGGCAACGGCTTCGACCTCGGCATCCGTCAGCCTCTGACCGATCATGATTATGCCGTCCATCTGCCGATCCACCAGTGCGTGCACGATGGCCGTTTCGGTGGTCGACGAGCCGTGCCCGACGCCGTAGAGCGGCACATACTGGGTGCCCACCAGACCATCGTCGATGCCGTCGATCAGTTGCGGGAAGAACGGGTTCTTGATGTCGGCCATCAGCACGCCGATCGTATAGGTCTGGCCCCGCATGCCGCGCGCCGCTGCGCTCGGCCGATAGTTGAGGGCGGCGATCGAGGCTTCGACCTTGGCGCGCAGCGCGGCGCTCACGCCATAGGCATTGCGCATGACCTTGGACACGGCCGCCACCGAAACCCCGGCATGCTCCGCTACGGTGCGGATGGTCACGCGGCCGCTTCTGGCCGTCTGGATGTCGCTGCCCTGGTTCACCGATTGCCCGCAAAGTTGCCCGGCTTGCTCTAGGCCAGTGCCGCCTGCTCCGCAAGCGCCACGTCAGCCCGAACGACCGGCTTTACAAGTTCTGTATAACGATCTACAGAGAACGTTATACGAAATGGCGCGAGCAGACGCCAGAGCTTATTGGAGGACTTTCGTGGACCACGTTTTGCCGCGCGCTGCGGGTATGGCAGCAGCCTCCAGAAACGGTCTCGCCTGGTCGGCCCAGATGGTCCGCCCACTGGCCGACAAGGGTGTCGAAACGCCCGCCAGCTTCCTCGCCAAGACCTTCACCCTCGACAGCGTCAGCGGCAGCGAACTGCTCGATATTTCCGCGCTCGGCCTCTATCGCTGCTTCATCAATGGCCAGCGCGTCGGCGACGATTTGCTGACCCCGGGCTGGACCAGCTACGACGTCCGTCTCAGCTACCAGACCTATGCCGTGGGCGATCTGCTGGTCGCGGGCACCAACCGCATCGAGATCTGGCTCGGCGATGGCTGGCTGCGCTCGCAGATGATGTGGGGCAAGGCGCCCATCTTCAACACCTGGGGCAGCGAGATTGCCGCCATTGCCGAATTGCGCTCCGGGACCGGCGACGGCGCGCCGCTGCTGGTGACCGATGCGAGTTGGGAAAGCGGCGAATTGCCCGTGCGCAAGTCGGGCATCTATTTCGGCGAGATTTTCGACGCGCGCATCAAGCCCGAGGTCACCGCCGGCAGCGCTGCAATTGCCTTCGATACGTCAAGGCTGGTCGCCCACGAGACGACACCGGTGCGCGAACTGGCTCCGCTCGCGGTGGTCAAGCAGTGGACCGACGCCGAGGGTCGCACCGTCTACGATTTTGGCCAGAACAGCGGCGGCTATGTCGCCTTTGACGTGACCGGTGAGGCCGGCGCCGTGGTGACGGTCGAGCATGCCGAAGTGCTCAACCGGGACGGTGAGTTCTACAACGTCAATTTCCGCACCGCCGCGGCACGGCTCGAATACACGCTGTCAGGCAAGGGCAGGGAGCACTATCGGCCCTATTTCACCTTCCAGGGCTTCCGTTATGCCCGCGTCACCATATCAGGCAACGCGAAGCTCGACGGCATCGTGTCGGTGCCGATCAGTTCGGTAACCGAGGTCAAGGCTGCTTTCACCTCGGGCAATGCGCTGGTCGACCGGCTGGTGCTCAACACGGTCTGGTCGCAGCGCGCCAATTTCATCGAAGTGCCCACCGATTGCCCGCAGCGCGACGAGCGCCTGGGCTGGACCGGCGACGCACAGGTCTTTGCCGGAACGGCGCTCTATCTGGCCGACGCACAGACCTTCTTCCAGAAATGGATCCGCGACGTCATGGCGGACCAGCGCGCGGACGGCGCCGTGCCGCATGTCTCGCCAGACCCCACGCGTATGCAGTCCAAGGACTATCCTGGCTTTTACGGCTCCACCGGCTGGGGCGACGCCATCTGGATGATCCCGTGGCAGGTCTACCTGCACTACGGCAACACCGCGATCTTACGCGAAGTCCTGCCCGCGATGGTCAAATGGGTCGATTTCGTCTGGTCGATCAGCGAAGGCCCGATCGTCAATCCGCCGCGGGAATGGGGCGGGCGTGGTTTCTCCTTCGGCGACTGGCTGCAGCCGGGCGGCCCCAGCGCCAAGCCGCTCCCGACCATTGGCGACGACGCCTCGGCAACGATCTACCTGTTCATCGCCTCGACACACGTGGCGCGCATCGCGCGGATCGTTGGCGACACGGATTTGGCTTCGCGGCTGGAAGGCATCGCCAATCAGGTCAAGGCTGCTTTCGCGAGCGAGTTCATCACCCCGTCCGGTCGCCTGGCCTATGACGACCAGACTTCGTATGCGCTGGCCTTCCTCCACGACCTGATCCCGGCAGAAAAGCGCGACGCCGCCAAGCGCTATTTCAAGGCGACCATTGCGCGTGCAGATGGCCGCATCGGCACCGGTTTCATCGGCACGCCAGCTCTGTTGCCGGCCTTGGTCAAGATTGGCGAAATCGGCCTGGCCGCCGATGTGTTCCTCCAGGAAGAGGTTCCCGGCTGGCTCTACCAGGTCAAGATGGGCGCCACCACGATCTGGGAGCGCTGGGACGCCATCCAGGCGGACGGCACCATCTACAATCCGCAGATGAATTCCTACAATCACTACGCCTATGGCGCGGTGTGCCAATGGCTGCTCGAGGGCGTGGCCGGCTTCCGGCCGGACGAAACCGATCCGGGTTTTGCCACCATCATCTTCGAGCCGACGATCATTGCCGAATTGTCTCCCGTCAAAGCCAGCCACGACAGCCCCAAAGGACAAATCCGCGCCGAGTGGACGGCCGAGGGCAACAAGGTCCACTACGAGGTCGAGATTCCCGCCGGATCTCGCGGCCTGCTGCGGCTTAATCCGGATTATCGGAACGTAACCGTCGATGGCGGCGCCTGGGACGGCAAGGGTGACCGGGCCCTCACATCAGGCACGCACGCCATCGCCTTCACCTACACACCGGTCGCCCGCAAGGCGCGTGCCGAAAACAGCATCAATGCTCGCACGCCCTGATCGAACAGGCGGTGGCAGTTGAACAGTCCGCATCGTGCGGGCGAAAAAGGGAGAGAGACCAATGACCAAGACTTCCCGCAGGATGGCCCTGGCCGGCCTGTCCGCCGGCTTGCTGGCAATGACGGCGCTTACCGGCGCGGCCTATGCCCAGAGCATCAACCTGTCGCTGCTCATCGACAATGGCCCGCAGACCGTTCCGGTGTTCGAAGCGCTGGTTACAGCTTTCGAAGCAGCCAACCCGGACATCAATATCGACATCGAAACGCGCCCCGGCGGCGGCGAAGGTGACAACATCGTCAAGACTCGCCTGGCCACGGGCGTGATGGCTGACGTCTTCACCTACAATTCGGGCTCGCTGTTCCAGGCGATCAACCCCCAGCAGAACCTGCTGCCACTGACCGGCGAACCCTGGCAGGCCAACGTGCAGGACAGCTTCAAGTCCGTGGTGACATCAGGCGGCGAAGTCTATGGTGCCCCCTATGCATCGGCCATGGGCGGCGGCATCCTCTACAATATCCCGATCTATCAGGAACTCGGCCTCCAGGTCCCCAAGACCTGGGATGAGTTCATGGCCAACAACGAAAAGATCAAGGCGGCCGGCAAGGTCGCGGTGATCCAGACCTATGCCGACACCTGGACCAGCCAGCTGTTCGTGCTGGCAGATTATTACAACGTCCAGGCGGCCGTTCCGACCTTCGCCGAAGAGTACACCGCCGGCACGGCCAAATATGCCACGACCCCAGCCGCCATGCGCGGCTTCGAAAAGCTCGAGGAGGTGGCCAAGGCCGGCTACCTCAACGAGGATTTCGGTGCCGCCACCTACAATGATGGCATCCGCATGGTGGCCAATGGCGAAGGTGCGCACTATCCCATGCTGACCTTCGCGGTCGGCGCCATTGCCGAAACCAACCCCGAAAACCTGGCCAATGTGGGCTTCTTCGCGCAGCCCGGCGAGACTGCCGATGCCAACGGCCTGACCACCTGGATGCCGGACTCGATCTACATCCCCAAGACCACCAGCAACGAAGAAGCGGCCAAAAAGTTCGTGGCCTTCGTCGCGAGCCCCGAAGCCTGCGCTATCCGCAACGACACCGTCGGCGCTACTGGCCCATACCTTGTGGCTGGCTGCGAGCTTCCGGCCGACGTGCCGCCCGCAGTGAGCGACATGCTGCCCTACTTCCAGGAGGGTGGCCAGAACGCTCCGGCGCTCGAATTCCTGTCCCCGATCAAGGGACCGGCGCTCGAGCAGATCACGGTTGAAGTCGGCAGCGGCATCCGCTCGGCGGCCGACGCCGCGGCCCTTTACGACGAGGACGTGCGCAAGCAGGCTCAGCAACTCGGCCTCCCAGGCTGGTAAGCGCTTGCACATGAGGCGGTTCCGGGTGCTTGGTCTCACCCGGAACCGCCGTCACTTGAGGAGTGGCCGATGGTAGCAATTACAGACTCGGGTTCGGATGAAGGGGTCACGGCCGCGCCCCGGTCCATGCGGCGTTCGCCCTATCCCGGTTGGTTTTTCCTGCCGGCCGCCATCATCTACGGCGTGCTGTTCCTGGTCCCAACCTTCGCCTCGCTCTATTTCAGCCTGACGCGCTGGACGCTGTTCAATTCGACCTTCATCGGCCTCGACAACTTCGCCCAGTTCCTGCGCGAGCCCTTCCTCATCAAGGGACTGGTCAACACAGTTTTCTACGCCGCGATCACCTCGGGCCTCAAAGTCGTGCTCGGCCTGCTGCTGGCGGTGCTGCTCACCAGCCAGATCGCGGCCCGCGGCTATCTGCGTTCGGTGGTGTTCTTCCCGGTGCTGGTTTCGACCGTGGGCGTCGGCATCACCTTCACCGTCCTGATGCACCCCACCAACGGCATGATCAACGAGGGCCTGGCGCTGCTCGGCGTCAAGGGGCCCGGCTGGCTGACCAATCCCAATCTGGCGCTGTTCTCGGTGGCGCTCGTCGATGTGTGGAAGGGCGTGGGTCTCGCCACCGTCATCTACATCGCCGGCATCGTCGCCATCCCCAAGGACTATTACGAGGCCGCCCGCATCGATGGCGCCACCAGGTTCCAGAACTTCCTCTACGTCACCCTGCCGCTCTGCCGGCCGGCCACGGTCACCGTGGTCACCCTGAGCTTCATCGGCGGATTACGCACCTTCGACCTGATCTGGGCGATGACGCGTGGCGGTCCCGGCTTTGCCTCCGATACGGTCGCCTCGGTCATCTACAAGCAGTACCAGGCGGGCTTCTACGGCCTCTCCACCGCCGGCAACGTGGTGCTGTTCATCCTCATCGCCGTGCTGGTCGTGCCGCTCACCATGCTGCTCAATCGCAAGGAGGGGCATGAATGAGCTTCATTCGCCGCCACTGGCTCAGCGCCGTCGCCATTCTCGCTTCGGGCGTAGTGTTCCTCGTGCCCTTCGCCTTCATCGTGCTGACCGCCTTCAAGGACCAGAAGCAGTCCGCATTGCTCGACTTCTCCTGGCCGGCGGGCAATTATCTCTGGAGCAACATCGTCGAGGTGGTCACCACCCGCAACTGGATGCTGCTCACCGCCTTCATCAATTCGTCCATCCTGACGGTGGCCAGCGTGACGCTGCTGGTGATCTTTGCCGCCATGGTCGGCTTCGTGCTGCAGCGCCGCAAGACCCGCTTCAGCGGCCTCATCGAATTCCTGATCCTGGCGGGGTTGATGATCCCGCCGGCCGTCGTGCCGACCATCTGGCTGCTGCAGGGCGTCGGTCTCTTTGGCAAGCTGCATGGCCTGGTGCTGATCGAGGTCGCCTATGGCTTGCCCTTCTCGATCCTGCTCTACCGCGCCTTCATTTCCACCATTCCGCGCGAACTGGATGAGGCGGCGATCATCGACGGCGCGCGCCCGTTCGACGTTTTCTTCCGCATCATCCTACCGCTGCTCTGGCCGGTGACGGTGACCAATATCGTGGTGCAGTCGGTGGCAATCTTCAACGACTTCACCAACCCGCTCTACTATCTGCCGGGCAATGCCAACGCGACGGTCCAGCTGACGCTCTACAATTTCCAGAGCCAGTTCCAGACGTCCTACAATCTGCTGTTCACCAATATCGCGCTCATCACCATCCCGCCGCTGCTGGTCTTCCTGTTCTTCAACCGGCAGATCGTGGCGGGCATGACTGCGGGCGCCGTCAAAGGATAGGCCATGGCTGGACTGGAACTGAAATCGCTCCGCAAGAGCTACGGCGAGGTCGAGGTCATCAACGGCGTCGACCTCAGCGTCACCCATGGCGAGTTCGTGGTGTTCGTCGGCCCCTCCGGTTGCGGCAAGTCCACCCTGCTGCGCATGATCGCCGGGCTTGAGGATATCAGCGGTGGCGAGCTGTGGATTGCCGACAAGCTCTGCAATGCCGTCGAGCCGCGCGACCGCGGCATCGCCATGGTGTTCCAGAACTACGCGCTCTATCCGCACATGACGGTCTACGACAATGTCGGCTTCGGCCTCAAGCTGGCCGGTACACCCAAGGACGTGCGCGACGCCAAGATCCGCGACGCCGCCCGCATCCTGCAGATGGAGCATCTGCTCGAGCGCAAGCCGAGCCAGCTGTCCGGCGGCCAGCGCCAGCGCGTCGCCATCGGCCGCGCCATCGTCCGCAAGCCCGAAGTGTTCCTGTTCGATGAGCCATTGAGCAACCTCGACGCCGCCCTGCGCGTAGATATGCGCATGGAGCTGGCCAAGCTCCACCACGACCTCGGCGCAACCATGATCTACGTCACCCACGACCAGATCGAGGCCATGACCCTGGCCGACAAGATTGTCGTACTCAATGGCGGCGTGGTGCAGCAGGTGGGGGCGCCCATCGAGCTTTATCAGCGCCCGGCAAATCTGTTTGTGGCCGGCTTCATCGGTTCGCCGCGCATGAACTTTGCCACTGTCACCATCCAGAGCCTCGCCGCCGCCAGCCTGACCGTTTCCAGCGAGGATTTCGAAGCCACCGTCGTGCCGGCCGATATTGCCGGGCTCAAGGTCGGCGACACGGTCACTCTCGGCGTGCGGCCGCATGCCCTGGCCACGGCCACCTCGGGTGCCCTCGTCGGCCAGGTCGTTCTGGTCGAGCGGCTGGGCAACGAAACCAATGTGAGCCTGCGCCTGCGCTCGGGCGCCTCGTGGCTGGCCGTGCTCGATGGCGATCACCAACTCCGCATCGGGCAGGACGTCCCCCTCCGCTTCGAGCCGGAGCTGGCCGCGATATTCGACGGTGACGGCAGGGCCCGATACCTGGCCTGACCGCTCGTCGACCGGTCACATCCCTAACGATGTCCTGCCGCGCGCGCCGCAAGGCGATCCATCTTTGGAACTGCCGTTTCACTCTGCCGGGTTATTCTGCCTGCTGGGTTCGAGGGTGGGATGATGGACAGCGCTCTGCTTCTGCGGCTGCAGACTGAGATACTTGAGACGATTGCCTGCGGTGAACCGCTGGTGGCCGTTGCCGATCTGCTGTGCCGTCGTGCCGAGGCCCTGGCGCCGGGCGCGATCTGTTCCATTCTCACCGTCGACGCCGACGGCGTCATGCATCCATTGGCGGCGCCCAGTCTGCCGTTGTCCTATTCCAGTGCCATCGACGATATTCCCTGTGGGCCGATGGCTGGCTCCTGCGGCACGGCCGCCTTCCGCAATGAGTCCGTGATCGTTACCGACATCGCCACAGATCCACTCTGGGCCGACTATCGCGCCCTGGTCGAACCGCTCGGCCTGCGCGCCTGCTGGTCCACACCTATCTGCGATCGTGACGGCCGGGTCGTGGGCACCTTCGCCTTCTACTATCGCACCAGCCGCGGGCCCGATGAGCTGGAGCGCAGTATCGTGCAGACCTGCGTACGCTTATGCGCCATCGCCATCGAGCACGAACAGGTTCGCGAGCGCAATTATCGCCTGGCTTATTTCGACGCGCTGACCGGCCTGCCCAATCGCGGCCACTTCAATGAAATGCTCAGCCGCGCCATTGCCATGGACGAGCCCTTCGGACTGCTGCTGGTCGACATCGATCACCTCAAGCTGGTCAATGACACCGTTGGCCATATCTTTGGCGACATGCTGATCCGCACCGTGGCCGAGCGTATTGCCGATTGCGACCCCTCGTTGACGGCATGCCGACTGGGCGGTGACGAATTCGCCGTGCTGGTGACCGATTGCGTCACCGATGCAGGGCTCGAGCAAGCGGCGACCCGCATGCTGACCGCCGTGCGCGGCCTCATTCAGGCAGGCGAGCAGACGATCGATCCTCACATCACCGTCGGTGGCGCTCTGTTCGGCCCCGATGGCGTCGACGGTGCCTCGCTTAGCCAGAACGCCGATTTCGCGCTCTATCACGCCAAGGATACCAGGCGTGGCGGCTATGTCCGTTTCACGCCCGGCCTGCGCACCTCCATGCTGGAGCGCGCCAACATGGTTCGCTCGGTCGATCAGGCACTCACCGAAAAGCGCATGATCGCGCATTACCAGCCGATCGTCCGGCTCGATACGGCCGAGGTCGTCGGCCTTGAGGCACTGGCGCGCATGCGCATGCCCGATGGCCGCATCGCCACGGCCGGCGAATTCCACGCCGCACTGGCCGATCCGCGCATCGCCTGGCAGTTGACGGGGCAGATGCTGACCCAGATCGCCGCCGATATCAGGCACTGGCTGGATCTGGGCATCGACTTCCAGCATGTCGGCATCAACGTCACCACCGGTGATTTCCAGCGGGGCGACCTCGAACGCCGCATCGTGGACACCTTCGAACGATCAGGCGTGCCGCTCAAGCATGTCGTGCTCGAGGTCAACGAGTCCGTTTATATGGGCGGCAACGACCAGATGGTGCCCCGTGCGGTCAAGGCCCTGCGCCAGCGGGGCCTGCTCGTCGCCCTCGACGATTTCGGCACCGGCTTTGCCTCGCTGACCCACCTGCTGAGCTTCCCCGTCGACATCATCAAGATCGACCGTTCCTTCGTCTCCCGCCTGGGCAACGATGCGGCCTGCGATGTCGTGGTGGGCTCGATCATCGACATTGCCCGCAAGCTCGACATGCGGCTGGTCGCCGAAGGCATCGAAACCCCCGAACAAGCGCGCATCCTGTCCGATCTCGGCTGCACCATGGGGCAGGGCTACCTCTATGCCCGCCCCTCCTCGATGGAAGACGCGACCCGCCTGCTGACCCTCTTTGCCCAGAAGCCCGGCGACGCTGAAGACGCGGCTGCGCAACGCCGCATCGCCTGAGTTGCAATCGCGTCGCCGCTGGCGCAATCTGCCCATGGCTATCCATCTGGACCAAAGTCGCATGGCGTACGCGCCGCGCTGACAGGACGGTGACAGGGACGCGATTGCAACTCAGGCGATGCGGC
>JAKFDU010000038.1:0-3415 GCA_036675975.1 Devosia sp. | reverse complement strand
GCAACGCGGCCTTCGAGGGTCTTGGTTTCCTTGGGTACGCCGATCCGCATTGCCGTTCTCCGTTGCGGTCATGAAAAACGCCGCAAGGCATCATCCTTGGCGGCGGCTCATGGCCTGGTTGTCAGTGTTGCGCCAATGCGCCTTGTTTTGCCCGGACGCCACCGCCACTCTATGCGGCCTGTGGAGCCTTTCGCGGCGACGCCTTCATCCCCTCGATTATACCTATGACCACTTCCACCAAGCATTGCCACCTGTTGATCCTCGGCTCCGGGCCCGCCGGCTGGACCGCCGCCGTCTACGCGGCGCGCGCCAACCTCAAGCCCGTCGTAATCACCGGCATGCAGCAGGGCGGCCAGTTGATGACGACGACCGAAGTGGACAACTGGCCGGGCGATGCGCACGGCCTGATGGGGCCGGACCTGATGCAGCGTATGCAGGCCCATGCCGAGCGCTTCGAGACCGAAGTCATCTTCGACCAGATCCATACGGCCGATCTATCGCAACGGCCGTTCAAGCTCAAGGGCGACAGCGGCGAGTACACCGCCGATGCATTGATCATCGCCACCGGCGCGACCGCCAAGTACCTCGGGCTGGAGTCGGAACAGAAGTTCATGGGCCGCGGTGTTTCCGCCTGCGCCACCTGCGACGGTTTCTTCTTCAAGGACATGGATGTGGCGGTGATCGGCGGCGGCAACACCGCTGTGGAGGAAGCCCTGTACCTGGCCAACATCGCGCGCAAGGTCTACATCGTGCATCGCCGCGACACGCTGCGCGCCGAGAAGATCATGCAGGACAAGCTGCAGGCCAAGATCCAGGCCGGCAAGATCGAGCCGGTCTGGCACCACGTCGTCGACGAAGTGCTCGGCAACGATGCCGGCGTCACTGGGCTGAGGGTCAAATCCACCCTCGACGACAGCACCCGCGAGATCGATATCCATGGCTTGTTCGTGGCCATCGGCCACACGCCCAATACCTCGCTGTTCGAAGGCCAATTGGCGATGCACAACGGCTACATCGAGATCCGATCGGGCCTGAGCGGATGCGCCACCCACACTTCGGTGCCGGGCGTGTTCGCAGCCGGCGACGTCGCCGACCAGGTGTATCGCCAGGCCGTGACTTCGGCCGGCTTTGGCTGCATGGCAGCATTGGATGCCGAGAAGTTCTTGGACAAGGACGCGTGAAGCGGGCAGCGGCCCGGTAAGCGCGCGCCCGTGATGCGTGCGCGTGTCGTCGAAGCTCTGAGCGACATTCCCGCCGGGCAATGGGATGCGCTTCACGACGGGCGCAACCCTTTCGTCACGCATGCATTCCTGGATGGGCTCGAGCAGCACCGTTGCCTGCGCCCGCAGTACGGCTGGGCACCCCGGCACGTGACGTTGTGGGATGGCGCGGAGCTCGTCGGCGCGATGCCCGCCTATCGCAAGACCAATTCCCACGGCGAATTCGTGTTCGATCATGCATGGGCACATGCTTTCGCCCGGCATGGCCTCGAGTACTTTCCGAAGTGGCTGTGCGCGGTGCCATACACGCCGGTGACCGGCCCGCGACTGCTCGCTCGCGATGGAATGGCCCGGCGCGCATTGCTCGACACGCTCGTCGAGATGACACGCCAGGCGGGGTTTTCATCCGCCCATGTCAATTTCCACGACGAGGCCGATGAGCACGCATTCGACGATCGTTGGCTGGCACGCCTCGACGTGCAGTACCACTGGCGCAACGACGCAGGATGGACGGATTTCGACCATTTCCTCGGGGCGATGGACCACAAGCATCGCAAGAACATCCGCCAGGAGCGCGCCAAGGTGCGGCGGGCCGGGATCGATTTCCGTGTCGTGCACGGCGACGAGGCCAGCGACGACGACCTGGAGGCCATGCATGGTTTCTACCTGCAGACGTTCCACGACTACGGCAATACGCCGGCGCTGACCCTTGGATTTTTCAGGCATCTGGCAACGTCGATGCCGCGGCAACTCGTGCTGATCCTGGCCGAGCGTGGTGGCCACGCGATTGCGGGCGCGCTGTGCCTCCGAGGGGGAGACACGCTGTACGGGCGTTACTGGGGGGCAACCGAGGCCCTGCCCGGGCTGCATTTCGAGACCTGCTATTACCAGGGCATCGATTACTGCCTGCGCGAGGGCCTCAGGTCGTTCGAGCCCGGCGCGCAGGGCGAGCACAAACTGGCGCGTGGATTCCTGCCAGCGCTGGTGCACAGCCGCCATTGGATCGCCGATCCGGCGTTTGCTGAAGCCATCGGCCGGTGGTGTGTCGAGGAAGCGGTTTCGGTACGCCGCTATGCCTCTCAACTCGCATCCCACTCGCCATTCCGGGCAGGCGATTGACGATGCGCATACCGGTACTCGACCCGGATCCGCGGGCGCCATTCCCTCCGGTCGACTCCGCCTTGCACGAACCCGACGGCCTATTGGCGATGGGCGGCGACCTGTCCCCTGCCCGGCTGCTGAATGCCTACCGCCACGGCATTTTTCCCTGGTTTTCGCAGGGGGAACCGATCCTGTGGTGGAGCCCGGATCCAAGGATGGTGTTCCGCACCGGCGCCGTCCGTCTTTCCTCGCGGTTTCGCCGCTGGTTGCGGAACTCGGAATGGCAGGTGCGGGCCGACACGGCATTCGACGATGTCATCGCTGCCTGCGCTCGCATCCCCCGACGAGGTGAGCGCGGCACCTGGATCACGAGTGCGATGCGTGAGGCTTACGGCGCACTGCACCGGCTCGGCCACGCGCACAGTGTCGAGGTCTTCGAAGGCCCGCGCCTGGTAGGCGGCATCTACGGGGTGGCGATCGGTCGGATGTTCTTCGGCGAAAGCATGTTCAGCATCGAGTCGGGCGGGTCCAAGGTGGCGCTCGGCGGCCTCGCGCTGCGGCTGCAGGACTGGGGCTGGCCGCTCATCGACGCCCAAGTCGAGAACGCACATCTGGCAAGCCTTGGCGCCGAAGCCTGGCCGCGCTCGACCTTCCTGGCCAATGTCGCCTCGCTGACCGCGCCAGTGGAACCTGTGGGCCCATGGACGGCACGCTTCGGCACGTTCCCCGCCCGGATGCTGGCCACGCGCCAGCCCGATGGCCGGCTTATCTGACGTTTTGCCTGCCTGCCCGACAACGTGTCAGAATGCTCGACTTTGCGGGCGGCAACGCCGTCGCCCCGCTACCAGACAGGAAACGCATGGCAAAAGATGACGTCATTGAATTCGAGGGCTCGGTTACCGAGACGCTCCCGAACACCATGTTCCGGGTGAAGCTCGAGAACGGCCACGAAATCATCGCGCACATCTCCGGGCGCATGCGGAAGAACTACATCCGCATCCTGACGGGCGACAAGGTCAAGATCGAGATGACCCCATACGACCTGAGCAAGGGCCGGATCACCTACCGCATGAAGTAATTTCGGTAACGTATTG
>JAKFDU010000037.1:0-17239 GCA_036675975.1 Devosia sp. | reverse complement strand
TCGTTGCATTCGCACCACAAAATCCGCTCACAAGATTGCGAGCGATTGCTCCCGTTAAGGTTTGCAGAGTATTGCATTTTGGTGCGGAACGGCCCGCCGAGTCTGGTGCAGGACGCGGTGAAATGGCCGTCATAGCGTCGCCGTGCATGGAGCTCTGATGAACAAGATCGTGGTCTGCCTCGCCGCCGCCCTTGCCGGCCTCGGCAGTGTATTGCCCGCTTCGGCGCAGGAGGTTGCCGGCCTGGCGCTGAGCCCGGTCATCATCGCACCACCGCAGACCCCGCTTGCTCAGACCATCAAGTCCGGGCTCAGCGCCGTCTATTACAGCGCCGCCAAGGAAAGCACGGCCTATCTGGAGGCCCAGAAGCTCTATTTCTTCTACGGCAACCGCCATTTCGAGCCGATCTGGCTGGACGAAGCCGCCAATGGCGAAGTGGTGTTTTCCGAGCCGGCCCGCAAGATACTCAAGCTGTTCGAGACCGCCGCCAGCGAAGGCCTCCAGCCATCGGATTACCTGACACCCGACCTTGATCCAGCGGGCGCCAAGGGCGACCCGATCAAGATGGCGGCGCTCGAAACCGCCTTTTCCGGCGCCACGTTGCGCTACGCCAGCCACATCTACAACGGCCGCATCAAGCCGCAATCGGTCAGCACCCTGCTCGACATCGCGCCCAAGCCGCTCGATACCACGGCCCTGTTGGTCGAACTCGCCTCGAGCCCAGACCCTGTCGTCGTGCTGGCGGCGCTGGAGCCGGCTCATCCCGAATTCCTAGCGCTCAAGGCGGCCTTGGCCACCTTCGACGATGCCAATGTCGATCGGCCTACGCCCGTAGCCGAGGGCCCGACCTTGCGGCCCGGCATGAGCGATCCGCGCGTACCCGCCCTGCGCGATCGTCTCGGCATCCCCGCACAAGACGGCCTGGTCTATGACGATGTGCTGGTCGACGCCATGAAGGCCTTCCAGGGCACGCTCGATCTCGACGTCGACGGCGTCATGGGACCCGCCACCCTGGCAGCGCTCAATGGCGGCGTACCGATCACCCGCGCCGACATCATCGCCAATATGGAGCGCTGGCGCTGGATGCCGCGCGAGTTGGGCGCCTTCAACGTCCTGGTCAACATTCCGGAGTTCCGCCTGGCCATCAGCCGTGATGGCGTCGAACAATACACCACCCGCGTCGTGGTCGGCACCACCAAGAACCAGACGCCGGTCTTCTCGGACAATATCCGCCACATCGTGGTGAACCCCTACTGGAACGTGCCAAGCTCGATCCTTCGCGGCGAAGTCGCCCCGGCAGTGATGCGCAACCCTGGTTATGTCGACAACCAGAACATGGATCTGCTCTATAACGGCACCCCGGTCAGCCCCTGGCAGGTCGACTGGAGCCAGGTCAGCACGTCCAATTTCCCGTTCCGCGTGCGCCAGCGCCCTGGCCCCGGCAATGCACTGGGCCAGATCAAGTTCCTGTTCCCCAACAAGCATGACGTTTATCTGCACGATACGCCGTCCAAGTCGCTGTTCGCCCGCTCCTTCCGCGCCTATAGCCATGGCTGCGTGCGTGTGCAGAACCCGATGGAATTTGCCGATGCGCTGATGGCCAATGAGACCAATATCTCGCGGGCTTCGCTCGAGGCCATGTTCGGCTCCACCGAGCGCTGGGTGAACCCGGACCACCAGATCCCGGTGCACATCGCCTACTTCACCATCCGCGTCGATGCCGATGGCTCGCTCAAGTCCTTTGGCGACGTCTATGGCCACAACGCCAAGCTGATCGCGGCCATGGACCTGGTGCAGCCCGAAATCGCGCCCGAAATCGTCGCCGACGCGGCGCCGGTCGTGAACGAACTGGCGCCCTGATCGCGCGGCCCCTTCCGCTGGGAGCGGGCAACCGCCTTAACGCCGCGTTTACAATTTCGCCTTGGTTGCGCCCGCTTTTGCCCTTAGTGTTCTAAGGATGAGGGGTCCGGCATGGGCCGATTGCGATCTCGTTAGCGTTAATCAATTTGATGATCTTTCGCGCTAACGTCCAACAGCAACTGGCAATAACCGGGCAGAGTTTGGCGTGACGGGGACTTCCTTTTTGATACGGAACCATATCGCGCGGCTATTTGTTGCCGCCCTTATGAGCATCACCGTCATCCTGCCGCAGGCCGTCGTGCCCGCCGCGGCCGCCAGCGAACGCGCGCTCTACCTCTACTATACCCACACCAAGGAAACGGCCCGCATCGTCTTCAAGCGCAACGGCCAATATGTCCAATCGGGCCTCAACGAGCTCAACCAGTTCCTGCGCGACTGGCGCCGCAACGAGCCCACCAAGATGGATCCCCGTCTGTTCGATCTGGTCTGGGAAGTCTATCAGGAGGTTGGCGGCAGCCAGCCGGTCAATATCGTCTCCGCCTACCGTTCGCCCGCCACCAACGCCATGCTCGCCGCCAACTCCAATGGCGTGGCCGACAATTCCCAGCATATGCGCGGCACGGCGATGGATTTCTTCATTCCCGGCGTCCCGCTGGCCAGGCTTCGTGCCGCCGCCATGCGCAAGCAGGTTGGCGGCGTCGGCTATTATCCCACCTCGGGCAGCCCCTTCGTTCACCTCGATACCGGTTCGGTCCGCGCCTGGCCGCGCATGACCCGCGCCCAGCTCAAGGAAATCTTCCCCGACGGCAGGACCATGCATCTCCCCACCGATGGCAAGCCGCTGTCCCAGGAGGGCTACCAGGTGGCCATGGCCGAGTGGAAACGCTGCCACGCCTATCCCTGCAATGGCGGGAGCTCGGGTACCCAGGTCGCCGAGGGTGGTAGCGGCCGCTCGCTGATGGACCTGTTCTTCGGCGGCGAAGACCAGCCGACCGCCGCCGCAGCGCCTGCACCGGTGCAGGTCGCCGTAGCCGCCCCGCAGCCTGCCATACCGCAGGCCGCTCCCATGCCAGCCTTGCGTCCCGCCGCCCTGGGCGGCGTCGCTGCGCCGGTCGAGGTCGCCGTCGCGGCCGCTCCGGCCATGGGTGCCATACCATTCTCCACCGTTGGCAGTACCCCGCTCGATCCGTCCGAGCTGGCCACGACCGCTATTGCGCCGGTGCCCGCCATGAAGTCGCAGGCGCTGCAGGTGGCAACGGCTGCCGCCCTACCCGCTGGCGATGCCGTCACGGCCCTCGCCGCGCTTACCGCCCCGGTGCCACAGCCCCGTCTCATCATGACCGAGCAGCCGCGACCCGAGATCATGACGGCCTATCTGCCCACCATGCCGCAGGATCCCGAGGCCCAGCGGGCGCTCGAAATGATCATCCAGCGCGAAACCACGGCAGCCCTTCCGCCGCCGTCGCCGGCCACGCGCCTGCCCATCCTGCCATCGCTCACATCGGCTACCGGCCTGCGCACCGCGTCGCTCGGTGGCCAGCCGGCCAATGCCCTTGCCGGCCTGTTCAGCGGCACCTTTGGCGCTGCGCAACAGAGTGAACCCATCGCCGCGGCGCTGGCCGAGCACATCGCCCGGCGCCCGACGCCGGAAGACATGCGTAGCCCCGATCTGATTGCGCCCGATCTCGAGCACGTGGCCGAAGTCTTCATGGCGCCTGATATCATGACCTCGTCCCACTTCGCGGTCATCTGGGATCACGACGAGGCCGATTTCGACCCAACCGCCGAGATGGGTCGCTACGTCACGGTCATGGGCATTGGCGACTTCCCCACCGGCCTGCCGCATACACGCTTCGTCGCCGCCCAACCCGTGGCCCTGGCCTCCAACTGAGAGCGGCGACGTCAGTCGATCGCCCTGCCGACGGGAACCTCTCTCTGCCTGCGGCATTGGCAGCCAGGTACCAGCCTGCGCTGGCGGTGATCGGTACGTGCAATGGAACCCCACCTGCCCTAATTCAGGCATCATGCCCGCCTAGCAGTCCCCTGCCGCAGATTGGCGCAGGTGGTCGGGGTGTTATTGCAAAGCCCCGGCCCGAGGCCTAAAGAACTGAATTAGCGCCGTTTTGGCAAAGGATCGCCCGCTTGGCCGACAAGCCCTCCACGCCCCTTCTCGACACTGTCAGGTCCCCTGCCGACCTGCGCGCTATGCCGCGCGAAGACCTGCGGCAGCTGGCCGACGAATTGCGCGCCGAGATGATCGACGCGGTGTCGGTGACGGGCGGTCACCTGGGCGCTGGTCTCGGCGTCGTCGAGCTGACCGTAGCGCTCCACGCCATCTTCGACACGCCACATGATCGCATCATCTGGGATGTCGGCCATCAGGCCTATCCGCACAAGATTCTGACCGGCCGCCGCGACCGCATCCGCACCCTGCGGCAGAAGGACGGTCTTAGTGGCTTCACCCGCCGCGCCGAGAGCGAATACGACCCGTTCGGCGCCGGCCATTCCTCCACCTCCATTTCCGCCGGCCTCGGCATGGCGGTGGCTAGCAGCCTCATGGACAAGCCACGCAATGTCGTTGCCGTCATCGGCGATGGCGCCATGTCGGCCGGCATGGCCTATGAGGCGATGAACAATGCCGGCGCCATGGATGCCCGTTTGATCGTCGTGCTCAACGACAACGACATGTCGATCGCCCCACCCACCGGCGCGCTGCGGACCTACCTGGCGCGCCTGGTGTCGGGCCCGGTCTATCGAGGTACGCGCGAGGCGGCCAAGACCGTCGTCAGCAAGCTGCCAGCTTTCTTGCATGAACCCGCGAGAAAGACCGAAGAATTCGCGCGCTCCTTCTTCACTGGCGGCACGCTGTTCGAGGAACTCGGCTTCTACTATGTCGGCCCCATCGACGGTCATGACCTCGAAAGCCTGCTTCCCATCTTCGAGAATGTGCGCGACGCCGCCGAGGGCCCGATCCTCGTCCATCTGGTGACCCAGAAGGGCAAGGGCTATGCCCCCGCCGAGGATTCCGCCGACAAGTATCACGGCGTCTCCAAGTTCAACGTCATCACCGGCGCCCAGGCCAAGGCCGCGTCCAACGCGCCGTCCTACACGTCGGTCTTCGCCGAAAGCCTGATCCAGGAAGCCAATGACGATCCTCGTATCGTCGCCATCACTGCGGCCATGCCATCGGGCACCGGCCTCGACAAGTTCGCCGAGATCCACCCCAGCCGCATCTTCGACGTCGGCATAGCCGAACAGCATGCCGTGACCTTCGCGGCGGGCATGGCCAGCGAAGGCATGCGCCCGTTCTGCGCCATCTATTCCACTTTCCTGCAGCGGGCCTATGACCAGGTCGTGCATGACGTGGCCATCCAGCACCTGCCGGTGCGCTTCGCCATCGATCGCGCCGGCTATGTCGGGGCCGATGGCCCCACCCATGCCGGCAATTACGACGCGGCCTATCTCGGCGCCATTCCTGGCATCGTGCAGATGGCGGCCGCCGACGAGGCAGAACTGCGCCACATGGTAGCCACCGCCGCCGCCTATGACGACGGCCCCATCGCCTTCCGCTATCCGCGTGGCGAGGGTCTGGGTGTCGACATGCCCGCCCGCGGCCAGGTCCTCCCCATCGGCAAGGGCCGCATCGTCCGCCAGGGTGCCACCATCGCTATCCTGAGCTACGGCACCCGCCTGGGCGAAGTCCTCGCTGCCGCCGACAAGCTGGCCGCGCTTGGCCTCAATCCCACCGTTGCCGATGCCCGCTTCCTCAAGCCGTTGGACGAAGAGCTGATCGCCAGGCTCGCCACCACCCATGACGTATTGCTGATCACCGAGGAGGGCGCCATCGGCGGTTTTGGCAGCCATGTCGCCACCTTCCTGGCCTCCAACGGCCTGCTCGACGGCAAGCTGCGCTTCCGCCCGCTGATGATTCCGGACCGTTTCGTCGAACATGCGAGCCAAGCCGACATGTATGCCGATGCCGGTCTCGATCGCGCGGGCATCGTCGCTACCGCGCTCACCACGCTCGGCTATGACGAAGCCGCCATGGCCGCAGCGCTGGGCAAGATCAGCTAACCATCCCGGCGCCCCAACCGGACGGCGTCTTCGCCAGTAGTCTGCTAGTCGATGTAGTTGGTAGGCACGCCCGTGGCCAGCTTCACCGTTTCCATCGAGATGTAGGCCGACATGTCGAACAGCTCGACCCGGCCGACCAGGCGTCGATAGATCACGTCGTAATGCTCCACATTGGGCAGCACCAGCTTGAGAATATAGTCGAAATTGCCGGTGAGCCGATGCACCTCGACGATTTCGGGGATGGTACTCACCGCCGCGTGGAACTCATCGAGCCAGCCCGCCTCGTGCTTGCCGGTGCGGACGATCACGAACACTGTGGTCGGCAGGCCCACCTTCTTGCGATCGAGCAACGCCACGCTGCGGGCAATGTAGCCTTCCTCGCGTAGCCGCGTGATGCGTCGCGAGCAGGCTGACGCCGACAGGGCCACCGCATCGGCGATGTCGTTCACCGCCATCTCGGCATTGGCCTGCAATAGATCGAGAATTCGGCGGTCACGGTCATCAAGCATGCGTCATTTCTGCATGATCTTGCACGCGCAAGCAATCCCACAGCGCGAAACAACGCAATGCAGCAAACAATTGCACCAACTGCTGCTGCCGAAACCTACTTCGCACACCACTTGCGCGCCATCTACGGCACACTGCGTGTCAAGAAGAAGAGGAGCCACGAACATGAAGACCATCGGCTTGATCGGCGGCATGAGCTGGGAATCGACGGCCGTCTATTACCGCCTCATCAATGAGGCTGTCCGCCGCCAGCGAGGCGGTTTGCACTCCGCCGAGATTGCGATGCGCTCGCTTGATTTCACGCGCGTTGTCGAGCTGCAGCAGGCAGGCCGTTGGGACGACGCCGGCCGGTTGCTCGGCGAGGCAGGCGCTGGTTTGGCGCGCTCCGGCGCCGCTTGCGTGCTGATCTGCACCAACACCATGCATCTGGTTGCCGACCCCGTCGCCGCCATGAGTGGCGTGCCGCTGATCGACATCATCGACGAAACCGCCCGCGCCCTGCGCGCCGATGGCCGCCGCAGGCCGCTGCTGCTCGCCACCCGCTACACCATGGAACACGGCTTCTATGCCGAGCGCATGGCGCGCCACGGCATCGATGTCGTCGTTCCTGACAGCGATGATCGCAGCCTGGTGCATGACGTTATCTTCAACGAGCTCTGCCAGGGCCAAGTGCACGAAGCCTCCCGCGCCCGCTATCTGACCATCGTCGAGGCGGCCCGCGCCAGGGGCATTGACTCGGTCATTCTCGGCTGCACCGAAATCTCGCTGCTGGTCGACCCCGCCGCTCTGCCCCTGCCCGGCTACGACTCAACCGCCATCCACGCCGCCGCGGCCGTACGCTTCGCGTTGACGGACGACTTGGAGCGGGCCGCCTGAGATTCGGGAACCCGCTGAGCCGATCCTTGGCCAGGCTGTCTGCATGACCCATCGCCTTTGCTCGGCTTTTGGGTCCCGTCGCTAGGGAATCGTCAAGCACTTGCTGGCTTTGTGGACCAACCAGCAGAAGGCCCGACCATGACTCTATCCAGTATCGCCATCGGCGCCAGCGGCATGCAGCGCGCTGCAGACCGCTTCGAGGCCAGCGCAAACCGCGTCGCCCGCTTCGGCACCGGCCTTGGTGGCGAGATCGATCTCGCCACCGAAATGGTCGACGTCATGATGGCCGAAACCGATTTCAAGGCCGCGACCAAGATCGTCCGCGTCGCCGACGAAATGGCCGGCTCGCTCCTCGATATCCTGGCTTAGGCCCGACGGCGTTCGCGCGGTGCGGCTATCCGCGTGCTCTCCACTTACTCGGTCGCCACCCTCGGGCTTGACCCGAGGGCTGCTCACTTGCGGCGTTCAGGAGTAACGCCCTCGGGTCAAGCCCGAGGGTCACGGCCAGTGGTTGCGGGCCGGTCACGCTCAGTACCGCTTGCAGGCCGGCATCACCTCAATCCTCTGGTGGCGCCGCCACCATGCCCAGCGCCGCCATGTAGAGTTCCAGGATCGCTTCCTGCTCCATGCGCTCGTTTGCATCCTGCTTGCGGATAGCCACGATCTTGCGCAGGATCTTGGTATCGAAGCCGTTGCCCTTGGCCTCGGCGTAGATTTCCTTGATATCGGCGGCGATCGCCGCTTTTTCTTCTTCCATGCGCTCGATACGCTCGATGAACGCCCTGAGCTGGTCCTGGGCAACGCTGTCTTCGACGGCCATGGTACTTCCTTTGAGTTTGCTGGCCCCGTTCAATCGCACCCGGACGCGTGGTTCAACCCCTTTGTCTGCCAATCCACATGGCCGCGCGGTTGCATGGCCGCAATTCCGTCAAATCGCCCCTTTTGCCATTGACCAATGCCTTACCATGGGCTCAAAGAAGGCACGTTTTTCCGATGTTTGCTGGCACCACATTGCATATCACCCGTCTCGGCATGACCCTGATCGGCGCGATGCTCGCAAGCCTCGCCTTCTTCGCCACGCCCGCCCGTGCCGACCTGCGCGTCTGCAATGAAAGCAGCAACCTGGTGTCGGTCGCCCTGGGCTATCGCGCCGAGCGTGGCTGGATGAGCGAGGGCTGGTGGCAAACACCGCCCGGCGATTGCCGCGTGCTCTACCAGGGCGACCTCGAACGGCGCTTTTATTATCTCTTCGCGGTCGACGATATCGGCGGCGGCGCCTGGGACGGTTCGGTCTTCATGTGCACGCGTGACGAAACCTTCACAATATTCGGGGTTGAGGATTGCCTCGCCCGCGGTTATGAGCGCACCGGTTTCTTTGAAATCGATACACAGAACCGCACCGACTGGACCTTGCAGCTCACCGAGAGCGCCGATGGTCCGGCCGTCGTGGGCCCGGGCGGTAGCGAAGACCTCGAAGATCCCACATTCCTTGTCGATCCGGACGATGTCACCACAGACGCCCCGCAGGACGACATAACGACGCAAGAAACGGACACGCAATGAGACGCATGAGACGCGCGAAGATCATCGCCACCCTCGGGCCCGCCAGCCACGAGGAAAAGATGATCGAGGAACTGGCCAAGGCCGGCGCGGACGTGTTCCGCATCAATATGAGCCATGCCAGCCACGAGGTTCTGCACCAGACCGTGGCGCGCATTCGCGCCGTCGAAAAGAAGCTCAACCACCCCCTTGGCATCCTGGTCGACCTGCAGGGCCCCAAGCTGCGCGTGTGGAAGTTCGCCGAAGGCTCGGTCAACCTTGTCGCCGGGCAGAAGTTCATCCTCGACAGCGACAAGAACGATACCGGCAATGCCGAACGCGTTTACCTGCCGCATCCTGAGATCATCGAGAGCGTCTCTGTGGGCGACCGGCTGCTGCTCGACGATGGCAAGCTGGCCCTCAAGGCCACCAAGGTCGGCAATGGCGCTATCGAGACCGAAGTCATCTATGGCGGCAAGCTGAGCGACAAAAAGGGCGTCTCCCTGCCCGATACGCTGCTGCCGACAGGCGCCCTGACCGAGAAGGACCACGCCGATCTGCTCGAGGGCCTCAAGGCCGAGGCCGACTGGATCGCGCTCAGCTTCGTGCAGCGTCCCGAGGACATCATCGACGTTCGCAAGATCGTCCAGGGTCGTGCCGGCGTCATGGCCAAGATCGAGAAGCCCCAGGCCATCGATCGTCTCGAGGAAATCATCAAGCTGTGCGACGCCATCATGGTGGCGCGTGGCGATCTCGGCGTCGAGCTGCCGCTCGAAACCGTGCCGGGCCTGCAGAAGCGCATGATTCGCATGGCGCGCCGCTATGGCAAGCCGGTGGTCGTCGCCACCCAGATGCTGGAATCGATGATCACGGCCCCGGTCCCTACCCGCGCCGAAGTCTCGGACGTGTCGATCGCCGTGTTCGAAGGCGCCGACGCCATCATGCTGTCAGCCGAGTCCGCCTCGGGCCAGTATCCCGTCGAAGCCGTCGCCACCATGAACAAGGTTGCGGTGGCCGTCGAAGGCGATGCCAACTACCGCGGCATCATCCGCGCCGCGCAGACCGAGCCGGAAGCCACCGCTGCCGACGCCATCTCTGCCGCGACGCGCCAGGTTGCCGAAACGCTCGACCTGGCCGCCATCGTCACCTACACCGCCTCTGGCTCCACCGGCATCCGCGCCGCCCGCGAGCGGCCAAGCAAACCCATCATCGTGCTGTCGCCCAATATGCGCACCATCCGCCGCATGTCGGTGGTCTGGGGCGTCCATTGCGTGCAGACCGAGGATGCGGTGAGCCTCGAAGACATGGTCGATCGCGCCTGCGTCATCGCCTACCAGGAGGGCTTTGCCCGCCCGGGCGACCGCATCGCCATCACCGCCGGCATCCCGCTGGGCACCCCCGGCGCCACCAACATGTTGCGCATCGCCTTCGTCCGTCAGGACGGCGCCGGCTCGAGCTGAGCGACGGCATAGCACCCAGACGACAAAAGGCCCGCCACGTGCGGGCCTTTTTGCATTCGGCCGTTCTCATGTATGGTCGCGGCCGGTCGGGGGAGAAACGCATGCAGGGCATCGAATTATCACGCGGCTTCTATACCGACATCGTTCGCCCCTGGCTGAGCCAGGTCGCGCCGGAGTTGCGCCATTCGGCGGCACTGATCGGCTATGGCTCCGAGCTGCTCGGCTTTGACGACGAGGTCTCCCGGGACCACAATTGGGGCCCACGCGTCCATATCATGGTCGCCCGGCCTGACTTCGACGGCCATGCGCGGCGACTGGTCGATGAGTTTTCCAAAGTCGCGCCGCCGACCTATCTCGGGGAGCCCATCGGCTGGCGCAGCCGACCGCATCCGCCCGCCAATGGCGACGAGTCGGCGGGCGCCATCGAACACGGACTGGAATTTCACACGCTCGAAACCCGCCTCGAGGCTCACTTCGCCGTGCGGTCGGTGGAAAATCTCACCGCGCTGCAATGGCTGGCCTTTGCCGAGCAAAAGCTCCTCGCCTTTACCGCTGGTGCCGTCTTTCACGACGACGACAACCGCCTGACCCGGGCGCGAGAACGCCTGCACTATTTCCCGGATGATGTGTGGTTCTACAAGATAGCCTGCCAGTGGGGGCGCATTGCCCAGGAGCAGGCCTTTGTCGGGCGCGCCGGACAGGCGGGCGACGACCTCGGTTCGCGAGTCATCGCCGCGCGTCTGGTGCGCGACGTGATGCGGCTGGGGTTCCTGCTGGAACGACGCTACGCCCCCTATTCAAAGTGGTTCGGCAGCGGCTTTGCCCGGCTCCCGATCGCTGCGGCCCTCTCGCCCCATCTCAATAGGGTCTTGCTTTCGAGCGAATGGACTGAACGTCAGGACGCTCTCGCCGCGGCTTATCTGGAACTGGCGCATCGGCAAAACAGCCTCGGCGTCGCCACGTTCGAACCAATCGTGGGCCTCTACCACGAGCGGCCGTTCACCACCATCAATGCCGATGATGCGGTAACGGCCGCGCGGTCAGCGATAGTGGACCCCTCGATCAAGGGCTTGCCGATCATGGGCTCTCTGGATCAGGTCAGCGACCTGACGGACCTGCTCGAGAATCCGGGGCTCTCTCAAAGGGTGATGCGCCAGGTGCTCGGCTGACCGTTCATAGCCTGTTTGCGCTTCCCGACCCTTGCCGCCATTAGCTGACTACCGGCCCTAGCGCTCCATCAGTGTCTTGAGCACCAACAGGTCGGACAGCATCCACTCCTCCTCCGACGCGAACATGATGTCCGACACCAGCGGCTGCTGCACCGAAGTGTGGGTCAGCACCGTGCCGGCGCCGTTGCGGAGGACGCGGACGTGCGCGACGTGGATGGTCTGCGGCCCCACCTGCATGCGGTAATCGAGCACGAAGAACGGATTGGGCGCGGTGAAATGCACCAATACGGTGCCGCGCGGGCCATCATAGGCCCAGCTGTTCGGGCCGGCCGCTGGCTCGGGCCGCCCGTTCTGCACCATGGTCCAGCCCGCCAGGTTGGCGGGGTCGACCAGGAATTGATAGACGTCTTCAGGCGGACGGGCGATCTCGACCGTTAGTGTGCGGGCCTTGAGCAACCGTTGCACCTCTCACTCAGCGGCCGGCACACTTGCGCAATTGATTTGTATTATCAAGCGCTTCCGCCGACAGCTGTTCGGTATGGCTAACGGCGCCGCGCCTCGAGAAACGCCTTGAGCGTCAGAAAGTCGGTGGTGATCCACTCGATGGCCGAGGCGAACTCCTCGTCACTCATGCCCGGCCGTTGATAGAAGGTGAAGGCCAGTTCGGTCCCCTCCTCGTTGGGCATCACCCTCATCGGCGTCCACAATGGCTCCTCGCCCGGCACGAACACTGCATGATCGAGCACGCCGAAGTCATTGACCGGCGAAAAGCGGAAATGCCGCATACCGCCGATATTGGTCATGCCCTCCCAGTCGCCATTGACAAGCGGCCGATACGTCGGCTTGTCCACCGCCGCCCACTCGCCATAGTTCCGCGGATCGGCAAGAAACCGGTAGGTAGCCGCATAGGGACAATCGATAAACAGCGAAATCGTCTGCGAACGCCGCATCTGGTCCTGTCTTCCCGACAACGGTATGACTGGCAGAAAAACAAAAGCCCGCTTTCGCGGGCTTGAGTCAACAGCTCAGACGTAAGACGCGCTCAGCCCTGGCGGGCCTTGTAGCGCTTGTCCACCTTGTTGATGATGTAAACCCGGCCGCGACGGCGGACGAGCTTGTTCGCGCGGTGGCGAGTCATCAGCGCCTTCAGCGAGTTACGGACTTTCATCGGTCAATCCTTGAGTCAAACAAAAGAGGCGCCAAGGCGCCCGGAAACTTGGGGGCATACATAGGGAAGTTGGCTTTGCCTGTCAACGCAGGAGAACCAGGCTTTTTGCCCCCGCGCCGCGCTTTCCCACACCGGCAGCATGAGGTCGCTATTAACGGCTCATACGCAAAGCCGGACTATGCTGAAAGGCCCGAAATACTCACAGCGACACGTCATGGCCATAGAGGAAATCACCAAGCGCGGCGTTCTGGTCGCCGACTCCTCCGCGCATATGGCATCGCTGGTCACCGTGATGCTGCGCAGCCTGGGCCGCAAGGACATCCGGGAGGCCTATGATTCCGGTCGGGCCATGCTCGAAGTGCGACGCCGCGCCTTCGATGTCATCATTATCGACGATGCCCTCGATGGTGTCGATGGCGTCGCTTTCACCCGCAAGCTTCGGGCGATGACCGACTGCCAGAACCGCCTGGTGCCCGTCATCATGATGAGCGCGGCCCCCGACGCCAAGCGCATCGCCGAAGCCCGCGACGCCGGCGTCACCGAATTCCTGCGCAAGCCCTTTGCCGCCAGCCACCTGCAGAGTCGCCTCACCAGCATCGAGTCCCATCCCCGCGGCTTTATCGAGGCCGCCGAATACCAAGGTCCCGACCGCCGCCGCAAGGTGGTCGATGTCGGCGAGGACCGCCGCGAAGGCGAGAAGACAAAGGCCGGATAAAGCTCCGCTCTAGATCCCCAATATCGCCTCTTGCGGCACCTCGATCTCGCGCCAGCGGTGGCAAGCGACCAGCCTGCCATCCTCGATCCGCTCCAGCGGCGGGCGCGCCTCGGCGCAATAGGGCTTGGCGAACCTGCAACGGGTCCGAAAGGTGCAGCCCGAGGGCGGATTGATCGGCGAGGGAATTTCCCCCTTCAACGCGTCGATATTGCGCTGCCGCGCCAGCTTTGGATCGGGGATAGGCACCGCCGTCAGCAGTGCGCGCGTGTAGGGGTGCTTGGGATCCTCATAGATTTCGTCCCCTGTCGCCAGCTCCACGATGCGCCCCAGGTAGAGCACCAGGATCCGGTCCGACACGTGCCGTACCACACTCAGATTGTGCGAGATGAAGATCAGCGTTAGCCCGAACTCATCCTTGAGTTCAGCCAAGAGGTTGAGGATCTGCGCCTGGATCGACACGTCGAGCGCCGAAACCGGCTCGTCGCAGACGATCAGCTTGGGTTCGGTGATCAATGCCCGGGCGATGCCGATGCGCTGCGCCTGCCCGCCCGAGAATTCGTGCGGATAGCGGTTGATCATCTCGGGCAACAGCCCCACCGCCTCCATGGTCTTGAGCACGCGGGCGCGGCGTTCGTCCTTGTTCAGCTCCGGCCGCAGCGTGCGCAGCGGATCGGCGATGATCTCGCCCACCGTCATACGCGGATTGAGCGACGCCAGCGGGTCCTGGAAGATGATCTGCAGATCCGCCCGGCGCTGGCGCATTTCCTCCGCCGGCAGCCGCGTCAGGTCTTGCCCCAGCCACAGCACTTGGCCTTCGTCGGGCGCCAGCAGTTGCAGGATACAGCGGCCGAGCGTCGACTTGCCGCAGCCGCTTTCGCCCACGATGCCGAGCGTTTCGCCCTGGCGGATAGTGAAGTTGATATTCTCCAGCGCCGTCAGCGTCAGCCGGCTACTGAACAGGCCACCCGAAATCGAAAAGGTCTTCTTGAGATCGCGGATTTCGAGCAGGTTGATTGGGGTCTGGTCCATCAGGCGACCTTTCCATAGGCCATGGGGCCCTCATAGTGGCAGGCCTTCTCGCGGCCATTGCCGGTATCGGCCAGCGGCGGCCGTTCGACGAGGCATCGGTCGAAGGCGAAAGCGCAACGCGGATTGAATGAACAGCCCTTGGGCAGGTGTTCCAGGCTCGGCGGCAGCCCCTGGATCGGGTTGAGCCGCTCGGCCCGCTTGGCGATATGCGGCGTCGAATGCAACAGGCCCAGCGTATAGGGATGACGCGGGTCGTAGAACAGATCGTCGACACTGCCCTTTTCCACTGCCCGCCCGCCATACATCACCATCATGCGGTCAGCCACGCCGGCCACTACGCCCAGGTCATGGGTGATGAGGACCAGCGACGTACCGAAATCATCGGTCAGCGTCTTGAACAGCTCCAGCATCTGCGCCTGCACGGTCACGTCGAGCGCGGTCGTCGGCTCGTCCGCGATCAGGATCTTGGGCTGGCACAGCAGCGCCATGGCGATCATCACGCGCTGCCGCATGCCGCCCGAAAGCTCATGCGGATAGGCATTGGCGCGCTTGACGGGTTCAGGAATACCAACCCGTTCCAGCATCTCGATCGAGGTCTTGACCGCCTTCTGTTGATCAAAGCCACGATGCTTGACCAGCACCTCGCCCAGTTGCGTCTTGACCTTGAGCGTCGGGTTGAGCGACGTCATCGGGTCCTGGAAAATCATCGCGATATCCTTGCCGCGATGCTTGTCCAGCTGCCCTGCCGGCATGCCGATGAGGTTGATGTCGTCCATCATGGCCCGGCCTTCGGCCCGGCCATTCTTGGCCAACAGGCCCATGATGGCGAGGAAGGCCTGACTTTTGCCGGAGCCGGATTCGCCAACCACGGCCAGCGTTTCGCCCTGGGCGAGGCTGAAGTTCATCTCGCGCACGGCATGCACTTCGCTCTGGTGCAGCTCGAACGTGACCGACATGTCTTCGACTTTGAGGACTTGTTTCATCTCAGCGATCCTTGGGGTCGAGGGCGTCGCGCAGGCCGTCGCCGATATAGGTGAGGCACAGCAACAGGCTCACCAGCACCACGGCCGGTCCGATCAGCATCCAGGGCAGCGTTTCCGCCACTGGCGCGCCGAACGAAATCAGCGTTCCCAGCGATGTCTGCGGTTCCTGCACGCCCAGGCCCAGATAGGAGAGGAAACTCTCCGTTAGGATGATCTCGGGAATGGTGAGCGTCGCATAGATCACCACCGGCCCCGTAAGATTGGGCACGATGTGGCGGAAGATGATGGTCAGCGGCCTGGCACCGCCGGCCTTGGCCGCCTCGATGAACTCGCGCTCCTTGATCGACATGGTCTGGCCGCGCACGATCCGCGCCATGGTGAGCCATTCGAGGCACCCGATGCCCACGAACAGCAGCACCGGATTGCGCCCGAAGATCACCACGAGGATGATCACGAACAGGATGTAGGGCAGCGCATACATGATATCGACGAAGCGCATCATGACGGCGTCGATCTTGCCGCCGAAATAGCCGGCGACGGCGCCATAGATCACCCCGATGAACACCGAAACCAGCGTGGCCACGCCGGCCACGATCAAGCTCATCTGCGTGCCCTGCATGATGCGGGCCAGCATGTCGCGGCCGTTCTGATCGGTGCCGGCAAAGTGCCCGGCCTCGAAATTGGGCGGCTTGCGGATGCCGCTCCAGTCGATCTTGTCATAGGTCCAGGGCAGGAAATATGGCCCGAAGAACGCGAACAGGATGATGAAGCCGACCACGAAGATCGACAGCACCGCCGCCTTGTTCCGCGCCAGCCGCCTGATGGCGTCCTGCGTGAGCGAACGACCCTTGGGCGCGTCGAGGCCCTCGAGCTTGCGCGCATACTCGGTGAGAACCGCGTCCTTGCCAGTAATGCCGGCCATCAGCGGTACCTCACCTTGGGATCGAGCCAGGCATAGAGAATGTCGACGATCAGGTTCACCGCCAGGATGATGAACATGTACAAAATGGTCGTCCCCAGCACGAGGCCGTAGTCGCGATTGAGCGCGGCGCTGATGAAATATTTGCCGATCCCCGGCAGGGCGAACACCTGCTCTACCACCAGCGAGCCGGTCAGCAGATAGCTGAGGCCCGGCCCGAGATAGGAGACAACCGGCAGCAAAGCCGGCTTGATGGCGTGCCGCGCCAGGATCAGGCGCGTGCCGAGGCCCTTGGACCTGGCGGTGCGCACATAATTGGTGCCCAGCACTTCGATCATCGAGCCGCGCATCAGCCGCGCCGTGCGCCCGGCATGGGGCAGCACCAGCACCGTGATCGGCAGCACCAGATGCGGAAGCGAGCCCGCCTGCCAGCCGCCGGCCGGGAACCAGTCGAGATAGACGCCGAACACCAGTTGCATGAGGGCGGCCATCAGGAAATTGGGGACCACCAGGCCAATCATCACCAGCAGCACCAGCACATAGTCCGGCCACTTGTTCTGGTTGACGGCGCTCAGCGCCCCGGCGACGAGCCCGACAATGGTGCCGATGACAAAGGCCGAAAAGCCCAGCATCAGCGTGAAGGGCAGGCCGATCCACAGCATCTCGGCAACGGTGAAGTCGTTATAGACCATCGAAGGCCCGAAATCGCCCTGCAGCAGCCTGCCGACATAGATGAAATACTGCTGGATCAGCGGCAGGTCGAGATTGTAGTGCGCCCTGAGGTTAGCCAGCGTGGTCGGCGGCAGCGCGCGTTCACCATCGAAGGGACCGCCGGGCGCCAGCCGCAGTATGAAGAAACAGGCAGTAACGGCAATCAGCGCTATCGGAATCGCCGACAGCACGCGCCGCGTCACATATCCAAACATGGATTTAGGACCTTTC
>JAKFDU010000036.1:0-1963 GCA_036675975.1 Devosia sp. | reverse complement strand
CGTCAGTTTGCGCCAGGCGCGTACCAGGATATTGGTGCGCCAGGGTTCCGGGATCACCCGGGTGCGGCGCACGGGCGGTGCCGCGTGGATGCAGGTCCGGCCGGCGGCGTCGACGCCGAGTATGCCCGCCTCGGCCAGCGACACCCCGGCGCCTAGGCTCAGGCGCCGTGCGGTGGAGTGGCAAACCGCCTCGTCTGCCGTCAGTGCCGGCGTGCCGGACAGCTGCCGATGCAGATCGGCGAAGTCCTCGGCGTGCGCCAACGTTTGGCGCTCGTCGGCAGGCAACGGCAGCTCTGCGAGGTAATCGGTCAGATTGGCGCGCGCTGTGGCGGAGGGGGCATGGTCGTTCATGGTACGGCTACCGTGTTGGCCGGCAATTGATAGCTCCAGGTCTCGCTCAGCGGCTGGTCACCGTCGACCAGTGCCGCGCGCATCTCCACCGGCTGCTTGGGATCCTTCACCTTCAGCCGCAAGGTCAGCCGCCAGCCCTTGGTGGCCGGATTGTGGCGCAGGCTGTTTTCCATCAGCCGGGCATTGTCGCCGACGCTGACTTGCGAGCTCGGCGTGGCGCCGGCCGGCAGCTTGGCCAGGGCGGGCCCTTCGAAGTCCACCAGCAGGGCGATGCTGTCGTCCTGGTGGCGGATCAGGTTGGCCTGTTTGTCCTCGCCGGCCGAGCGCAGCGTCTGCGCGACCCAGGCGTTGCCCGGCTCATGCAGCGCGGGTTCGTCCAGGGTCCAGTGCATACGATAGGCGAATTCCAGGGGTTGGCCTTTCTTCGGCAATTTTTCCGGCGTCCAGAACGCCACGATGTTGTCGTTGGTTTCATCCCGCGTCGGGATCTCGACCAGTTCCACCTGGCCCTTGCCCCAGTCGCCCCGGGGTTCGATCCAGGCACTCGGGCGCAGGTCGTAGCGGTCATCGAGGTCTTCGAAACGGGAGAATTCGCGGCCCCGTTGCAACAAGCCGAAGCCTTTCGGGTTTTCCACCTGCCAGGTGCTGACGGACAGGTGCCGCGGATTGTTCAGCGGCCGCCAGATCCACTCGCCATTGCCGGCATGAATCGCCAGGCCGTTGGAGTCATGCAGCGCGGGACGGTAGCTGCGCTCGGCGGCAGGTTGCTTCGGGTCGAACAGGAACATGCTGGTCAGGGGGGCCAGGCCAATCTTGCTGACTGCCTCGCGCAGGTACACCTTGGCCTGCACATCCAGCCGCGCATCCTTGCCCGGGCGCAGGATGAAGCGGTAGGCGCCGGTCGCGCGGGGCGAGTCGAGCAGGGCGAAGATCACCAGGTGCCGGTCTCGCGGCCTCGGTCGCTCGATCCAGAATTCGCGGAAGTAGGGGAACTCCTCGCCGCTGGGCAGTGCCGTATCGATCGCCAGGCCGCGAGCGGACAAGCCGTAGACCTGCTTTTTGCCGACCACGCGGAAATAGCTGGCACCGAGGACGCTCATGGTCTCGTCCAGCTTGTCCTTCTGGTTGAGCGGATAGAGCACCCGGAAGCCGGCATAGCCGAGGTTCTGGGTGGCTTGCTTGTCGAGCCGCAGATCGCCGAAATCGAAGCGCTGCGGGTCGTATTTGATTGGCTTGACGTCGGTGGCGGTGACCTCGTTGATCTTCACCGGCGTGTTGAAGTGCATGCCCTGGTGATAGAAGGCCAGCTTGAACGGCGTATCGCGCTCGTGCCATTCGAACTGGTCCGGGCGCGGGCTGATTTTCTGATAGTCGGCGAACTGCATCTCCCTGAGCTGGCCGGGCAGGTTGCTGGCCGGCGCGCTATAGGGTTTTTCCCCGAGCGCTTTGGCTTTGGCTGCCACGTCGTCGAGGGAAAACGCCTGCACCTGAACGGTGCCGAGCAACGAGGAGAGCGAAACCAGAAACAGCAGTGCGGGAAGCATGCTGTGACGGACAGATGCTTTGACGGTTTTGTAAGCCACGAATCCCCCAGGCGAAACGATGAACATGA
>JAKFDU010000035.1:0-3702 GCA_036675975.1 Devosia sp. | reverse complement strand
CCGCCAGGACCCTCCCGAACAGGTCTATCTCTATCGGGTCCAGGGCCCCCTGGAAAACGGCCGCCGCCTGTTTCTCGAGTACCTGCACAAGATGAATGCACTCAAGGACCAGCCGGAGTTCTACAACACGCTCACCACCAATTGCACCACGCAGATCTGGATGAGCGCCGGGGTCAACACCGAGCGCCCGCCGTTCAGCTGGAAGATCCTGGCGAGCGGCTATGTGCCGCAATACCTCTATGAGATCGGCCGGCTGCAGGATGGCGGACTGCCATTCCTGGAAGTCCAGCGCCGGGCGCTGATCAATCAGCGCGCCAATGCCGTGGATAGCCCGCTGGATTTCTCCGCGCGCATCCGCGATACCTCGCTACTTGGGAACTGAGGTGACGCCGGCCAATCCGGGACCGCTCGCAAGCTGCACGCAAACGCCACGGGGGAGTGACGATGAAACAGCTGGGCCTCTATGTTGCCGCGATACTGATGAGCTGCTGCACACCGGGTATCCTCGCCACGGCCATGGCGGCAGGCGGCGAACGGCTGGCGAATGGGGCACCGCGTCCGAAAATCTGCCTGGTCCTTTCCGGCGGAGGCGCGCGCGGGGCCGCGCATGTCGGCGTGCTCAGGGTGCTCGAGGAATATCGCGTGCCGGTCGACTGCATCGCCGGCACCAGCATGGGCTCGCTGGTGGGCGCGGCTTATGCCACCGGGACCTCCATCGAGGAGATGGAGCGGCGCCTCAGTGGCATCTCGACCGAGTTGCTGTTCAAGGAGAAACCGCCGCGCCGGGAACTGGCGATGCGCCGCAAGCAGGACGACTACAGCATCCTGTTCACCCCCGAGGTCGGACTGCATGATGGCCAGGTGAAGGTCAGCAAGGGCCTGGTTTCCGGCGTGCAACTGGAGACCGTGTTGCGCGACCTCTCCAAGGCCAAGGGCTTCCACCAGTTCGATCAGCTGCCGATCCCCTTCCGGGCGGTGGCGACCGATCTGGTGACCGGCAAGGCCGTGGTGTTCGACGAGGGCGAGCTGGCCAATGTGATGCGTGCCAGCATGTCGGTACCCGGCGCGGTCGCCCCGGCGGAGTTCGACGGCATGATCCTGGTGGACGGCATGCTCACCAGCAACCTGCCGGTGCAGACCGCCCGCGACATGGGTGCGGACATCATCATCGCGGTCAATGTCGGCACCCCCTTGCTCAAACGCGAAGAACTCAACGGCATACTCGGCGTCACCAACCAGATGCTCAGCATTCTGACCGAGCAGAATGTGCAGGCCTCGCTGGCCGCGCTGAAGCCGACCGACATCCTGATCTCCCCGGAACTGGGCGATTTCTCGACCGGGGATTTCGACAACCTGCCGCAGATCGCCCCGCTCGGCGAGGCGGCCGCGCGCAAAGTGGCCGCGCAACTCGAGCACCTCTCCATTTCCCCCGCCGAATACGCCGCCCTGCGCCAGCGCCAGCTGGTCAGCGTGACGCCCGACCTGCGTCCGGTCGACGAGGTCCGCTTCGACAATCTGCAGCGGGTCAATCCGGCGACCATGCACAGCGTCATCGAGACCAGGGCCGGCCAGCCCATCGACCAGCAGACCCTCGACCGCGACATGCGGCGCCTCTATGGCACCGACGATTTCGAGCACGTGAACTACCGCTTCCTCGAGGAGCCGGGCAAGCGGGTACTCGCGGTGGATGCCGTCGAGAAAAGCTGGGGGCCGGACTACCTGCGCTTCGGCCTGGGGCTGTCCAGCGACTTCAGTGGCGATGCGTTCTTCAACCTGCTCGGCAGCTACCGCAAGACCTGGCTCAATTCGCTCGGCGCGGAGTGGCGCACCGACGTGCAGCTCGGCCACACCAGCGGCCTGTATAGCGAGTTCTACCAGCCGCTCAGCGCCCAGGGCACCTTCTTCGTCGCGCCACACGCCGCCATCGAGCGGCGCACGGCGGACCTGTATCAGGATGACGACCGCGTCGCCAGCTATGAGATGACCTCCACGCTCGCGGGTGTGGACCTGGGTACCCAGTTCGAGCGCTATGGCGAACTGCGCCTCGGCATGCTCGGTGGCAAGCTCAAGCCGCGCCTGGACACCGGGCCGCAGAGCCTTTCCCCGGGCGAAGGCAGCATCACCCAGGGGGCGTTTACCAGCCGGCTGATCCTCGACCAACTCAACAGCGTGCATTTCCCGCGCTCGGGCTGGCGCGCCAGCAGCACTCTATTCAACTCGAACAGCACCCTCGGGGCGGACGATGAGTACACCAAGTGGGACGCCGAAGCCAACGCGGCCGTTTCGTTCGGCAATCACACCTTCAACTTCGCGCTGAAAGCCGGCGGCAAGCTCGGCAGCGACCCATTGCCGCGCTACGACCAGTTCCAGTGGGGCGGCTTCCTGCAACAGTCCGGCTACTCGACCGGCCAGTTGCTGGGCGAGGAACTGCAGTTCGGCCGGGTGATGTACTACCACCGGATCCTCCCGGGCAGCCTGTTCGAGGGCGCCTACAGCGGCGTCTCGCTGGAAGCCGGCAGGATCGGCAATCCGCTGGTGCCGGGCAACTCGGAGGACTGGCTGAAATCGGCGAGCATCTTCATCGCCACGGACAGTCTGCTGGGGCCTGTCTACCTGGGCTATGGCCGTGCCCAGGACGGTAACAGCAGCTTCTATTTCTACCTCGGAAGGCCGTTCTAGGCTCCGTACGGAAAGTCGCCGAGCGCAGCTCGGGCACGGCAAAAAGTCGCGAGATGCCGTGCTTGGACCTCTCGGCCGCCGGCCGAGCGGCTACGCTGGGCTTATCGGTCTCATAGCATTGCCGCGACCTGCAGGGAGATAACCCATGTTGCCCACGCCTACCGCCGAGAAGCTGCTGTCCCGAGGCCTGCTCGATGTCCTGATTCGTGCCGGCCTGATCGCCGTGCTGGTGATTTTCTGCTACCGAGTCTTCCGCCCGTTCCTCGACCTGATGCTCTGGTCGCTGATCCTGGCGGTCACCCTCTATCCACTGCAGAAAAGGCTCAAGGGCAAGCTGGGCAACAACGAGGGGCGCAGCGCGACGCTGATCGCGCTGATTGCCATCGGCGTCCTCATGGTGCCGATCTACCTGCTGGGCACCTCGCTGGCCGAATCGGTGGAAAATGCCCTGACCATGGTCAGGAGCGGCAATCTCCATATTCGGCCGCCGGCCGAGTCGGTCGCCGACTGGCCGCTGGTGGGTAAGCCGCTGTATAGCTTCTGGCTGCAAGCCTCCACCGACCTCACCGGCCTGGCGCAGAAGTTCACCCCGCAGATCAAGGAACTCGTGCTCACCCTGCTGGGCAAGCTCGCCGGCCTCGGCATGGGCCTGCTGGTGTTCATCGTCGCCCTGATGATCGCGGGCATCTTCATGGCCTACGGCGAGGGCGGCAGCCGCAGCGCAGTGGAAATCGCCTCGCGCCTGTCCGGCCCGGACAGGGGACCGCAGATCACCCAGCTGTGCACCGCCACCATCCGTGCGGTGGCCCAGGGCGTGGTCGGCATCGCCTTCATCCAGATGCTGCTGATCGGCGTCGCCTTCGTCCTCAAGGGCATCCCCGGCGCCGGCCTGCTGGCCCTGGCGGTGCTGCTGCTCGGCATCATGCAGTTGCCGGCCACCCTGATCACCATCCCGCTGATCGCCTTCGTCTTCACCACCGAGGGGGCCAGCACGGCGACCATCGTCTTTTCCATCTACGTCTT
>JAKFDU010000034.1:0-25665 GCA_036675975.1 Devosia sp. | reverse complement strand
AGGTGATTGCCGACCCGGTTGGTCTCGTAGACGAAATCATGCAGCGATTTGCTGGCCGCAACGTCTGCCGCGATATCGCCCAGCACCACGAGGCGCTTCCGGTAGTTCTGCAACTTCTGGAAGAAAATGCCGGCAATGCCGCTGCGCAATTCGAGGAACTGCCGATCAAGACGCGCGACCGGCACGACGATGATATCTGCATCGGTGCCGTAGGTTTCCCCGATCAGGTCGAGGGCGTCCTGCTCGGTGGCGAGCAGCGGCCCGGTGGCGTCGAGTTCGAGCAGCACCAGTCCATTATGCGTGGTGATCGGCATCTCGTTCTCCCTTCCAAATCATGGTGTGCGCATGACTGTAATGTCGTCGCGGGGCTGCTATATACGAGACGGCTGGGGGCAGCACCGGAAAGCATCCTCGATGATCGCCAAAATCGGCACCGTCTTTGTCACTCTCGTCGCGGCATCCCTGCCGGTAGCGGCCGCGCCGTTTCATCATCCCTTCGGAGAATGGCGGGAATACCACCGCGACTGGCTCGCCGCCTGCCCTGACGCAATCGATGAGAACGCGACCGACTACTACGGCTTTTCCTGCTTCGCCAGCACCGGCAGCCAGGAGCTCAACAGCGCCAGCCTGCCGGCCTACAAGCTCACCGTGTTCCGCAATCGGCTCAATGGCGAACTCGACGTGGCCATAACTGTGGCAGCTGACGGCGTCGAGGCCGATACAAGCCGGCCCCTGGTTCTGGCCTTTGGCGGCGAGGCGCCCCAGAACTTCGATTTCACTGTTGATCTCGAGACCCGCCACAATACCGCCAACCAGTTTTTCATCGCCGACCCCCAACGCAAGGCCGCGCTGCTGGAGCGGATGAAGGAGCGCAATTCGCTGCTGCTGACCGTGCCGCTGACTGGCGGCTCCAAGGCCAGCCAGGACGTGTGGCTGTCGCTGCGCGGTGTCACCGCGTCGATCGACTTCATGGCCACCTATGCGCGCCGGGTGGCGCAATACTAGCGGCGATTGGCCCAGGCGGCGATGCCTGCCACCAGGTCGTCGACATGATCAGGCAGATGGGCCTCCACCGCCAGCTCCCATAGACGATGGGTGGCGGTGAGCAGGTCCACGCGTTCGCGATCGATGTTGCGGCCGGTCAAGCTCTCATAGCTTGCGATGATCCGTTCGGTGAGATCGGCCGAGATCAGGTTGGAATAGACGAACTCCTGATGCAGCGGGCCGATGCCGGAATCGGCGAAGTCGTAGACGCCGTTGAGCCGGCCAGCCGCATGATCGAAAGCCATGTTCCAACCATGCCCGTCGAAAAATCCGTAGGTCGTGCCGAGCGGATCGGGCGCCAAAGCTGCCCAGCCTGCCATGGTGACCTGGGCGAAGGGGCGCAACTGCTCGGGCAGCACCGGCCAGGCAAGGCGCAGGATATCGTCGGCGTCGAGCCAGGTTTCCACCGGCTCGGCGCCGGCCGCGAGCGCCTGGGCGGGATCGATGGCGTGGAGTTCGGCATAAAAGCGCCCCATCGTCCCGCCGAGCTGCTGGCGCGAGGCCTCGGGCAGCTCGTCATACTGGGCCGTAACCAGATGATCGCCGTGGATCTTCGCGTGGCAGGAAAAGGTCTGCGGCCTCTCAAAGAGTGTGAGCGAGGGCACCGGCAGTGAGACGGCGGCGCCGACCAGCCCCAGAATGGCTACCTCCCGGCGCAGGGCCGCTTCACCGCGGGGATGACGAGGAAACTTGAAGATCAACCGGTCATCGACATCAACCGCCACGCTGTCCCAGCCCTCTGAAAGCAGCGTAAACTGGGCGTCGGCATGCTCGGGAAACTGGTCGACGATAGTGGCGCGGAGCGCATCGAGAGAAAATGGCGATACCGGCAAGCTGACCTCCGCGATTGACGGGCGACCGCTTTTGGTGTCGGTTCCGCGCCGGTCGGTACGCTACCGTCTAGCCTGAGCCCTATTCCGTTGGAAGTCTTCATGAAGCCCGTTCCCGGCGCCGCTTTGCTGTTCGATATTGATGGCACCCTGGCCGATACCGACCCGCTGCATCTCGAGGCTTTCAACCGCACCTTCGAGCCGTATGGCCACGTATTCGACAAGCCGCGTTTCTCGCTGGAGTTGCAGGGAATGGCCAATGTCGCCATTGCGGCGCGCTTCGTGCCCCACCTGTCGCCTGCCGAAGGCATGGCCGTGCTGGATGGCAAGGAGGCCATGTTCCGCGAACTGGCGCGCACCTCGATCCACGCCGTGCCGGGTCTGTTTGCACTGCTCGATCTAGCCGATGAAGCGGGCCTGCCCATGGCCGCGGTCACCAACGCGCCGCGGGCCAATGCCGATCTGATCCTCGATGGCCTGGGAATTCGTGATCGTTTCAAGACGGTGGTGATCGGCGCGGACCTGCCGCATGGTAAGCCGCATCCACTGCCATACCTGGAGGGCCTGCGCCTGCTTGGCGCCCGAGCCGAGGTCTCGGTGGCCTTCGAGGATTCGCGCGCCGGCATTGCTTCGGCCACATCGGCGGGTCTGGCCACGGTCGGGATAAGGACGAGCCTTGCACATGACGACCTGACGGCCGCCGGAGCCTCCCTGTCGGCCGCGGGCTACGACGAGCCGACGCTGCTTGCCTTCATCCGCGCCCGTGTCGAGGCGGCGAACGACGCCTAGAACAGGCTCATCTGCCGCTCTTCCAGCTTCGGCGCCACAAAGAGGTCGCTGCGCAGCCCCGGCAGCTTCGCATCCAGCCCATACCGCTCGCGCGCCTTGTCGAAGCGCTGGCGCAGCAGGGTGGCATAGGGGCCTTCGCCGGTCATGCGCGTGCCGAAGCGGGAGTCATAGTCCTTGCCGCCGCGCGTATCGCGCACCAGCGACAGAACATGCCGGACCCGGTCTGGGAAATGCCGCAACAGCCACTCGCGGAACACGTCACGCACTTCGCCGGGCAGGCGCAGCAATATCATCGAGGCGCTGACCGCGCCCTGCGCCGCCGCTGCATCGAGAATACGCTCGAGCTCCATGTCGTTGATCGCTGGGATCATCGGCGAGGCGAACACCGCCACCGGAACACCCGCCTCGCTGAGCAGGCGGATAGCTTCGAGCCGACGGGCGGGAGACGAGGCTCGCGGCTCCATCTTGCGGCTGAGCTTGTGGTCCATCGAGGTCATCGACAGCGCCACCTTGACCAGGCCCAGCTTGGCCAGCTCCGTCAGAATATCGAGGTCACGGATGATCAGCGCCGACTTGGTGGTGATCATGACGGGGTGGCGCGTCTCCAGCATCACTTCGAGGATGCCGCGCGTCAGCTTGTGCTTGCGCTCGGCTGGCTGGTAGGGGTCCGTATTGGTACCCATGGCGATGGGCTTGACCTTATAGCCCTTGGCCCCGATTTCGGCGCGCAAGGCCTCGACCGCGTTCACCTTCACATAGATATCGCGCTCGAACTCGATGCCGGCGGAATGGCCGAGAAAGGCGTGGGTCGGCCGGGCAAAGCAGTAGGAACAGCCATGCTCGCAGCCGCGATAGGCATTGATCGAGCGCTCGAAACCGATATCCGGACTGTCATTGGTCGTAATGATGGTCTTGGCGCGCTCGACATGCTCCACCGTCTGGAAGATCGACAGCGGCTCGACATTGTCCCAGCCGTCGTCGAACCCTTCGCGCGTCTGCTTCTCGAAGCGACCGGTGTGATTGGACTGCGCCCCGCGCCCGCGGATGCGATCGGGATCGAGCAGTTCGCGCCGTGCCAGATCGGCGTCGCGGCTGCGGCTGAGCTTTTCCAATGCTTCGAAAGACGGGGCCTGATAGAGGGCCATGTGACATCTCCTGCCGGGCGCCACAGTCGAATCGTGACCGCGGAACCTCGAAAGATGTAGCAGCGAAACGGGAACAAAACAAGAACGAAACCGCTGGACAAGAACGCTGGGCGCCGGCTCCCGTGCGATATATGGGAACATCCCAGCCACGTTTGAAGGCCCAAAAGCACGATTTCGCAGACCAGAATTGCGTTTTCGCGGGTGGACGATAAGGGCTCGGAGGCCTAAACAGGCCAACCGTTCTAGCAGCCGCATTTCGGCCGAATATTGCTTAAGCGGATAATTCAGTATTGACCCGCAATCGGGTCCGCATTACTAAAGCTCGCACTTAACCAAGTTGCTGCTGACACGCCTTGTCGCACAATTTTTCCACAGTGGCGTCGAAGTCATCCGACGCCGCTCGTCGTCTCGGTGACAGCGCAATTTAAGAGGCTTGAGGGAACATCATGAGTACCGACGCAAACACATTCGACGCCGAACTGATCGGCACGCCGGAGGTCAGCCAGAGCGACGCGGCACGCAACAAGCTGGTCATCGCCCTGCTGCTGGGGTCCACCTTTGTCGTTTTCCTCAATGAAACGATGATGAGTGTGGCCATCCCCAATCTGATGGAAAGTCTGGGGGTGCTACCCAACGTGGCGCAGTGGCTGACCACGGCTTTCCTGCTCACCATGGCCATCGTCATTCCGATTACCGGTTTTCTGCTGCAGCGCCTGAATACCCGTCCGGTCTTCATGCTGGCCATGTCGATCTTCGCGGCCGGCACGCTGATTTGCGCTGTCGCGCCAGGTATCGAGCTGCTGATTTTGGGCCGTGTCATCCAGGCCGTCGGCACCGCCATCATGATGCCACTGCTGATGACCACGGTGATGACTCTGGTGCCGCCGGAGTCGCGCGGCAAGACCATGGGCAATATCTCCATCGTCATCTCGGTGGCGCCGGCCATCGGCCCCACCATTGGCGGCTTCATTCTCGCCAATCTTGATTGGCGCTGGATGTTCATCCTCATGCTGCCCATCGCGATCGCGGCGCTGGCCGTTGGCGCCCGCAAGATGCAGAATGTCACGACGCCGCGCTACGCCCCGCTCGACATCGCTTCGGTGATCCTGTCGGCTCTGGGGTTTGGCGGTCTGGTCTATGGCCTGTCCAGCCTGGGCGAAGGCGAGCAGGCCGGGGCCGCCTTCCCGATCTGGCTGCCTCTGGTGGTGGGCCTGGTGGCCATGGTGGTGTTCATCTGGCGGCAGATCATGCTGTCGCGGCAGGACAAGGCACTGCTGGACCTGCGTACCTTCCTGTCGCGCAACTACACCGTTTCGGTGCTGACCATGGCCATGGCCATGATGGCCCTGTTCGGCACGGTCATCCTGCTGCCGATCTATACCCAGAACGTGCTGGGCCTCGACACGCTGCAGACCGGCCTGCTGCTGCTGCCTGGCGGCCTGTTGATGGGTCTGCTGGCCCCCTCGGTTGGCCGGCTTTACGACCGCTTTGGGCCGACCCGGCTGCTGGTACCCGGCACCATACTGGTCTCGATCGTGTTGTGGGCCCTGACCAGGGTGGATCAGCACACCTCAGTCTGGGCCATCCTGACCGGCCATATCATCATCAGCATCGGTCTGGCCCTGGTCTTTACGCCGCTATTCACCGCAGCTTTGGGCTCGGTGCGCATGGAAATGTACTCCCATGGCAGCGCCATCCTCGGTTCGGTGCAGCAAGTGGCGGGCGCGGCGGGCATCGCCCTGTTCGTCGCCCTGATGACCATCCGGACCGCAGGCCTGACGGCCGAGGGCGTGGACGCGGTCAGCGCGCTGGCTGGTGGCATTCAGCTTGCCTTCCTGATCGGCGCGGTGATTTCGCTCTTCGCGGTGCTGGCCGCCTTCTTCGTGCGCAAGCCGGAGGGCATGGCGGGTCACGGCGGCCACTAAGGCAGCCCACTGATCCAGACATCTTGGCGGCGCCGGTGAGCAATCACCGGCGCCGCTTTTTTGTCTGCGTCAGGATGCGGCGAGCAGCGCCTGATGCGGCTCGGCGACCGTGACGACAACGGCACCGCGCTTGCGGCGGCTGTCTGCCCGGGCGTGGGCCTGCGCAATGTCGGCGAAGGCGACGTGGCTATCGATGGTCGGTCGCAACACCCCGGCAGCGACCAGGTCGCGCACTGCCTCGAGGTCGGCCTGCCGGTCTTCCGAGACCGTAGCGAACACCTTGCGGGTGCCGAAGAATTTGGTCCACAGCGCACGAATGAATGCCGTTCCGCCACCATCCACCGCCAGCAGGATACCCTTGGCGGTCGTGGCCCGCCGAAAGCGGCTCAGCGTGATATTGCCGACCGTATCCAGGATCACGTCATAGGCTTGGCCGGAGCGGGAGAAGTCCGCCGTCCGATGGTCGATGACCGCTTCGGCACCCAGGCCGCGTACCAGATCCGCATTGTCGCTGCTGCACACGCCGGTGACGCGGGCGCCATAATGCCTGGCGAGTTGCACCGCGAACGCGCCCACCGCACCCGATGCGCCATTGACCAGCACATGCTGGCCCGGAGTGATATTGGCCATGCGCAGGAAATACTGCGCGGTCAGTGCGCCAAAGGGAATGGCCGCCGCCTCGTCGAAGCCAAGACCATCCGGCATTGTCGCGATCGCCGCATCCTCCGGCACCACCTTGTATTCGGCGTGGCAGCCATAGACGTTGAGACCGAACACGCGGTCACCGGCCTTGAAGCGACTGACGCTCTTGCCGACTGCCTCGACCGTGCCGGCGAACTCGGCGCCCAGCACTGCCTTCCGCGGTTTGGTGATGCCCATGAACAGGCGCGCTGGCAGCCAGAATGCGGCGGGCATGCGGAAGGCCCGCATGCGGGAATCCCCTGAGGTGACCGTGGTGGCCATCACCTTGACCAGCACTTCATTGTCCCCGGGAACGGGTTTGGACGTCTCGCGAATGACGACGACCTCTGGGGCGCCATAGGCGGTCTGGATAGCGGTTTTCATTTTTCGGTTCCTTGCTTTGGGCATGAGTTTGCCCGCGGCCCGCGACGGTGTCGGGGCCGTGTCATCGGTTGGTCGGCATGGGCACTGCTATTCGGCGGCGGCCTTCTTCCACTGGAAGACCTGGCCAATTTCGACCCCAAACACCTCGGCGATGCGGAACGCCGCTTCGAGGGAGGGCGAATACTTGTTCTGCTCGATGGCCGCGACCGTCTGGCGGGTCATGCCGATCTTGTCGGCCAGCTCCTGCTGGGTCATCTCGCCATGGTCGAAACGCAGGCGGCGGATGGTGTTGCTGATCGGGGGAGGGGCCATTACGCCGTCATCCGGAACGAGACGATATGCACCGTCTCGCGCACCACTTCGGTCAAGACGAAAGCCATGAGAATCCCGTTGGCGAAGATCAGCGCCACGCTGCCGGCCGGATCGGCGGGGAAGGCGGTCCGGATCGTGTCGGTGGCCAGCAGGCCGCCGATCAGTCCGAGCGGCACCAGCGCCTCCAGCAGCTTGAAGCCGATGCGGTCGGCGCGCGCTTCAATCTGGCGCTCGAGTTCATCAGGGGGCGTATCGATATTCTTGGGCGTCATCACCCCCGTCGCAATATTGAGGCCGACCATCACCACCAGCGAAATGCCCATGCAGATGAGGAAGCGCGTCAGCACCTGGTTGCCGTCAAGCTGGCGGCCGAACACGTCGATCCAGAAGGCCGCGAAATAGTAGATCCAGACGGCCAGCGTGGTCAGCACGGCGATCCACGCATTCTTCTCCCGAAACGACATCACGCTCTCCTGCGCCTAAGATATGTGACGCTATATGGAGAATGTTTTGCATCATGTAAAGAATAATATACATGATGGGCGAAATTTATAACGTCGTCCCGATGGGCGAGGCGGTCGGCCTCTACCGTTCGTCGAGCCGGGGCATCAGTTCGACGAAGTTGCAGGGCTTGTGCCGGTAGTCGAGCTGGTGGGTCAGAATGCCCTCCCAGGCGTCACGGCAGGCGCCGCGCGAGCCGGGCAGGCAGAACACGAACGTGGTGCCGATCAGCCCCGCCGTGGCGCGCGATTGCAGCGAACTGGTGCCCACCGTCGTCGCCGAATATTGGTGGAACAGCACCGAAAAGCCCTCCATGCGCTTGTCGAACAGGGGCTCGACTGCCTCCGGGGTCACGTCGCGGCCGGAGAAGCCGGTGCCGCCGGTGGTGAGAATCACATCGACCTTTGGATCGGCGACAAAGCCCTGCACGGCCTGGCGGATGAGCTGGATATCGTCGCGCACCACGACGCGTTCCGCGCAAGTGTGTCCGTCGGCCTCGAGGAGCGACCTGAGCAGCGCGCCGCCGGTATCGGTTTCGAGCGTACGCGTGTCGGAGACGGCGATGACGGCAATGGAGAGCGGCTTGAACGCCCGGTCTTCAAATCGTGCCGTCTTGAACATCGCGTCTGTCCTCGTTCTGCGTTGCCAGCTCTTCAGGGACGGGTTCTTCGTCCACCCGCATCTCCGGGCTATCACTATCAGCCCGCGGATCGAGCACAATGGATTCCGGCGTTACCTGCTTGTCGTTGCCCATCGGTTGGAACGGGGCGCGGTGCTCCGCGTCGACGCTCTTGCGGACGCGCATGCGCAGATAGGCCGTGATTGCCAGCGCGCCATGAAACGAAGCCGTGACAATGAACAGGCCCACCGGCGACCAAGCGCCCATGATCAGCGAAGCTACGGCCGGGCCGATGGCCAGACCGACGCCCAGGATCAGCAGCATGCCACCGGCGATCTTGGCGAAGTCGCCGTCCTTGGCAAAGTCGTTGGCATGGGCAACGGCCACCGCGTAGATCGGGTTGGCGGCAAAGCCATAGGCGGCGAACAGCACGAACATCATCCAGTTCGGCCCTGGATTGATGATGGCCGTGAGTGCTCCAACCACGGCTGCGAAGCCTGAGAGCCCTATCAGCACCAGCCGTCGATCGATCCGGTCGGACAGGCGCCCGAAGGGTATCTGCGCCACCGCGCCGAGAATGGCAGCAATGGCAAAGAGCAGCGCGATACCGCCCGAATCGAGGCCCTGCTCATAGCCATAGACCGGCGCCAGCGTGCCGAAGGCGCCATTGGCCATGCCGACGGAAAAGGCGGCGATCGCGGCCACCGGCGAGGTGCGATAGAGCAAGCCCACGTCGATCTTGGCCGACGATAGCGGCCGCGGCTGCGGGCTCGAGGTCAGCGCGGTGGGCAGCACGGCGCAGATGAAGCTGATGGCACCCAGCACGAAGGGAACGTAGCCAGCCGTGCCGGTGATCGACATGGCGACCTGTCCCAGTGTCGAGGCGGCCATGTTGATGGTGACATAGATCGAGAAGATCGTGCCGCGGCTCTTGTTCTCGGCGACCTCGTTGAGCCAGCTCTCGACGATCATCGCCGCCCCGGCAAAGCAGAAGCCGGATAAGGCGCGCAGCAAAATCCAGCTGATATCGTTGATCCACAGCAGGTTGAGCAGGATGGTGATCGTGCCGATCGCTGCCATGACCGAGAAGGCGCGGATATGGCCGACCTTGCGCACCACAATTGGCACGGTGATCGACCCGGCCACGAACCCCACCGACCAGCCGGTGCCGATCAGGCCCAACGCCAGCAGCGAAAAGTTCTCCTCGGCGCCGCGCACCGACAGCAACAGCCCCTGTAGCCCGCCGCCGAACATGAGAAGTGCCGAGCCCAGGAACAGGGCGTAGATCTTGATTACAGAGGCCATGACGCTTTCGGCTGTGCTGGATTGGAAGAACGCTGCAAATCACGCAACGGTGACAATAACGCGGCGGCCTGCGATTGGCAGGGCTAAATGGGGCCAGGCCGCAGTTAATGCGGACTAGCCCAGCCCGAGCTCCACCATCTTCAGCTTCAGGCTCAGCATATCGCGCCACGCCTGCTGCTTGGCCGCGGGATTGCGCAACAGATAGGCCGGGTGCAGCGTGGGAATGGCATCAACCGTGTGGTTGCCGATGGCAACCTCGGACCACTTGCCCCGCATCTTGATGATGCCATTGGTGGTCGAAAACACCGTCTGCATGGCCGGGCCGCCCAGCGTCATCACCAGCTTAGGCGCCACCAGCTCGACCTGCCGGTGCAGGAATGGCAGGCACAGCGCCATTTCTTCCGGCGTCGGCGTACGATTGCCCGGCGGCCGCCACGGCACGGTATTGACGATGTAGACCTTGGTTCGGTCCAGCCCGATGGCGCCAAGCATGCGGTCCAGCAACTGCCCGGATTTGCCGACAAAGGGCTTGCCCTGTCGGTCTTCCTCGGCCCCTGGCGCTTCGCCGATCAGCATGATCTCGGCTTCGGGATTGCCATCGGCAAAGACGAGCTGGGTGGCGCGCAGCTTGAGGCCACAGCCGTCATAGGTATCAAGGATCGCCTGCAATTGCTCGAGCGAGCCGGCCGAAGCTGCAAGGCTGCGCGCTTCCGACGGGTCGCCGCCGAGCATGGGTGTTTCGTTGGTCGGCCGCTCCAGTGCCAGTTGGCTGGCGGCAGCCGGTGGCGGCGTGACACGCTGCGGAGGGCGCTGCGCGAAGCGATCGACCGGCTCTTCGCCCACGGCAATATCGACGCCCGACGCCCGATACCAATCGAGCACGGCGAGCATTTCGTCGTGATTTAGCGGTCGATCTTGAGCCATGTTCTCTGTTATGTCACAGCCCGTTTGGCGCGGCCAGCCGCGACCAGACTGAAACGGAACGTTGAGGCATTCCTATATGGCAGAGGCCGGCTCGCGCGAAACCCTTTCGACCGACGTGCTGATCGTCGGCGCGGGTCCGTCGGGCCTCGCCGCGGCCATCCGCATCAAGCAGCATCATCCCGAAATATCGGTCACCGTGGTGGAGAAGTCCGCCGAGCTGGGTGGCCACATCCTGTCGGGCGCGGTGATGGACCCGGTCGGCCTCGATGCGTTGATCCCCGACTGGCGCCTCAAGGGCGCGCCGGTGGGACCCGATGTCACCAAAGACACCTATCACCTGCTGACCGAACAGCACGACTTCGCCCTGCCACACCTGCTGGTGCCGCCGCAGCTGCGCACGCGCAACGGCGTTATCGTCAGCCTGGGCAATCTGGTGCGCTGGCTCGGCGAGCAGGCAGCCGAACTGGGCGTGGATATTTTCCCCATGACCGCGGCGGTGGACGTGCTGGGTTCCGCCAACGGCGCGGTGCGCGGCATCATCACCGGCGATCTCGGGCGCGACCATGACGGCAATCCAAAGCCAGGGTTCGCCCAGGGCATCGCGCTCGAAGCCAAGTACACGCTGATCGCCGAAGGCGCGCGCGGTTCGCTGGCCAAGCAGGTGATCGCTGACCACCGGCTCGAGCGCGAACCACAGAAATACGGCCTCGGCATCAAGGAAGTCTGGGAAATCCAGGCGGACCGGCATGAGAAGGGCAGGGTGGACCATTATCTGGGTTTCCCGCTCGACAACTCGACCGCCGGTGGCGGCTTCATCTATCACGCCGAAGACCGCAAGGTTTATGTCGGCCTTGTCACCTATCTCGATTACGCCAACCCGACGCTGTCGCCGTTCGATGAATTCCAGCGCTTCAAGACCCACAAATCCGTGGCGCCCCTGCTCGAAGGCGCTATCCGCATCAGTTATGGCGCCCGCGCGGTAACAGCCGGGGGCTGGCAGTCGATCCCGACCCTGGCCTTTCCCGGTGGCGGGCTGATCGGCTGCGCGGCCGGTTTCATGAATGCGCCGCGCCTCAAGGCCATTCACAACGCCATTCTCTCGGGCATCGGCGCCGCCGATGCGGTGGCCGATGCCATCGGCAAGGGCCGCCAGCACGATATCATCGCCGATCTTGGCCGCCGCATCATGGCCACGGGCATCTCGACCGAACTGCAGGGCGTGCGCAACGTCAAGCCGCTCTGGACCCGGCTGGGCACGGTGCTGGGCGCGCTGGCCGGTGGCGTGGAACTCTGGAGCTCAGCCATCCTGCGCCGTTCGCTGCTGGGCACGATGCACCATGGCAAGCCCGACTATCAGGGCCTCAAACCCATGGGAACGCTGCCGGCGCGGAACTATGCGCGGCCAGACGGCAAGCTGACCTTCGATCGCGCATCCTCTGTCTACCTTGCCAACCTGGCGCATGAAGAGAACCAGCCGGTGCATCTGCTCCTCGCCGATCCTGCTGTGCCTGTGCGCGACAACCTGCCTGTTTATGGCGAGCCGGCGCCCCTCTATTGCCCCGCCGGCGTCTACGAAATGGCCGAGGAGGGTGGGGCGCCGGTGTTCCGCATCCACGCCGCCAATTGCGTGCATTGCAAGACCTGCGACATCAAGGATCCGGCCCAGAACATCACCTGGGTGCCGCCCGAAGGCGGCAGCGGACCCAATTACAGCGGCATGTAGCTGTGTGTGCCGACAATCACGCTATGGCGCGCGCCCTTGCGGCGCGGTCCCAAAACGGACAATCTTCGCCGCCAGAACCGGCCCTGACAGGCCAAGGAGTAACCAGCCTCGTGACATCGCTTCTGACCCGCATCGCGCGCCCGGCTTTTATCGCCGTGTTGCTGTCGGCAACCGCCGTTCATGCGACGCACGCGGCCCAGTCCGCGCAAACAGCGCAAACTGATCCGCTGGCCGCCTTTGACCTGCTGCCGATATTCCGGACCAGCGTCACTGGCGCCTTCATGGCCGGCCAGCAGGCACTGCACGACCTGCGTACCGACGAGGCCGCGCGCTATTTTGGGCAGGCAGCAGAGGCGGGCTGGGACAATCCGGTTCTGGTCGAGCGTTCGTTCATCGCCTTTGCGGCCGATGGCCAGATTGGCCAGGCTGCATCGACCGCCAAGCACCTGCTGGAGCTCGATCCGGCCAATGAGCTGGCTGAACTCGTCGTCGCCACCGAGGCGCTGAAGGAGCGCCGCTACGGCGCTGCCGAACAGATGTTGAGCGAGATCGGCCAGGATAGCTTCACCGGCATTACTGCCGGCATCCTGCGCGCCTGGGCTTTGGTGGGCGACAACCGCGTGGACGAAGCCGAAGCCGTGCTCGACGCACTCGGGCAGTCCGGCCTCGAGGATTTCCTGGTGTTCCACCGCGCGTTGATGGCTGAGGCCTCGGGCGACACCGAAAAGGCCATCGAACTGGCCGGCCGTGCCTTCGATGCTGAACCCTATGTTGCCCGCATCGTCGAGGTCTATGCCCGCGTCCTGGGCAATGCTGGACGGTTCGACGAGGCAAAGGACATCATCGCCCAGTTCGAGGATCAGGGCCTGACCCATCCAATCGTGACCATCGTCAAGGAGCAGGTGGAGGCTGGACAACGCCCGGGCATCTTCGCTTCCAATGTGCAGGTCGGCGCGGCCGAAATGTTCCATGGCATCGGCGTTGCCCTGTCGCGCGACGGCAGCCTCGATCTCTCGCTGGTTTTCCTGCGTATGGGGCTCTATCTCGATCCCTCTGCTGACGTCATCGCCGTGGCCCTGGGGCAGTTGCTGGACGCAGCCAGTCAGCACGACGCTGCCAACGTGATCTATGAGGCGGTGCCCACCACATCGGCAATGAAGCCCACGGCCGTAGTGCGGGTGGCACAGAATCTCGACGTGGCCGGTAATCGTGAGGAGGCGCTGCGCCGGCTCAACAACGTCGTCACCAGCCGACCCGATGATCTCGACGCGATCTCGGTCCTGGGCGATCTTCTGCGCTATGACGAGCAGTATGTCGAGGCGGCGGAAACCTACACCAGGGCGCTCGAACTGACCGGCGGCGAAAGCCCCTCCGACTGGCGCTTCTACTATGTACGCGGCATCGCCTACGAGCGGGCCAAGGAATGGCCCAAGGCCGAGGCCGATTTCCTCAAGGCTCTGGAGCTCAATCCGGACCAGCCCGCTGTGCTGAACTATCTCGGTTATAGCTGGATCGACCAGGACATGAACCTCGAGCCGGCACTGGAAATGATCGAGAAGGCCGTCGCGGCGCAGCCACAGGACGGCTACATCGTCGATTCGCTGGGTTGGGCCTTCTACAAGCTCGGCCGCATCAACGAAGCGGTGGCCACGCTCGAGCAGGCCGTGCTGCTGCGCCCCAACGATGCCGAAATCAACGACCACCTGGGCGACGCCTATTGGACGGCGGGGCGCAAGCTTGAGGCCAAGTTCCAGTGGAACGTCGCTGCTTCGGTAGACGAGGTCGGCAACGTCAAGGAGCGGGTGGCTCCCAAGCTCGTCGAGGGGCTGACCAAAGCCAACGCGACCGAATAGCCGCATGGTTGAACCATTCGTTCAACTGGCCCCGGCCAAGGTCAATCTGGCGCTGCACGTTACGCGTCGGCGCGAGGACGGCTACCATGATCTCGAGAGCCTGGTCGTCTTCGCCGATGTCGCCGACGAACTGGAGGCAAGGCCCGCCGGTGCCGACTCGCTGACAACAGGCGGCCCTTTTGCCAAGGCCCTGGGCCTGGGAGAAACCAACCTGGTGTCCCGCGCCGTCACGGCATTCCGCGCCCGCTGGCCCGACGCGGTGAACACAGGGCTGGCCCTGCACCTCACCAAGAACCTGCCGGTGGCGGCCGGCATCGGTGGCGGCTCCGCCGACGCCGCCGCAGCCTTGCGGCTGATGGCTGGTCTCTCCAACCGACCCATAGCATTGGCCGATCTGGCCGACATGGCGGCAGGCCTCGGCGCGGACGTACCAGCATGCCTGGTTTCGGCACCGCTGGTGGCGCGCGGTGTCGGTGAAGTCCTGGCGCCTCTGCCGGAATTTCCGGCGCTCCACATCGTGCTGGTCAATCCTATGATCCCGCTGGCGACCGCCGATGTGTTTCGGCGCCTCCGCGCTCACGACAATTACCCACTGCCCGACCTGCCCTCGCCGCTGACCCGACCGGCCCAGCTTGGCCTGTGGCTGGCCGAAACCCGCAATGACCTGCAACCACCCGCGATCAAGCTCGTGCCTGTGATTGGGGAGATCGTGGCCCACCTGGCCGAAACGCAGGGCTGCATCCTTGCCCGCATGTCGGGTTCCGGCGCGACTGTATTCGGGCTGTTCGGCTCGGGCGGGCAGGCGCATCAGGCCGCGCAGGTGATGCGCGCCGCCAACCCCGACCATTGGGTTGCGGCCGCGCCGCTCATTGAGCCTTGATGGCCGCCGCGCAGCGTTCCAGGTGAAAGGCGATCTCGGTCAGCGCATCGGTATCGAAAGCGAGTGAGGCCGCGCCATTGTCCGGGCTGATGGTCACATACTGCTGTTCAGCCAGCGCCTGCAATTCCTCACCATCGAAGGGCCGATCGAGCGTGACCATGAAGTCGCTCGCTGCGAAGTTGCTCTCGGCCCGCCCTGTCAGGACCTCGGTTTCGGCCCCACCGAAATAGTCAAAGGTGAGGGAAACGACCTGGGCAGGGGTGAATGCGCCGGGCCAGAAACTCAGGGAGAGCGTCGCCTCGGTCGCTCCAGCGTCCTGACGCAGGCTGAGGCCGTTATAAGGGGCGACGTTGAATTCGGTGAGGTTGCGGTTGAAGGCCTGGCAATTGTCGACCCCGGCCGTAGATACGGTCCAGTTGCCCAGTTGCACATGATAGACAAAGGTTTGTGCGGCTGCTGGCAGCGGCGCCAGCAACAGCAGTCCCGAAAGCACGCCGATCCAACGCATGGAAGACCTCCACCCTTGGTCAGGGAGAGTGCCATGCACGCAATGCTGCGACAAGAAAGCTCTCAGTAAGCCCGCAGCACGCTGAATTCGACGACTTCGGCCAGCAGCGTGCGCATGTCGGATGGCGGCAGCGCCTCCAGCGCCTGTCGGGCGGCGGCGGCATGGACATGCGCCTGATCCAAGGTCCGCGCCAGCGTCTGGTGACGCTCCATGATAGCGACCACGGCGGCCACCTGCTCGGCGCTCGCATCGGCATCGCCCAGGGCGGCCGTGATCGTCGCATGCTCTTCGCTGGTGCCATCGGCCAGCGCCAGGATCACCGGCAGGGTCATCTTGCCCTCGCGCAGGTCATCGCCGGTATTCTTGCCCAGCGTTCCCGCCTGTCCGCCATAGTCCAGCGCGTCGTCGACGAGCTGGAAGGCGTTGCCAAGCTCAAGTCCATAGCGCGCGAGCGCAGCGCGGCCGCTGGCATCGGCCCCGCCCGACATAGCCCCGACTTCGCAAGCAGCCTCGAACAGCACAGCGGTCTTGGCGCGGATGACTTCGGCGTAGTCTGCTGGCGTGGTGGTCAGGTCACCAGTCTTGGCGAGCTGGAACACTTCGCCTTCCGCCATGACGGCTGAAGCGGCCGACAGCACGCCGAGCGCGGCAATGTCGCCGGTTTCCACCATCATCATGAAGGCCTGGCCGAGCAGGAAGTCGCCAACCAGGATGGACGCCTTGTTGCCCCAGACCATGCGGGCAGCGGGCTTGCCGCGGCGCATGTCGCTCTCGTCGACCACGTCGTCGTGCAGCAGGGTGGCATTGTGCATGAATTCGACGGCGGCGGCGAAGTTGATGGCGCTGCCCTTGCCGTTTCCGAACAACTGGGCGGCTGCCACGGTCAGCATGGGGCGCAACCGCTTGCCGCCACTCTCGATGAGGTAGCGGGCGAGTTCGGGCACCATGTCGACATGGGAATCGGCGCGGCTCAGAATCAGCTCGTTGACCTTGGCCATGTCGGCAGCGGTCGCCTCGAGCAGCCGCTCTACGGGATTGGCCGCCGGCGCTTCTCTCATCTGCGTCAGAACTGACACTGCTATTCCGTCCTCGTTTGCCGCCTCGGGCAAATCTGGTTGAGCCTGCGGCACCTGGCCATGTATGGTCGCGCCGAACCGGCCTTTCGGGGTGCGATGTCCCTAGACCAGCCAAAAGCCTTTGTAAAACACCAAACCGTAACGCGCGATGCCTTTTTAGGCGGACGGCTCACTGTGTCGCAGCCAGCCCGGGGCTTCCGCGCCGGACTCGATAGCGTGCTGCTGGGTGCCGCCGTGGCGGAGGGCCGCAAATCCCTGCTCGACCTGGGCTGCGGCGTGGGCACGGCAGCGCTGGTCGCCCTGGCCCATAATACCGGCCTCAAGGCCACCATGGCGGAGCAGAATGCAGAGATGGTGACGCTGGCCGAGGCCAACCTGGCCGAAAATGGCTTGGTGGCGCGGGCGCGCGTCGTCGCGGCTGATGTCGTCGGCCCCGCGGCCGAGCGGCGTGCGGCGGGCATCCTCGACAATGGATATGACAGCGTCATCGCCAATCCGCCCTTCTTCGCCGATGGCGGCGGCACCCTGGCGGGCGATGCGGGACGAGCGGGCGCCCGCCACATGGATGCTACCGCGCTCGATCTCTGGGTCAAGACAGCGGCTGGCGCGGCCGCGGGTGGCGGCGAGGTGATCTTCGTCTACCCCGCAGCAAGCCTCTCACCCCTGCTCGCCGGTTTTGCCGGACGCTTCGGCGCCATCACCGTGCTGCCGCTGACCCCAAGACCCGGTGAAGCCGCCACACGCGTGCTGGTGCGCGGCATCAAGGGCTCGCGGGCACCGCTGACGCTGCTGGCGAGCCGCGCCCTGCACGAAGCCGAGGGGCGCGCCTTTCGGCCCGAGTTCGACGCAATCTTTCGTGGGACTGCGCGGCTCGTCTGGTAATCGGCGCTGGTCCGCCCTAAATCTGGCGCGAAGCAACAAGGATCTGGTATGGCCGACCTGACCACGCCGAAGCGAAACTGGCTGCAGCGCCTGACTGGCCTCGGCAGGACCACCATTCCCGTTGTGCGCCTCCATGGCGTCATCGCCGCCGAACAGCGCCAGGGTAGGCTCAATATCGCGAATGTGGCGCCGCTGCTGCAGCGGGCCTTTGCCATCAAGGCCGCGCCGGTTGTTGCCATTATCGTCAATTCGCCCGGCGGCTCGCCGGTGCAGAGCCGCCTCATCGCCAAGCGCATCCGCGACCTGGCCGAGGAGCATCACAAGCCCGTCCTGGTCTTTGTCGAGGACGCCGCCGCCTCGGGTGGCTACTTCATCGCCGTGGCCGGTGACGAGATCATCGTCGATCCCAGTTCCATCGTCGGCTCCATCGGCGTCATCATGGCCGGCTTCGGCTTCGTCGGTGCGCTGGAGAAACTCGGCATCGAGCGGCGCGTGCACACCGCCGGCAACAACAAGTCGACCCTTGATCCCTTCCTGCCCGAAAAAAAGAGCGACATTGAACGCATCAAGCAGGTCGAAACCGACATTCACAACGTGTTCATCGATGTGGTGAAAAAGCGGCGCGGGGAACGCCTCAAGGCCGCCGACGAGGCGCTTTTCACGGGAGAGTGGTGGACCGGCATGCGCGGGGTCGAGCTCGGCCTTGCCGACGCCGTCGGCGATTTGCACGAGACCCTCCACACCCGCTACGGCCCGCACCTGAACCTCAAGGTGATCGAGCCCAAGCGCAGCTGGTTCGGCATTCCTCGGATCGGCTTCGGTGCCGGCCTCAGCGGCGACATCGCCGCCACCATCGAGGACCGCTCGCTCTGGGCGAGGTTCGGACTGTGAGCGGCATGTTCCTTCGCGTTCTGGTTTTCGCCATTATCGGCATCGCCATCTGGCTGGGTGTGCGCAAGATTTGGCGCGATTGGACCGGCCAGTTCAAGGCCGACGACCAGGAGGCCAAGCGCCTGCGCCGCGAGCGCGACCTGCGCGAGCGCGCCCAACCTGATGTCATCGACCTCAAGCGCGACGAAGACGGCACCTACCGCCCTGGCGACAAGGAAGACGACCGGCGCGGCTGACCGTTGCGCGGCCGAACTGCCGGTCGTAGGCTTGCTCCGTCCGCGGCGGAGGGGCTTGGAGATGAGCGAGGAGGAGGATCGCGACGAAATCGTCGCACTGATCCATGCCAACCGCATCGGCATCTGGACCAAGGACCTGGCCATGTGGTCGGCTTGCTTTGTGCATGCCGATTACACGACGCGCTGGGGCTACAACGTCCAGGGCGGCACCTCTATCCGGCGTGGTTGGAACGACATCTTGCGCCGTGCCACGCCCTTGTTTGCCGGGGCCGAAATGCCGGTGAACCCTGATTTCGCCTACAAGACCACCGTGGAAAACCTGTCGCTACGGATACAGGGCGACATGGCCTGGGCCTACTACGAGCAGCATCACCCCCAGGTCGGCAATCCCGGCTTCCGGGGCTCCGGGCTCACGCACGAACTGCGCGTCTTCGAACGTCACCATGGCCGCTGGAAGATCGCGGTACTGGCTCACATGGGCAATAACGGCTTTCACGACGGCGCCGCCATGTTTGAGCTGGCGCCCGACGGCACTGTCCGTTGGGCCAGCGTGGAAGCGCTGGAGCGGCTGCCGGACGACGATGCCCTGGTGATCCGCAACGGCAAGCTGCGCGTCCGTGACGCTGCCTGCCAGCGCCGCCTTACCGCGGCGCTCGCCTGGGCCGCCAATGTCGATAGCGGCTACAATCCAACCAGGGGCAGGATGCCCATCCTGTTCGATGTGGGGGAGGGCATCCCCACCCGCGTCTGGTGGGTTCTCGTCGACTCCGGTACCATCTATTTCCTCATGGATCAGCAGGCCATGACCGACGAGCGGCTGGATGTTGCCGCGGCGATTTTCGGTCTGTCCTCCGGCCAGCGCCGGCTTGCTGGCCTGATCGCGGACGGACAGACTCTGCCCGATGCGGCGCGCAAAATGGGCATTTCTGCCAACACGGCCAAGACGCACCTGCAACGCATCTATGACAAGACCGGCGTTCACACCCAGCCCGCACTCATTCGCGTCCTGCTGTCGGTGGGCCTGCCGCTCTAGTCCTCCAATCGGGGGACAGCGCGCTGTCGCACGATCCACGCACAGCCAGAAAACCCGCACCAGCGTAGCCTCGGCACATCCAATGCAAGGGATGGAGGCAGATCATGACCTTGGCGATAGGCGCGACCGATCGTTACACGCAATGGCGCTCACCGCGCCAGACGGCGCTGCGGCGCCTGAGCGTCTTGCTCCGGCTCTGGCAGCGCCGTCTGGCGCGCCGCCGTTTCGAGAGGCGCGTCCTCGCAGAAACGCAGGATCCGGAACTGCTCCGCGACATTGGCATCCGGACCCAAGGGCCCAACCATGTCGAACGCTGGATCATGGCCATGCTCTGGCATCAGCACTAGCGCCACCCGTTGACCGGAGCAGGCGTGCCGAATAGGTTCCGCGCACCTTTACCGCCGGACCATTTCGATGACCAATCGCCCCGCCCATATGGACCCCAGGAATTCCTTCCAGGGTCTGATCCTGACGCTGCAGAATTTCTGGGCGGAACAGGGCTGTGTCATCCTGCAGCCCTATGACATGCAGATGGGCGCCGGCACATTTCACACCGCCACCACCCTGCGCGCACTGGGCCCCAAGCCGTGGAAGGCTGCCTATGTGCAGCCCAGCCGCCGGCCCAAGGATGGCCGCTATGGCGAGAACCCGAACCGGCTGCAGCACTATTACCAGTTCCAGGTGATCCTGAAGCCGTCACCAGACAATATCCAGGAGCTGTACCTCCAATCGCTCGCCGCGATCGGACTCGATGCCAGTGTCCACGACATCCGCTTTGTCGAGGACGACTGGGAAAGCCCCACCCTGGGCGCCTGGGGTCTGGGCTGGGAATGCTGGTGTGACGGCATGGAAGTCAGCCAGTTCACCTATTTCCAGCAGGTGGCCGGCTTCGAGTGTTCGCCGGTGCCGGGCGAAATCACCTACGGCCTGGAACGCCTGGCCATGTATGTGCAGGGCGTCGAGAACGTCTACGACCTCAATTTCAATGGTGGCACAGGCGAGGACCGGGTCAGCTATGGCGATGTGTTCCTGCAGAACGAGCAGGAACAGTCCAAGTACAATTTCGAGGTCGCGGACACCGAAATCCTGTTCCGCCACTTTGCCGACGCCGAGAAGGAATGCCGCGCCATCCTTGCCAAGGGTGCCGAAGGCAACCGCCAGACCATGGCCATTCCGGCCTATGAGCAGGTCGTCAAGGCCTCGCACAACTTCAACCTGCTTGATGCCCGCGGCGTCATCTCGGTCACCGAGCGGCAGAGCTACATCCTGCGCATTCGCGAACTCGCCAAGAGCTGCGGCGAAGCCTGGCTGCAGACGGCTGGCGGCGGGGCGGAGTAACCCGCCCCGTCTCCCAGGTCAGTCGCCTGGCTGTGTCACGGCCAGCACGGTCAGCATGTGCCGCCTATGCGCCCGGTCGCGCCAGGTGATGGATTGGCCGACGCGCAGGCCGATCAGCGCCGTGCCCACGGGCGTCAGCACCGAGATGCGACCCTGGGCAATGTCGGCGTCGACAGGATAGACCAGCGTCACGACGGGCTCCTGGCCGCTATCGGTCCGATAATGGACGGTAGATCCCATGCGCACGATGTCGTCTGGCACATGGCCGTCCTCGACGACGCGGGCGCGCTCGAGTTCGTAGAGCAGGTCATCGGATTGGTCCGGCGTGTGGGTAAGCCCGGCCATGGCCAGGACGTTGAGCTGGCGGTGATCCGCCGCGCCGAGCACGATCTCGGGATTGAGGTCGTTGTGAATGGTATTGGTCATGATGTGTGTTCTCGTATGGCCGTCGTCGCGCCTCATGCGCGCCGGGTCGGCGAATGAATGATGTTGGATGATGCGCCAGATTGCGCGGCAGATTGCGGCGCGCCTACCCTAAGCAGGCGCCGGCGCGGCGGGCATGCTTAGGGCTGCGATCCCGACAGGGGGTTTTCCAGCCATAGTGCGACGGTTCTGCTCATGGCTGTGAACGTAGTGATGGAAGCGCGCCAGTGCAAGTCACCGCCCATTGCGCGCAAATCGCGACAGTGCCAATGTCCGCCCAATTCTGGTGCGCTCGGGGAGTAAACGCACATGATCGGTTGGATCATTCTTGGCCTTGTCGTCGTGGCCGCCTTCTATGCCATCAGCATCTATAACGGCCTGGTCAAGAACCGGCAGATGGTGGGGGAGGGCTGGTCCGGCATTGACGTACAGCTCAAGCGCCGCACCGATCTCATCCCCAACCTCATGGAAACCGTGAAGGGCTACATGAGCCACGAGCGCGAGACGCTGGAGGCCGTGACCAATGCGCGCGCCGCCGCGACCGCCGCTGCCAGCGGTACGCCCGAGCAGCGCGCCGCGGCCGAAGGCCAGCTCTCTTCCGCGCTGGGCCGATTGATCGCCACCGCCGAGGCCTATCCGGACCTCAAGGCCAACACCACCTTCCTTGAATTCCAGGCCGCCCTGCAGACGGTCGAAGAAGAAATCCAGATGTCGCGCCGCTATTACAACGGCGCGGTACGCAACCTCAACGTGATGGTCGAATCGGTCCCCTCCAACTTCATCGCCGGTCCCTTCGGCTTCCAGAAGGCGCAGTATTTCGAGCTGGAGAACGAAGCCGACCGGGCGGTGCCCACGGTCAAGTTCAACTGATCGCCATGCGCGCCGTCGTTCGGCCGGTCATTGCGCTGCTCATCGGACTGTTCCTCGTGCTGCCCGTCATGGCGCGCGAGGAAATTCGCTCGTTCACGTCAGATGTGGTGCTCAATACCGACGGCTCGGTGGCTGTGACCGAGACCATCGAGGTCAATGCGGAGGGCGCCGAAATCCGTCGCGGCATCTACCGCGATATCCCTGTGGTGATGCTGGGCAGCGACGGCGGCAAGGTGCGGCCGGACCTCGACGTGACCGGCGTCACCCGCGACGGCGACCAGGAGATGTTTCGCGTCGAGCGCATGGGTAATTTCCAGCGCATCTGGATCGGCAATCCCGACTACTTCCTCGACCGCGGCGTTCATCGCTACATCATCCGCTATACGATGACACGGATGGCGCGGTCGTTCGATGACCACGACGAACTCTACTGGAACGCCACCGGCAATTACTGGGTCTTTCCGATCCTGGCGGCGCGCGCCACCGTCAAGCTGCCCGATGGCGCGGTGATCTCGGACCTCGTCGGCTATACCGGCGAGGCCGGCTCGACCGAACAGGCCGTTTCGATCAAGCGGACCTCGGACACATCGGCGACCTTCCGTGCCAGCCGCGCCCTGGGGGCGGGCGAGGGCCTGACCATTGCCGTGGCCTTCAACAAGGGCGTGATCGCCTTTCCGACAGGCTTTGCCGCCTTCCAGCAGCGCCTGGCCGATCTGCGCGAGGTGATTCTGCCCCTGCTGGCGGTGCTCGTCGCCATCGCTTACAACGCGCTGGCCTGGTTTCGCGTCGGGCGCGATCCGGAAAAGGGCACGATCATTCCCCTGTTCCATCCGCCCAAGGGATTTTCTCCGGCCCTGGCGCACTACGTGCATAAATGGGGTTTCGACAAGTCCGGCTGGACCGCCTTCACCGCGGCGATCTTCGACCTGGGAGTCAGGGGGCTCGTCATCATCGACAATGCCGCCGACAAGCTCAAGATCACCACGACCGGCAAGCAGCCCGACGAACCCCTTGCCGTCGGTGAACGGCTGCTTTTCGACTATCTCAGTCGCGAGCGGACCACGGTGATCGACAAGTCCACCGGCGTCGAACTGCAAAAGAAGCGTGCCGAATTCACCAGCGCCATCGAAAACGAAAACCGCTCGCGCTGGTTCAAGAACAATATGGGCTACGCTATCCTGGGCATCGTGCTTGCGCTGGCCCTGCTGATCGGCATGGTCGGCATCGAGGTCCTTGAGCCGGAATGGCTGATCGGCTCGGCGGTACTGGGCATTGTTGGCGGGATCGCCATCGGGATCATTGCAAATCTGCGGCATGGTCTGCACATCCTGCGCTTTGTCGGCTTCTTCTGGGTAGCGATCGTCGCCTTCAACTTTGGCGGTATGCTGCTGGACAGCCTGAGTAGCCTGCAGGTCAACACGGGTGCCATTTCCGCTCTTTCCATTGTTGCGATCACCATCGTCTTTGCCGTGCTGATGCGGGCGCCAACCCTGCAGGGTCGCCAGGTCATGGACCAGATCGACGGGTTCAAGCTCTATATCGAGACCGCCGAGAAGGAGCGCATGAACATGGCGGGTGAGCCGCCAATGACGGTGAGCCGCTTCGAGCGCCTGCTGCCTTTCGCTATCGCATTGGGGGTCGAAAAGCCCTGGAGCGAGCATTTCGAAGCCGAGTTGGCGCGCCACGCGGTTGCCGATGTCACCGATACTTACCAGCCGCACTGGTATCGTGGCGGCTCGATCGGCTCGGCGGGCCGCGCTGCTTCCAGCATGACCAATGCCGTGAGTGCGGCCGCCGCAAGCATGACGGCAGCCATGGTCGCGGCCCAACCGGTACAGGCCAGCTCGTCCGGCTTTTCATCGGGTGGCGGTGGCGGCGGCGGATCGTCCGGCGGTGGCGGCGGTGGCGGCGGTGGCGGTGGTTGGTAGCTGAACGAGGGGCGCTTTCCCTTCTCCCCTTGCGGGAGGAGTTGCCCGAAGGGCGGATGAGGGGGGTAGAGTGCGGAGAAATCCCGCCCGCCCCCCACCCGGATTTAGACTGAACGCAGAAATCCACCCTCTCCCGCAAGGGGAGAGGGTGACGCCCGACCATTCGACCCCGCGCTTCCTCGTGGACAACCCGCCGTCCCCAAGCTAACAAACCGGCACTCGTAACGCCTGGTGTGACACATGCCCGAACTGCTGCTCGAACTCTTTTCCGAGGAAATCCCGGCCCGCTTCCAGCGGCGCGCGGCCGATGACCTCAAAAAGGCCGTGACCAATGCGCTGGTCGATGCGGGTCTGGTCTATGAGGGCGCCAAGGCATTCGTGACGCCGCGCCGTCTGGCGCTGACCGTCACTGGTCTGCCGGCCCGCTCGCCGGACACCCGCGAGGAAAAGAAGGGCCCCAAAGTCGGCGCCCCGCAGCCGGCCATCGACGGCTTCCTGCGCTCGGCAGGGTTGGGCTCGATCGATCAGGCCAAGGTCGAGAGCGACCCCAAGAAAGGTGACTTCTACGTCGCCCATATCAACAAGCCTGGTGCCGAGGCCGTTTCGCTACTCTCCGCCATCTTGCCGAAAATCCTGACCGACTTCCCCTGGGCCAAGTCGATGCGCTGGGGCAATGGCAGCTTCAACTGGGTGCGTCCGCTGCGCGCCATCACCGCTACCTTCGGCGCCGAAAACGAAGAGCCGGTGGTCATCCCCTTTGCTTCCAGCACCATCGAAGCGGGTCAGACCACGTTCGGTCACCGTTTCCTCGCGCCTGAGCCCATTCGCGTGCGCCGCTTCGACGACTATGTCGAGGCTCTGGAGCGCGCCAAGGTGGTGCTCGACATCGACCGCCGCAAGGACATCATTCGGGCCGATGCCGATCATCTGGCCTTCGCGCAGGGCCTGACCGTCATCGTCGACGAGGGCCTGCTCGAAGAGGTCGCGGGCCTCGTCGAATGGCCCGTGGTGATGATGGGGTCGTTCGACCCCGATTTCCTCAAGCTGCCCGAGGAAGTCATCATCGCCACCATCCGCGCCAACCAGAAGTGCTTCTGCCTGCGCGACGCCTCCGGCAAGCTGGCGCCCAATTTCATCATTACCGCCAATACCATTGCGGCCGATGGTGGCGCCGTCATCACCGCCGGTAACGAGCGCGTGATCCGCGCCCGGCTCAGCGACGCGGCTTTTTTCTACAATGGCGACCTGGCGCTGCCGCTCGAGCATGGCTTGCCCAAGCTCGAAGAGACCGTGTTCCACGCCAAGCTGGGCACGCAGTTCGCCCGCGTCGAACGGCTGGTGAAACTCGCCGCCGAAATCGCTCCACAGGTCGGCGCCAACCCGGAGCGCGCCAAGCGCGCCGCCATGCTGGCCAAGGCCGATCTCACCACCGGCATGGTCGGCGAATTCCCCGAATTGCAGGGCCTGATGGGCCGTTACTATGCCGCCGCACAGGGCGAGCCATCGGATATCGCCGCCGCCGTCGAGATGCACTACAAGCCCCTCGGCCCCACCGACAAGGTGCC
>JAKFDU010000033.1:0-2458 GCA_036675975.1 Devosia sp. | reverse complement strand
CGAGATCTACACCGAAGCCGGCGTTCCAGCGGGTGTGTTCAACGTATTGACCGGCAGCGGCCGTGAAGTCGGCACCTGGCTGACCGAGCACCCGCGCATCGAAAAAATCTCCTTCACCGGCGGCACCGACACCGGCAAGAAAGTCATGGCCAGCGCCTCGAGCTCTTCGCTCAAGGACGTGACCATGGAGCTGGGCGGCAAGTCGCCGCTGATCATTTTCGACGACGCCGACCTGGATCGCGCCGCTGACACCGCGATGATGGCCAACTTCTACAGCTCCGGCCAGGTTTGCACCAACGGCACCCGCGTGTTCGTGCCGAGCCACCTCAAGGCCGCCTTCGAAGCCAAGATCGCCGAGCGCGTGGCGCGCATCCGCGTCGGCAATCCAGAGGACGAAAACACCAATTTCGGTCCGTTGGTGAGCTTCGCCCACATGGAAAGCGTGCTGGGCTACATCGAGAAAGGCAAAGCCGAAGGCGCGCGCCTGTTGTGCGGTGGTAGTCGCCTGACCGACGGCGAATTCGCCAAGGGCGCGTTCGTCGCCCCGACCGTGTTCACCGATTGCACCGATGAGATGACCATCGTGCGTGAAGAAATCTTCGGCCCGGTGATGAGCATCCTCACCTACGAAACGGAAGAAGAAGTGATCCGCCGCGCCAACGACACCGACTTCGGCCTGGCCGCCGGCGTCGTGACCCGCGACCTGAACCGCGCCCACCGCGTAATCCACCAGCTCGAAGCCGGCATCTGCTGGATCAACGCCTGGGGTGAATCGGCGGCTGAAATGCCGGTTGGCGGCTACAAGCAATCGGGCGTGGGTCGGGAGAACGGCATCAGCTCGCTGAACAACTTCACCCGCATCAAATCGGTACAGGTCGAGTTGGGCGATTACACGTCGGTGTTCTGATCTGACATGAGGCCTTGAGTGAACGCTGTTGTGGCGAGGGGATTTATCCCCGTGGGGCTGCGTAGCGGCCCCTCTCAAGGCCCCTCATTCTTCAGACAAACCCAGTCGCTGATTTACGACTGCTGCGCAGTCGGACGGGGATAAATCCCCTCGCCACAGGCGACCGAGACCTGAACCCAATCCAAAAAGAGGGTGCATTTCATGTCCCAAGAATTCGATTACATCATCATCGGTGCCGGCTCGGCCGGTAACACCCTGGCCACTCGCCTGACCGAAGACGAAGGCGTCACCGTCCTGCTGCTCGAAGCCGGCGGCCCGGACTATCGCCTGGACTTTCGCACGCAAATGCCCGCCGCCCTGGCGTTCCCGCTACAAGGCCGGCGCTACAACTGGGCCTACGAGACCGATCCGGAGCCGCACATGAACGGCCGCCGCATGGAATGCGGTCGCGGCAAGGGCCTGGGCGGTTCTTCGCTGATCAATGGCATGTGCTACATCCGCGGCAACGCCCTGGATTATGACAACTGGGCCAAGCTGCCGGGTCTGGAAGACTGGACCTACCTGGATTGCCTGCCGTATTTCCGTAAAGCCGAAACCCGGGACATCGGCCCGAACGACTACCACGGCGGTGACGGCCCGGTCAGCGTGACCACGCCCAAGGCGGGCAACAACCCGTTGTTCCACGCCATGGTCGAGGCCGGCGTGCAGGCCGGTTACCCGCGTACCGAAGACCTCAACGGCTACCAGCAGGAAGGTTTCGGCCCGATGGACCGGACTGTCACGCCCAACGGCCGTCGCGCCAGCACCGCGCGCGGTTACCTGGACGTCGCCAAGAAGCGCTCGACCCTGACCATCGTCACTCACGCCCTGACCGACAAGATCATCTTCGAAGGCAAACGCGCGGTCGGCGTGCGTTATCTAGTGGGCGCCGCTGAAGAGCGTGTCGAAGCCCGGGCGCGCAAGGAAGTGCTGCTGTGTTCCGGCGCCATCGCCTCGCCACAGATCCTGCAGCGCTCCGGCGTCGGCCCGGCCAAGCTGCTGGAAAGCCTCGACATCCCGGTGGTCCACGACCTGCCGGGCGTCGGCGAAAACCTGCAGGATCACCTCGAGCTGTACCTGCAATACGCCTGCACCCAACCGGTCTCGCTGTACCCGTCGTTGCTCTGGTACAACCAGCCGGCCATCGGTGCCGAATGGCTGTTCAACGGCACCGGCATCGGCGCCAGCAACCAGTTCGAGGCCGGCGGTTTCATCCGTACCCGTCCGGATTTCGATTGGCCGAACATCCAGTACCACTTTTTGCCGGTGGCGATTAACTACAACGGCAGCAACGGCGTGAAGGAACACGGTTTCCAGGCGCACATGGGCTCTATGCGTTCGCCGAGCCGCGGGCGGATCCAGGCCAAGTCCAAGGACCCGCGCCAGCACCCGAGCATCCTGTTCAACTACATGGCCACCGAGCAGGACTGGCAGGAATTTCGCGACGGCATCCGCCTGACCCGCGAGATCATGCAGCAGCCGGCGCTCGATCCGTTCCGTGGTCGTGAGATC
>JAKFDU010000032.1:0-64154 GCA_036675975.1 Devosia sp. | reverse complement strand
CTATGACCTCTGGCGAACCTGAAGTGGTGCCCCAGTAGGGCGGAGATGATCATGATCAATCAGTTCACCAAATTCCGCCGCCGGACCACCGGTCTTCTCATCGTGCCACTGCTGGCCATCGGCTTGCTGGGGGCGGCGGGAGCGACCGCCGAGGAAACGCACATCACCATCGCCTCTGCCGCCTATGGAGCGACCCGGCCGGTGGAGATTCAGGTCAACAAATCCATACTGGTCGACTTACCGGCAGGCGTCGCAGAGGTAATTGTGTCGCAGCCCAACCTTGCTGCAGCCATCATGCGCACGCGCACTCGCGCCATTCTGCAGGGTATGGCCGAAGGGGCGACCAACATTTTCTTCCTCGATGATGCCGGCCGCACCATCAGCGTATTGAGTGTGACGATCGTGCAGCCGCCTTTCGAGGCTGGTCGTGCGCTCGAGGCGGCATTGGCACGTGTTATTCCCGGGTCCAACATCCAAGTCGAAACCCTTTCGGACTCCTCGGTCAACGACAAACTTTACTTCGTGCTGACGGGGACGGTCCTTACTGCGGAGGATAAGGCCAACGCCGAGGCTATGGCCAACGGCATCTCCGAGTCCGACAGCGAGGGCAGTCTCATCCAGGTCATCGGGCCGCAGCAGGTCATGCTCCAGGTCACCGTCTCGGAGGTCAACCGCGACGTCGCCAAGCAGTTTGGTATCAATCTGTCGGGCAGCATGAGTGTTGGCAATGTCAATCTGGGCTTCAATAACGATGTCGCCAGTGGCTTGGCGACGAACGGTGTCAGCGCAATCGGCAGCATCGGCGACCTCAACATCAATGCCGCAATCCGCGCGCTGGAGACCCGCGGCGCCCTGCGCGTTCTCGCCCAGCCGACCCTGACTGCCATCTCCGGACAGGCGGCCACTTTCCTCGCCGGCGGCGAGATTCCCTACGGCACCACGGACGCCAACGGCGTTCGGACCATCGTCTTCCGACCCTATGGCGTGGAACTGGCCTTCACGCCGGTGGTCAAGTCCAACGGCATGATCGCCCTTGCGGTCGACACGTCGGTGTCCGAACCCCAGACGAACGGCGCGCTGACGAAGCGGCAGGCGGCGACGTCCGTCGAGCTCCCGGCTGGCACCACGCTGGCCATCGGCGGCTTGCTGCAGGAGACCACCCGTCAGCAGATCGACCAGCTGCCGTTGCTGGGTGATATCCCGATCCTGGGTGCCCTGTTCCGCTCGCGGGACTTCCAGACGCAGCAAACCGAGCTGGTCATTCTGGTCACCCCCTATCTGGTAGGCCCCAGCCCGGCCAATTCCATCCCCGTGCCCACCGACCGTACGGCAGTGGCGAGCGATGCTGAGGCCATCTTCCTGGGCAAGCTGGAGACCATGTATGGGGTCGGCAGCAATGGCGAAATGCGCGGCGCCTTCAGCGGTTCGGTCGGCTTCGTCCTCGACTGAGGCCAGCGTCAAGGAGTATCGGTTTAATGAGTTTCCTGTCATCAGAGCCCAAGCGGGGCGAAGAGCCGTCGGCCGATATTGCCCCAGGCGCCCGGCTGATCCCGCGCATAACCATCCAGGCGTTCTGCGAGCATTCCCAGACTGCCCAGCTGGTTGAAAGCGCCATCTATGACCGGCGCATGTCCAAGGTCGCCCTGACGACGCACAATGGCGGTATCGACGGCGCGGTCGAGACCTACAAGTCGAACCCGACCCCAAACCTGATCATTGTCGAGACGCTCCTGCCTCCGGATGAAATTCCGGGCGCGCTCGAGCGGCTGGCCGATGTATGCGACGCCTCGACCCGCGTCGTGGTGCTGGGCCACGTCAACGACGTGCTGCTTTACCGCGAGCTGATCCGCTCGGGCATTTCCGAATATATCGTGCTGCCCGCGACCGCCCAGCAAATCGTCGGCGCCATCACCGAGCTCTTCGCCTCCGAGAATGCCGCCCCCATCGGCCGCACCGTGGCCTTTGTCTCCGCCAAAGGTGGCGCTGGCAGCTCCACCGTTGCGCATAACGTGGCCTGGGCCATTGCCACGGCGCTGCGGCAGGACAGCCTGATCCTCGACATGGACCTGGCCTTCGGCACAGCCGGCCTCAACTTCAACCAGGATCCGCCACATGGCCTCGCCGACGCGCTGATGGCCAACCAGAAGGTCGACCAGACCATGCTGGATCGCCTGATGAGCAAGGCGGCCAACCACATCAGCTTGCTGACCGCGCCGGTCACCCTGGACCGCACCTACGATTTCGAGGAGCGTGAGTTCGAGCAGGTGCTCGAGCTGTGCCAGAACACCATGCCGATGGTCGTGCTCGACATTCCCCATGCCTGGAACGCCTGGGTGCGGCAGACCCTGGCTACCGTCGACGAGGTGGTGATCGTCGCCGAGCCAGATCTCGCCAATCTCCGTAATGCGAAGAATCTTGCCGACACGGTGCGCGCGCTGCGCCCGACGGAAAACGCGCCGTGCCTGGTGCTCAACAAGGTCGCCATGCCGCGCCGCCCCGAAATCAATCCGGCTGAGTTCGCCAGTTCCGTGGAGTGCCAGCTCATCGGCCAGCTGCCGTTCGACGCGGCCCTGTTCGGCACTGCCGCCAATAATGGGCAGATGATCGCCGAGGTCGCTGCCAACAACAAGATCAACGACGTCTACCGCGCCATCAGCATGCATGTGACGGGACGGCAGGCGACCCATTCCGGGGGCAAATCATCGAGCATGATGAAGCTGCCCTCGTTCCTGAAGAAGCGGGCCTAGGGCGGCTCTGACCTTTCGAACGGTAGGACGACCATGTTTGGCAAGCGCACATCCTTTGGCGGCAATACACCGGGCGTCGGCGAAATGCCGCGCCCGATTCCCAGTGCCGCACCCCGCGCTGAACCGCCGGCGCCGGCGCGCCGTGCCGCCGACATGGACACCATGGCCGGCCGCATGCGCGCCGGCAGCGAGGACGTCGTCGACGTCCGCGCCCCCGCCGATGCCGCACGCGACAAGGAATATTTCCACACCAAGTCGGCCATCTTCAACGCGCTGATCGACTCGATCGACCTTAGCCAGCTCGCGACCATGGATCAGGACGCGGCACGCGAGGAAATCCGCGATATCGTCGCCGAAATCATCGCGCTCAAGTCCATCATCATGTCGATTTCCGAGCAGGAAGACCTGCTCGAGGACATCTGCAACGACGTGCTGGGTTATGGCCCGCTTGAGCCGTTGCTAGCCCGCGACGACATCGCCGACATCATGGTGAACGGGTCGCAAAAGTGCTACATCGAAGTCGCCGGCAAGGTGCGCCTGACCAATGTGCGCTTCCGCGACGATGCCCACCTGATGAATGTCTGCCAGCGTATCGTCAGCCAGGTCGGTCGCCGCGTCGATGAAAGCTCCCCCATCTGCGACGCCCGCCTCCCTGACGGTTCCCGCGTCAACGTCATCGCCCCGCCGCTGGCCATCGACGGCGCCGCGCTCACCATCCGCAAGTTCAAGAAGGACAAGCTGACCCTCCAGCAGCTCGTCAAATACGGTTCCATTTCGCCCGAGGGCGCTGAAGTGTTGCGCATTCTCGGCCGCGTCCGCGCCAATGTGCTGATCTCGGGCGGTACCGGTTCGGGCAAGACCACTTTGCTCAATTGCCTCACCGCCTTCATCGAGAAGGATGAGCGCGTCATCACCTGCGAAGACTCGGCCGAACTCCAGCTGCAGCAGCCTCATGTGGTGCGTCTCGAAACCCGCCCGCCCAACCTCGAGGGCGAAGGCGAGATCACCATGCGCGATCTCATCAAGAACTGCCTGCGTATGCGTCCCGAACGCATCATCGTCGGCGAAGTCCGTGGCCCCGAGAGTTTCGACCTGCTCCAGGCCATGAACACCGGCCATGACGGCTCCATGGGCACGCTCCACGCCAACAGCCCGCGCGAGGCGCTCAGCCGCCTTGAATCCATGATCACCATGGGCGGCTATAGCCTGCCCAGCCGCACCATCCGCGAGATGATCACCTCGTCCATCGATGTCGTGGTGCAGGCCGCCCGCCTGCGCGACGGCTCGCGCCGCATCACCCACATCACCGAGATCCTCGGCATGGAAGGCGACGTGATCGTGACCCAGGACATCTTCCTCTACGACATCATGGGCGAAGACGGGAACGGCATGCTGGTGGGCAAGCATCGCTCGACCGGCATTACCAAGCCGCAATTTGCCGAGCGCGCCCGCTACTTCAACGAGGAGGCCAACCTCATCGAAGCTCTCGAAAAGTCCAATACCGAACAGCATCAGCTGCTGGATTCCTGATGACCACCATCCTGCTCGTCATTCTGGCCATGGTCACCGTCGGTGCGGCGGGGTTTGCGCTTGTGCCGTCGGCACTTGGCGGTGGCCGCGCCGAGAAGCGGCGCAAGGCGCTGCAGGGCGATATCAGGGTCAATCGCCTGGAAGCCACCGCCGCCCGCAGCCGCGACGACCGGCGCAAAACCGTGCAGCAGGCGCTGAAATCCCAAACTGACGCGCTCAATGCCAAAAAGCGCGTGAAGCTGCCGCAGTTGCTGTTCCAGGCCGGCATGACCATCAAGCCATCAGCTTTTATCCGCAACAGCATCATCTTTGGCGTCGTCGTGCTGGTCATCCTGGTGCTCGTGCAGGTGCCGGTCTATCTCGCGCCGGTATTCGCGCTGGCCGCGGGCTATCTGCTGCCACGCATGTATGTCGGCCGCCGGCGCAAGAAGTATCAGGACAAGTTTCTCGACGAGTTGCCCAATGCCGTGGAAGCTATCGTGCGCGGCGTCAAGACTGGCCTGCCGCTCAATGACTCCATCCGCGTGGTCGCCAAGGATGCCAAGGAGCCGGTGCGCTCCGAATTCGGTCGCGTGCTCGATCAACAGGCCTTCGGCATGTCCATGACCGAGGCGGTGACCATTCTGCTCGACCGGGTGCCGCTAGCCGAGGTCAACTTCTTCGTCGTCGTCATCACCGTGCAGCAGCAGGCCGGCGGCAATCTCAGCGAAGCTCTGGGCAACCTTGCCAAGGTGCTGCGCAACCGCAAGAAGATGAAGCAGAAGATCAAGGCCATGTCCTCCGAAGCCAAGGCTTCCGCCGGCATCATCGGCTCACTGCCTTTCGTCGTCGGCATTCTGGTGAGCGTGGTCTCGCCGGCCTATCTCGCACCACTCTTCTTCACCCCGCTGGGTCATATCTGGCTGGGCATTGGCGTGTTCATGCTGGCCTTGGGCATATTCATCATGAACCGCATGATCCAGTTCGATTACTGACGGGGGAAGGTTGCCATGAACATCATCGAGCTTCTGACCCAGCGCGATTCCCTGATCGCTATCCTGGCGGCCATCTCGATGGCGGCCGTGGTCTTCACCTTCGGCTCCAGCTTCATCGTCCGCTCCGAAATGCGCGACCGCATCAAGCGCGTCGCCCTGGAGCGCGAAAAGATGCGCGCCGAAGAAATGGCCCGTCTGCGCGGCGGCGGCGGGGTCACCGAGGGCCGGGGCATTCGCCGCAATGCCGAAACCAAGACCTATATGAAGAATGTGGTGGAGCGCTTCGATCTCAAGAAGGCGTTCCAGGACGATGCCACTGTCGATAAGCTGGCCATGGCCGGCTATCGCGGGCAGGGGCACCTCACCACCTTCCTGTTCATGCGTTTCATCACGCCGCTGGTCGTTTTCGTGGTGGTGGGCGTTTACGTCATGATACTGGCGTCGGGCGACCGGCCGCTTTACCTCAACCTCGTCTACGCCATTGGTGCTGGCCTCTTGGGCGTCTATCTGCCCAATCTGATGCTCAAGAATACCACCTCCAAGCGTCAAGCATCGATCAAGAAGGCATGGCCGGACTGCCTTGATCTGCTGCTGCTTTGCGTCGAGGCGGGCATGTCGATGGAACATGCCTTCAAGCGTGTGGCCAAGGAAATCGGTGCGCAGAGCGTCGAGCTGGCCGAAGAGCTGACGCTCACCACCGCGGAGCTGTCTTTCCTTGAAGACCGCGGCCGCGCCTACGACAATCTGGGCCGCCGCACCGGTCTCGACGGCGTCAAGTCGGTGATGACGGCCCTGATCCAGGCCGATCGCTACGGCACCTCGGTGGGCCAGGCCCTCCGCGTCATGGCCGAGGAAGGCCGCGAGGGTCGCATGATGGACGCCGAAAAGAAGGCTGCCTCGCTGCCGCCGAAGCTGACCGTGCCGCTGATCCTGTTCTTCCTGCCGGTGTTGTTCATCGTCATCATGGCGCCGGCCATGATCAAGGTCTTCGGCGGTCCGGTGGCGGCGACGGTCGGTGGTTAGTCCATCGGATTCTGACTAGGGTTGCTCTGGTCGGTTGTTGAAGCGCGCGCTCGTCGTATTTCTTCCACGAAAACACCCGCAAAAGCAGAACCTGCGCCAAGTACGATCCACAAGGGAAGGCCAATAGCGGTACCCAGCGCGGCAATTCCGGCACTCTGACCACCAAAGAGTGCCAAGCCTACGCCCGCGCCGGCCAAGCCGAGCCGTGCTGTGCTGCTCCGGTCATCCCAGCCAATTTTCTTGGTCGTTGCCGCAGCCGACTTAACGGCCGGCCACACGATCTTGCTGACCAGCGTGAGCGCAATGGCTGCTCTCGCCTTGTTCAAGCGAGACTGGTTGCCCTCCTTGATCGCTATCAGGCCTTCCGCCCAGGCCTGAACGGCCACTAGGTCCTTTGGCGAAATGTCCCTGACTATCGCGACCGCCAGTTGGCGATGCTTGCTGCTGTCCGTCATGACAACCTCCTGTTGATTGACACCCTACAGGAGAGGCGGACGGCGTCAGCCCTTGTCGATCATATCCCAGCGGTTCTGCTGGGTAAGCAGCGCGCGCACATAGGCCATGTTGCTCTCCACCTGTTCGGGCGGCAGTTCCGCCGCGTAGATGGCCCGGCATTCGTCGAACCGCCCCTGCAGCCCGATGATCAGTGCCAGGTTCTGGCGAATCCGGCTTGTAGCGCCGCGCATTTGCACGGCACGGCGCAGATGCTGTTCGGCGGCCGGCAATTCGCTGGTCATGGCGTAACTCAGGCCCATATTGGCCTCGATCGAGGCCTCGCCCGGTGCGAAGACCAGGGCCTGCGTATAGAGCGCGCGCGCTTCCTGGTTGCGGCCCAACTGGTCGAGCGTGGCGCCCTTGACCAATAGGGCGTTCCAGTCCGGTGCTTCGGGGCGGATCACGTTGTCGAGCACCTGCAGCGATTGCTCGAACCGACCCTCCGCCGTCAGCGCCTTCGCATAGGCGACCGATATGTCGACGTCGCCAGGATACTGGCTCATGCTGATTTCGAGCACCGACACCGCCTGTTGGCTTTGCCCCACGGCGCGCAATGCGGCCGCATAGTGGATGGCGATGCCCTTGTCCTTGGGATTGGCCTTGTAGCGGGCGGTCAGCTCGCCCAGGCTTTGCTGGCTCTGGCCGGCCGCCATGCCGGAATACTCAGGCGACGGCATGTTGCCGCGGTTGGATGCGCAGGCGCTGATCGCCACGACCGCCACCCCGGCAAACAGCAGGTTGCGCAGGGGTGTATAGAGGCGGTTCAGCGACGTCACGGGCAACTCCCCGAGCCAGGCGGCACGATAGGTCTTCAATAAATCATTAACCCTAACAGCCGGTTAAAGACGGGTGCGCGCGCGTTGCCGCAGCAGGCCGTGCCCGGTACAACAGACGTCTCAATGTTCTGGAGTCGCCATGCCCAAGACCCAAATCACCCCCCTGATCTGCGTCGAGGATGGCAGGCTCGCCGAAGCCGGGCTTCCCGAAGCGCAACGGGTCTGGGCCGATGCCAACGGCTTTTCCGGTCAGCGTGGGCGCCTGCTGGCGCTGCCATCAGGTGATGGCGCGCTTTCCGGTTATGTGTTCGGTCTCGGCGAAACAGCAGATCGACCCGCGCTCGTTACCGGCCTTGCCGGCGCGGCGCTTGGGCCTGGCACCTATCGGCTCGAGGGCGCCTATGGCGATCCGACGCTGGCCGCCATCGGCTTCCGGTTGGGCGCCTATCGCTATGACCGCTACCGCCAGGGCAGGGCCGCGCCCAAGCTCGCAGCCCCCGACCTCGCCGACGCCGACGAAGTCGCTCGTCTCGTCGAGGCAGCGGTGCTGGCGCGCGATCTCATCAACACGCCGGCCAATGACCTCGGCCCCGACGCTTTTGAGAGCGAGATCCGGACCTTTGCCACCGCCCACAAGATGAAGATCAAGGTGACATCAGGCGACGACCTGCTGCGGGCCAATTTCCCGATGATCCACGCCGTGGGCCGCGCCAGCTTGCAAGCCCCGCGTCTCATCGATCTGACCTGGGGTGATACCCATCATCCCAAGGTCACCCTGGTTGGCAAGGGCGTGACCTTTGATACCGGTGGCCTCGACATCAAGCCGGCCTCCGGCATGCTGCTGATGAAGAAGGACATGGGTGGCGCCGCCAATGTGCTGGGCCTGGCTCATGCTATCGTCTCGGCCAGGCTGTGCCTGCGCCTGCGGGTGCTGATCCCGATTGTCGAAAATTCCATCGCCGGCGCGGCATTCCGGCCCGGCGACGTGCTCAAGTCCCGCAAGGGCATTACCGTCGAGATCGGCAATACCGATGCCGAAGGACGGCTTATCCTGGCCGACGCGCTGGCGCTGGCCGATGAGGAGCGGCCCGAATTGCTGCTCGACATGGCCACCCTGACTGGCGCCGCCCGTGTCGCGCTCGGCCCTGACCTGCCGCCGCTCTACAGCACCGACGACGCCCTGGCCCGCGACCTCATGGCTGCTGGCGCCGCGGCAGACGATCCACTCTGGCAGATGCCGCTTTGGTCGCCCTACGATGCCATGATGAGTTCCAAGATCGCCGATGTGAACAATGCGGGCAGTGGCGGCTTTGCCGGGTCGGTCACTGCGGCCCTGTTCCTGCGCCGGTTCGTCGACAATGCCGCGGCCTGGGTGCATCTGGATATCTTTGGCTGGGCACCCGAGGCGCGGCCGGCCCGTCCGGCGGGCGGCACCGATCAGGGTATTCGCGCCATTTATAGCGTTCTGAAGCAGCGTTATCCGGCATAGTTGACTCTGACAACTATCTAGTTGACTGTGTCAATAGTCAATTCCTGGAGCGGGCCTATGTCCGTCAGTGCCGCCGACGTCGCGCAGGTGCGCGCCTTCAATCGTTTCTACACCCGCATCATCGGCCTGCTCGAAGAGGGCATGCATAAGAGTCCGCACAGCCTGAGTGAAGCACGGGTCATCTACGAACTGGGCAAGCGCGGCCACGCCACGTCCTCGACCATAGCCGAGGAACTGGACATGGACCGCGGCCAGATGAGCCGGCTGGTCCTGCGGCTGGTGGACCAGGGCATTGTCGCTGTGCTGCCGCGCAGCCGGGACCGGCGCTCAACCCCGCTGGCGCTGACATCAGAGGGTGATGCGATGTTCCGCCGCCTCAACGAAATGAGCGACGCAGCGGCCGCCAATGGCCTGCTGGAGCCGCTCGACGAGTTCGGTCGTCGTGACCTCGTCAGTGCCATGCGCCGCATCGAGGCCCTGTTGGCCGAGCCGGGCGACGAGCCGCTGATCCTGCGCCCTCACCGCATCGGTGAGATCGGCTGGCTCATTCACCGCCAGGGCTTGCTCTACCATCTGGAGCAAGGCTGGAACGGCGAGTTCGAGACGCTCATCACAACCATCTATGCCGAATACGAGGCCGCACCGGCCAATCCGCCCAAAGCGCTCTGGATCGCCGAGCAGGATGGCCAGGTCGCCGGCTCCATCTTCATCATTCCCGCCGCTGAGGATCCAGCAGGCACCGCGCAACTGCGCATGCTCTATACCGAACCGGCCTTCCGCGGCCGGGGTATCGGCAAGCGCCTGGTCGAAGAGGCCGTCCGCTTCTCGCGCGCTTCAGGCTATAAGCGCATTATCCTCTGGACCCAGGACAGCCTGGTTTCGGCTCGCCGCATCTATCAGGGCGCCGGTTTCACTCTGGTCCGCGAGGAACCCCATCGCTCCTTCGGCGCTGATCTGAACGGCCAGTATTGGGCGCTTGAGCTTTAGTAGCCCCGATCGCGATCCACCACGTTGATCAGCGGCTTGCCCGCTTCGTGCTCGCGGATAATCCTGGTGAAGTAAGTCACGCCGCTCTTCTCATTGCTGATCGCCGCGATATGGGGCGTGATGTAGCAATTCTCGATGTCCCAGAGCGGGCTACCCTCCGGCAAAGGCTCGGTCTCGAACACATCGAGGCTCGCCGCGCCCAGCGTACCATCGCCCAAGGCGCGCACAATATCGGCCTCCCGTTGGTGTCCGCCGCGCGCCGCATTGACGATCACAGGCCCGCCATCGAGCCTGTCGCGTCGCAGCTTGCCGAACGTTTCATAGTTCAGAATACCAGTGGTTTCCGGCGTCAGCGGCAGCAGGTTCACCAGGATATCGGTACCACCTAGAAACGTATTGAACGTCTCGGTGCCGGCAAACCCCTCGACGCCATCGATGGCCTTGGGCGTGCGGCTCCAACTGCGCAGCGTGAAGCCGAGCGGCTTGAGGCGCGTGACGGCGTCCTGCCCCAATACGCCCATGCCCATGATCCCCACACTCGTTTCCGATGCGGCCGGCGGATAGAGCTGGGTCCAGCGCCGTGCCTTCTGGTCGGCGCGGAAGCGCGTGTAAAGCCGATGATGCATCGTCACATGGGCGACCACATAATCGCTCATGCGCTGGCTGAGATCGGCATCGACAAACCGCACGATAGGCACCTCGGGCAGGCGAGGATGCTTGAGCAGCGCATCGACGCCAGCGCCCAGCGACAGCACAGCCTTGAGCCCCGTCAATCCATCGAACGCCTCGGGCTTGGGCTTCCACACGAAGATGTAGCGCACATCAGCCGGATCGAACGCATCCTCACGCCGCACCACCGGGTAGGGCGCCAGCGCCACCCGCAGCTTCTCGGCCCAGCTGGCTTCATCGACATCGGACAGGTGCAGCAGCAGCATGATCGGATCCTTGCAAAAGCCAGGAGCCGCAACCCTTTCGGGCGCGGCTCCTATGAGAAACGGTATCGCGGCGAGCCTAGTGAGTGGCAGGCGCCGGCGCAGCTTCGGTGCCGCTGGTGGTGGGCGTACCCTCAACCGGGGTTTCGCTCTGCGTCGTGGTCGGCGTATCGACGACTTCTGCCGGCGCAGCGGGTTCTGCTGCATTGGCAGGCTCAGTCGCGGCAGGGTCGGTCGGCGCGGTCGCATCGGGCCGCGGAGTCCCGGTCGCTTCCGCAGCCGGTGCAGCCGGATCGGCGGCCTCAGCGCCTTCAGCCGGCGCTGCTTCGGCAGGCGGGAACGGCACCGGATCGGCCGACAGCGTCGCAAGGTAAGCCAGGATGTCGGCGCGCTCTTCGGCGGTCCGAACGCCGGAGAAATTCATCTTGGTGCCGGGCACATAATCGGCCGGCTTGGTCAGGAAGTGATCGAGATTCTCGTAGGTCCAGGTGTCGCCCGCAGCGTTATGGGCCATCATGCCATCCGAATAGGCGAAGCCCTCGTGGCTGCCCTCGAGCCGTCCGACAACGCCGTACAGCAGAGGACCCTGCTTATTGGGCTCGCCCTCGCCGAAGTTATGGCAAGAGGCACACTTCTTGACCGCTGCGGCGCCGCGTTCGGCACTGGCGCTGGCCAGCAGCACGCCGAGGGGAACCTCGGGCGCGGCTTCCGCCGTCTCGCCGTGCTCGGCAGCTTCGGGCTCAGGCAGGGCATAGCCCGGGCCGCGGCCTTCGATAGGATGGTAGATGGCTTCTGCGACAAAGCCGGCGCCCATGACGAACAACAGCGTGCCCAGCACGGCGCCCATGATCTTGTTAAGCTCGAACGAATCCATTTGGTCTCTCTGCCGGTCCATCCCCTGTGGACTTGTAGTCGAACCCGGCCCAACTTTCGATATCCCAAAGGAAAATCGACCTCAACGGAGGGGCTCGACGCGCGCGGAAGATAGTCGCAAAGGCCGGTGCGGCGCAACCAGGCAAAGCCGCACTGCGACACTTCGAGCCGGCCCGCAGGGCAAAATTGCTCCAGTGGAGCAATTTTAGGCGAGAAGGCCATGAGAGCTACGCTCGAATGGCACGGCCGGCCCGCAGGGTGAAATTGCGCCAGTGGAGCAATTTTAGGCGAGAAGGCCATGAGAGCTACGCTCGAATGGCACCGCTCTGGCGGCCTCGGCGGTGTCCTTCAATTGACTCCGTTTCGGCCCCGGTCCAAAAGCCTTTCGCCTACCAGCAACGGACCTCCACGATGACCAAGAAGATCGCTTTCCAGGGCGAGCCCGGCGCCTTCAGCCACGCCGCCGCCAGCAATGTCTTCCCCGGCGAAGAGGCGATCGGCTGCGTCACCTTCGAGGAGACCATCGCCGCAGTGCAATCCGGTCGCGCCGATTTCGCGGTCGTGCCGGTCGAAAATTCGCTCTATGGCCGCATTACCGACATTCACCACCTGCTCCCCGAAAGCGGCCTCTTCATCATCGGCGAGACCTATCTGCGCGTCGAGATGAACCTGCTTGGCGTGCCCGGTGCGACTTTGGCCGATATCAAGGCAGTGCAGTCGCTGTCGGTGGCGCTGGGCCAGTGCCGCAAATTCATCTCCGAGAACGGCTTCCGAACCATCAACGCCGTCGACACCGCCGGCTCGGCCCGCGAAGTGGCGCAGAAGGCCGACAAATCGGTGGCTGCCATCGCCTCGCGCTTCGCAGGCGAGATCTATGGCCTTGATGTCCTCGCCTCCAATATCGAGGACGCCGACCACAACACCACGCGATTCCTCGTGCTCTCGCGCGAGCCGCAGGAGGCTCCGGCTGGCAGTGGCAAGGTCAAGACCACCTTCGTCTTCCGCGTGCGCAACGTGCCGGCGGCGCTCTACAAGGCCATGGGCGGCTTTGCCACCAACGGCGTCAATATGACCAAGCTCGAAAGCTACATGGTGGGCGGCGCTTTCACCGCCACCCAGTTCTACGCCGATATCGAGGGCCACCCCTCCGACATCGGCGTGCAGCACGCCTTCGACGAGCTGAAATTCTTCACCGACTATTTCAAGGTGCTCGGCGTCTATCCCGCCGAGAGCCAATTGGCTCTTCGGCCCGCCAGCGAAAACAAGTAAGCGCGCATCAGACCAGCATCAGCTGAATGCCTAGCCTTCCATCAAACCGGGCGGCAGCGAGCCGATTCGCAGCAAGACGCGCGGCTCGTCATAGGTGTCGGTTTCGATATCGACTTCCTGCGAGAAAGCGATGACGCCGGCGCGGCTGGGCGCCAATCGCTCGGCCGTGGCCATTGCCTTTTCGGAGGTCTTGGCTTGCTGCACCGGATCGGCAACCAGCTTCTTGCCGCTGAGTTTGAAGGCCTGAACGAGATACATTGTCGCCATTGGGTCGCTCCTGATCTGCAGCAGGGCCTATCACCTCGCAGCGCCGATCCCTAACCAATACGGGCGACGCTCCCGTCCGGCCGCTCAGTCCCCGCGCAAGACCTCGTCGATCTCGGGCAGGTTGTAGAACTGCCGGATGACGTCCCAGCCTTCTTCGGCCGTGTCGACGATGGTGAAGAGCTTCGGATCGTCAGGGGCGATGGTGCCGGCTTCGGCCAACGCCTCGAAATTGATGACCTTGCTCCAGAATTCGGCGCCGAACAGCAGCAGCGGCACCTTTTCCATGCGACCGGTCTGGATCAGCGTCAGCGTCTCGAAGAACTCGTCCAGCGTACCGAACCCTCCGGGGAAAACCGCCACGGCCTTGGCCCGCATCAGGAAGTGGATCTTGCGCGTAGCGAAATAGTGGAAGTTGAAGCTGAGATCCGGCGTCACATAGAGATTGGGCGCCTGCTCGTGCGGCAGCACGATATTGAGCCCGATCGAGGGTGCGCCCACATCAGCCGCGCCGCGGTTACCCGCCTCCATCACGCCCGGCCCGCCGCCGGTCACCACCACATAGTCGCTGAAGCCGAGCGCCTTGGAGGTGAACGAGGCCAGCTGCGCGAAGCGCCGTGCCTCGTCGTAATAGCGCGACGCCGCTTCGAGGTTCTTCTTCTGCACCTCGTTCTTGGCCGCCCAGGCCGGCATGCCCGGCGCCGGAATGCGCGCGCCGCCGAACAGCACCACGGTCGAATTGATGCCCCGCTCGCGCAGCCTGAATTCGGGCTTGAGATATTCGAGCTGGAAGCGGATACCGCGCGTATCCTCCGAGGTCATGAACTCGTCATCGGCAAAAGCCAGCCGGAACGCCGCCGATTGGGTCTGTGGCGTCGATGGCGCGCGTTTGGACGCGGCTACGTCCTGGACCGAAGTGCGCAGCGAGGTGGGGCGACGTCTGGCCATTCCGGCTTCTCCATTGAGCGTTTCCAGGAAAAGTGGCGGACCATTTTTCTGGTTCGAAAGCGCGCCAAAGATTGTGGTATCGGTCGGCGAAGCATCGCCATAATTCCGAACCCTCGGACAGGGCATATCCAGCCCGGGCGATGTGAGCAAGGGCACGGGGCTTGATCCAGTTCACGAGTTTGGAAGCGCGGATCGACGCCGCGGCGCATGGTGTTCTCGCGCGCCTGCCACGCGGCAAGCTGGCCGACGGCCTCATCGAGTTTATCGTGTTTGGCCTCAAGCAGGCCTGGGCCTGCCTGTTCGGCGGCTTGATGCTGGGCATGATTCTGGTCACCACCTTCTGGTGGCCCGATAACGGCATTGATCGCTACGACGTCTTTTTCGTCGCCGCCTTGCTGATTCAAACGGGCATGCTGGTGTTTCGGCTCGAAACCCTTGGCGAAGCCAAGGTCATCCTGATCTTTCACGTGGTCGGCACAGGCATGGAGCTGTTCAAAACCGCTGCCGGCTCATGGATCTACCCTGAGGATGCTCTGTTCCGCCTTGGGGGCGTGCCGCTGTTTTCCGGCTTCATGTATGCCTGTGTCGGCTCCTATATGGCGCGTATCCTGCGCATCTTCGACATCACCTTCACGCGCTACCCGCCGGTCTGGATGACGGTGCTGCTGGCCGTGGCGATTTACGTCAACTTCTTCAGCCACCACTACATTTTCGATTTCCGCTGGCTACTATTCGCCGCCGTCGTCGCCCTTTATGGGCGCAGCACCATGCACTACCGGGTGTTCCGCTTCCGCCACCGCATGCCGATGCTGCTGGCATTCCTCTTGGTGGCCCTGTTCATCTGGATCGCCGAGAATATCGGCACCTGGTCGCGGGCCTGGATTTATCCCGACCAACTCGATGGCTGGGCTCTGGTCAGCTGGAGCAAGCTCGGCTCCTGGTATCTGCTGATGCTGATCTCGGTCGTGCTGGTGACGCTGGTGCATCCGCCGAGGGCGTATCACGCCGAACGGTAGGGCGGTTCAGTCGCGCGCCAGCACGCTTGTGCGCAACAGGGCAAGCCACTTGCCAAGCGTAGCGACGAGACTTGGCGGGTCCTGGTAGTTGCGCAGCATGTGTTCGGCCAGGCGATAGCCTTCCTCAACGATATGCCGCTCGTCACGCGTCAGGCCGACAGATGGAACACGCATGGCAACCTCCCGCTTATGGTTGACGAAACCTTAACGCGGGCGGGGCCGTCCGTCCGGCCCGATGTGCAATCATGGTTTACGGCCGTGGCTTGACGCGGAGCTAGTCATGTAACAATAGAAGTTACATTACACGCTCTGGAGTGCCCATGTCCTTCTTCAACGAACAGGCTGCCGCGTCCTACATCGACGGACCGCCGCGGCAGGTCCCCGGTTATGCGGGCCTGCTGCGCATGGCGACGCTGCTCCTCGCCGAACGCGTGCCAACGGACGGGCGTGTGCTGGTTCTGGGTGCGGGCGGCGGGCTCGAACTCAAGGCCTTCGCTGATGCCCATCCGAACTGGTCATTCGACGGCGTCGACCCGTCCGGGCCAATGCTGGCGCTGGCAGGAAAGACTGCCGCCGACCACGCCAGTCGTATCCAACTGCACGAGGGCTATATCGACGCGGCGCCCGATGGCCCCTTTGACGCCGCCACCTGCATTCTGGTTTTCCACTTCATGACCCGTGAGCAGCGCCTCGATTCGCTACGTCAGGTCCGCCGCCGCGTGAAACCCGGCGCGCCTTTCGTGCTCGCCCATATCAGTTTCCCGCAAACCGAGCCCGAGCGTTCGCTCTGGATCGCGCGCCACGTCGCCTTTGGCGCCGCGGCCGGCCTGACCCCCGAGCAGACCGAAAGTGCTCGCCAGGCCATCGGCACGAGGCTCTCCATTCTCGATCCCGCTGAGGAAGAACACCTGCTCCGCGAGGCCGGCTTTTCCGACATCACCCAGTTCTACGCCGCCTTCAGCTTTCGCGGCTGGGTGGCCTATGCAGGATAGCCGTCAAATCGGCTGCCGGTGAAGACGGCCCGCTGTGCCGCAAATGCACGCTTGTAGGCCGGTCGGGCCTCAGCGCGGGCGATATAAGCGGCAAGGCTCGGGAACTCCTCGATGATACCCGAACCCTCCAGTCGCCTCAGCACGTGCACCATCATGATATCGGCCGCGCTGAAGCCGCCATCGAGCCATTCCGCATCGCCCAGATGCGCGGTGAGTTCACGCAGTCGCTGGCGGATGCGATCCTTGACCAACGGCAGGCGCTGCTCCGACCAGCTCTCCTTGCCCTCCACCAGTTCGGCCACCTCGAGGTCGACGATCGGCGGTTCCACCGTGCCGATCGAAGCAAACATCCAGGTGATCGCCCGCGCTCGTGCATTCGGTTCATCCGGCAGCAGTCCACCATGACGTTCAGCGACGTGGAGTAGAATAGATCCAGTCTCGAACAACGCTAACTCACCTTCCTCATAGGTCGGGATCTGCCCGAACGGCTGTAGCGCCCGATGCGCGGGCTGCTTCATCTCGGCAAACGTGACCAACCGCACGTCATAGGGCTGCCCCACCTCCTCAAGCGCCCAGCGCACCCGCATGTCACGGGCCAGCCCGGCGCCCCGGTCGGGCGAACTCCTGAAGGCAGTGATGGTCGGTTTCATCTGAACACTCCCAGTGTGAACTCCCTCGTTACGTCGAGGACGGACGTCCCGCACGGCTCCAGGCATCTTGTGCGCCAACTTCGCACGCCTGGTCTTGCGCTCGCCCCATTTTGTTCGCATATAGCGCTCCGGGAGGTTGGCGCGGACGTGTTCCTCGCCAACCGGGTCAGGTCCGGAAGGAAGCAGCCCCAACGAGACCTTCACGGGTCGTTGCCAGCCTCCTACTTAATCTGTTCACATATGGTGTTTGACGTTCCGCAAACCGGCTTGAGGCTTTTGCGGACGGGCGCCATTGCCTATGGTCGGAGCATGATCTCAGGCAGATTCCCACCGCAAGCGACAGAAGGGCTCGATGGCTGACGCACCGACCTCGCCCTATCTCGTGCTGGCGCGCAAATACCGGCCGCGCGACTTCACCACGCTTGTCGGCCAGGATGCAATGGTCCAGACGCTGGGCAATGCCTTCGCGCAGAACCGCATCCACCATGCCTTTATCCTCACCGGCGTGCGCGGGGTGGGCAAGACCACCACGGCCCGCATCCTCGCGCGCGCCTTCAACTATGAAGATGCATCGGGTCCGCACCCGACACTCGATCTTCGCGTCGAGGGCGAGCATTGCCGGGCCATCATCGAGGGGCGCCACGTCGACGTCATCGAAATGGACGCCGCCAGCAATACCGGCATCAACGATATCCGGGAGATCATCGACTCGGTGAAATACGCGCCAAGCTCGGCGCCATACAAAGTCTATGTCATCGACGAAGTGCACATGCTCTCGACGGCGGCCTTTAACGGGCTGCTCAAGACGCTCGAAGAGCCGCCGCCCTATGTGAAGTTCATCTTCGCCACCACCGAAATCCGCAAGGTGCCGGTGACGATCCTCAGCCGCTGCATGCGCTTCGACCTGCGCCGCATCACGCCCGAGATCATGACGGCCTATCTGGAATCGATCCTGGGGCAGGAGGGTATTTCCTTCGAGCCCGAAGCGCTGGCCATGATCGTCCGCGCGGGCGAAGGCTCCGCCCGCGACAATCTCAGCCTGCTCGATCAGGCCATTGCCCATGGCAACGGCACCGTCACGTCGGCCACCGTCAAGGCCATGCTCGGCCTGGGCGACCGCGCCCGTATCATCGATCTCTTCGAGGAACTGATGGGCGGCCAGATCGGCGACGCCATCGGGACCATGCGCGCCCTCTACGACATGGGCGCCGATCCGCAGACCCTGGTCGCCGATCTCGCCGATTTCACCCATCTGGTAACCCGCATCAAGGTCGTCCCGGCCGCCGCCGACGACGTCTCTCTGACCCCGGATGAGCGCCGCCGCGGCGCGGAACTCGCTGGCAAGCTGCCGATGCGGGCGCTCACCCGCGCCTGGCAAATCCTGTTCAAGGGTTATGACGAAGTCGCCCGCGCCAACAACGGCCTGCAGGCCGCCGAAATGGCACTGATCCGGCTCGCTTATGCGGCCGATTTGCCGAGCCCCGACGACCTCATCGCCCGCCTCGCTAACCAGCCGGCGCCCGCGCCAAGCTTGGCGCCCATGGCGCCGATTTCGCGCGGCCCGTCAAACGGCGGTGGCGGTGGCCCCTCGGCCATGCGCATCGAAGCGCCACGTCCTGTCATGACCGAGGCGGTGGCCCAGCAACCCTCAGCCGCTCAGCCGCAGGCCGCGCTGGCCACCGTCGCCAGCTATAAGGAACTGATCGCTCTGGCCACGGCCAAACGCGACGTGCTGGTCAAGCTGGCGCTGGAGGGCCAGATGCGGCCGATTTCCTTCGAACAGGGCCGCATCGAGGTGGCGCTCGCCGACGGCGCCGATCCGGGCATGATCGCAACGCTTTCGGCGCGCCTCCAGCTCTGGACCGGCCAGCGTTGGCTGATCACCGTCTCCAGCAAGCCGACCGAGGGCCTCACCCTCCGCCAGGAGAAGGAGGAGCGCGCAGCTCTGCAACGCGCCCAGGCCCACGACGACCCCTTGGTGCAGGCCATTCTCAACACCTTCCCCGGGGCCAAGGTGGTCAATGTGAAGGTCAAGGACGAAGCTGAAGTTGCGGCGCCCGATATGCCGCCACCGCCACCTGAAGAGGACGACGAATGAAAGACATCATGGGTATGATGAAGGCCGCCAGTGAGATGAAAGGCAAGATGGAGGCCATGCAGGCCGAACTCGCCAATCTCGTCGTCGAAGGCCGCTCCGGCGGCGGCATGGTGGTGGTGTCATTGAGCGGCAAAGGCGACCTCAAGGGGCTCAAGATCGATCCGTCCCTCTTTAGGGAGGACGATGTCGAGGTGCTCGAAGACCTCATTGTCGCCGCCCATGCCGATGCCAAGGCCAAGTCCGAAGCCGAGATGCAGCGCCGCATGAGCGAGGTTACCGCCGGCCTGCCCCTCCCGCCCGGCATGAAATTCCCGTTCTAGGCAGCACAAGTGGCCAACGGCGGACCCGAGATTGAACAGCTGATCCAGCTCCTGGCGCGCCTGCCGGGGCTCGGCCCGCGTTCGGCCCGTCGTGCCGTGCTGCACCTGATCAAGAAGAAGGATCAGCTGATGATCCCGCTCTCGGCCGCGCTCGATCGAGCTGTGGTTGCCGTCCGCACCTGCGAAGTCTGCGGCAATGTCGATACCATCAGCCCCTGCTCGATCTGCGCGGACCCACGCCGCTCCGAAAGCGGCATGCTCATTGTGGTTGAGGATGTCGCCGATCTGTGGGCCCTTGAGCGTGCCGGCGTCGGGCAGGTTAAATATCATGTGCTCGGCGGCGTACTCTCGCCGCTCGACGGCGTGGGTCCCGACGACATTGCCATCGATGACCTCCTGCGCCGGGCGCCGACCTTCAAGGAGGTCGTACTCGCCGTGAACGCCACGGTAGAAGGCCAGACCACCGCCCATTATATCACCGATCGCCTCGCCGGCTCGGGCACCAAGGTCACCCGCCTCGCCCACGGCGTTCCCGTGGGCGGCGAACTTGATTACCTCGATGAAGGCACGCTCAGCCAGGCCCTGCGAGCCCGCACCGAGATCTAGTGCAGGTCCCTGTCGGTCCTGAATTCCTCGCCGCCATCCCAGGCTTCTTCCTCGAGGCTGTCGTCCTCTTCGTCCTCGTCATCGAAGAAGGCGTCCTCGTCGCCCTCGATGGCGTAGCGCCCGTCCTCGTCGTCGGGCGAAAGCGTATCCAGCCGCCCGGCCGGATCGTTGTCATAGGTGGCGGCGAGGCCCGCGAAATCCTCATTGTCCTCGGAATTGGCAATAGTGGCGCTCAACTCATCGATAGCGCGGTCGAGTTCCTCGAGCATCGCTGCCGGGTCCTGGTCGCCCCAGTCGCCGCTTTCGCGGATGGCGCTCTCGTTACGCAGCTCACGCAGGCGCGCCAGTCGCTCGGAGGCCGGGCGATCATTGCCATAGAGCAACTCCTCGACCTCGGTTTGCGTATAGGGCTGGGCAATGCCCGGCTGGTCGGCATTATCGAAATTGGTTTCCTGCGGCACCATGGTGCCGTGATGGTCCTGATGCTGTGCCATATCAGTCTCCCTTGGCTGACTATTGCCAAGAAACGCGGGGACGACCAACAAGTTCGAATATCGTGATCAGGACAGGTCGCCGGGCTCCTCGCCCACCAGCCGCAGCATCGGCACGTCGTCGCCGCCGCTGTCCCAGCCGCCGGGCAGCTGCTTGCTCGATTTAGCCCCGAGTTCGCGCAGCATTTCCACCTGGCGCACTACGCTGCCCTTGCCGGTGGCGAGTTGCCCCTTGGCGTCGGCATAGCTCTGCTGCGCCCGGTCGAGATGGCCCCCCATCTTGTCCATGGTCGCAAGGAAACCCACCACCTTGTCGTAGAGCGCGCCGGCCCGGTTGGCGATTTCCTCGGCGTTCTGATGGCGCTTTTCGATGTCCCAGATGTTGCGCACCGTTCGCAATACCGTCATCAGCGTGGTGGGCGTTGTCAGCATGACGCCGCGGGACATGCCGAATTCCACCAGCCCCGCATCATGCTGGATCGCGGTGGCCAGTGCCGATTCGATCGGCACGAACATCATCACATAGTCCATCTTGGATTGGGCATGCCGCTGATAGCCCTTGTCGCCCAGGGTGCGGATATGGTTGCGCACCGACACGATATGCGCTGCCAGGTGCTGCTCGCGCGTCTCGTCCTCGCAACTGGTATAGGCCTCGAAGGCGGTGAGGGAGACCTTGGAATCGATCACCAGCCGGTCATTGTTTGGCATCAGCACTTCGACATCGGTGCGCACCCGTCCGCCATCTTCGCCGCTATGGCTCTTCTGGGTGATGAACTGCTCGCCCTCGCGCAGGCCCGAACGCTCCAGGATCGTCGACAGGATCATCTCGCCCCAGGCGCCCTGCGTTTGCGCATTGCCCTTGAGCGCCCGCGTCAGGTTGTGCGCCTCGGTGGTGATCTGCAGGTTGCTCGCCGCCAGCGCCCTTATCTGTTCAGCCATGGTCGCCCGGTCGGTGATCATGCCGGTCTGAAATTCGGCGATCTTGTCGTTGAGCGGCTTGAGCAGCGTATCGACCTGCTCGCGGTTCTGCCGGGTAAATGTCTCGCTCTGTACCTTGAGCACGTCGCCGGCAATGGCCTTGAACTCGTCGGTCATCTGCTGCCGGGCGGCCATGAAGCGCGCCTCGCTCGCCTGCGCCTGCGCCACCTGCTCGGCCATCCGGGCTCGCAGCGCCGAGACCTCGGCCAGCAGTTCCGAATTCCGTTCCTGCAATCGTTCGGCCTGCTCGGCACCACGCTCGCGCTCGACCCGCACCTGATGGTCCAGTTCCTGGATGCGGCGGTCCCGCTCGCCAAGCTGGGCGACAAGGCCCGCCCGCATCTGCTCGGCCAGCTGCGCGCTGGCCTCGGCGGTTCGCGCCGCCGCCGACCGCATGGTCGCAATGGTGAAGCCGACCAGCAACAGCCCGGCCAGCGCCACGCCGGCAATGCTCGCCTGGGCAATGGTTACCGGAAAACTGCCAATGACAAAGAGCACATCATCCATCCGCGCATCTTACCGCGATTCGCGTGTTCGCATAATGTTCTCACCGGGCTGCCCACAAGAGTTGACCGCGGCGCGACAAATACCATATCGAGAGGCAAACCCCTTTCCGCCGGACCTCTGCCCATGGCCATTCGCCCCATTCTCATCATTCCCGACGCGCGCCTGCGTGCCGTTGCCGATCCCATCATCGATGTCGATGACGAGATCAAGACGCTGGCCAAGGACATGCTCGACACCATGTATGACGCGCCCGGCATTGGCCTGGCCGCGCCGCAGATCGGCGTGATGAAGCGCATCGTGGTGATGGATCTGGCCGGCGAGGGTGAAACGCCCGACCCCATGGTGCTGATCAATCCAGAGATCACCCAGTTCGGCGAGCAGATGCAGGTCACCGAAGAGGGATGCCTGTCCATCCCCGAGCTCTATTACGAGGTCGAGCGCCCCAACGAGGTCACGGTGAGATATACCGATCTCGACGGCAAGGAAGTGGTCAAGCAGGCCGAGGGCAAGCTGGCCGTCTGCATCCAGCACGAACTCGATCACCTCGATGGCGTGCTCTATATCGATTATCTGAGCCGCCTCAAGCGCGACCGGGTGATCAAGAAATTCGACAAGCAGGCCAAGCGGGCTGCCGGGTAACCTTTTCCCTCTCCCCATGGGGAGAGGGCAGCTTTTCGTCGTTCAGACGAAAGGCAGGGTGAGGGGTGCTGCGCTCTCCCATGCTTGAGACTGTTTGATAGCGCAGCACCCCTCATCCGGCGCTGCGCGCCACCTTCTCCCTCGGGGGACAAGGAAGAAGAAAGCAGAGCCAATGCGCGTCGTCTTCATGGGCACGCCGGATTTTTCCGTCCCTGTTCTGACCGAGATCGTCTCCTCGGGACATGAGGTCGTCGCGGTCTATACCCGCGCGCCAAAGCCAGCCGGCCGCGGCCAGGAAGAACGCAAGTCCCCGGTCCACCTGGCGGCCGAAGGCTTCGGTATTCCGGTCTTCACTCCGAAATCGCTCAAGGGCGAGGCCGAACAGATCGTCTTTGCCAGCCATGGCGCCGAGGTCGGCATTGTCGTGGCCTATGGCCTGCTGCTCCCCAAGCCCATCCTCGATGCGCCCGAGCTGGGATGCCTCAACCTCCATGGCTCGCTGTTGCCCCGCTGGCGCGGCGCTGCACCCATCCAGCGTGCCATCATGGCCGGCGACCGCGAGACCGGCGTCATGGTCATGCAGATGGACGAGGGGCTCGATACCGGCCCCGTCGCCTTGGCCGACCTGATCCCCATCGGCAAGGACATGACAGCCGGCGAATTGCACGACCAGATGATGCGCGTCGGCGCCGACCTTATGGGCCGGGCGCTGGCGGCACTGGAGCGCGGCAGTCTCGACTTCAAGCCGCAGCCTGACGAGGGCGTAGCCTACGCCAAAAAGATCGAAAAAGCCGAGGCCCGCATCGACTGGTCGCGGCCGGCCGAAGAAGTGCACAACCACATCCGCGGCCTCTCGCCCTTTCCCGGCGCCTGGTTCGAGCTGGAGCTGTCAGGCAAGCCCGTGCGGGTCAAGGCTCTGCGCTCGACGCTGGGGCAGGGCAGTGGCGCGCCGGGCACCTTGCTCGATGATCTCACGATCGCTTGCGGCACGGGCGCCGTGCGGCTGACCCAGGTGCAGCGCGAAGGCAAGGGCGCCATGGATGCCGCGACGTTCCTGCGCGGCGCAGGGGCACTGCCGGAGCGGGTGGGTTAGTGCCCCCGATCCACCGCGCTTGCGCCACCCACCGCGCGTCACCCTTGGGCTTGACCCGAGGGGACTATACCTGCGGGACGTTCGGGAAGTGCAGATCCCTTGGGTCCAGCCCGAGGGTGACAGCCCGTGGGATGACTGACAGTGGTGCGATATCCGGGACGGCCGATCATGCCCCGCTATAAGCTTACCATCGAATATGACGGAACCCCGTTCTCGGGCTGGCAGCGCCAGAGCGCGCGGCCCAGCGTGCAGCAGGCGCTCGAGGAGGCCATCCTCGCGATGTCCGGCGAAACGGTCACCACCCAGGCGGCCGGCCGCACCGATGCGGGCGTTCATGCGCTTGGTCAGGTGGCGCATTTCGATCTCGTGAAGGAATGGGACCCCTTCCGCATCCGCGAAGCGCTGAACTATCACCTGCGGCCGGCGCCCGTGGCGATCATCACCGCCGAGGCGGTGGGTGACGACTTCGAGGCGCGTTTCTCGGCGACAGCCCGTCACTACGAATACCGCATCCTCACCCGCCGCGCCCCGCCGGTGCTCGAGCGTGACCATGTCTGGCATATTCCCAAAACCCTCGATGCCGAGGCCATGGACCAGGCGGCTGGCTTGATCCTGGGGACCCATGACTTCACCACGTTCCGCTCGTCGGAGTGCCAGGCCAACTCACCTTTGCGCACCCTGGATAAGTTCTCGGCGCGACGCGAGCTCGACCACGTCGTCATATCGGCCAGCGCCCGCAGCTTCCTCCACCACCAGGTGCGTTCCATGGTGGGTTCGCTCCGCATGGTGGGCGAGGGCAAGTGGTCGCCAGCCGATTTTCGGGCGGCGCTCGATGCGCGCGACCGCAGCCGCTGCGGCGCCATGGCGCCGTCATCGGGGCTCTATCTGACAGGCGTGAGCTACTAGGCCACGCTCACAAAGAGCTGGATGATGAAGGCGGCGCCAAGTTGGGCGATGACGAACAGCGCCACATGCTTGGGCCGCAATGTCAGGACCAGCCGGGCAATGTTCACCCACACCACCAGTGCTGCAATCGACAGCGCCATGTAGGGCACACTGCCGCTGGTGAATTGCATCATCTTGCTGGCGGGGTCGACGACCAGGATCGGGCCGAAAGCAACGATCAGCATCACGGCGATGAGGCCCTGGAACATGCTGGCCCAGTTCAGCACCACAACGAACGGCGTGAAGCCATCCCCACGCCCCAGCAGGCGCAGGACAACATAGGCAACGCCGATCTGGATGGCGATGACCATGGCCGTCAGGATCAGGACGCCGGCGACGCTCCCGGTGTCGGGCGGGCTGACCGGCTGTGGGCCGAAGGCCTGCGCGGACAGGCCGATCACCAGAGCGATGAACGAGCCGACCAAGCCCCGCTGGCTGAAATCGAAGTAGGACGGCGCCTGCCGGTTGCCGATCAGCAAAGCGGCGCAGCCGCGCGCAGCGGCCATCAGTTCATCGAGGAAGGTCGTGGTCGGTTGGGCCAAGTGCAGTCTCGATGCTCAGATGGGTGAACCAGCGGCGGTGGTGGACAGCATGTAGAGCGCCAGCCGCATGGCCACAAGAAGCACGACGGTCAAAACCGCAAAGCCGGCCGAAATCGTTACGGTCCATGCCGCGGCCGCACGAGCCAACTGGTAGAGCATGTAGCCCAGGCCAAGCCAGGCCAGCATCACCACCGGCCCGCCCAACATGGCGAGGAAGCCTTCGGTGAGCAGGAACGCTGTCAGCGCATAGGTCCCGGGCACCATTATGTCCAGCGCCGGTGTCGTGCTGCCCAGTGCCATGCGCGTGCCAATCAGCACCACCACCAGCGAGGTCAGTGGCAGCGCCAGCACGAACATGGCGGCTACAACGCCGACAAGGCTGGGCATGCCGATGCTGGCAGAGGTGATGGCGACAGCGAGGAACGTCGTGAAAACGAAGATGATGAGCGCGGTCACGAGGCCCGCGGTCGTGAAGGTGAAGCGTTCGCGCCAGCCGTCCTCGCCGCGTAGCAGCATGACCCAGCCGATGGTAGCATTACGCAAGGCGGTCCAGATCTTCATGCCGGCACTCCAAAGAAGCGGTCCATGAAACCCCGATAGATTTCGGTCAACCCGATCAGGTCGGCAATGGCGATATGCTCGTCGGCCTTGTGCATGGAAGGGCCAACCAGGCCGCATTCCACCACCGGGCCGTATTGAGCGATGAAACGCGCGTCGGACGTGCCGCCGCCGGTCGAGAATTCCGGACGGCGCCCGGTGACTTCGGCAATGGCGTCGCCGAGGATATCGACGTCACCGCTGAGTGGCGACAGGAACGACCGCGACGGCACGCCAGCCACTGCAAAGCTCACCGTCGCGCCGCCATGCTGTACCCCGGCAATCCGCCCGCGCACCCAATCGGCCAGCGTGTCAGGCGTCCACAGATCGTTGTAGCGGATGTTGAAGCGGATCGTGCCGGCGGCCGGAATGACGTTGGAGATGGCATTGCCGACATCGATCGAGGTGACCTCGAGGTTGGTCGCCGGGAAATGCGCGGTGCCGGTATCGATCTCGATATCGAGCGCCGTGACGATACGCGCCAAAGCCGGCAGCGGATTGTTGGCCTTGTCGGGGTAGGCGACATGGCCCTGCGTGCCGGCAACCGTAATGGTGCCCGACAGTGACCCGCGCCGGCCGATCTTGATACTGTCGCCCAGTTGCGCCGCCGAGCTCGGCTCGCCCACAATGGCGAAATCGAAATGGTGTTGCTGGGCCTCGGCCCAGGCCATCAGCTTTTCGGTGCCGTTGATGGCGTCGGCTTCCTCGTCATTGGTGATCGCAAGCATAACCGTGCCGGCATCGGCGGGAATGGCGGCCGCCGCCGCGACGAATGCTGCTATGCCCGACTTCATGTCGGCCGCGCCACGGCCATAGAGCCTACCCTCAGCCTCGCGGGCTACGAATGGATCGCTCGTCCAGTTGGCCAGCTCCCCCGGCGGCACCACGTCGGTATGCCCGGCAAACAGCAGCCGGCGCCCGCCGGTGCCCCTGACGGCAAAGAGATTGTCCACGGGGTAAGAGCCGTCGCCCTCAAAGCGCAGGCGGGTGACTGTAAAGCCGATGGCGCTCAGCGCGCGGTCGAGCACGTCAAGTACGCCAGCTTCCTCGGGGGTCACCGAGGGGCAGGCAATGAGGTCTTTGAGAAGGCGGACGGGATCGCCCGCTGCTGTCGAAGTCACGAAGCGATCCCGTCCTTAGGTTCAGGCTGTTACGGCATGGCCCAGCGGATCAGCGCCGTAGCTGTTCGGGCCGGGAGTCCCTTTGAGGAAACCGAGCTGCACCAGCATGTAGATGCCAAAGATGCCCACGGCAAACTGCACGAACATCATCCAGCCGGCTGGAGCCATCACCACCATGCCATTGCCCAGGTCGGTCGGCGACATGCCGATGCCAAGCGCCTGCGCGATCGTGAGCACGGCGTAGATGCCCATCATGATTTTGAAATCCATGCCGTTATTGTCGCGGTCCTGACGACGCTTCAGGCCGATGCACCAGGCCGGGTAGAAGTAGATGGCGTAGATAATCAGCGAGAGCCAGCCCAAGAGGCCACCCAGACCGATCAGGCTCAGGATGAGATAGAGCGCGATGTTGATGACGATCAGCACAACCGTGCCTGTCCACCATTGCTTGCGCGAGATGCGGCCGTCAGTTGTCGTGAAAAGTGGAATAAGCGTGTCCATGATCTTCCCCCTCGGAAATCAGCCAACCGGAAGCCCTCCGGCGCCTCCACTCTAGGTGAATCGCGGAAATCCCGCCAGTCTGCCTCAGTCGCGCAGCAATTCGTTGATCCCGGTCTTGCTGCGGGTCTGCGCATCGACAGTTTTGACGATCACGGCGCAATAAAGGTTCGGTCCGGGATTGCCATTGGGTAGCGGCTTGCCGGGGAGGCTTCCCGACACCACCACCGAATAAGGCGGCACCTTGCCGATATGGATTTCCCCGGTATTGCGGTCGACGATCTTGGTCGAGGCGCCGATGAACACGCCCATCGAAATGACCGAGCCTTCGCCAACCACCACGCCCTCAACGACTTCCGAGCGCGCGCCGATGAAGCAGTTGTCCTCGATGATCACGGGTCCCGCCTGCAGCGGTTCGAGCACGCCGCCAATGCCGACGCCACCCGAAATATGCACGTTCTTGCCGATCTGCGCACAGGAGCCGACCGTGACCCAGGTATCCACCATCGTGCCCTCGTCGACATAGGCGCCGACATTGACGAAGCTGGGCATCAGCACGACATTGCGCCCGATAAAGGCCGGGCTGCGCACCACGGCGCCTGGCACGGCGCGGAAGCCGGCCTCGCGGAACGTGTTCTCGCTCCAGCCCTCGAACTTGGTCGGCACCTTGTCCCAGTAGTGCGAGCCGCCCGGGGCGCCCTCGATCAGCTTGTTGTCGTTGAGCCGGAAGTTGAGCAGCACCGCCTTCTTGAGCCACTGGTTGACCTGCCAGGCGCCATCCACCTTCTCGGCTACCCGCAGCTTGCCCGTGTCGAGCAGGCGCAGCGCCTCCTCCACGGCCTCGCGCACCGGTCCCTGCGTCGTGAACTTGATGTCGGCACGCGCCTCGAAGGCCTCATCGATGGTCTTGGCGAGATCGGCATAGGACATGGCATGGTTCCCCGGGAATTGCGGTGCGGACCATAGCGGCGAGCGCCACAGTGTCAATCGCCAGCAACCCAGCCTTGCCGCCGCCCCGATTGCATCGTTTGCAACGGCAGTGTCACACTCGCCCGGTAGGCGTTCGCCATCAGCGAGTCGGGAGCCGGTCTTGGAACATTTCAACGTCATCGTCATCGGCAGCGGTCCGGCAGGGCGGCGAGCGGCCGTGCAGGCGGCCAAGCTGGGCAAGTCGGTCCTGGTGGTGGAAAACCGGCTGCGTCTGGGCGGCGTATCGGTCCATACCGGTACCATCCCGTCCAAGACGCTGCGCGAGACGGTACTCAATCTCTCCGGCTGGCGCGAACGCGGCTTTTACGGCCTTGCCTATCGCGTCAAGAAGGACATCGAGGGCAAGGACCTCGGCGCCCGCCTGCGCATGACGCTCGATCACGAGATCGAGGTGCTCGAACACCAGTTCGCCCGCAATGGCGTGCGCACCTTCGGCGGCGTGGCCCGCTTTCTCGATACCGATCATGTCGCCGTGCTGCCCCCCGATGGCGACGAGGTCAAATTCAGCTTCGATCACGCCGTCATCGCCGTCGGCACCACGCCCTATCGCCCCGCCAACATCCCGTTCAACGACCATTCCGTGGTCGATAGCGACAGCCTGGTCTCCGAGCCGCGCGTGCCGCGCAGCCTCACCGTGGTCGGCGCCGGCGTCATCGGCATCGAATACGCCACCATCTTCTCGGCGCTCGATGTGCCCGTCACCATCGTCGAGCCCAAGGAGACCATTCTCGATTTCATCGATCGCGAGATTATCGAGGAATTCATCCACGATCTGCGCAATCGCGGCGTGACCATCCGCCTGGGCGCCAAGGTCGAAAAGGTGGAGCTCGACGAACAGGGCTGGGCCGTTTCCGTGCTGACCGATGGCCGGCGCCTGCGCAGCGACATGCTGCTCTATGCCGCCGGCCGCTCGGGGGCGACAGCCAATCTGGGCCTTGAAACCTGCGGCATCGAACCTGTCGATCGCGGTCGCCTCAAGGTCGATCCGGTAACGTTCCAGACCTCGGTGCGCAATATCTACGCCGCCGGCGACGTCATCGGTTGGCCCTCGCTGGCCTCCACCTCGATGGAGCAAGGCCGCATCGCCGCCCTTCACGCCTGTGGCGCAGCCATGCCGCCGGCCCCCGAATTCTTCCCCTATGGCATCTATGCCGTGCCCGAAATTTCCACCGTCGGCCTCACCGAGGCGCAGGTGCGCGAGCAGGGCATCGCCTATGAGGCCGGCATTGCGCGGTTCCGCGAAACCTCGCGCGGGCACATCATGGGCCTGCAGTCGGGCATGATGAAAATGATCTTCTCGCTCGAGACACGGAAACTCCTCGGCGTCCACATCGTGGGCGAGGGCGCCACCGAGCTGATCCATATCGGCCAGGCCGTGCTCAATCTGGGCGGCACCCTCGATTATTTCGTCGAGAACGCCTTCAATTATCCGACGCTCGCCGAGGCCTACAAGATCGCCGCGCTCGACGCCTGGAACCGCATGCCACGCACCACGCCCATCGCACAGGTTCCCTAGGCCTCCTCCCACAGGAGAACGCAGCGCCTCGTGCACAGGGGCGTTATGCCCAACGTCCCACTGGCGCACGTGCTTCAGCCGCCATAAACTTGCAGCCGATTTGGGGGTAAAATGCCGGAACAGTTCGATGCCATCATTATCGGCGCCGGCCAGTCTGGCCCCTTCCTGGCCGCCCGGCTTGCCGATGCAGGCCGGACGGTGGCGCTGATCGAGCGAGACCATCTGGGCGGCACCTGCGTCAATGATGGTTGCACGCCCACCAAGACCATGGTGGCCAGCGCCCGCGCGGCCTGGAGCGCCCGCCACGCCGCCCAGTTCGGGGTGGTGCTGAAGGGTCCGGTGACCGTCGATATGGCGGCGGTCAAGGCCCGCAAGGACAAGGTGGTGGCGGCCTCCGTCAATGGCCTCACCGATTGGCTGGGTGGCCTCAGGACGCTCAAATACTTCAAGGGTGAGGGCAGCTTCGTTTCCCCCACTGAGGTCAAGGTCGGCAAGCGGGTGCTGACCGCGCCGCAGATATTCATCAACACTGGTGCCACTGCCAGCGTGCCCGATTGGCCGGGCATCAAGTCCGTGCCGCACCTCACCAACACCTCGATGATGAACCTGGATTCCCTGCCCGGGCATCTGATCATTGTCGGCGCCAGCTATGTCGGGCTCGAATTCGCGCAGATGTATGCGCGCTTCGGCTCCAAGGTCACAGTGATCGAACGCGGTGCGCGCCCCGCCTCGCGCGAGGACCCCGACATTTCGGCAGCCATCAAGGATATCCTCGAAACCGAGGGCGTCACCTTCATGTTCGGCACCACGGTCGAGGCGGTGGCCAAGGCCGGGCATGGCGTGCTGCTGTCGCTGAAATCGGGGAAGCGGCTGGCGTCGGTGGAGGGGACCCACCTGCTGGTGGCGCTGGGCCGCAAGCCCAATACGGCGGCGCTGAACCTGGGCGCCGCGGGCCTCGATGTCGACGAGCACGGATTCATCCCGGTCGACGACAGGCTGCGCACCAAGGTGGACGGCATCTGGGCCATGGGCGACGTCAACGGACGGGGCGCCTTCACCCACACCTCCTACAACGAGTTCGAGATCGTTGCGGACAATGTGCTGGGCAGCGGCAAGCGCTCGCTGGCCGGCCGTATCCCGGTCTATGGCCTGTTCATCGACCCGCCACTGGGCCGCGTCGGCATGAGCGAGGCCGAGGTTCGCACATCCGGTCGCAAGGCGCTGATGGCGATCATGCCCATGTCCCGCGTCAGCCGCGCCAAGGAGCGGGGCGAGACCCAGGGCCTGATGAAAGTGCTGGTCGATGCCAAGACCAGGCAAATCCTGGGCGCCGCCATCCTGGGCATTGGCGGCGACGAAGTGGTGCAGTCCCTACTGCAGCTGATGGCCGCGGGCACGCCCTATACGACCATGATGCACACCATGCACATCCACCCCACCGTGACCGAACTGATCCCGACACTATTGGCGGACCTGAAGCCGCTGGTTTAAGGGGGCGGAGGTGAGTTTCTGGGTATCCGCAATATCGATGGGTGTTGACGGGAACTCCGAGCCTGCTCGACCAACCCCCACCCTGACACCCTCCCCATAAGGGGGAGGGAAGCCGTCTGGTGACCGAGGCGATGTCCAGCGAAACTCGGAATGCTGTCATGCGCCTCCCTCCCTCTTGGGGGGTATGAGGGGGGTGAGTCACGCACCGGACACCAAAGCGCCCGCTACAAATCCCCGAACGCCACCGCCAGCCCGCGGCCGCGGCCTTTGGCGGCGTAGCAGGCGGCGTCGGCTTCGCCCATGAAGCCGAGCGGGGAGGCGGGTTGGTTGGTGACCATCGTCAAGCCGACGCTGGCGCCGATGTGATAGGTGCGTCCGGCCCAGCCGAAGGCCAGGGCGGCGATGGCTCGCACGATCTTGTCGGCGATGCGCTGGCCCCCTTCGAGCGGGCAATCGGTCAACAGCACCGCGAACTCGTCGCCGCCGATGCGGGCGGCCACGTCGTGGCTGCGGCAGGAGCCGCGAATGGTCTGTGCCACCTGCTTGAGCAGGGCGTCGCCGGCGGCGTGGCCGGCATTGTCATTGACCGGCTTGAAGCGGTCGAGATCGATATAGAGCAGGCAATGACGTCGGCTGCCGTCGCGCGCCGAGGCGATCGCGCCGTTGAGGACCCGCTCGAACGCCGCCCGGTTGGGCAGGCCCGTCAGGTCGTCATGCGTGGCCGAATGGGCCAATTCGCGTTGCATGGTGCGGCTCTGCGTCACGTCCTGGAACACCAGCACGGCGCCGCTGAGCTTGCCTGATGGCGTGCGCACGGGTGCCGCCGTGCAGCGGATGTCGCGTTCCAGGCCATTGCGGCTGACCAGGATCATGTCGTCATCGAGGTGCGCTGGCTGGTCGGTGGCGAGGCATATGGCGACCGGGCATTCCTGCATGTCGCCCGTGAGCCCGTCCCGCAGGGTGAAGATCGAGCGGACCTCCCGGCCAAGGGCCTCCGCCGAGCCATAGCCGGTCAATTGCTCGGCCGCCGGATTCATCAGCACGACGCGGCCATTCTGATCGGTGGAGATCATGCCGTCGGCGATGGCGTCGAGCGTGACGCGCAGGCGTTCTTTCTCCGCCGCCAGCTCGAATTCGATGGTCTTGAGGCCGGTGATGTCGGTATCGGTGCCCAGCGTACGCACCGGGTTGCCATGCTCGTCCCATTCCACTGGCTTGCCGCGGCTGAGGATCCACACATAGCTGCCGTCGCGCTTGCGCTCGCGGTATTCGAGCGCGTCGAAACTGGCGTCGCCCTTGTCCTGCCGGTCCACATTGTCCATCACATGCTGCAGGTCGTCAGGATGGATGCGAGCGAACCATTTCTGCTGGTCGCCATCCACTTCCTCATCGGGCGGAATGCCGCGCATGATACGCCACATGCGCGAGTAGAACATGGTGTCGGTGCGGATATCGTGGTCCCACACGCCCTGCCGCGCACTTTCCAGCGCAAAATTCCAGCGGCTTTCCGAATGTGCCAGCGCTTCTTCGGCCTTCTTCTGCCGCTCGATGCTGGTGAGCTGGGTAATCAGATAGGCCGGCTCGCCGCTGTCCGAGCGCAGCACCGAGGCCGCGACCATCACGCAGAGCGGCATGCCGTCGGCATGCCGGAACCGGTGTTCGCCTCGGTAGTCGTTTGCCTCGCCCCGCATCAGCAGCGTCAGCCGCTGCCGGGCCGCAGCGCTGTCATCGGGGTGAATCAACGCGAAGAGGTCGGCATCCGCATCGTCGACGCCACGTCCCAGCAGTGCGGCGAAAGCTGCATTGGCATAGACCATGCGGCCATCCATGTCGGCCACGACCATGCCCACGGGCGCGCTGTCGACAATCTGGGCCAGCATCGAGCCCACCGGCTCGAAGCGGGGCATCTTCATCGGAGCAGATTTGGGCGTGCGGGCGCGCATTCACCCAGTGTGCGTTACAGTCCCTTAATAACTGGCTTAAGACCCGTCACACATCGCGCGATGTGATGAAGTCCCGTTCCGTGGCCAGGCCATGCCATTCCCCGGGGATTTCGCTGTCGAAGATCAGTGTATAGGGGCCCTTGTAGCCGGCCTCTTCGGCCAGAGTGATGCAGGCGCCATAGTCAGCCTCGTCGAGATCGCCATCGATGAAGCTCGCCTTGGCGTGGCACAACTCGGCGCGGCCGAAGATCGACTTGAGGTCGGCATATTTGTTGGCGCCGCCCCAATTGCCAAAATCACCCAGCAGGCCAATGCGCCCCTCGAGCTTGTCGAGCAGGTAATGCACATGCGCCGGCCCTGCCAAGAGGTCGAACCAGTTCTCGGTGACCAGCCGCACGGACGAGCCGGCATTGCCGTCGGCGAGGGTGTTGAGCGCCTTGACCGAGCGATCGAGCGCGTCGCGGGTCGGCTTCTGCTTGCCGGCGATGATGCGGGCATTCTCGGCCCCCAGTTCGTTGGCGATCTCGATCCAGCTCGCGACCCAGGCGGTGTCACGGGCGCCATGTTCGGGGTGGCTGATGTCGCCGGCATCGATCAGCAGCGTCTGCAGCCGGACATTGGAGATCTTGAGCTGGTCGCGCAACTCGCCCAGATAGACCGGGTCGCGGCTGCGCAGGTGGAACGAGACGATCTCGAGGCGATGATAGCCGTGATTGGCCAGCACCGAGGGCAGGCCGAGCAGCGATTCCTCGCCCTCGCCATAGGTGTCGGTTTCCGGGCCGATGTCCGACGTCGTCAGGTCGTGCGGATAGATCGTGCCGAGCAGGCGGTGCAGCGACCAGGTGGATACGGCGATGCGGTCGGGGTCTATGCGGGCCATTCGGGCTCTCCTCTTTCATCCGACAGTGCAACGGGTTGCCCCCGCGCGCAACCGACAAGAAATCTGCCGGCATGCCAGCAGCAGATCCAAGGCATGCTGCTGGCGTGCTTTCATTTGCTAGCAAATAGATAATTCATATCTTGTAGATTCGCTCGGCATTGCGATGGAACAACCGTGACTGCTCGTCCTGGCTGGCGCCCGCGACGACCTCCCTGGTGGCATTGACCCAGTCGGTCAGGGTGCCGCCGGTGACGGTGGCGACGGGGTGGTCCGAACCCCAGAGCACGCGGTCCCAGCCGAAGCTCTCGATCATGTGCTCGATATAGGGGCGGAGCGTCGCCGCGGTCCAGCCGGGATCGCAGTGGTTGACGAGGCCCGAGATCTTGCCGACGACATTGGGATTGCGGGCGATCTCGGTGATCGAGGCGCGCCACGGGTCGAGCCCTGCGCCATTGGGCAGGGGATTGCCGCAATGGTCGAGGATGAAGGTGACATCGGGCGCCCGCTGCGCCAGGGCAACGCCCAGATGCAACTGGTCGTCGCGCAGGCAGAGATCGAAGCTCAGGTCGTAGTCGGGCAGGTGGCGGATATTCTCGATGAACAGGTCCGACTGGCTGAGATCGTCGGGGGATTCATGGAGGATCCGGCGCACACCCTTGACGTGAGCATGATCGGACAGATGCTCGATCTGGTCGACGAAATTCATGTGTTCCGGGCGGCAGGCTGCGATGGCGCCGGCAATGCGCGGCAGGCCGAGCACGAATTCGGTTTCGCCCATGATGTCAGCCTCGGCGACATCGACCTCCATATGCAGGGCCGATTCGATGCCCAGCGGCACCGCCTCGGCAAAATACGCCTCGTGCGTCCAGGGCTGCCAGTTCAGTTTCGGCTTGGTGGCGAGCCAGGGATAGCTGAAGCGATCAGGGTAGATCAGGTGCAGGTGGGTATCGACGATGCGCACAGTTTACTCCTTGGTCCGCCGCGATAGCTCCTGGCCCGCGGCCTGCAGCAGCTCAAGAGCCTGCTGCATGTTGGGCGCATCATACTTGTCCAGGCGCTGGGTGTAAGGGCAGGTAATGACCGCCAGCACGCTGCCCATCGGACCAAAAATCGGCACCGACAGGTTGAACACACCAGGGGTCTGGGCGCTCGGCATGCTTTCATAGCCTTGGGCGGCGATGCCGGCCAGTCGCGGCTCCAGCCCGTTGGGCATTTTCTGCGGCCGCCCCAGCTCCTGCGCTTCCAGCATCATGGTCCGTTCCTCGGGCGTCGCGAACGCCAGGAACACATGGCCGGAGCCGGTATTGACCAGCCCGATGCGCGAGCCGACGCGGATCGAAACGTTCCAGTAGCCCGGCCCGTCGAACTGGGCGACCACAACCAGGATATTGCGATCCTGCACCACCAGGTGCACCGCCTGCTCGGCCCGCAGCGAGAAGCTGCGCAGCACTGGCGTTGCCTGGCTGATCAGTCGGTGCATGGGCGGCTTGGCATGGGCCAGCTCGAACAGCTTGAGCGTGATTTCGTAGCGGTCTTCCGGCGTGCGGCGCACATAGTCGCGACGCACCAGCCGGTCGAGCATGCGGTAGATTTCGTTGGGCGAGCGGTCGAGCGCCTTGGCGATTTCCGCCTGGCTCAGCCCGTCATCCGTGCGCGCCAGCAGCTCGAGAATATCGAGCCCCTTGTCTAGCGCCGGCGCGCGATAGCGATCGTTCGCATCCTCGTCCAATTTCCCCTCCAACGCTAACACACCGTTAGCCTTTGCAGTCACCCATCGGCTGCTCGTGCTGTTCCGAACTGACATGTTAGCTCTTGCAACGCACTTTCATTTATGAATAGATTGTTTGCATGCGCATCGCAAGAATGCGCTGGAGGATATCAAAACCCATGCCGCCCACCCCCGCCCCCCCGGCGACCGGACAGCTGACGCCGCTTGTCGAGATGATCGATGTCGACAAGGCATTTCCCGGCGTGCGGGCGCTGTCGCGGGCTCGTTTCGAGCTGCATGCAGGTGAAGTCCACGCCCTGATGGGTGAGAATGGCGCTGGCAAGTCGACGCTGATGAAAATCCTCTCGGGCGTCTATTCCCGCGATGCCGGTGAGGTGCGCCTCGATGGCCAGCCCGTCGAGATCGCCTCGCCGCGCCAGGCGCAGGACATGGGTATCGGCATCATCCATCAGGAACTGGCGCTGATGCGCGACCTGACGGCGGCGCAGAACATTTTTATCGGCCGCGAGCCACGCCGCTTCGGCCTGCTCGACGAGGCGGCGCTCAACCGCGACACCCAGGCTATCTTCGACTCAATGAACTTGAAGCTCTCGCCGACCGTTCGCGTCGAGACGCTGACCATTGCCCGCCAGCAGATGGTCGAGATCGCCAAGGCGCTGAGCTACCGCTCACGCGTGCTGATCATGGACGAGCCGACCGCGGCGCTGAACGACGCCGAGATCGCCGAGCTTTTCACCATCATCAATCGGCTCAAGGCGGAAGGCGTCGGCATCGTCTATATCAGCCACAAGATGGACGAGATCAAACGCATCTCCGACCGCGTGACCGTGATGCGCGATGGCGAATATGTCGGCACCGTCCCGGCCGCCGACACGCCCATCGAAACCATCATCTCGATGATGGTGGGGCGCACCCTGACCAACGAAGCGCTCAACATTCCCAACACCGCCAGCGCGCCGGTGGCCCTCGAGGTCCGCAACCTCAATCGCGGCCGCGAGATCCGCGACGTCAGCCTGACCGTCCGCAAGGGTGAAATCCTGGGGCTGGCTGGCCTGATGGGCGCCGGCCGCACCGAGGTCGCCCGCGCCATCTTTGGTGCCGATCCGCGCGATAGCGGCGAAATCTGGGTCAATGGCAAGCGCGTCGGCATTTCCTCGCCCAAGGACGCAGTGCGGGCAGGCATCGGTTACCTCTCCGAGGACCGCAAGCATTTCGGCCTCGCCACCGGCCTCGACGTCCGCAACAATATCGCGCTGGCCAGCCTCGAGCGCTTCGTGGGGCCGGGCGGCGTCATCAATGACGGCGCCATGCATGATGTGGCGGAGAAGTATATTCGCCAACTGTCGATCAAGACCCCCAGCGACACTCAGGAAGCGCGGCTCCTGTCCGGGGGCAACCAGCAGAAGGTGGTCATCGCCAAATGGCTGCTGCGCGACTGCGATATCCTGATCTTCGACGAGCCGACGCGCGGCATCGATGTCGGCGCTAAGGCCGAAATCTACAAGCTGCTCAATGCGCTGGCCGAACAGGGCAGGGCGATCATCGTCATCTCCTCTGAACTGCCCGAAATCCTGCGCCTCAGCCACCGCATCGCGGTGATGTGCGAGGGACGGCTGACCGGCACGCTGCCGGGTGGTTCGAGCCAGGAAGACATCATGCGGCTTGCCACATTGCGGCCCAGCGCCGTGGCCGACATCAATACTGAACGGAGCTCGGCATGACCGATACTGCAGCCCCCGCGACCAAATCCGGCATCCGCATCTCGGGCGCATTCCACCGGCTCCTGGCCTTCTCGGGACTTATCGCGCTGGTCGTGGTGTTTTCCCTGGCCTCGCCCAATTTCATGCAGACCCAGAACGTTCTGGCCATCCTGCAGGCCACTTCGGTCAACGGCGTGCTCGCCATTGCGGCGACGCTGGTGATCATCACCGGTGGCATCGACCTGTCGGTGGGCACGCTGATGACGTTCTGCGCCGTCATCACCGGCGTGGTGCTGACCTATCTGGGGCTGCCGCTGCCGCTGGGCATCGTTGCCTCGATCCTGGCCGGCACGGGCTGCGGCCTCGTTTCGGGCACGATCATCGCCAAGCTCAAAGTGCCGCCTTTCATCGCCACACTGGGCATGATGCTGATCCTCAAGGGCCTGTCCCTGGTCATATCGGGCACCAAACCGATCTATTTCAACGACACGCCTGGCTTCAACCAGATCGCGCTGGGCTCCTGGGTCGGCACCATATTCCCCGCCGTGCCGCTGCCCAACGGCGTGCTGATCCTGTTCGTGGTAGCGCTGCTGGCGGCCTTCGTGCTGGGGAAGACGGCGCTCGGCCGCTACACCTTCGCGCTCGGCAGCAATGAAGAGGCGGTTCGCCTCTCGGGCGTCAACATCGATCGCTGGAAGATCGCCGTCTATGCCACGGCCGGTGGCATCTGTGGCGTCGCCGGACTGCTCATCGCCAGCCGCCTTAATTCGGCGCAGCCCGCGCTAGGCCAGGGCTATGAACTCGACGCCATCGCGGCGGTGGTCATTGGCGGCACGTCGCTTTCGGGCGGCCGCGGCACCGTGATCGGTACGCTGATTGGCGCCCTCATCATCTCCGTGCTGGCCAATGGCCTGCGCATCCTTTCGGTCCCCCAGGAATGGCAGACGGTCGTGACGGGCCTCATCATCATCCTGGCGGTCTACGCCGATATCCTGCGGCGCCGTACACTTTAGGCGCCGACGATCCCCCGCGCCCAGACCGCGATCCATAGGGATCGCGCTCGAGGGTGCCAATAAGAAGGCGGCAACGCCTCACCGGAAGACGAATTCACACTCTAAGGGAGGACTTCAAATGCTCAATAGACGTACCCTGCTTGGCGCCATCAGCGCGCTCGCTCTCCTGACCGCCGGCGGCGCTGCCACGGCCCAGGACGCCTACGACATCGCCCTGATCTCCAAGGGTTTCCAGCACCAGTTCTGGCAGGCCGTGAAAGCTGGTGCCGATCAGGCCGGCAAGGATCTTGGCGTGACCGTGACCTTCGAAGGTCCGGAAACCGAAAGCCAGGTCGACCGCCAGATGGACATGCTGGCCGCTGCCCTGTCGCGTAACCCCGACGCCATCGGTTTTGCCGCTTTGGACAGCCAGGCCGCAACGCCGCTGCTGCAGCAGGCCAAGGATGCCGGCATTCCGGTCATCGCCTTCGACTCCGGCGTCGATAGCGACATTCCGCTGACCACCGCGACCACCGACAACGTTGCTGCCGCCGCGCTGGCGGCCGACGTCATGGCCGAGCTGATCGGCGGCGAGGGCAAGGTCGCCATCGTAGCGCATGACCAGACCAGCCGCACCGGCATTGACCGCGTCGAAGGCTTCTCCAACCGCATCAAGGAAGCCTATCCGAACATCGAGGTCGTCTCGGTGCAGTATGGCGGTGGCGATCAGCTGGCCTCGACCGAAATCACCAAGTCGATCCTGCTCGCCAACCCCGACCTCAAGGGCATTTTCGGCGCCAATGAAGGTTCGGTCCTCGGCGTTGCCAACGGCAAGCAGGAACTGGGCAGCAATGTCGTCATCATCGGCTACGACTCCGGTGCTGCACAGAAGGCCCTGATCGAAAGCGGCGTCATCGCCGGCGCCATCACGCAGAACCCGGTCGGCATCGGCTACCAGACCGTCCAGGCCGCTGTGAGCGCGCTCAAGGGCGAAACCCTGCCCGCCATCATCGACACCGGCTTCTACTACTACGACAAGGACAACATGACCGATCCCAAGATCGCGGCCGTGCTGTACGACTAAGAACGCGTCTGGGTGTGGCGAGATATCGCCACTCTCACTGAACGGCACCTCCTCCTCGATGGGGGAGGTTGGGAGGGGGTGTTGAGAGCCACGGTATCGGGGCCAAACACCCCCTCACTTGATCCCTTCCCACAAGGGGGAGGGTGTTGACTGAGAATTTTCAGGAACGCGCCATGGCTGACCTATCAGGCAAAATCGTACTCATCACCGCCGCCGCGCAGGGCATCGGCCGCGCGTCGGTGGAGGCCTTCGTCAAGGCTGGGGCCAGTGTGATCGCGACCGACGTCAACGCCGGCAAACTGGCCGAGCTCGACGGCATGGCCGGCGTCACCACGCGCCTGCTTGATGTGCTCAGCGCCGACGCTGTCAACCAGGCTGTGGCCGAGATCGGTCATATCGATGTGCTGTTCAACTGCGCCGGCGTGGTGCATTCCGGCACGGTGCTGGAAATGAGCGACAAGGACCTCGATTTCGCCTTCGACCTCAACATCAAGGCGCAGATCCGCACCATCCAGGCGGTGCTGCCGCAGATGCTCGCGCGCAAGGATGGCTGCATCATCAACATGGCGACAGTCGCCAGCTCGGTGAAGGGCGTGCCCAACCGCGCCGCCTATACCATTTCCAAGGCCGCGGTGATCGGGCTGACCAAGTCCATCGCCGCCGACTACACGACGCAGGGCATCCGCGTGAACGCCATCGCGCCGGGCACGGTGGATTCCCCCAGCCTGCACGAGCGCTGGCATGCGACCGGCGATTTCGAGGCGGCCAGGAAGGCCTTCATTGCCCGCCAGCCCATCGGGCGGATCGCGCGGCCCGATGAGGTGGCCGACCTGGCGGTCTACCTGGCGGGCGCGACTTATACGACGGGACAGGTTCACATCATCGATGGTGGCTGGACGGCCTGAGGTCAGGACGCCCGGCGCCTGTCATTGCCGGCCGCCATCACCCGATTCCGGCCGGCCGCCTTGGCGGCATAGAGCTGCCGATCGGCTTTATTGAGGATATCATGCAGGCTTTCGCTGCTCGGCAGATAACCTGCGACCCCCAGGCTGACAGTCACGGCAGGTGGCGTCCGGTTCTCGAACGCCAGCGCTGCGACAGTCTTGCGCAGGTTTTCGGCGACGGCCACCCCGGCTTCGCCATCGGTCAAATGCAGCAGGGCGACGAATTCCTCCCCGCCGAACCGGGCAAAGCAGTCGCTGCCGCGCAGCGCCGCCTTGCAGGCATGCGCCACGTTGCGCAGCACGTCGTCGCCCACAATATGCCCGTGATTGTCGTTGATGGCCTTGAAGTGATCGATATCGAGCATGATCACAGCGAAGGGCGGACCACCCGCCTTGGTCTGGGCGAAGGCCAGTTCGGCCTGCGCCATGAAGGAACGGCGGTTGGAAACGCCGGTCAGCGCATCGGTTTCCGCCGCCAGCGTCAGGGCGGTCTGGGCCGCATTGAGCTGGTAGACCATCGAAATGGCAACCAGCGTCAGGCCGGGCGCACTGACCAGCGGCGATACGACCGCAACGATCATGTTGTACCAGAAGTAGTCCCTGGAGCCCGGGAGCACGGCCATGACCAGCGCGGTGACCAGCACCGACGTGGTGATCGCGATCGAAGTGCCCAGCATCATCGCGCGCACGCGGCCCAGTCGCAGCAGCCAGCCATAGAAGCGTCGGTAGCTCTGCCTGATGATCTTGTCCGACACTCCGCATCCCCATGGTCCAACCCGCGCCAGGACAATGTCACGCCCGGGGCTCCGCCTGGGTTAACCCGCATACTTAACGCATCTCAGCGCCGCACTCTCAGTTTCAGTCGAGTTTGAAATGACCAAGATCACCTCTCTCTCCACCCACGATCTCCGCTTCCCCACCTCGGCTTCGCTCGATGGGTCCGATGCGATGAATCCGGATCCGGATTACTCGGCAGCCTATGTCATCTTGGGCACCGATGGCGCCTATGAGGGGCACGGGCTGACCTTCACCATCGGCCGCGGCAACGAAGTGGTGGTGGCCGCGATCAAGGCGTTGGAAAGCCGCGTGATCGGCCTCGAGCTGAACTGGATCGCCGAAAATCCCGGCCGCTTCTGGCGGCATGTGACTGGCGACAGCCAGTTGCGCTGGATCGGCCCGGACAAGGGCGCCATGCATCTGGCGACCGGCGCGGTGGTCAATGCAGTGTGGGACCTCTTAGGCAAGGAAGCGGGCAAGCCGGTCTGGCAGCTCGTCGCCGACATGACGCCCGAGCAGCTGGTCGATATCATCGACTTCCGCTACCTCACGGACGCCATCACGCCCGATGAGGCCCTGGCCATTTTCCGCAAGGCCGAGGCGGGCAAGGCCGGGCGCATCGCGACGCTCAAGGCCGAGGGCTACCAGTGCTACACCACCTCGGCGGGGTGGCTGGGCTATTCAAACGAGAAACTGACGCGGCTGGCGACCGAGGCAGTGGCCGAGGGCTTCCAGCATATCAAGATGAAGGTCGGCCGCGACCTCGACGACGATATCCGCCGGCTCGAAATCGTCCGCTCGATCATGGGGCCGGACCGCTATCTGATGATCGACGCCAACCAGGTCTGGGAGGTCGGTCAGGCGATTGATTGGGTCAAGCAACTCTCGCGCTTCAACCCCTATTTCATCGAGGAGCCGACCAGCCCCGATGATGTCTCCGGCCACAAGGCTATCCGCGCGGCCATCGCCCCGGTCAAGGTGGCGACCGGCGAAATGTGCCAGAACCGCATCCTGTTCAAGCAGTTCATCAAGGACGGCGCCATCGACATCGTCCAGATCGACGCCTGCCGCATTGGCGGGCTCAACGAGGTGTTGAGCGTGCTGCTGATGGCGGCGAAATATGGTCTGCCGGTCTGGCCGCATGCTGGCGGCGTGGGTCTTTGCGAATATGTGCAGCACCTGAGCATGATCGACTATCTGGTCGTATCGGGCACCAAGGAAGGCCGCGTGATCGAATATGTCGATCACCTGCACGAGCACTTCATCGAGCCGTGCGAGATTCGCAACGCGGCCTACATGCCGCCGAAGCTGCCGGGGTTCTCAATCCAGATGAAGCCGGAAAGCATCCGGGAGAACGAGTTCAGGGGCTGAAGGCTACATCGCCCGCAGCTCAAACTCGAAGGTCTCGAGCACCTTGTCGCCGGACCTGATCTCGAACGTGTAATCCCCTTCCGGATCGCCCTCCGAGACGCACCAGCCGCTGGCGATCCAGCCATCTTCCGGCGTCAGCGACAGGGCCGACGTTGCCGACAGCTGGTCGTCTGAGACGACAATGTTGCTGTTTTCGCCCAGTCCCCAGGTCGCCGGCGCCGATGGCAGCGTGTAAATCTCGGTGACCTCGACGTCGCCCTTCGCCTTGCCCAGGCGCAGGTGCCAGTCGTAGCAGGTACCGGCCAGCAGCGGCACCAGCGTCGTGCTTTCGACCACTGGCTCGCCCTCGCCATTGGGCACCGAGATGGTAAAGTCGCTCTCCAGCACCGTCTGCGCCAGGGCGGGTTGCGCCAGGGTCAGGATGGTAACAATACAAAACGCGCGTCTCATATTCGCTTCTCCTGCCCGCTTGGCCGGTTAGTAGGTCATGCGGGCGCTGACCTTGCCCCATTTGCCCAGGTCGCCCTCGACCAGGGCCGCCGAACCATGCGGCGCCACGACCCGTGCGCCGGTGATGATGATATCGCCGGCCTTGAGCGGCAGGTCGCGCGAGGCGGCGTGGCTGGCGAGCCAGCGCAGGGCCGCGAGGATTGCATCCCAACTCGCGCCGGTCTCGGTGGCTTTTGCCACGGCGCCATCGAGGCACAGGCTCACCCCGAGATGGGGCAGTTCGCTTCTGATGGCCGGATCAACTGCCGGCCCGACGATGACGGCGCCATTGCTCTGCAGGTCACCCAGCTTGGCATTGGCCGCGATGGTATCGCGATCGACGAAGGGACTGCCCACCATTTCAAGTACGGGGTGCAGCGAGGCGATGGCGGCCTCCGCCATGACGGCATCGGCACCAGCGGGAAGGTCGGCGCCGAGCTTCACAGCGATCTCCACTTCCGCGAGCACGAAACGATGCCTGCTGGCGCTGATCGTATCGCCGCTGGTGTAGTAGCGCTTGGCCGGAATGGGCGAACAGGTCGGTTCACCCGCGGCGCCGGCCAGGATTTTCCAGCCGCCGACCGGCCCGATCTGGCGAATGATCTCGTCCTGGAGGGCATAGACCCCGGCCATGTCGGCCGGGACCAGATGCGCCGCTACGGTGTCGATCGCCTGGCCGCCGTCATGGCCGGCGATCAGACGTGCGGCGAAGTCGGCAAGGGCCTCTGTCACCTAGTTGGCCCACTCGCCGCCGCGCATCACTGGTTCGGTGCTGCCATCGGCGTGCACACCATCGATGTCGATCTTGTCGCTGCCGATCATCCAGTCGATGTGGATGTTGGAGGTGTTGCCGCCCTGGGCCGAGATCTGCTCCGGCGTGAGGTTCTTGCCGTCGACGAAGCAGTCCGAATAGCACTGGCCCTGCGCAATATGGCAAGAAGCGTTTTCATCATAGAGCGTGTTGAAGAACAGGATGCCGGAGGCCGAGATCGGCGAGGAATGGGGCACCAGCGCCACTTCGCCGAGACGGCGTCCGCCCTCGTCGGTGTCGAGCACCTTGTTGAACAGGTCCTGGTTCTTGGCGGCCTTGAATTCGACCAGCCGTCCGCCCTCGAAGCGGGCCTGCATCTCCTCGATCAGCGCGCCATTGTGGCTGAGCGGCTTGGTGCCGGCGACATGACCCTCGACGCGCAGCTTGTGCGGCGTGGTGAACACTTCCTCGGTCGGAATGTTGGGGTTGCAGGTAATGCCGTTCTTGGCTTCCGACGCGCCGCCCTTCCAGCGGTGACCGTCGGCGAGGCCCACGGTGAGATCGGTGCCGGGGCCGGTATATTTGAGCGAGGCAAAGCTCTTGCCGTTGAGCCAGGTCCAGCGCTTTTTGAGATTGGCATTGTGCTCGGCCCAGGCGGCGATCGGATCGTCCTGATCGACACGCGACGCCTTGAAGATGGCGTCGGCCAGCTTGGTGACGGCTTCCTCCTCGCTGTCCTCGGGGAATACCAGCTTGGCCCAGGCGGCGCTGGGATAGGAGACGATGTTCCAGTTGATATCGAAGCCGGTGATGAGTTGGAGTGCCGGCTTGTAGGCAGCCGAATTGGCGCGCATGGCGCGGGTCACCTTGTCGGGGTCCTGGCCGGCCAGCATCATCGGATTGTCGCCCGCAATGGCGAGGCGCGCGGCATTGTTCTTGAAGGCTTCAGCCATGCCCGAATAGAGCCAACCGGCGGCCTTGTCGAAGCTGGCATTGTTGGCGTGCTTGTAGCGGGCGAGGGTGGCTTCCTCGTCTGAATAGATTGTCGTGACCAGTCCGGCGCCGGCCTTGTAGGCATGCTCGGTGATGCGGCGGACCAGTGGCGCGGCCGTCATCGGCGCGGTCATGATCAGGTCCTGGCCCTCGGCCAATTGCAGGCCGACCTTGATGGCAACCTGGGCGAGCTTGTCGAGCTTGACGGGATCGATGGTCATTTGGGCGAATGCCTCTTGGTTTTGAATCGGTTGGCCGGAAGGTTAGCCGCCGGCTCGGATCGGCGCCACATCCATGTATCCAAAAATCAAATTGACCTGGATCAAGGTGAAACGATGCGCGGAAAAACAAGGTCATGCCAGCTTCATGAGGAGACAGGAATGGCTGCCAATCTGCATCTGGTCATAACAGCGGTGTTGACGCTGTTCGGTGTATTCGTGGCCGCGTTGGCCTATGCCCAATGGTCGACGCGCGGCATCGAGGTCTATCGGGCCGAGACGCGCTGAAACCGACCCAGGTCCCAAGCGACTAGCCCGCCCTATACTGTTTCCTCGAGGCCCGAGACCTTACAAGACCGCTCATGCGACGAGCGGCCACTCCGACTATGTCTGATGGAACGCAGAGCGTGACGCAACTGCGCCGCGTCCTGTGTCTTTCCCGCATCATCGGTTGCGACGTTGCAAATACCCTGTTGGCAAGCCCGGACGGTTTCGCTACAAACCGTCCACCGCTTCAGATCTCGAACCAGGGAGGCGTTGTATGGCAGTGACATTCATCCCTCTCCCTATGGGCAACCCTCGACGTTAGGTCGTTGCCATCCGTGGCCCTCCTTGGGTTAGCCCCGAGGACTGCCATCAGCGGTTCTTACCATCACAGCCCCACTTGATCTGACGGGATCATTTTCGCCCCGTTCCGGCTGTGCCTTTCATCCCTGTGTTTTGAGGGCCGGTCGCCGGATAACGGGACCGGGCTGCCAATATGAGTCGCAAGAAACTCGATTTTCGCGCCGATGCCTATCGCAACGTGCTCGGCTTTACTTTCCGCCACTGGTCGGGCCGTCCGGCCCTGATCGCCATCATCTGCGTGCTGGTGATCGTGTCGACGCTTGCCGAAGTCATGGTGCCGGTGTTTTCGGGCCAGATCGTCGATGCCATTGCCGGGGGTACCGGCACCGGCGCGGACGCGGCCCTGCGCGCCTTTGCCATCGTGGTCGGCCTGGGGCTGACCAGCGTCATCCTGCGCTGGTTCATCTTTCAGGGCATCATCCGGCTGACGATCCGCATGATGGCCGAGATCGTCAATAACGGCTTCCACCGCGTGCAGCGCTTTTCGACCGACTGGCATGCCAACAGCTTCGCCGGCTCCACCGTGCGCAAGATCACCCGCGGCATGTGGGCGCTCGATTCGCTCAACGACGTGCTGCTGATCGCGCTGTTGCCATCCATCGTCATGCTGGTCGGCGCCACGGTCATCCTGGGCTCCTACTGGCCGGTCATGGGTCTCGTCGTGGGCCTCGGCTCGGTGATTTACATCGGCGTCACGGTGGCTCTGTCCATGGGCTTCGTCTCGCCGGCGGCCAGCCTTGCCAATGCCTGGGACACCCGGCTTGGCGGCGCCCTGGCGGATGCGGTTAGCTGCAACTCCGTGGTCAAGGCCTTCGGCGCGGAGGAGCGTGAAGAGCAGCGCCTGCGCCACGTGCTGGGCAAGTGGGATAACCGCACGCGCCGCACCTGGAAGCGCGGCACGCTGAGCGGCACCATCCAGGGCTTCATGATGGTGACCATGCAGGCCGGCATTCTGGGCACAGGTCTGCTGATGTGGCAGCGCGGGCTGGCGACACCCGGCGACATCACCTTCGTGCTCGCCATGTTCTTCGTGCTGCAGGGCTACCTGCGGGACGTGGGCCAGCACATCCGCAACCTGCAGCGTGCCGTCAACGATATGGAAGAGCTGGTTGCGCTCGACCGCACGCCGCTCGGTATCGATGACAAGGCTGGCGCCAAGGCCATTGCCATCGGCGAGGGCGAGATCGTCTTTGACCATGTCACCTTCCAGTATGGCGCCCATCCGACGCCGCTCTACCGCGACTTCTCGGTGCGCATCGCGCCGGGCGAGCGGGTGGGCCTTGTGGGTCACTCTGGGTCGGGCAAGACAACCTTCGTCAAGCTGATCCAGCGGCTCTACGACGTGAAATCGGGTGCCATCACCATCGACGGACAGAACATCGCGGAGTGCAAGCAGGCGAGCCTGCGCGGCCAGATCGCCATCGTGCAGCAGGAGCCGATCCTGTTCCACCGCACCCTGGCCGAGAACATCGCCTATGCCCGCCCCGACGCCACGCGCGCCGAGATCGAGCTGGCGGCCAAGCAGGCCAACGCGCATGACTTCATCCTCGATCTGCCCAAGGGCTACGAAACCCTGGTCGGCGAACGCGGCGTGAAGCTCTCGGGCGGCGAACGCCAGCGCGTCGCCATCGCCCGGGCTTTCCTCGCCGATGCGCGGGTGCTGATCCTGGACGAGGCCACATCGAGCCTCGACAGCGAGAGCGAGGTGCAGATCCAGCAGGCGATGGAACGGCTGATGGTCGGCCGGACCACGCTGGTCATCGCGCACCGGCTGTCGACGGTCAGGGCGCTCGACCGGCTGCTGGTCTTCGACAAGGGCCGCATCGTCGAGGAGGGCAACCATGCCGAGTTGATCCGCCTCGGTGGCGGTATCTATCGTCGGCTGTTCGAGCGGCAGGCGCTGGAGCTGACCAAGGGCCTGAAGATCGCGTGAAACGAAAGCGCCGGGGTGTGAGCCCCGGCGTTTTTTTGGGGGGAGTGACGCCGCTGCGTTTGCGGACGGATAGCCCCACCGGACCCCTTCGGGGCCACCCTCCCGACAAGGGGAGGGAAAGCCGACTGATAGTCCGATCGTCAGTTACAACCCTTGGAATTCTCGACCGCGGTGATCTGGGCGACGTTTTCGCGCTCATAGGCGTTGAGCCGCACCTGGCCCTGTTCGTTGATCCAGCAGCCCTGATTGCCAAAGGCGCGACGAGCCCGGTCGGTCTGGAAGCAGTAGCCGTTCTGCTGGTAGATAAGGTTGCGCACCTCCCACAGCGATTGGCAGCTGAGCTGCCGCAGGTCGCCGCGCTGGAAGTAGTCGCTGTCATCGCAGCCGATGATCTCGTAGCAATTCGCCATGGCCGCGCTGGTGCTTGCCAGCAGCGCAACAGCCGCGATCAGACTTCTCAGTTTCATTTGTGGCCTCCCAAATCCGCACCGAGTTCAGCACGAAAGCGCTGGGCGGGGAAGCTGCATCGCATTGCCAGCGCTTTACCGAACAATGCCTTCGCCGGGGACCCGATGGTGAGAGCCTTGAGCTCGGCCTATATGCTGGGCAATGCTGAACCTGGAGATCGCCATGATCGACACATCCCATTCGACCAATGTGAGGTCCGCGCCTATCCTGCCACTGACCACCAAGTTGGGCCCGGTGCATATAGCGGTGACCGACCGCGCCAAGGCGCTCGCCATCTGGCAGGACGTGGTGGGCCTCGATCTCATCGCCGAACATGGCAATGCGCTGACGCTGGGCGCCGGCGGCAAGCCGCTGATCGTGCTCCAGACCGGCGCAGTGCGACCGGTGGTGCCGCGCACGATCGGGCTCTATCACGTGGCTATCCACGTGCCCAAGCGAGCCGACCTGGCGCAGATGGCGGTCCGGGCGCTGCAGCGCAATGTGCGCATTTCCCCGACCGATCATCTTGTCTCCGAGGCGATCTACCTTTGGGACCTCGATGGCAATGGTATCGAAATCACCTTCGAAACGCCGTGGCGCGGCTCGCTGGGTGACCCCGACAAGGGCGAGACCTATGCGGTGACCTCAGGTGGCAAGCCGCATTCGGGGCGCGAGCCCATCGACATGGACCGTTTGCTGGCCGAACTGGGGCCCGCTCCGACATTGGCGTCACGGATGCCCGAGGGCACGCGGATAGGGCACGTGCATGTGCATGTGAATGACCTCCACATTGCCATGAATTTCTATCGCGATGTCATCGGCTTTGCCGGCTTCCTGCTGATTTCGTCCTTCGGCATGGGCGATGTTGGGCTCGACTACATGCCCCATGCCATTGCCTTCAACATCTGGTCCGGGCCCAATGCAGGCCTGCCGTCATCAGGCGCTGCTGGGTTGCGCTGGTTCACCATATCAGTGCCGGATGCGGTGACACTCGAGGGTGTCGAGAGCCGGCTGGTGGCGGGCAAGGCGCCGGTTTTGGCAGTCGAGGGCGGCATCGAGACCCAGGACCCGTTCGGCAACCGGATCAGGATCGTTATCGGCTAAGGGTGTCCGGCGTCATCGATGTCATTCCGGCGAAGGCCGGAATCCATCCTGACTGTTCGCCGCGCCCCGGCTTTCGCCGGGGTGATGCCGTGTTGGGACCAACGTCTTCCTTCTGCTCAGCTAACATGTTAGTCACTCCGGTCACTGATCTGGAGGATTTCCCATGCGGGCTATTTCTTGTGCGGCGCCGGGCGAATTGGTGCTGGTCGACATCGAACGGCCCGCGCTCAAGCCCGGCTGGGTACGGGTCGGCATTCGCCACATCGGCATCTGCGGTACCGACTATCATATCTACGAGGGCAAGCACCCGTTTCTGCGATATCCCCGCATCATGGGGCATGAACTGAGCGGGGTCGTGCTCGACGCCAACGGCGCGGTCACCCTTGCCGATGGCGACGCCGTGGTCATCAATCCCTATCTGCCGTGCTACCAGTGTCCCGCCTGCAGCGAAGGCAAGACCAACTGCTGCGAGACGCTGACAGTTATCGGCGTGCATGGCGATGGCGGCATGGCCGAGGAAATCGTCATGCCGGAAGCCAACCTCTACAAGGCCGAGGGCCTGAGCCTGCGCGACGCGGCCATGGTGGAATTCCTCGCCATCGGCGCCCACGCGGTGCGGCGGACCGAACTCAAGCCGGGCTGGCGCGCCCTTGTGGTTGGCGGCGGACCGATCGGGCTGGGTGTCGCCTTCTTCGCGCACATTGCCGGTGCGGATGTGACTATTCTCGACGCGGCGCACGACAAGCTGGAGGCGGCAAGCAGCTTCGGCTTTGCAGCGGCGGGTCTGGACGAGCGCGAGGGGGCCGTGTTCAAGGCCAGGATGGGAACCGGCTTCGACGCAGTATTTGATGCGACCGGCGCCATTCCGGCGATGAACCAGGCCGTCGGCTATTGCCGCAATGGCGGGGCGCTGACGCTGGTTGGCGTGGTCAAGGGCACCCTGGCCTGGGAGGATCCGGAGATCCACAGGCGGGAGCTGACCATCCGCGCCTCGCGCAACGCGACGCGCGAGGACTTCGACCATGTCATGGCATCGATCCGCAATGGCGACGTCCCGACAGACCGGCTTGCGACCCATACGACGAGATTCGATGATGTGCCGGTCAATCTGCCGAAATGGGCCCATGAACGGAACGGGTTGATCAAGGCGATAATTACCCTCTAGGAGCCAATATGCGCACTGCCGAGGATGTGCTGCAATTCTGGTTCGTCGATCATGGTCGCGAGGACTGGTTCGGCGGCAAGCCCGCATTCGATGCGGCGCTCGCCGGGGCCTTCGCGGACACGCATGCGCGCGTGGCCAAGGGCGAAGCCTGGCAATGGCGCACGACGGCCAGGGGAAGACTGGCCGAGATCATCGTGCTCGACCAGTTCTCCCGCCAACTGCACCGGGGCACGCCGCAGGCCTTTGCGCAGGACGCCATGGCGCTGACGCTGGCCCAGGAGGTGTTGCTCCTTGGGCTGGACGATGGCTTCGCCGTGGATGAAATGATGTTCCTGCTGTTGCCCTTCATGCATTCGGAATCAGTGGTCATCCAGGCCGAGTCGATGCGGTTGCACGAAAAGCTCGGCATTGCCGAAGGGATCGATTTCGCCAGCAAGCATCGGGACGCAGTGGCCCGCTTCGGCCGCTTTCCGTTCCGCAATAAGGCCCTGGCCCGCGAGAGCACGCCCGAGGAGTTGGCCTATATGAAAGAGTGGAGTGACCGGGGCTTCTAGCGGCCGCAACTCTTCGCCCGGCCACTGCAGCCGCAACCCCGGCATGACTATGCCAAGGAAGACCGCGACGCGAGCTAGCTGAGCTGGCCCAGCAGAGCAGGGTCGACCAAGGCACCCTTTTGCCCGATGACCACACCGGCCACGCGGTGCGCGGCCTCGGCCGCTTCGCGCAGCGACTTCCCGGCCAGCCGCGCCGAGAGATAGGCGCCATTGAAGCTGTCGCCGGCGCCGGTGGCGTCCACCACCTTGGCGCCGGGCTTGGGCGCAACCTTGACGCGCTCCGACGCGGTGGCGATCAGTGCATCGCCAGCGCCGTCCTTGACCACGACTTCCTCGACACCAAGCTCGAGATACCGGTCGGCAGTATCGTCGATGGATTTGTCGCCGAAGAGCGGCGCTTCATCGGTATGGGTGGGCAGCACGATGTCGCACATGGTGGCCGCGGCGGTGAGCACCGCGGTCATGACGCGCGGGCTGGTCCACAGAGCGGGGCGAATATTGGTATCGAACACCACCTTGGCACCGGCATCGCGCGCCTTGACGATGGCGCCAAGCAGCCGGCCGCGGGCGCGGGGCGCCAGGATGGCGAGGGTAATGCCGGAAAAGTAGACCATGCTGGCGCCGTCAACCGCCGCGGCGAGCGCGTCCTTGTCATCGGCGAGCAGCTTGGCGGCGGAGGTGTCGCGCCAATAGGTGAAGTGGCGGTCGCCCTTTTCCTGGTGGATCAGGTAGAGGCCGGGGCGGCGGCCGGGCACGGTGCGGATGTGGTTGGTGCCGATGTGGTTGGCATCAAGGAAGGCGCGGATGTCGGCGGAGTACTTGTCTTCGCCGAGGGCGGTGAAATAATCCACGGACCAGTCCTCGCCGAGCAATGCGCGCATGTACCAGGCCGTGTTGAGCGTATCGCCGGCATAGCCGAGGCGATATTGGCGATCCTCGCCGCCGCTCATCTCGATCATGCATTCCCCGATGCTGACGAAACGCTGCTGTGCCAAAATCCCTGCCCTCCACGAATGCCATCAGGCTTATGCCGGGAAAGCCGATTTGGCCGCAAGTCACTATCTTCCATACAAGCCCGGAACGCCCTATGGTGCGCCCGATTTTACTGCCGGAGACCGCCATGACGCGACTGAGCGCCAAGACCCTGAGCAACGTTCCATCAGGCGTTGCCGTGCCGAACTACGATCGGAGCAAGATCACGCCAGGCATCGTGCATCTGGGCATTGGCGCCTTTCATCGCGCGCATATGGCGGCTTATGTCGATGACCTGCTCCGGGACAATCCGGATTGGGCCATTGTCGGCGCCAGCCTGCGCCGGCCCGACACCAAGGAAGCGCTGGAGCCGCAGGACGGGCTCTATACGGTGGCGGTACGCGACGCCTCGGGCACCCATCCGCGCGTCATCGGCTCGATCCTCAGGGTGCTCGATGCCAATACCGAGCGCGACGAACTGCTGGCGCTGATGGCCAGCCCTCAGATCCGCATCGTTTCGCTGACGGTGACGGAAAAGGGCTATTGCCACGATCCGGCCACCGGCGAGCTCGACCAAAGGCATCCCGATATCGTGCATGACCTGGCCAATCCGGCCGCGCCCAGGTCGGCGCCCGGCATGCTGGTGGAAGCACTGGCACGGCGCAAGGCGGCGGGGATTGCCCCTTTCGCCGTGATGAGTTGCGACAACCTGCCAAGCAACGGCGCGACGGTGAAGCGCATCGTCACTAAATTTGCCGCTTTGCGCGATGCGGCTTTGGGCGAGTGGGTCGGCAAGGTGGCCTTCCCCGGCACCATGGTCGATCGCATCGTGCCCTCGACCACCGATGCCGATCGGGACACCGTCGCCGGGCTGATCGGCGCGGAGGACGCCTGGCCGATCATGACCGAGCCGTTTACCCAGTGGGTGATCGAGGACCACTTCCCGGATGGCCGGCCGCCATTCGAAAAGGCCGGTGCGCAGATGGTCGAGGATGTCGAGCCCTTCGAGCGCATGAAGCTGCGCATGCTCAATGGCAGCCACTCGACCATGGCCTATCTCGGCTATCTGGCGGGCTACGAATATATCTCCGACGTTATGGGCGACGCTGATTTCGTCAAGCTGATCCACGGGCTGATGACCGAGGAAGCCATGCCGACGCTGGACATGCCCGGCGTCGACCTCGGCGCCTATCGCGACCAGCTGCTCGACCGCTTCCGCAATCCTGCCCTCAAGCACCGCACCTGGCAGATCGCCATGGATGGCAGCCAGAAGTTGCCGCAGCGCCTGCTCGGGACGATCCGCGACCGCCTCAAGGCGGGGCAACCCTTCGAGCGGCTGGGTCTCGGCGTAGCGGCCTGGATGCGCTATGTCGTGGGTATCGACGAGAAGGGCGAGAGCATCGACGTGCGCGATCCCCTGGCCATGCGCATGATGGCCATCGCCGCCGACGCCGGGGATGACGCCGAGGCGCTCTATATGGGCCTGGTGGCGCTGACCGAAGTATTCGGCAGCGATCTGGCCGAGAACCAGGCGTTCGGCGAGACGGTGGCAACTCACCTGGACGCGTTGTTCGAGGATGGGGTGAAGGCCACCGTTGCCGAAGTCGTCGCCGGCTAGAAGCTCACGCAACCGACTTCGCTGTTGAAGTCGGGATGGTAGATGACGAAGCTGTCGCCGGCCTCGGCCCTGTCCTCGGCGATGTCGCGCGGCAGCCACTCGGTAACGATCACCGGTGCGAAGGGATCACCCGGCGTATCAGTAGTGACGAGGCATACGTCCTCCACTTCGGGCGGCGGCGCTATGATCACCAGTTCCGGTGGCAACAGTTTCTTCGCCTGGCCCGGCGGCATGGGGTGGCCGGGCTTGTGATGCGCCGACGTGCTGGCCACGCCGGCGATTAGGGTGAGGCAGGTCGCAAGCAGGATCGCGCGCATATCGGGTACTCCATGAGGTCCGGGTCCAACGCGCGGTCAGCTGGTTCGTTTCAGACCCGCCCCTCCATGGCCCGATCGAAAATCTCCAGCGCCCGATCCTTGGTCAACTCAATCGGGTTGCCGCCGGCCGTCGGATCCACGATGGCCATATCGCCAATCAGGTCCCGCTTGCCGCCGTCCACCTTGAACTCGGCCAGCGTGTGCGGCACGTCGAGCCGCATCCGCAGGCCAATGACGGCGTGCTGGAAGGCCTCGAAGCTAGGTGCCAGCCCCAGATAGGCAGCCAACCGCGCGATGCGGGCTTCGATCGCCGATTTGTTGACCGCCAACACATAGGGCATGAATACGGCGTTGGTCATGCCGTGATGGGTGTCGTAGAGCGCGCCGACCGGATGGCTGAGGGCATGGATGGCGCCGAGCCCCTTCTGGAAGGCGGTGGCGCCCATGGCGGCGGCGCTCATCATGTGGCCGCGCGCCTCGACATCGTTGGGATCGAGGTGAACCTTGGGCAGGTTCTCGAAAACCAGGCGGATGCCCTCGACCGCGATACCGTCGGCCAGCGGGTGATAGCTAGGCGCGCAATAGGCCTCGAGGCAATGGGCCAGCGCATCCATGCCGGTGCCGACGGTGATGAATTTGGGCATGCCGACGGTGAGTTCAGGGTCGGCGATCACGACCTTGGGCATCATCAGCGGGTGGAAGATCACCTTCTTTGTGTGCGTCGTCTCATCGGTGATGACGCCGGCGCGGCCGACTTCCGAGCCGGTCCCGGCCGTGGTGGGCACTGCCACGATCGGGAAGATGCCCTTTGGATCGGCGCGGGTCCACCAGTCGCCGATATCCTCGAAGTCCCACATCGGGCGGGTCTGCCCCGCCATGAAGGCGATAACCTTGCCCACGTCGAGCCCCGAGCCGCCGCCAAAGGCGATGACGCCATCATGGCCGCCCTCGCGCAGCACCTTGATCCCGGCTTCGACATTGGCCGAGATCGGGTTGGGTTTCACATCGGCGAAGACGCCCACGGGGACGCCAGCGTCCTTGAGGATCTGGATGGCCTTCTGGGTGACCGGCAGGTTGACGAGGCCGGCATCGGTGACCAGCAAGGGCCTGGTTATGCCCGCGGCTTTCAGCGCCTCGGGCAGCTCGGCGATGCGGCCGGGGCCGAACTTGATGGTGGTGGGGTAGTTCCAGTTGGCTTTGGTCATGGCGCTGTGCCTTCACATTCGCGGTGTCATTCCGGCCCCCGGGTCGCGTCGCGCCCGAGGGTACACTCTGGTCCGGAATCCATGCGGTGGGCGCGCCACACGCTGGATGTTGCTGTTGACCACGGACATGGATTCCGGCCTCCGCCGGAATGACGCCGTGGGTGGGACAATCGCGGGCACTACACCCGCTTCAAATGATAACTCTTCGGCTGTGTCAAATTCGCATACCCGATTTCGCTCAATCCTCCGCCCTTGCCGGTGTCCTTGACCCCGGTCCAGACCAGTGCCGGATCGAGATAGTCGCACCTGTTGGCGAAGACAGTGCCGGTTTCAATCTGTCCCCCCAGCCTTGCCGCTGCGTCAAGGTCCTCGGTCCAGACAGAGGCAGTGAGGCCATAGGGGCTGTCGTTCATCAGGGTGATGGCTTCGGCGTCGTCAGCGACCTTCATGATGCCGACCACCGGGCCGAAGCTCTCCTCGCGCATGACCGACATCTGGTGGTTGACGTTGGTCAGCACTTCCGGCGCCAGATAGGGCGAGCCGGGCGTGTCCAACTCATGCTTTGAGTTCAGATGTCGCGTGGCCCCACTGCGCAACGCTTCCTCGGTCTGCTGGCGGACATGGTCGGCGAAATTGCCGCGAGCCATCGGACCGACAATGGTGTCGGGATCGAGCGGATTGCCCAGCGTCCAGCCGCGCGCGCTGTCGATGAAGCGTTCGACGAAATTGCCGTAGACACTCTCATGCACATAGATGCGCTCGACGCCGCAGCAGCTCTGCCCCGAATTGAAGAAGGAACCATCGACCAGGTTCTCGACCGCATTGTCGAGATTGGCATCGGCGCGAACATAGGCGGGGTCCTTGCCGCCCAGCTCGAGGCCGAGCGTGGCGAAGGTGCCGGCAGCGGCCTTCTCGATGCGGCGGCCGCCTTCGACCGAGCCGGTGAAATTGATGTGGTCGATCTGGCCAGACGCGATGAGCTTTTCGGTATCGGCATGGCCGAGCACCAGATTCTGGAACAGCCCCGCCGGCAGCCCCGCACTTTCGGCGGCAGCGGCGAAGCGTTCGCCGGCCAGCAGCGTCTGGCTGGCATGCTTGAGGATGATGGCATTACCGGCCATCAGGCCCGGCACGATGGAATTGACCGCCGTCAGGAACGGGTAGTTCCACGGCGCTATCACCATCACCGTGCCGAGTGCCTCGCGGGTGATGTAACGGATGAAGCCTTCCTTCTCGGGCCGCATCGAGGGCACGAGGGCTTCGGCGGCCAGCTCGATCATGTAGCGGCTGCGTTCCTCGACGCCGCGCTTCTCGCCCCCGAAGCGGATCGGCCGGCCCATCTGCCAGGCCAGTTCGGGCACGATCTCGTCATTCATCAACAGCAGGGCATCGACGAAATGGCTGAGGATCTTCTGGCGCTCGGCAATGGTGGTCTCGCCCCAGGCCCGTCGCGCGGCCCTGGCGCGGGTGACGGCGCTGTCGATCTCGGCTGATGTGGCGAGAGGGCGTTCGGCATAGACGCTGCCGTCGATGGGGGAGATGATCTTGACCGTTTCGGTCATGGCTTGCCTTTCGCTCGGACTGGCGGAGGCCTAATGCCTGCCGCGCGATTTGCCTATCCACCACGTCATTACCCGGCTTGTCCGGGTAATCCACGTATCCGCAGAGGGGGATGGCTCAATGGATTGCCGGGACAAGCCCGGCAATGACGCTGGGGGTGGAATGGGGTTTTGCCAAGACCGTCAGCTCCGTTCAAACCCGCGTTTCAGCTCCCAATCGGTCACCCGACGATCATATTCGAACTGTTCCCATTCGGCTGTGTGCACATAATGGCCGATGACCTGTTCGCCAAACGCGTCCTTGAGCATTTTCGATTTGCGGAGTGTGTCGGTGGCTTCGCGCAGCGTCTTGGGAATTTCGCGCAGCTTCTTGGTGATATAGGCGTCGCCGACAAAGGCCGGCTCCAGCGGCAGCTTGTCCTCGATGCCCTTGATGCCCGCGGCAAGCAAAGCCGCGATGGCGAGATAGGGATTGAGATCGGCGCCGCCCATGCGGCATTCGACACGGATGGACTTGGAGTGTTCACCGCAGAGGCGGAAGCCGGCGGTGCGGTTATCAGGGGACCAGATCGCCTTGGTGGGCGCGAAGGTGCCGGCCTGGAAGCGCTTGTAGCTGTTGATATAGGGCGCGAGGAAATAGGTGATGTCGCGGGCATAGGCCAGCTGGCCGGCCATGAAATGCTTCATCAGGTCGCTCATGCCGCGCTCGTCCTTGCCGTCGACGAATAGCGGCTTGCCGGCTTTGTCGGCCAGCGACATGTGGATGTGGCTCGATGATCCGGCCAGCCCATAGTCCCACTTGGCCATGAAGGTCACGGCCTTGCCCTGGGCCCAGGCGATTTCCTTGGTGGCATTCTTGAGCACCACGTGGCGGTCGGCCATGGTGAGGGCGTCGGAATATTTGACGTTGATCTCTTCCTGTCCCGGCCCCCATTCACCCTTGGAGCTTTCGACTGGAATTCCTGAAGCCTGCAGGTGCTTGCGCAGGGCACGCATCACGCCTTCTTCCTTGGTGGTCTGGAAGATGTGGTAATCTTGGATGTAGTCGCCAGCGGTCTGCGCGCGCGCGTGCCCCTTCTGGGTAATGGTGCGGTAATCCTCGTCGAAGAGGTAAAATTCGAGCTCGGTCGCGGCATTGGCGGTGTAGCCCATGGCGGCAAGGCGAGCGATCTGCGCCTTGAGAATGGCGCGCGGACTGTGGGCAATCGGCTCGTGGTGATGGTGGTCGCTGAGATCGCAGAGCACGATCGCGGTGCCCTCGAGCCAGCTCGCTTTCATCAGTGTGCCGAGGTCAGGCTTCATGACGAAATCGCCATAGCCCTTGCCCCAGTTGGCGGCCTCGTAGCCAGGCACCGGCTCCATGTCGATGTCGTCGGCGAGCAGGTAGTCGCAGCCATGGGTTTCGTCATTGGCGACTTCGAGGAAATACTCGGCCTGGAAACGCTTGCCGATCATCCGCCCCTGCATGTCAGGAAAGGCGACGAGCACGGTGTCGATGGCTCCGGCCGCGACGTCTTTGCGCAGTTCGGCGAGCGTGTAGGGCATTGAATTCTCCTCGTTTGGTCATTCCCACCGGGTCATCCCGGCGCAGGCCGGGATCCATGTCCGTGGTGTTCCGCATGCATCCAGCGCGGGGATGGGACACCGCATGGATTCCGGCCTGCGCCGGAATGACATCGGGGGTGGGGAAGGCGCAGTGCGTGACCGCGCCCTCGTTAGTGTTACGCCTTGTGCGCCAGCGCGAACTCTTCTTCCGGCGACAGAATCAGCTTGTTGCGGCCGATCGCGGCGAAGTAGGCGATACCCACGGCGCACCACAGCACGACCCAGATGACGCCCTTGAAGAAGTTGGGGTCCTGCATCTGGTAGAACAGCGTCACCGCCGCGATGATGATGGTGACGATGGCGCCGGGAATGCCCAGCGGCGAGCGGAACGGCCGCTCGATATTGGGCTGGTTGCGGCGCAGCAGGATGAAGCTCAGGGCCTGCATGATGTAGCTCAGCATCGCGCCGAACACCGCCATGTTGAGCAGCACCGTGCCGATGATGTCGTCGCCCAGCTGGGTTTCGCCACCACCGCCGCCGCCATTGGCGAACCAGATGATCAGCATGACGGCCAGGCCCAGCAATGCGCCCGAAATCATGGCGATATGCGGAGTCTTGAACTTCTCGTGCGTCACCGAGAGCGCCGACGGAAAGTAGCCGGCACGGCTCAGCGAATAGACCTGGCGGCCTTGTGCGTAGAGGATGGTGTGGAACGAGGCGATGAGGCCGGTGAGGGCCACGATGCCCAGGACCGTTGCGCCCGCGTCGCCATAGATGGCGCGGAAGCCGTCGAGCAGCGGCTCAAGCGAAGTGCCCAGGGCGAACGAGCCGATGCCCATCACCGACGGGTTGAGCAGCACGATCATGAAGGCCGAGAGCAGGAGCGTGGCAAAGCCGAGCAGGATGCCACGCGGCAGGTCACGCTTGGGATCGACCGATTCCTCGGCAGCCAGCGGTACCTGCTCGATGGCGAGGAACAGCCAGACCGCGAAGGGCAGGGTGGCGAGAACGCCCTGCCAGCCAAAGGGGAACCACGAGCCGTTGCCTTCGGGCAGCTCGACGGCCTTGCCGTCTTCGCCGACGCCAATATTGAGCGCCCAGCGGCCAAAATCCATATGGGTGATGGCCGAAATCCAGAACACCACCAGCACGGCCAGCGAGATCAGGGTCACGACCAGCGTCACCTTGTAGCTGAGGGCCACGCCATAGATGTTGAGGGCGAGGAACACCGCATAGAACACCACCCACAGGATTGGGTAGAGCGCCGTATCCATGCCGGTGATTGAACCGAAATAGCCCGAGATGAAGGTGACGATCACCGCGGGGGTGAGGACGTATTCGACATTTTCGAAGAGGCCGGTGATGAAGCCGCCCCATGGGCCCATCGAGGTGCGGGCGAAGGAATAGGCCGCGCCGGTATGGGGCAAAGCCGGGCTCATTTCGGCAATGGACGAGACCAGGCCCAGATACATGATGGCGATGATGATGCCGGCGACGAGCATGCCGCCCCAGCCGCCGGTCATGAAGCCGAAGTTCCACCCTGAGAAGTGGCCTGAGATCACGGCCCCGACGCCCAATGCCCACAGCGACCAGATGCCGGCATAGCGTTCGAGACCGCGCTTTGCGAAATAGTCCTTGTCGCGCGTCGCATAGGCGACACTGCCGACCCTCTTGGTATCAGTCATAGTCACGTCCCCCTGAATAGCCCACGGTTAAGTCTAGACTGCCATTGCCCCTTTGCGCGCCAGCCGCGCCGTTTCGAGACAATTTGCCAGCCGGGTCGACCACAGGGTCACGCCGGCAGGTTCGAGAATTTCATCATTGCGGATTTCGATCATGGTGGCGTCGAGCCCGTGCCCGTCACCATGCCGCTCCAGCGTCAGCGTTACCCCGTTCAGCGCCGCATAGGGCTCGTTCCAGCCCACGTCGAGGCCGGGTTCGGAATCGGTGAGCGCATCGAACAGCGCCCGGGTATAGGCGGGGTCGGCGCCATGGATCAGCCCGATGGGCCATGGCCGCGCCACGCCGTGATAGACCGGGGTGAAGGAGTGCATGCAGACCAGCACGGTTTCCTGTCCGGCATGGCGCCGCGCCTCCAGCAGCGTCTCTATCGAAGCGTGGTAGGGCTTGTGGAAATGCTCGATCCGATACTGGCGCTCCTCGGGAGCGAGGTTCTCGTTGGCGGCGATGCGCGTCGTCTCGGACAGGGTCCAGATCAGGTCCGGCGCATCCAGGTCGCGGTTGCAGTCGATGACGAGGCGCGAGACGGTGGATTGCACCAGCGGGGCATCGAGCAGGTCGGAGAGCTGGTGGCTGACCGCCAGCGCGCCCGGGTCCCAGGCAATGTGGCTCAGCCGCTCGGTATGACTAAGGCCCAGATCGCCATACTTGTCCGGAATGCGGTTGCTGGCATGGTCGCAGACGATGACGAAGGGTGATCGCCCCCGCGCATTGGAAACCAGCACCGCCTTTTGTCCGCTGATGTCCACTTAGCCTCTACGCATCGTCGATTAACTTCTGTATCAGTAGTTCCACATTGGCGAAAACTGTCAATGCTGAAATCATAAATTCAGAGGGGCGCATGGAGGGTAAATCGGTCGCGGGACGCATCCACGACGCGATCCACCGGCTGACATCGGCTGAAAAACGGGCGGCGCGCGGGCTGCTGGGGTCCTATCCGACGCTGGGTCTGGCGCCGGTTGCCGAATTTGCCCAGCAGGCCGGCGCCAGTTCGGCCACGGTGCTGCGTTTCGTGGCCCAGCTCGGCTACAAGTCCTACCCCGATTTCCAGCGCGCCCTGCGCGAGGAACTGGAGGAGCGCTCCAAATCGCCGCTGCAACGCAGTCAGTCTGCCACCGGCCAGCCAGCCGGGGACAAGAATTTTCTCGACCGGTTCGTGACCCAGGAAATCGAGAACCTGCGCGGCTCGGCCTCGCTGATCCCTGCCTCCGAATTCGAGGAGGTCTGCGAGCGGCTGGCCGACACAAGAGGGGCCTGCTGGCTGGCCGGCGGCCGGTTCACCGACTTCGTCGCCGGCTATATGGAGGCCCATCTGCGGCTGATCCGGCAGGGAGTGCGGCGGCTTGACGGCCGGGTTGCCACGCGCGCCGATCAGCTGATCGACGTCAAGCCGGGCGACGTCGCCATCATTTTCGACGTCCGGCGCTACGATCCGGGGCTTGTCGACGTCTCCGTCGAGCTCGCCGCGCGCCGGGCGCAGATCGTGTTGGTCACCGATGAATGGATGAGCCCGGTGAGCCGCTTTGCCAAGCTGGTACTGCCCTGCCGGACCGACATGGGGCGCACCTGGGACGCCAACGGCGCGCTGTTCACCGTGGTCGAAGCCGTGATTGCCCGGACGACCGAATTGAGCTGGCCAACCGCGAGCAAGCGCATGGGCAGCATCGAGGGAACTTCTTCTTAGGTTAGGAGGGGGTATCCCCTCAGTCCGTTTTCTTCAGCTTCAGGAAATCCCCGGCGCTCATCGTGATGTTGGGGTCGATTTCGCCGATCGCCTTCTTGTCCTTGTCCGGATAGGTAAGGCTGCCCAGCACGGTCTGGATGACGTTGATGCGGCCGCGGCGCTTGTCGTTGGCGCGGATGACGGTCCAGGGCGCATGTGGGCAATCGGTGCGCCTGAGCATTTCGTCGCGGGCCACGGTATAGGCGTCCCACTTGTTGAGGGCCTCGAGGTCAATCGGCGACAGCTTCCACACCTTGAGCGGATCGTGGCGGCGGTCATGGAAGCGCTTGAGCTGCATCTCGCGGCCGATCGACAGCCAGAACTTGAAGAGGTGGATGCCATCCCGCGTGATGCGCTTCTCGAATTCTGGCGCTTCCTCCAGGAAGCGCTCGGTCTGCTCCGGGGTGCAGAAGCCCATGACCCTTTCCACACCGGCGCGATTGTACCAGGAGCGGTCGAACAGCACGGTTTCGCCTGCCGCGGGGAACCAGTCGACATAGCGCTGGAAATACCATTGCGTACGTTCCCGGTCGTTGGGCTTGGGCAGGGCGGCGATGAGGTTGTAGCGTGGATTGAGGTTTTCGAGATAGGTCTTGATGGTGCCGCCCTTGCCGGCCGCATCGCGCCCCTCGAACACCACCATGACACGCTCGCCGCTCGAAGCCAGATGGGCCTGCAGCAGCACCAATTGCTTTTGCAGCTCATACATCTGCGCTTCATAGATATCGCCATCCAGCTTATCCTCGTAAGGATAGCCGCCCGAGGTCATCGCGTACTTGTTGATGGCCTTGGGCAGTTCCGGATTTTCGAGGTCGAAACCATCAAGAGGGTCGGTCACTGGTGTCTCTCCGTTGTCATCTTCACCGTGCTATGAAGGCGCCCCCGCGCGCAAGGGGCCTCGCAACTGGCTGATTCACAGAAACAAAACATGGATGACCTTCGGGCGAGCCGCCCCATTTCACCGCTGACGGTCGCACGAGCGCGCATCGTCGCGCAGGGCGGGTTGCTGGCCGGGATCGTTGCCGTGTTCGTGGGCCTGGTGCTGTTTGGCGAGATCAGTATCGTTGCCGCGCTGGTGGGATTTCTAGCCATACTGGCCGGTGTCCTCGTGCTACCCGTCAATCCGGTGACCGTGACCCAGGCCATCGAGACGCCGCGGTCGGATGAGGTCGCTGATGACGCGGTCTTTGCCTTTGCCGACGCGCTGGCCGATCCATGCCTGGTGCTCGACCGTCGTAGCGTCGTGCTCCACGCCAATGCGGCAGCCCACCGGCAGTTCCCGTCGGTAACCAATGGCAACCCGATCACCTTCTCGCTGCGCAATCCCGAACTGGTCGGGGCGATCGACCTGGCCATGCGCAACGGCGTCGTCCGCACCGTCGAGCTGCATGAGACGGTGCCGTCCGAAACCTGGGACAAGGTCGTGGTATCTCCGCTGCGCCGGCCGGGTCGCGAGTGGTTCGCCGATGACAACAGGCAATTGGTGGTGACCTTCCAGAGCCTCACCGAACTCAAGCGCGTCGATGCCCTGCGTTCCGATTTCATCGCCAATGCCAGCCACGAATTGCGCACCCCGCTGGCCTCGTTGCGCGGCTTCATCGATACGCTGCTCGGACCGGCCGCCAAGGATGCGGCGGCGCGTGAGAAATTCCTCGGTATCATGCGCGGCCAGGCCGAGCGCATGAGCAAGCTGATCGACGACCTGCTGAGCCTGTCACGCATCGAGATGCACCAGCATGTGCGGCCCACCGGCAGCATCGACCTGGCGGCACTGCTGCGCGAAGTGCGCGAGGGGTTGATGATGCAGGCCAAGGCGGCCGATGTCGAAATCCGGCTCAGCCTGTTTGAGGGACCGAGCACCACGATCGGCGACCGCGGCCAGCTCTACGAGGTGTTCGAGAACCTGCTGGACAATGCGGTCAAATATGGCGCGGCTGGCAAGTATGTCGAAGTTAGCCTCGCCCCGGCGGGCCGGCCGGGCTTCCAGCATCAGGTCACGGTCATCGACCACGGCCCCGGCGTCGAGCCCGAGCACGTGCCGCGCCTGACCGAGCGGTTTTATCGCATCGACGCCGATGTCAGCCGCAAGAAGAAGGGCACGGGCCTCGGCCTCGCCATCGTCAAGCACATCGTCAACCGCCATCGCGGCCAGCTGTCGTTCAAGAGCAAGCCGGGCGAAGGCATGCGGGTGGATGTGTTCCTGCCTTAGCGCGTGCACGAGCGCCGCCTGCGATGCGGTTGTCAAAGAACGAGCGGACCCCGAGACGGCTTTCGCCTCGTAGTAATAAAATATGAGACGGAAGCCGTCTCGGAGTGCCGGTTTTTGGAACTGTTCCGGCGGCCCCGGGGACGCTCGCCCTATTGCGGCCGAAACGCG
>JAKFDU010000031.1:0-3046 GCA_036675975.1 Devosia sp. | reverse complement strand
GCCTCGCTCGAGAAAGGCCTCGGCGCAGCGCCGCACCGAGCCCAGATCGCTCAGGTCCAGCGGCAGGAACTCGGCCTGGGCGGTACCCTGACTCAAGCGCCGTATCTCCTCCAGCACCGGCCGCGTGCGTGCCTCGGAGCGGCAGGCGAGGAATACCCGATAGCCCTGCAGAGCCAGCGTGCGCGCGGTGACGCGACCGATGCCGGAGTTGGCGCCTGTGACTAACGCCACTTTGCCATTGGTTTCAACGTTGAGCATGTTTGCCTCGAGGCCGTATTAATGATGTTCGTAACTCTGCTGGGGGGCGTGCTCAGGGCAGAGCTATTTCCATACCGTCCTCGGCGATGGTGATCTCACCGCCATAGAACTCGCTCATGCCTTTGGTGAATAGATAACGGTTGATGAAGTTGGTTGGAGCGGGAATGAGGTGGGTAAGTACCAGATGTTTCACCTTGGCGGAGTCGGCCAGTTGCGCGACTTGCAGTGTATCGGCGTGATAGTCGATGACATGGTTCATCAGGTTTGCATCCTCGGTGCGCCCCAGTTTGCTGGCAACATCTGCTGCGCTCTTTACCAGGTCGCTATTAATCGCTTCATGGATAACCACGTCCGCGTTCTCTAGTGCTTGCCGGTAGCGCGGACTAATGCGTGTATCGCCGCTTACGAATATCTTCTTGCCGCGATAGCTGAGCAAGTAGCCTACGGCAGGTTCCACGGGCGTGTGATCGACACGGTAGGCATCAATGGTAATGCCGTCTTCGTCATAGACCCGCAAAGATTCCTGACCATTGGGGATGGTGAAGGGGTGTGCTTGGCCAAAGGCGGCTTCAGGGGCGGAGACAAAGTCTTCATTGCGATAGCGGACATCGTCTGCATACACCAGAGCGAAGCCCTGCATGACGCTCTCGACGTCGCCGGGCCCATAGACATTGAAAGGGTTCTTGCGCCCGTAGATCCAGGTGTGATTGATCAGGGCTCCCAATCCATTGAAGTGATCCGAGTGCCAGTGAGTAATGAAAACGCGCTGAAGTTCACTGAGCGGAACGAGGTTCCGTTCGATATTGCGCATCGCATTTTCACCCGCATCAAACAGGAACAGCCTGCCGCCGGCAGCAATCAACGTGCAGGCTTGTCCGCGTGGGGCGTTGACTTGCGGAGATCCTGTTCCGCAGAGAATGATGCGCACCGCTCCCGTATCTTCCAGCAATGAATAATCGGACCTGTCCTTTAACTCGTGCTCGATGTACTTGTCCTTGATCTTATCGCAGCCGTAAAGGAGCAACGCCAATGCGACGGCAGCCATGGATTTTCCGAGATTCATTGTGGGTGTCTCTAAATAAAATTGTTATTAGTAAGTCGCGCCCCTGAGGATATGGCCTGGGACTCAGCCGCGGTTGAGCAGATCCAGTGCCACATCGACGATCATGTCTTCCTGGCCGCCGACCATGCCGCGTTTGCCCAGCTCCACCAGGATATCCAGGGTCTTCAGCCCATACTTGGCGGCCGCCACTTCGGCGTGGCGCAGGAAACTCGAATAGACCCCGGCGTAGCCCAGGGCCAGGGTCTCGCGGTCGACCCGCACCGGACGGTCCTGTAGCGGGCGGACGATGTCGTCGGCTGCATCCATCAGGGTGTAGAGGTCGGTGCCGTGGTTCCAGCCCAGGCGCTCGGCGGCGGCGATGAATACTTCCAGCGGCGCATTACCGGCGCCGGCGCCCATGCCGGCCAGGCTGGCGTCGATGCGGTCGCAGCCTTCCTCCACCGCGGTGATGGAGTTGGCCACGCCGAGCGAGAGGTTGTGGTGGGCATGCATGCCCAGTTGGGTTTTCGGCTTGAGTACCGCTTTGAAGGCGCGCATGCGCTCGCGGATGTCCAGCATGTTCATCGCCCCGCCAGAGTCGGCCATGTAGATGCAGGTGGCACCGTAGCTTTCCATCAGCTTGCCCTGCTCGGCGAGTTTCTCGGCCGGAATCATATGGCTCATCATCAGGAAGCCGACCGTATCCATGCCCAGTTCGCGGGCGTATTCGATGTGCTGCTTGGACACATCCGCCTCGGTGCAGTGGGTGGCCACGCGCACCACGCGGGCACCGGCGTTGTAAGCGTTCTTCAGGTCGTGCACGGTGCCGATGCCCGGTAGCAGCAGGGTGGCGATCTTTGCGTGCTCGATCACGTCCGCCGCCGCCTCGATCCATTCCAGGTCGGTGTGGGCGGCGAAGCCGTAGTTGAAGCTGGAGCCCTGCAGGCCATCGCCGTGGGCCACTTCGATGGAGTCGACCTTGGCCTGGTCCAGGGCGCGGGCGATGTCCTGGACGTTCTGCAGCGAGTACTGGTGGCGGATGGCATGGCTGCCGTCGCGCAGGGTGACGTCGGAGATGTACAGCTTCTTGCTCGGATCGAAAGTCATGGCGGTTCTCCTCAGCCGTTGATCATCGACTGCGCCATGCGTTCGGCGGTAGCCAGCGCAGCGGAGGTCATGATGTCGAGGTTGCCGGCATAGGCCGGCAGGTAATGGGCGGCGCCTTCGACTTCGAGGAACACCGAGGTCTTCAGGCCGCTGAACTTGCCCAGGCCGGGGATGTGCAGCGGTGCGGATTCGGGGATCACGTCGAACTGCACCTGCTGCTTCAGCCGGTAGCCCGGCACATAGGCCTGCACGGCGGCGGCCATCTGTTCGATGCTGGCCTCGACTGCAGCCTGGTCGGCGGCTTCCGACAGCACGAACACGGTGTCGCGCATCATCAGCGGCGGCTCGGCCGGGTTCATGATGATGATCGCCTTGCCCTTGGCCGCGCCGCCGATCACCTCGATGGCCTTGCTGGTGGTCTCGGTGAACTCGTCGATATTGGCGCGGGTGCCGGGACCGGCGGACTTGCTGCTGATCGAGGCGATGATCTCGGCGTAGTGCACCTTGGCCACCCGCGATACGGCGGCGACCATGGGGATGGTGGCCTGGCCGCCGCAGGTGACCATGTTGACGTTGAGCTGGGCCAGGTTCTGCTCCAGGTTGACCACCGGCACGCAGTAGGGGCCTATGGCGGCCGGG
>JAKFDU010000030.1:0-1730 GCA_036675975.1 Devosia sp. | reverse complement strand
TCCAGGGCCTCGGCCACGCGGAACACCCGGCCCAGGTCGCGGGCGTAGAAGTAGGAGGCCAGGCCGAACTCGGTGTCGTTGGCCATGGCGATCACCTCGGCCTCGTCCTGGAAGCGGAACAGCGGCGCCAGCGGGCCAAAGGTCTCTTCCTTGGCCACCGCCGCGGTGAGCGGCACGTCGGTGAGGATGGTCGGCTCGAAGAAGCTGCCACCGAGGGCGTGCGGTTTGCCGCCGGTGAGCAGCTTGGCACCCTTGCCGAGCGCATCGGCGATGTGTTCCTGGACCTTGGCCACCGCCCGGTCGTCGATCAGCGGGCCGGTGGTGGTGCCTTCGTCCAGGCCGTTGCCGATCTGCAGCTTGGCCACCGCGGCCTTGAGCTTCTCGGCGAAGGCGTCATACACACCGTCCTGGATATACAGGCGGTTGGCGCAGACGCAGGTCTGGCCGTTGTTGCGGTACTTGGAGATCAGCGCGCCTTCCACCGCCTTGTCCAGGTCGGCGTCGTCGAACACGATGAAGGGCGCGTTGCCGCCCAGTTCCAGGGACACCTTCTTGATGTCCTTGGCGCATTCGGCCATCAGCTGGCGGCCGATCTCGGTGGAGCCGGTGAAGCTCAGCTTGCGCACGATCGGGTTGCTGGTCAGCTCGCCGCCGACCTCGCCGGCGCTGCCGGTGACCACGCTCAGTACGCCTTTGGGGATGCCGGCACGCTCGGCCAGGGCCACCAGGGCCAGGGCGGAGAACGGGGTTTGCGAGGCCGGCTTGATCACCATGGTGCAGCCGGCGGCCAGGGCCGGGCCGGCCTTGCGGGTGATCATCGCCGCCGGGAAGTTCCACGGGGTGATGGCCGCGGTGACGCCGATCGGCTGCTTGATCACGATCAGCCGCTTGTCCGGCTGGTGGCCGGGAATCACGTCGCCGTAGACACGCTTGGCTTCCTCGGCGAACCACTCGATGAAAGAGGCGGCATAGGCGATCTCGCCCTTGGCCTCGGCCAGCGGCTTGCCCTGCTCCAGGGTCATCAGGCGGCCGAGGTCGTCCTGGTTCTCCAGCAGCAGTTCGAACCAGCGGCGCAGCTTATTGGCCCGCTCCTTGGCAGTCAGCGCACGCCAGGCCGGCAGGGCGCGCTCGGCGGCCTCGATGGCGCGGCGGGTCTCGGCGGCGCCCATCTTCGGCACAGTACCGATGATCTCGTTGGTGGCCGGGTTGTTGACCTTGATGGTCTGGCCGCTGTCGGCGTCCAGCCAGGCGCCGTCGATATAGGCCTGCTGACGGAACAGCCGGGTGTCTTTCAATTGCATGATGGTCTCCCTCATATCCCGACACCCAGGCGCCGGACGATTGTTATGACGTCATGGGCGTTTGCCCGCAAGATGCTATGGCGCTCGTAATGTTGGGGCCGTCCCATCTCGATGTCCTGTGCGAAATTCGAACACCGCTCGGCGCACAGAGTTCCGAACGGTTTTAGCAAGAACGTTTGAAATCTCAAACGAATCCTAGGGATGCACGGGAAAAAGGGCAATAGTTTGTTCGAAAAAATTAACGAACCATCCAATCATGTGCTGTTCTGACGATCGACGGCCGATGGACTCATTGAATTCGTTCGGAATCACACACAATCCGCCAGCATGGACGCCTGCCCATGAGATGGGTATGATTGCGCCCGCGCTGCACCAGTAGCTCAGCTGGATAGAGTACTGCCCTCCGAAGGCAGGGGTCGTGGGTTCGAA
>JAKFDU010000029.1:0-16691 GCA_036675975.1 Devosia sp. | reverse complement strand
ACGGTTTAGCATGGCTTCGCAACACGCCGACGGGCTCCGCAAAAAGCCTCTGTTAGGCGCTTGAACGGGAGGGCAAGCGCGGCTATAACCCGGCCCATTGCGACAGGTGGTGACGGCCGGAAAACGGTACCTGCACCACACAAAACCCGCGTCGCCTTCCTGACGGAGTATAGCGCAGCCTGGTAGCGCACCTGCTTCGGGAGCAGGGGGTCGAGTGTTCGAATCACTCTACTCCGACCAATCGGGCCCGGCCTCTTCGGAGGTCGGGCTTTTTCATGCCCGAGCGCCTCTCTAGTGATCTTGGCGAATGAAGTCGGCCGCGCGTTCAGCGATCATGATGACGGGGGAATTGGTATTTCCCGAGACGATCGTGGGCATGATCGAGGCATCCACAATTCTAAGGCCGGCCAGGCCATGGACGCGCAGGCGGGCGTCGACCACTGCCATGGGGTCCGACCCCATCTTGCAGGTGCCGACAGGATGGAAGATCGTGGTCGCGATGTCGCCCGCCTTGGCCGCCAATTCTGCGTCGCTGGCAAATTGCGGTCCCGGGAGCATCTCCTCCGGCGCATAGCGCGCGATGGCCCCGGCCTGCATCAAGCGGCGCGCATGGCGGATCGAATTGGCGGCAACGTGACGGTCGGCTTCGGTCGAGAGGTAGTTCGGCTTGATCTTCGGGGCCGCGCCGGCGTCCGCGGTTGCGATGTGGATACTGCCCCGGCTTTCCGGGCGGAGATTGCAGACTGAGACCGTAACGGCATCGAACTTGTGCAACGGCTCGCCCAGGCGATCGGTGGACAGCGGCTGGACGTGATATTCCAGATCGGGCGTTGCCACGCGCGGGTCGGACTTGGCAAAGATGCCGAGTTGGCTGGGCGCCATCGACAGCGGGCCGCTGCGCCGGAATGCGTATTCGAGCCCCATGCCGGCGCGACTGATCAGGTTGTGGTAGCGCGTATTGAGCGTGCTGGCGTTGCGCACCTTGAAGACGGTGCGGATCTGCAGGTGATCCTGCAGGTTTTCCCCCACCCCATCGAGCTGATGCCGCACAGCAATGCCCAGTGCGCCAAGTATGTCGGGCCGGCCGATGCCGGACAGTTCGAGCAGCTTGGGAGAATTGACGGCCCCGGCCGCCAGGATGACCTCGCGGCTCGCGCGGGCGGTGACGCGCTTGCCGCCATGTTGGAGCGCAACCCCGGTCACCTTCTTGCCGTCCATGAGCAGGCTTTCGGCCTCGGCACCGGTCAGTACGCGCAAGTTGGGACGCTGCATGGCCGGGCGCAGGAAGGCCTTAGACGTGTTCCAGCGCACGCCGCCGCGCTGGTTGACCTCGAAATAGCCCGAGCCGAAATTGTCGCCGCCGTTGAAATCGGCGACGCGCGGAATGCCCATTTCCTCTGCTGCCGCCTGGAAGGCGTCGAGAATGGGCCAGGACAGGCGTTGTTTTTCAACGCGCCACTCGCCACCTGCGTGATGGCCGGCGGCGGCGCCGGCATGGTGGTCTTCGGACTTGAGGAACCAGGGCAACACGTCGTCCCAGCCCCAGCCCTGGTTGCCCTGCTGGCGCCAGCCGTCATAATCGGCGGCCTGGCCGCGCATGTAGATCATGCCGTTGATCGACGAGCAGCCGCCCAGCACCTTGCCCCGCGGGTAAGGCAGGGCGCGGCCATTGAGCCCGGGCTCCGGTTCAGTCTTCATCATCCAGTCGGTGCGCGGATTGCCCATGCAGTAGAGGTAGCCGATGGGGATATCGACCCAATGGTAGCGATCGCTGCCGCCGGCTTCGAGCAGCAGCACGGAATGGCGCGGGTTCTCGCTGAGGCGATTGGCCAGCACGCAGCCGGCAGAGCCGGCACCGACAATGATGAAGTCATATTCGCCGAGATCGGCAGTCATGGCTGGCCCATTTTTGCCCAGACAGGAGTCATGGCTTCGGTCAATTGGGTATAGATGTCCCTGCGCGCGGCATAGTGTGGTCGTGTGTGAACCTGCGGCGCATAATGGCGCGCGGGTGCTGTCAGGGCCTTGGTGCCCGCAGCGTAGTCCGCGAAGAGCCCGACACCGGTTCCAGCCGCTATCGCTGCACCAAGCGCACCGGTTTCGCGGCTACGCGACACTGTCACCGGCACATCGAGCACGTCGGCGAAGATCTGCGGCCAGACCGAGCTGCGTGATCCTCCGCCCGAGAGTGTCGCCGAGGAGATCACGGCCCCGGCGCGGCGCAGCACATCGATATGGCGCGCATGCTCGAACACCACGCCCTCGAACAGGGCGCGCAGCATGTGGGCTCGGCTGTGCCAGCCGCCGATACCGTAGAACCCGGCCCGTGCGCGTCCATCCTGCTGCGCTCCGTAGAGGAACGGATGAAAGACGGGCATGTCCTCGTCGGCATCGAGGGACGCGACCAGGTTGCTGGCGAGGCCAAAGCGGTCGCCCTGCACCTCGCCCATGAATTGATGCACCAGCCATTCGAGGTTTGCCGCCGAGGTGGCGCTGGATTCGATGGCCAGCCAGCGCTTGCGGTCAAAGCTCGACTGCATGAAGACCGGCGGCTGGTCGATAGGTTGGTCGAGCACCACCTGATTGATGCTCCAGCTGCCGGCGATGATCGAGGCCTGGCCGGTTTCGGCTACACCCGAACCCAGCGCGCTCGCCACCACATCGAACAGGCCCGCAATCACGGGCGTTCCGGCAACGAGCCCGGTCAGTGCCGCAACGTCCGGGGTGACATGCCCGGCAATATCAGCACTTTCGAGCAGGTCCGGCAGCATGGGCATGGCATCGCCCAGGCCGTAGAGGTCCATCAGGTCCGCGTCATAGCGCCGTCCCGGAACCGATAGCAGGCCGCAGCCGGACATGTCTGTGGTTTCGCTGACGCGGGCGCCTGTCAGCCGCCCGACGACGAAGTCCTTGCAGAGCAGCACCGTTCCGATCTGGCTGTAAAGCTCGGGCCGATGGCGCTTGACCCAGGCCAGCAGCGTCGGCGTCTGCGCCGACCATGGGCCCTGGCGGCAGATGGAATAGGCACGGGCGCCCAGCCCCTGGGAGGCCCACTCGCCGACCAGACCGACGGCTCGCGTATCGAGCGACTGGATGCCAATCAGCGGCTTGCCTGATCGGTCCAGGGCATAAAGCCCGTTGCCATGGCCGGCACAGCCAATGGCGCGGATATGGGCGGGGTCGATGCCGGCCTTGGCGATGCAGGCGGCGATGACCGTTGTCGCATTGGCCCATAATTCGTCGAGATCGCGCTCGACATGGCCGGGCGCGGGGAGGCTCGCATGGCCATCCTGGGCCACGACGGCGAGTTCGCGTCCGTCGGCAGCGTCGAACAGGGCCGCCTTGATGACAGTGTTGCCCGCATCAAGTCCCAGAAGGTAATCAGGCATCGTCCTATCCTCGCTCGTAGATGGCCCACGCGTCGGCGCCGGTGGCGCCGTCGTGGATCAGCGCCATCAGGCCGCGCACCACGGCGCCGGGATTGGCGTGCTGGTAGATGTTGCGGCCATAGACCATGCCCATGGCGCCCTGCCCCATCAGCGCGGCCGATTTGTCGAACACGGCGCGCAAATCTTCCTTGCCGCCGCCGCGCACCAGCACGGGACAACGCGCTGCCTCGACGACGCGGTTGAAGTCTTCCGGGTGGGTGGTGGGGTCGGCCTTGACGATGTCGGCGCCCATTTCGCGGGCCAGCCGGGTCAGCGTCACGATCTTTTCGGCATCGCCGTCGACCATGTAGCCGCCCTTGTCCGAATTGGGCAGCATCACCAGAGGCTCGATCATCAGCGGCATGCCGTAGCGATCGCAATCGGCGCGCACGCGGGAAATGTTGGCCACACATTGCCGGAACAGGTCCGGCTCGTCGGGCAGCATGAACAGGTTCACCACCACGCAGACGGCGTCCATCTGCAGGGCGCCGATCAGAGGGTCCGCCTCGTTCTGCAGCAGCGCCCACATGGCGCGATGACGTTGGCGATTGTAGGGATTGCCCATATCGATGCGCATGACCAGCGCCGGCTTGTCCTTGCCTGCCACCGACTGCAACAGGTCGGCCTGGCCATAGTTCATCTGGATGGCGTCGGGTCGTGCATCGACCAAGGTCTCGACGACGGCGGGCATATCTTCCAGCCCGTCAAGAAAACTCGGCTCGTTGCAGACACCGTGATCGATGGCGACGTCGAGGCACTTGCCCTGGCCAAACAGGCGGTTGAAGCGGAATTTCTGCGGGCTCATGGTCAAGTCCTGTGGTCGCGGCGGGAAAGGGTTTCGGCGCTGAGCCCGTGGCGGGTTGCCAGCAGGTCCATGAAGCTTTGGCGCTCGGCAGCCGCGCGCTCCGTGGTCCAGGCTTTCGCAGCCGACAGCAGATCCAGGCATCGGTCGATGACCGACAGCGATAGGTCGCCGGTAATGGCAATGGTGGTGCGCCGGATCAGCAGGTCGGCCAGCGTCTCCACCTGTTCATGCGCGATCAGGTGGGCGAGTTCGGCCGCGGAATGGCCCGCAATATCGCTGTCCAGGCCGACTTGCTCCACCAGGTCGGCGGCGCAGGTTCCGTAGCGGTCGAGCAGTGCGGCAACGCGCGGTACCGGCACACCAGTCCGCGTGGCCAGGTCGCCAACCCAGCGGGCCGGGTCGTCGGGAAAGTCGCGCCCGCCGCCGATGGGCAGGGATGCCGTTTCGATACGGCGCGCGATGCCCAGCCGATCCATGACCATGTCGGCGGCCATTTCGCCAAAGGAGCGGAACGTCGTCCACTTGCCGCCAATCATGCAAAGCACCGGCGGGGCACCTTCGATCACCTCGCAGAAGTGGTCGCGGGGAATGCGGCCCGTGACCGCGGTTGCGCTGGCCGGTAGTGGCCGCACGCCGGCGAAGCGGAAGACGATCTCTGATGGTGCGATGACGATGCTGGGGAAGATCAGCGAAAGCGAGGCCAGGATATAGTCCTGCTCGGCCGAGCTGGCGATGGCCGCGTCCGGATCGTCGATGCGGACATCGGTTGAGCCGACCAGAACCTTGCCGAGATAGGGGAAGGCGATGCAGATGCGCCCGTCCTCGTTCTCGTAATAGATCATTTGGCCGTCGAGCGCAGAATAGAGCGCGGCATTGTCGACGATCAGATGCGAGCCCATGGTGCCGCCGATGAGCGGGGGCGTCTTGGCGCCGATGGCTGCATTGGTGAGGTCGATCCAGCCGCCGGTGGCATTGATGACCAGGGCCGGCCGGAGAGGGATCTCCCTACCATCGATGCCGTCATGCAGCGTCAGCGCAGAACCAGCCTGGGTGACTCGCACGTGGTTGAGGGCCACCCCGCCGGACGCTACGCCCTCAGCCAGCATTTCGAGCGCCAGCCGTTCCGGACGGCTTACCCAGGCATCGTAATAGGTAGCGGAAGCTCGGGCGCCGGGGTTGAGGGCGGGGAAGAGCTTGCGTGTCTTGGCGCGGCCGCGGAAGGCGTGGGCGGGCAGCGCCCGGCGGCCGGCGGTGAAGAGATCGTAGAGCGAAAGGCCCAGCTTGATCAGCACGGCGCCGCGCCTGCCCTGTCGGCGGGACAATCGCAGGAAGCGCAAAGCGCCGCTGGTCAGCCCCGAAAACACGCCAAAGATTGGCACGGTCGTGGGAAGCGGACGCACGTAATGGGGGGCATTGGCCAGCAGCAGGTCGCGTTCGAGCAGGCTCTCGCGCACCAGCTTGAACTCGCCGTTTTCGAGGTAACGTAAGCCGCCATGCACCATGCGCGACAGCGCGCCGCTGGCACCTGAGCAATAGTCGGCCTTCTCGGCCAGCACGACATCAACGCCGTTCAACGCCAGTTCGCGGAACACCGAGATGCCGTTAATCCCGCCGCCGATGACAAGCACGGCCGGTTCGGGCCGCGCCTTGAGCCGCTCTATGATGGCCTGGCGGATCATGGAATGGCGGCGAGGTGGGAGGTGCGGGCCGCGTCGATCTGGGCGAGGTCGGCAGCATCGAGTTGCAAGCGGGCGGCCGTTGCATTGTCGATCGCCTGGGCCGGATCGCGGGCGCCGCAGAGGGCGAAGGTGATGCCGGGCTGGTTGAGCGTCCAGGCGATGACCAGTTGGGCGACGCTGGCGCCGTGCTCGTCAGCAAGCGGCAAGATTGCTTGGGCAAAGCTTGCAGCATGCTGGCGGTTTTCTGGCGAAAAGCGCGGATCGGCGGCGCGCTGGTCATCGCCCGTGAATGCGCGCGAGGCGGAAACCTTGCCGGTCAGCAGACCGAGCGCGAGCGAGGAGTAGCTGAGCGTCGAAACGCCCGCCGGTTTGGTCATCGGCAGCAGCGTTTGCTCAATGCTCCGATCGAGCATGGAGTAGCGCTCCTGGATGGCGTCGAGCCCGCCAGTGGCGAGATAGGCAGCGAGGTCTTCCTGGCTGACATTGCTGGCGCCGATGGAGCGAATCTTGCCCTGCGCCTTGAGGCGCAACAGCGCCTCCATGGTGTCGTCGAGTGGCGTTGTCGGGTCCTGCCAATGGGTGATGTAAAGATCGATATGGTCAGTGCCGAGGCGCTTGAGGCTCTGTTCGACCTCATGGGCGATGCCATCGGCGCCGAGATAGCGATGAACGGGAACGCCATCCTCCTCGAAGAATTTGTTGCCCTTGCCGCTATGCCAGTTGAGGCCGCATTTGGTGGCGATAACGACCTTGTCGCGCTTGCCTGATATCGCCTGGCCCACCAGCTCCTCGCTGCGGCCCAGGCCGTAGGCGGGAGCGGTGTCGATCAGGGATATGCCAGCATCGATCGAGGCCTCTATGGCCCGGACAGAGGCTGCCTCGTCGGTCCCACCCCACATCCAACCGCCAATAGCCCAGGTGCCCAGCCCCACGGCGGAGGCCTTGATGCCGGAGCGGCCGATCTCGCGCGTCAGCACGTCATGCGACATTCTGTTTGCTTTCCATGGCCGTCAGCACCGCCGCGGCGGTCACTTCGTCAATAACAAGGGACTTGAGGAACCGGCCGTTAAGCGCCGCCTGGATCGGCAGCACTTTCTCAGTGCCCGCCGCGACGCCGATGACCTGCGGGCAACGCAGCAGTTCTGCCGGATCAAGTGCCACCAGCCGCGAATTGAGCGGGAAGTCGGCCACGCTGCCATCGGCATGGATGAGATGGGCCATCATCTCCCCGCTGACGCCCTGGCTGAACAGCGCATCGCGGTCGGCGGCGGAGATGGGGTGGAGGTCATAGTAGCTCGAACCAGGCGTGCGGATGGAGCCGATGCCGACCAGAGCCACCGAGGCCTTGCGGGCGAGGTCGAACACTTCGCGGATCGAAGCCATGTCCATGAGCATGTCGCGCTGCTCGCGGCTTTCGGCAAACAGCGGCGCGTGGACCAGCATGGTCTTGCCGCCGAGCCGGTCGGCCAATTGCGTCGCCAGGTGGTTGACGTCGGTATAGAACTTGCCCTGCACGCCGCCCGTCAGCGGCACCACGGTGACATCGAAGGCTCGCTCCGGCAGCAGGTTGTCGACGATGGCGCTGACCGCCTTGCCGCCGGTGATGGCGATGATGTCACCGTCGCGGAGGGTTTCGAGCAGCTGGTTGGCGGCAGCGCGCCCGACCTGTTGCAGCGTGGACTCGGCGCTGCCAGGTACAGTGGGGGTGACGACGGCGCTGAGCAGCTGCGCGATATCCATTAGCTGCCGCTCCAGGTCGACGAGCCGCTGGAACGGGCTTTCGATGTCGATCCGCACCATGCCCAGCTTGCGGCCCTGGTTGATCAGCCGGTTGACCTTGGACGCCGACAGGTTGAGCTGGCTGGCGATGGCCTGCTGGGTCAGCCCGTCCATGAAATGGAGCATCAGCACCGTGTAGATCTGGCGGATGGCTTCGAAGTCTTCTTTTTTCTCGGTCATGAAAATACCCACAACTGTCCCGGGAAACCCTGACTAGCCGCGTCTCTTGTTGAGGTAATGGTCGATCGTTACGGCGCTGAGCAGGATCGAGCCGCGGATGATGTCCTGCCAGTAGACCGACACATCCAGCAGGGCCAGGGAGCTGGAAACGACCGAGAGCAGGATGGTGCCCAGGATGGCGCCAAAGATGGTGCCCGTACCGCCCGAGAGGCTGGCCCCGCCGATCACTGCCGCGGCGATGACATTGAGCTCCATGCCGATGCCGAAGGTCGGCTGGGCCGAGCCAAAGCGCGCCATGTAGATGATGCCAGCTATGCCGCACAGCGCCGAACAGAGCGTGGTGGTGGCGAAAACCACCTGCCTGGTCTGGATGCCGGAATAGGCGGCAGCCTTGGCATTGGAGCCGGTGTAGAACACCTTGCGGAACATGGTGGTGCGGCGCAGCATGAAGTCGAAGGCCACGACCACAACCACAAAGACCACCAGCACGATGGGGATAGGGCCGATAGAGCCCTGTCCGATGAACTTGAAGCTCTCGGGCAGTTCGTAGAGGCCCAGTGGGCGCCCACCCGTCCCCAGCAGGCACAGACCACGCGCGATCACCATGATGGCCAGCGACACGATGAAGTGGTGCAAGCCTACCTTGGTGACGAAGAAGCCCATGATGGCGCCGATGGCGGTGCAGGCGACGATAGCGATGCCGGACGCTAGCCAGGGGTCCATGCCGTTTAGAAAGAGCAAGCCGGCAATGACCATGGCCAGGGCCGTCACTGAGCCAACCGACAGGTCGATGCCGCCCGAGATCAGCAGGATGGTCATGCCCACCACGACGATGCCTTCGACGGCGAAGGCCATGGCCATGGCGCGCATATTGGTCCAGCTGAGGAAATAGGGCGAGGCGAAGGACATGGCGATAAACAGAGCCAGGATGATCAGGATCAATCCGGTTTCGCGCATGCGCAGCGCCTTTGCGGCCACGCTCAGGATGCCGGAGGACCCTCGTTGCTCGGACTGGGACGGCAACGGTGTCACTGCCACGGGTTCTTCTATCATCACGCCACCTGCTGCTGTTCGTTGCCAACCGAGGCCAGATAGATAATCCGGTCCTCCGTCATGTCTTCGCCGGATACCTCGCCGGCAATCCGTCCCTCGCGCACGACCAATACCCTGTCGCAGACGCCGATCAGCTCTGGCAGTTCGGAGGAGATGACGACGACGCCCACGCCCCTGGTCGCCAGGTCGCGGAGAATGCGGTGGATTTCGGCCTTGGCGCCGACGTCGACGCCGCGGGTCGGCTCATCGAGGAAAACCACCTTGGGATTGACCGAGAGCATCTTGGCAATCGCCACCTTCTGCTGATTGCCGCCGGAAAGGGCGGAGACCGGCTGGCCGACATCGCCGTATTTGAGATTGAGCCGCGCGCCCAGGCGCTGCGCCTGAGCGGCCTCGCGCCCGTCATCGATGATGCCCGCGGCGCTCGCAACCTGCCGCAGCCGCAAGGCGGAGACATTTGAGGCAATGGACATATCGAGGAACAGGCCATCGCCCTTGCGGTCCTCGGAGAGATAGACCAGCCCTTCGGCGATGCTGTCGGCATAATGACGGAGCGCCAGCAGGCGGCCCGTCAGCCTCACCTCGCCAGTGACCTCACCCTCGAGACGGCAGATGCCCTTGACGATCTCGCTGCGGCCGGCGCCGATGAGGCCAGCCAGCCCGACGATCTCTCCCTTGCGCACCGCAAAGGAAATGTCCCGAAAGCGCCTGGCTTCGGTGAGCCCCCTGACATCGAGGATGGTTTCGTCGGAGCGGTCTTCCGGGCGTTGCTTGGCCGGATAGAGGTCATCGATCACCCGGCCCACCATGGCGCCGACCACGGCGCCGGGCGTGGTTTCGGCCACATTCATGGTGGTGATGTATTGCCCGTCGCGGAACACGGTGACCCGGTCGCAGTTGTCGAATATCTCGGCCATGCGATGGGTGATGTAGATGATCGAAATACCTTGGGCAGCGAGCTTGTGCATGATTTCGAACAGGACCTTGGCCTCGCGCTCGGTGAGAGCGGCGGTAGGTTCGTCCAGGATCAGTACCCGGCAATCGAGCGTCAGCGCCTTGGCGATCTCCACCAGCTGCTGCTGGGAAATCGAGAGCGTGCGCACCATTGCGGCCGGATCGATATCGCCCAGCTGGCGCAGGATACCGGCCGCCCTGGCCCGCAGTTCCGCATAGTTCATCAGCGGCGCGCGGCTGGAATTGGTGGTGGCCATGAAGATGTTTTCGGCCACGGTCACATCGGGGCAGAGGGCGATTTCCTGGTGCACGAAGCCGATGCCCAGCTTTTGCGCCATTGCCGGGGACTTGATGGTCACGACCCGTCCGTCCAGACGGATCTCCCCGCTATCGGGCGCCAGGATGCCGTCGATGACGTTCATCAGCGTCGACTTGCCGGCGCCGTTCTCGCCGGCCAGCGCGTGGATCTCGCCCCGGCGCAGTTCGAAATCGACCCCGCGCAGCGCGCGGATCGGCCCGAAGGATTTTACCAGACCGGTGATCTTGAGAATGGGGGCGTGTAGCGCGTCCGCAGACATGTCCGCTGACCTTGTTCTGGAGAAGTCTGGAAGGACCGCGCCGCCTTCGGCGACGCGGCGGCTCGTTGGAACGCTTAGTTCGGGTCGCGACCGACCATGTAGGCGTTGAGGTCAAAGGAGTCGGCATTCTCCTTGGTGATGACCGCAAAACCATTGTCGACGAAGGGAACCTGCATCGGGTTGTAGCCCGACACCTTGTAGTCGTTGAAGGGCTCGAACAGCTCAGGATGTGCACCCATGAAGGTGACCATGAAGCCCATAAAACCCTGCACGCCCTGGTTGGGATTGAGGGCCATGTGGATATTGCCGGCCTTGATGTGTTCGAGCGTCGTCGGCGTCACGTCGGCATGCATGATCAGCACATCGGCCTTGGCCTCGAGCACCGCTGTGACCGCGCCTTCGGCAGAGCCGGCCTCGGGGATCCAGAGCGCCTTCAGTCCGGGATTAGCCTGCAGGATCGACGCGGTAGCGCGATAGGCCGCGTTGCTGTCCTGGTTGGTGGCCTGGCGGCCCACCAGCTTCATGTTGGGATAGTTGGCTTCCATATAGTCGATCAGCGCGGTCACGCGCAGATCATGGTTGGACTGGCCTGGATTTTCCAGAACCGCATATTCAGCCGCGTCGCCGACCTGGGCCACGATTTCCTCGGCGGCGAACTTGGCCTCGGCCAGGTTGTCGGAGGTGATGTAGGCGGTGCGCTTGGAATTGGGCGAGTCTGCCGCGAAGGTCGCTACCGAAACGCCGCTATCGATGGCGCGGTTGATGGGCTCGATGAACGGGTCCGACTGCATGGGATGCAGCAGAACGCCGGCGGGGCTCTTTACGAGGTCCTGCTCGAACGAAGCGATCTGCTTGGTGATGTCATAGTCCGGCGTGCCCGAGAAAACCGTCTCGCAGCCCATGGCTTCGGCAGCCTGCTTGAAGCCCTGATAGACGGGCACCCAATAGGGATGCGCCGAGACCATGACATTCATGATGTAGGTCTCACCGGGAGCGCATTTGAAGCCCTCCTGCGCGGCTGCGCCGCTGGGTGCCAAAGCAAGCATCATCAACACCGTGGCTGCGGCGCCGGTCAATCCGATCGTCTTCATATGTGTCCTCCACTTTCCCTCTGCGCCCCGGCCGACCCTGCGGTTCATGTCCTGGTACGCAAGAAATTTCACGTTGCGAATTTTTTCGCAATAGCTGGATACAAGCAGGCGCGCGTGATGGAGTCAACAGGTCTGCAAGAATATTGACGTGCTGAAATATATTTCAGGTGTCGGCCTGCGAGACCTGTGACGCGGGGATCACGATGCGAAGAACCAGGCGATCAGCTCGGCCGTGTTGCGCACGCCCACATGGCGCATCATGCGCAGGCGATGCGCCTCTACGGTGCGCTTGCTGAGACCGACCTCCTCGGCGATGACGGCATTGGTTTTACCCTGCGCGACCAGCGTGAGGATCTGGCGCTGCCGACCGGTCACCGTCGCCTCCGTCACCGGCCGGTTCATCGGCTCGAAGCAGTAGAGCGCTTCGGCAAACGGATCTGCGCCCCGTCGGGAGCGGCCATTGACGCGGCACCAGAAACGGCGTCCATCCCCACCCTCCATGATCCGCTCGTCGTAATAGACCTGCCCGCCCGGCAGATGGCTACGCCACATCTGGCCGGTGCGGATGAAATCGGCGAGCGCCGGGTAGAGCCGGGAAAAGCTCTGGTCGATCAACTCCTCGCGCTCGAAGCCGAACAGGGTGGCGAACTCGGTATTGCAGTCACGGATGATGCGGTGCGTCGCAAACACCATCGGAACGGGGATTTCGCCCAGTGTGAAGCGCATCGAAGGGTGATTTGAGCTCTCGGATGGGGGCGTCGGCATGACGTATAAATACGACTAACCGGCCTATCAGGACAAGGCCTAACGTTTCCTCCAAGGGCGTGCTGCGGGGAGCAGCGTTGCCGACTTCAACACGACAGCGAGGAGGATGGGCTTTGCAGAAGGTCTATGCGGACGCAGTGGCGGCCATGGCCGGATTGCTTAGGGACGGCATGGTGGTGATGTCCGGCGGCTTCGGCCTCTGCGGTATTCCAGAGGCGCTGATCGCGGCAATCAAGCTGTCGGGGGCCAAGGATCTGACCTTCATTTCCAACAATGCCGGGGTCGACGGCATCGGCCTCGGGACGCTGCTGGAAACGCGGCAGATCCGGAAGATGATCTCGTCCTATGTGGGCGAGAACAAGCTCTTCGCCCAGCAATTCCTGTCGGGCGAGCTGGAGCTCGAATTCACTCCGCAGGGCACGCTGGCCGAGCGCATCCGGGCCGGCGGCGCGGGCATTCCGGCGTTTTTCACCAAGACCGGCGTCGGCACCATTATTGCCGACGGCAAGGAGGTGCGCAGCTTCGATGGTGAGGACTATGTGATGGAGCGTGGCCTCGTGGCCGATGTCTCGATCGTCCACGCCTGGAAGGGCGATACCGAGGGCAACCTCGTCTATCGCAAGACGGCGCGGAACTTCAATCCGATGATGGCCACGGCTAGCAAGGTGACGATTGCCGAGGTGGAGCACCTGGTTGAGGTTGGCGAGATCGAGCCCGACCAGGTCCACACCCCGGGCATCTTCGTGTCGCGGCTGGTGCATGTACCCAACCCGGTCAAGCACATCGAACAGCGTACGGTTCGCCCGCGCGCGCTGGCGGAGGTGAACTGATGGCCTGGACCCGCGAACAGATGGCGGAACGCGCGGCGCGCGAACTGCAGGACGGCTTTTACGTCAATCTCGGCATCGGCATTCCGACGCTGGTGGCCAATTACATCCCTGATGGCATCGACGTGCGGCTGCAGAGCGAGAATGGCATGCTGGGCATGGGGCCGTTTCCCTTCGAGGGCGAAGAGGATGCGGACCTGATCAATGCCGGCAAGCAGACCATCACCGAGCTGCCGCTGACCAGCTTCTTTTCCAGCGCCGACAGCTTCGGCATGATCCGGGGCGGCCACATCGACCTGTCGATCCTGGGCGCCATGCAGGTGGCCGAGAATGGCGATCTGGCCAACTGGATGATCCCGGGCAAGATGGTCAAGGGCATGGGCGGGGCGATGGATCTCGTCGCTGGCGTCAAGCGGGTCGTGGTGGTGATGGAGCACGAGGCCAAAGGCGAGCCCAAGCTGCTGCGGGCTTGTACCTTGCCGCTGACGGGGCAGCGGGTGGCGGATCTGGTGATTACCGATCTTGGGGTGTTCACCCTGGAGCGGCGAGGAGAACCCGGCATGGTGCTGATCGAGTTGGCCGACGGGGTGAGCGTAGACGAAATCACCGCCAAGACCGAGGCGAAGTTCACCGTCGGGCTCGAGATGAGGGCGTCGGCATGAGCGATATCGTCATTGTTGGTGCAGCGCGCACGGCCGTTGGCGCCTTCATGGGCGGCCTTGCTACGGTGCCGGCGCATGAGCTGGGTGCCACTGCCATTGCCGCGGCGCTGGAGCGCGCCGGTGTGGCGGCCAGCGAGGTTGACGAGGTGATCCTGGGGCAGGTGTTGACGGCGGGCGCGGGTCAGAACCCGGCTCGGCAGGCGGCGATGCGCGCGGGTATTCCGCAGGGCGCGACGGCGTGGAGCCTCAATCAGGTGTGTGGTTCCGGGCTGCGCGCGGTGGCGCTCGGGATGCAGCAGATTGCCACCGGTGACGCGCGGATCATCGTGGCCGGCGGGCAGGAATCGATGTCACTGGCGCCGCATTGCCAGCAATTGCGGGCGCCGGCGAAGATGGGGCCGGTGACACTGGTCGACACCATGATGGTGGATGGGCTGATCGACGCGTTTGGCGGCTATCACATGGGTATCACCGCTGAGAATGTGGCGAAACAGTTCGGCATCGACAGGGTCGACCAGGACGATTTCGCCCTCGCTTCGCAGCAGAAGGCCGCGGCGGCGCAACAGGCCGGGCGGTTCAAGGCGGAGATCGCACCAGTCACGGTCAAAGGCCGCAAGGGCGATGTCGTGGTGGATAGCGATGAATACATCCGCGCCGATACCAGTGCCGAGGCCTTAGCCAAGCTGCGGCCGGCCTTCGACAAGGATGGGACGGTCACAGCCGGCAATGCCTCGGGGCTCAATGATGGCGGGGCGGCGCTGGTGCTGATGCATGCCGATGAGGCGGCGCGGCGCGGGCTGACGCCGCTGGCACGGATTGCCGGCTGGGCGACGGCGGGCGTTGACCCCTCGGTGATGGGAACAGGGCCGATCCCGGCTTCGACCAAGGCGTTGGCCAAGGCCGGCTGGAGCGTGGGAGATCTCGATCTCATCGAGGCCAACGAGGCCTTCGCCGCTCAGGCTTGCGCGGTCAATCAGGCGATGGGCTGGGATCCCGCAAGAGTCAACGTCAATGGCGGTGCGATTGCCATCGGCCACCCGATCGGGGCATCGGGCGCGCGGGTGCTGGTAACGCTGCTGCACGAATTGGCGCGACGTGGCGGGCGCAAGGGCCTCGCGACGCTGTGCATCGGCGGCGGCATGGGCGTGGCGCTCTGCGTCGAGCGGGCGTGATGGTGTTGCCCGTGGGGTGAGCGGGCTTTAGGCTCGGCGCAACGAATGGAAGCGAGACCATGACGCGCATACCGACCACGACCGAACGCTGGCCCGCTGCCAATGGCCTGGCCAGCATCGAAGAGGCCGTGGGTGCCTTCAGCCTGCTGCGGGATTTCTTCGAAGGCGCCATCATCGTCGACGCGCAGACCCGCATCACCTGGATGGATGCGCGCTATCGCGAATTGCTCAAGCTGGCGCCCGACTTCGATCCGATCGGGCTGCCGGTGGAGGAAATCATTCCTCATTCCCTGTTGCGGCGCGTCGTGGAGACCGGACGGCCGATCCTGCTCGACATCATGAATTTCGATGACCGGCAATTCGTGGTCTGCCGCATTCCGCTCAAGGATGCGACCGGCGCCGTGGAGGGCGCGATCGGCTTCGTGTTCTACGACAATGTGGACTATCTCGCGCCCATGCTCGACAAGTTCGAGGCGCTGCAGAAGCAACTGACCAGGGCGCAGGCGGCGCTGACGCGGGAGCGGCAGACCAAATATTCTCTGTCGAGCTTTGTGGGACAGAGCGATGCCGTCAAAGACCTCAAGGCCATGGTGCGGCGCTTTGCGCTGCGCGATGGGGCGGCGCTGATCCTGGGGGAAACCGGTACTGGCAAGGAATTGCTCGCCCATGCCATCCACCAGCAATCGGACCGGGCTGACGGGCCGTTCGTTGCCGTCAACATGGCGGCGGTGCCCGAGGCGCTGCTGGAGGCCGAGTTCTTCGGCGTATCGCCGGGCGCCTATACCGGGGCCGACAAGAAGGCGCGGCAGGGCAAGTTCGAACTGGCCCATGGGGGCACGCTGTTTCTCGATGAGATCGGCGACATGCCGCTGGCCATCCAGGCCAAGTTCCTGCGCGTGTTGCAGGAGGGCGAGATCGAGGCCTTGGGCTCCAACACGGTCAAGAAGATCGACGTCCGCATCATTGCCGCGACCTCGCAGGATCTCGAGGCCAAGATCGCCGACAAGAGTTTCCGTGCCGACCTCTACTATCGCGTCGCCGTGCTGACGGTGCATGTGCCGCCGCTGCGCGAGCGGCGCGAGGATATGGCGCTGCTGTGCGAGACGCTGCTGGAACAGACCATGCGGGCTGGGGACCAGCGCGGCTGGGTCATCACGCCAGAGGCCATCAAGCTGCTGCAGGCGCATGCCTGGCCGGGCAATGTGCGCGAACTGCGCAACGTGCTCGAACGGGCGGCCGCCCTGGCTCCTACCGAAGTGATGGATGCCGGCGTGATCGGTCGTGCGCTGCCGCCGGGGGTGGCACGGTCGGGCGTCCCCCTGCAGGGGCTGGCCCATGCTGTGGCCGATACCGAGCGGCAGGCGATCCTAGATGCGCTCGAGGCCACCGGTGGGCAGAAGTCGGCGGCGGCGTTGCGGCTGGGCGTGTCGCGGTCGCAGTTCTACGAGAAGCTGAAGCGGCACAATATCAGCGCCTGATTTGTCCGAATTTCCGGACAGTGTCGTGTCTGCCGCACACTTTCCCCCGTCCGTACTGTCGGAAAACTCCCTGAAGCCGGCCTTTCCGCGCTTGGCACGGAACTTGATAGGTAGTCTGCAAAAGACCGGGCCCATCGAAGGTCCGCTACAGGGTGGAGCATGACGATAAAGCGCGTGGCACTGGTCACCGGCTCGACGAGCGGCATTGGCCTCTCGATCGCCAGCAAGTTTGCGGCGATG
>JAKFDU010000028.1:0-19176 GCA_036675975.1 Devosia sp. | reverse complement strand
GCGCCCTGAAGCAGGGCGGCGGTCTGGCTGGCGCTGGCGCCGGCCTCCTGGGCAAAGGCCTGCTGGCTCATCAGGAACCCGCCTGAGGCGGTTACGGCAACGGCCTTGAAGGCATTGCGGCGGGTCATCGTCGTCATGGTCGTGCCCCTTGGCATGCGGATCGGATTGTTGCGCGCCACGTCGGCTGCGTGGCGAGGTGATAGCGCGGGGTGCGCCGAAAGTAGCGTTACAAGGCAGAGAGGTGGATGACAGTTTGGTAAGGCGGCAACGAAGACCCGTCCGTGTGGGATACCCCCTCCTAGCCTCCCCTGACAGGGGGAGGAACCGCGCGGTGGGTGTGCCGCGAGATGTTCACTAACTCGCGATCTGTTCCTCTCCCTTTTTCAGGGGGAGCCTAGGAGGGGGTGCTCTTCGGTCAAGCCACCGACGCCAAGTACAAGATGTCCCGCGTCCCGGTGCCTGCGGTCGAGGTCGGCGCCAACCGCTCCAGGAAGTCTTTCGACCAGTCCTCGACATTATGCTTCCGCGCAGCGGCCATCAGCGTGGTCCAGCGGGCAAGGCGCTCGTCCAGCGGCATGTCGAGGGCCATGCGCAGGGCCTCGGCGGTTTCGTCGGTGTCGAAGGGGTTGACCAGAATGGCGTCCTCGAAGATTTCGGCGGCGCCGGCGAAGCGGGAGAGGACGAGAACGCCCGGGTCGGCCGGATTCTGCGCCCCGATATATTCGTGAGCCACCAGGTTCATGCCGTCACGCAGGGGCGTGACCAGGCCGACGCGCGCCAGGCGGTAGAGGCCGGCGATGCTGGGCTGGCCATAGGCACGTTTCACGTAGGTCAGCGGCTGCCAGTCGGGTTCGGCAAAGCGCCCCATGACCCGGCCGCAGATGGCGTCAAGCGCTTCGCTGGTCGCCTGATATTCCTTGATGGTATCGCGCGAAGGCGGCGCCACCTGCAGCATATGCACCTGGCGGCGGAAGCGCGTGTCGTTGGCGAGCAGCTTCTCATAGGCCTCGATGCGTTGCGGCAGGCCCTTGGAATAGTCCAGCCGATCGACGCCCAGGATCAATTGCTGACCGTAGAGTGCCCGTTCCATCCGCTTGATCATCTTGTTGGCCGCCGGGCTCACGGCGAGGCGCGCGAAGGCATCGGGATCGGAGCCGATGGGGAAGGCCGCGACCTCGGTGCGGCCGAAATCCACCGACTTCAGCGGTGAGCCTGACAGCGTCGAGGGCGCCTGATGCTCGGCAAATTCGGTGAAGGCGGCGACGTCGCGGTTAGCCTGCATGCCGACCAGATCATAGCGCGACAGGTCGCGCATCAGCTCTTGATGGTGTGGGATGGCGTAGAGCGCATCGGTCGTGGGGAAGGGGATGTGGAGGTAGAAGCCGATGCGGTTGCGCGCGCCGAGGTTGCGGAGCTCGCTGGCCAGCGGGATCAGGTGGTAGTCATGCACCCAGATGATGTCGTCGGGTTTGAGCAGCGGCAGCAGCGCGCGGGCGAATTGCTGGTTGACCCGGCGATAGCCCTCGTACCAGTGCGCCTCGATGGTGGCGAGGTCGAGCCTGAGGTGGAAGCTGGGCCAGAGGATGGAATTGGAAAAGCCGGCATAATAGGCATGGTGATCGTCGCGCGTCAGGTCGATCTGCGCGATCGAGAGGCCGTCGATATCCTGGAACCTGGCTGATGGCGAAGGATCGTCCACCAGCTTGCCGGACCAGCCGAACCAGAACCCTTCCCGTTCGGCCAGGGTCTTGCGCAAGGCGACGGCCAGACCGCCCGCCGCCGGGCCCCGGCCCGGCGTTCGGTTGGAAACGACGATAACACGGCTCATCAGGTGCCCCAGTTCAGTCCAGTCAATGCGTCAGTGCAACTTCGCGATCGCGAGCGGCGATATCGCCCAGGCCCCGAATGAGGGCATGCACCGAGGCGACATTGGCTATACGCATGCGCGCGGCCGTGTCGCCTTCGCCCAGTTTAATGCCGACGCCACCCAGATCCTGGGCCGCGATGAAGGCATCCTCATCGGTCACGTCGTCGCCGATAAAGATGGGCGTGCGGCCGAGGAAGGGCTCTTCGCGCATGAAGGCGCGCAGCGCTTCACCCTTACTGACCGCGCGGGGCCGGGCTTCGAGCACCATCTTGCCTTCTACGAGGGCGAAATCGGTCACGCTGTGGACGGCCTCCTCCATGGCGATGCGCACCGCAGTTTCCAGCTCCGGCGCCTGGCGGAAATGGAGGGCGACGGCGCCTTCCTTGATCTCCAGCAGCAGGGAAGGATTGGCCACGACCAGGGGCGATACCGCCTGGGCGATTTCCTCGGCGGCGAGAATGACGGCTGGGTCGACGGTTTCGACCACTCCATCGGCGCGGCGGCGCTGGGTGCCATGGGCACCGGCGATGGGCAGGTGGAGCGGTGCAAGGTACCGATCAATGTCGGAGATCTCGCGACCGGTCAGCACGGCGAAGGCACTATCGAGTTCGCGCACGGCACGCGCGAGCTGGTCTGCCAGCGTGTCGGGAACCTCGACTGCGTCGGGTGTCTCGGCGATTTCGACGAGCGTGCCGTCGAAATCGGTGAAAATAGCCAGCTGGGGAATGGCATTGGGGGCAACGGCATCGATCGACATCACAGGGCCTTCCGGGGAAATGATCCCTAGTGCAACGCGCGGTATCAGCTTTGGTTCGCTCGGGCATGGCTGGCATGCGGCAACCGGCATTCTGAACGGCAGATTAATAGGGCATTGGTCCAGCGTTCAAAGCCGGACGAATAGAGGAGAGCAACGCTGACGAAAGCCCATCACGGCACGCCAGCCATAGCGTCAACACCATGCCCGGAATGAACAAGATGACCCAGCTCCTCCTCACCGCGCTCTTTGCCCTGGCAATCAGCTTCCTCACCTTCGCCGCCTCGTTCGCCGATGTGCCGCGCAGCGAGGTACTGGTGATCGAGACGCACGAATAAGCCGTCCCCTAGGCCAGAGGAATGCCCTTGTCTCCCTTGCCGCTCTGGTAGGTCGCGGACAGGTCGGCGTAGAGCCCGTTGAGGTTGTCGAAGCGCTCGAGCAGCACTTCCTTGTGGCTGCGGTCGAGGCTCGCGATCAGCTGGGCGATATTGTAGCTGGTCCAGTAAGCATTGGTGCGGTTGTACAGCGGTCGATCGTCGGGGACCGCGGCGCGGTCGGGATCCGGCACAGCATAGACACCCTTCAGGATCTGGATGTCATAGGGGATGGCGAAGCTGTCGCGGCTGTCCTGGTGGCTGAACAGATAATAGAAATTGTCGAAGCCTGACCAGGTGATGCCGGACAGGCAGAGCGAGCACGGCTCGTGGGTCGCCAGAAACAGGCAGTCCTTAACGTCGGGCCGCTGATCGGCCGGGAGTTCGAAGAAGCGCTTCATGGCGTGCATTTCGCCGTGCCACAACGGGTTTTCGATCTCGTTATTGGTCTCTGCCACCACTACCGACAGGTCGGATTTGCGCAGGATGGCGGCGCCGAACAGCTTGTTGCCGCGGGCCACACCCTTGCGCGTTACCGGCGCGATATCGTGTTCGATGACATCGAGCAGGCGGGAAATCAGGTCGGCTTTGTCCATGGTGGCTCCGGTGGCAGGCAGCAGAGCCTAGCCATCCCCAGCTGCGTTGGAAAGCTCACGGCGCGCGGATGAGCCCCGCGAGGGGAATGCCGGCAGCGTCTACCAGTTTCAGCGTATAGCCGTTGAGGTCATAGCCAGCAGTGGCGTCGAGCGCGGCGAAGAAGCGTGCTTCCTGCGCCATGACGGCAGCGTCGCAGGCCATGCGGGTGCCGGCGATGGGGCCGAAGGTCAGCGGCGGGGTCGCGAAGCTGGCTTCGGTGAAATAGTTGTTGCAACCGCCACTGCCGCCGGCACGATGGTCGGCGGCGATGGAAAAGGTCACCTTGGTCTGGGGCAGGACCGGTTCGCCGCCAATGCTGGTGACAGTCCACAGGACATCGAGCAGTGGATTGGGTGTTTCGACTGGTGGCAGGATCTGCTCGGGTGGATCGTGTGGCGGAGGCGGGGAGAACTCGACTTCGATGATATTGCCCTCGGGTTCGGCGACATCGACCACAACCGGCTGCCAGTTGCGGAAGATGACATAGCCGTAGCTCCAGATTTCGGCGACGAGGCCATATTGGCCGCCGGCGGCGATGACGTCGCTGCGCACATTGAGGGTGAACCGGATGGGCGATCCCGCCTTGCCGCCAAGGCTGGCATGGGCAGAGGCGATGCGGTCCTCGCCCGGCAGGCCGACGAGGGCGATGGTCAGCGCGGCATCCGGTGGAAGCGCCATGCGCTCGCGATAGCTCACGAGGCCGGTGAATGTGACGTCCTCGGCCATAGCTGGGGTGGCCAATGCAAAAGCGAGCAGAGCGACGATAGTGCGGACCAAGCGCATGGCGACCTCCAGTGTTCGCAGTTTAGCGCAGCGGCGTGATGGTTGCGAGGTGTGGCGGCGGACAGGGTTTACGGGGTGATTGGGGCCGTAGAGGCACGCCTACCGCGTCACGGTCCACGGCACCTCAAAGTGATGCTCTTGGAGATTGTTGCCCTCGCCACCGCGGTCGACGACGAGGAAGTCGCTCTCGGCTTCCAGCGGCGTCAGGACGCCGTGCCAGGTGTTCATGGCGATGTTGACGCCCTGGCCGGGCGCCGGCTGGAAGGCGCGGAGGCGGACCGGTTTTCCAGCGTCGTCTTCGGCTGTTATGACCAGCCAGGGATTGCATGACAGCGGATAGAAGGCCTGGCTACCGAGCGGGTGACGTTCCACCAGCTTGAGAACAAGCGGTATTGCATAGGGCTGGCCGCGGAAGATGGAGATCAGCGGGCGCGGATGCACGCCACCCAGCTCGACCCGCGCCAGGTCGTGGTAGCGCTCGGTCATGCCTGCATTGATGGGATAGTGGTGTGCGCCAGCAGTTTCGATCACCTGGCCAAAGGGCGCGAATGCCGTGGCGGTGAGCGGCTCGATGACGACCGTACCCATGATCAGAGGCCCAGCTTCATGTGGCGGTTGACGTCCTTGTAGAGCAGGTAGCGGAAGCGACCTGGGCCGGCATAGCAGGCCTGGGGGCAGAAGGCGCGCAGCCACATGAAGTCGCCCGCCTCGACCTCGACCCAGTCGCGATTGAGCCGGTAGACTGCCTTGCCTTCGAGCACGTAGAGGCCGTGCTCCATGACATGGGTTTCCTCGAACGGGATGACCGCGCCCGGCTCGAGGGTGACGATGTTGACATGCATGTCGTGGCGCAGATCGGTCGGGTCGACGAAGCGTGTGGTGCCCCAGGTGTTGTTGGTACCGGGCATCCAGGTGACAGGTTCATCCTGCTCGTTCGCGACAAAGGCGGAGGGCGCGTCGATGCCTGGTACAGCCTCGTAGCGCTTGCGTACCCAATGGAAGCGGACCGGGAGGGTTCCTTTGTTGGCAAAACTCCAGGCGCAGCCGGGCGGGAGAAAAACGTAGCCGCCGGGCTTGAGCAGGTGGCTCTTGCCCTCGACGGTAACGCCGGCCTGGCCTTCGACCACAAACAGCACGCCCTCGGCCTCGGGATTTGGCTCGGGCCGGGTGCTGCCGCCTCCGGGCATCACCTCCATGATGTATTGCGAGAAGGTCTCGGCGAACCCGCTCAGCGGGCGCGCGATCACCCAGGCCCGGGTCTGGTCCCAGTGGGGCAGGTAGCTGGTGACGATGTCGCGCATCACGCCATGGGGGATGACGGCATAGGCCTCGGTGAAGACGGCGCGGCCGGTATGGAGTGCCGTTTGCGGCGGCAGGCCGGCGGCGGGCGAGGCATAGGTGGTGTCGACCATGAAAGTCCCGAGGCGGTGCCGGTTTGGCGGTGAAGTCAGGCAGTCTGGCGATAATCGGCGACGATGCGCCCCGCGGCAAGGGCCTCGCTCTCATAGGCCGCCTTGCGCCAGGTTTCCTTGAGTGCGGCAGCGTACCAATCCTGCATGGATGGCAAGGCAAGCAGGCGCTTGGCATAGTCCGCCGCTGGTGCACTGAGCTTGAGATCGTATGTCTGCACGCGGAAGGCGACAGCGGTGAAGAAGGCATCGGCAGCGGTGAACCTGTCTCCGGCGAGGAAAGGGCCGCCGAAGCGGTTGAGACCCTCGGTCCATAGCGCGTCGAGGCGGGCGATGTCGGCGGCGAGGCCATCGGGGACGGAGGCCAGCTCGACGCGAATGCCAACATTCATGCCGCAGATGTTGCGCAGGTTGGCAAAGCCCGAATGCATCTCGGCCGCGGCTGAACGGGCGAAGGCGCGGGCGACCCTGTCGGATGGCCAGACCTGAGGATGGCTTTCGGCGAGATATTCGGCAATCGCGAGTGAATCCCACACCACCGTGCTGCCGTCGACCAGGCACGGGAAACGGCCGCTGGGGGAGACGTCGCCAAAGGCCAGCGTCGGACCATCATTGAATGGGCGAACCTGTTCGTCGAACGGGATGCCCACTTCGCGCATCAGCACCCAGGGGCGCAACGACCAGGACGAGTAGTTCTTGTTGGCGACGTAAAGTGTATACATGGGAGCCCTCCAATGGCTCCGCGCATAGCGCCTCGCCAGAGTCGTCGCAAGTCAGACGGTGTCCTCGACCTGGCTCTTGAGCTTGCTCAGCATGGACGTCGCGTAGGCGGCGTAGGGACCGATCCAGCGCTCATGGATGGCGTGGATGGGCAGTGCGTCGAGATGGTTCCAGCGCTCGCGACCGCGCCGCTCCGCCACGACCAGTCCCGCCTCTTCGAGCACGCCCAGATGCTGCATGACCGTGCAGCGGTCCAGCTCGGGCATCAGGTCGCATAGCAGGCCGGTGGTGCGTGGCTCGACCTTCAGCAGATCGACGATTTTCCGTCGGGCGCGATGCGCGAGAGCCTTGAAAATCAAGTCGTTTTCGTCTTCAGTTGACATGTTATGTTTTTATAACATATACCGAGATCAGTCAAGCGAGGAGCGCACGAAATGCGAGCCGTACAGAGCAAGGGCGTCCGTGTGGCGCCGGAATTCAGTGTCTCGGGCCGGATCAGCAGACCGGTGCATGAGGTGTTCGAGGCGGTGGTCGATCCCAAGCAGCTGAGTGGGTACTTCACCACGGGTGGCGCCAAGGGCCGGCTGGCGACCGGCGCCACCGTGACCTGGGATTTCCACGATTTTCCGGGCGCGTTTCCGGTTCATGTGATCGAGGTGGTCGAGGACCAGAAGATCGTGCTGCGCTGGGGCGCAGCCGATGGCACGCCGGACCAGGGCGGCTCATACGAGACGACGGTCACCATGACCTTTGCGGGTCTCGAAGATGGCCGCACCCTGGTGACCATCGCCGAGAGCGGTTGGCGCGATACCGTTGCGGCGCAGAAGGCGGCCTTTGGCAATTGCGAGGGGTGGACCGGCATGCTGTGCGCGCTCAAGGTCTTTATCGAGCACGGCATCAACCTGCGCGAAGGCTTCTACAAATAGGAGAAACGCCGATGACGCGGTGGATAGAAGGCGGCATCAACATTGCCATGAAGGTGCCGACACATCAGTACGCTCAGACCGTCGCATTCTACCGCGACACGCTGGGCCTTGAGCCCTTCACCGAAAAGCCCGGTAATGTGGGCTTTGTCTACGGGTCAAACCGGCTGTGGATCGACGAGGTGCCTGGTTATTCGCAAGCCGAAGTATGGTTGGAGCTGTTCACGCCGGACTTTGACGACGCAGCCGGGAGGTTGAGGGCCGCCGATGTGGTGCGGAACGACGCGATTGAGGCGCTTGGGGAAGGATTTCGCGGCGGGTGGTTCTTCAACCCGGCCGGGATCGTGCACCTGGTGCGGGAGCCAGACGCCTGGTAGCGGCTAATGGCCTGTTAAGGTTACCAAATCTTCAAACTTTGGCGCGATGCTGTCGGGATGAACGAGCTTCACGCCCATAGTGCGATCGCGCCGCATTCCTGGCTACAGCACCACCTGCCGTGGCTGGGTCTGGTGGCGCTGGTACTCAGCCTGTTCCGCGAACGCGATACGTTCGGCTTCGATCCGGACGAGCTGAACGGGTAAGGCTGTCTCGCCTCTCCCCCGAAGAGAGAGGTGAAGAGCGCTACTTCAAAACCGCCCGCAGCCTCAGCAGCGCGATCCGCTCCACCTGCGCGCAAGCGGTGGCGAACTCCACCTCCGCGCTGTTGTTGATGCGCTTCTCGAACGCTGCAAGAATGGATGCCTTGGTATTGTCGCGCACTGCGATGATGAACGGGAAGCCGAACTTTTCGACATAGGCGGTGTTAAGCGCGGTGAAGCGCTCGCGCTCCGCGTCGGTCAGCGCGTCGAGGCCCGCCGAGGCCTGCTCAGCGGTCGAGGCTTCCGTGAGGCGTTTGGCGGCGGCGAGCTTGCCGGCGAGGTCCGGATGGGCGCGCAGCACGGCAAGACGCTCTTCGGGCGTTGCCATGCGGAACTGACTCCGCAGCGCGAAATGGAGACCGATGGCCGTATCGTTGGCTGGCGCCAGTTCACCCGCCCAGGCGCGCTCGGCTATCCAGTGCGAGTGCTCGAAAATCGAACCGTAGCGTTCTACGAACTCAGCCTTGTCGAGCTGGGAGGGAATGACTTCGGGAGCGACATAGGGGTGCTCTTTGGCCCAGTGCTCGGCAATTGCGAGGCGGGTGGGCACCCAGACCTTGTCGAAGCTCTTGATGTAATCGATGAATTTCTTCAGCCCCTGGTAGCGACCGGGCTGGCCGACGAGGCGGCAGTGGAGGCCGATCGACATCATCTTGGGCGAACCGGCTTGGCCCTCGGCATAGAGACAGTCAAAGCTGTCCTTCAGGAACTGGAAATATTCCTCGCCATTGCCGAAGCCCGAGGCGGTGACGAACCGCATGTCGTTGGCGCTCAGCGTATAGGGGATGATCAGCTGCGGCCGGCCCCGATGCACGCGCCAATAGGGCAGGTCGTCGTCGTAGGTGTCCGACACATAGGCGAAGCCACCTTCTTCCGAGACGAGGTCGACGGTGTTGAGCGAGCAGCGGCCGGTATACCAACCGCGCGGGCGTTCGCCGGTGGCAATGGTGTGGAGGCGAACGGCTTCGGCGATCTGGCCGCGTTCGACATCAGGTGGCATGTCCTTATGCTCGACCCATTTGTAGCCGTGGCTGGCGATCTCCCAGCCGGCGTCCTGCATCGCCGCGAGCTGGGCGGGGGCGCGCATCAGCGCCGTGGCGACACCATAGATGGTGACCGGCAGTTGCGCCTCGGTGAGAAGCTTGTGCAGTCGCCAGAAGCCGGCGCGGGCACCGTATTCGTACATGGATTCGATGTTCCAATGCCGCAGGCCCGGCCAGGGCACGGCGCCGACCACGTCGGCAAGGAAGGCCTCCGAGCCCGCATCGCCGTGCAGGATATTGTTCTCGCCGCCCTCTTCGTAATTGAGCACGAACTGTACCGCGACATGGGCGCCGCCGGGCCAATTGGCGTGGGGCGGGTTGGGACCATAGCCGTTGAGATCGCGGGGGTAGCGCATGGAATGAGCTCTCGTCTGATGTCCGGGACAGTATGAATCCTGTGCACCGGAACAAGATGCACAAAAATGGACCAGATGGTAAAAAATGAGCATTGCGCATCGAGCGTGATGCGATAGTCTCGTGCTTCGGGGACGATATACGGAGCAGCAGATGGCGGGTAGTGGACGCCTTACGACGCATGTCCTGGACACCATGCACGGCAAGCCGGCGCGTGGCATGCGGATCGAGTTGCTGTTCGTGCACGGCGATCACAATCATCACATCGCCGACAGCTACACCAATGCCGATGGGCGGGTGGACGCGCCATTGCTCGACGAGCAGCAGTTCCAGCATGGCGAGTTCGAGATCCATTTCCATGTCGGGCAGTATTTCGAGCGATTGGGCGTCGAGCTCGAGACGCCGTTCCTCGACGTGGTGCCGGTCCGCTTTACGATCTCCGAGGACAAGCACTATCACGTGCCCCTGCTGGTCAGCCCCTTCGCCTATTCCACCTATCGGGGGAGCTAGGATGACCGAGGTTTCGGGCGCCATCCGCTTCATCCTCAATGACGAGGAAATCAGTCTCACCGATGTGAAGCCCGATGCCACCCTGCTCGACTGGCTGCGGCTGGATCGTCGGCTGCGCGGCTCCAAGGAAGGCTGCGCCGAGGGCGACTGTGGGGCCTGCACGGTGCTGGTCGGCCGGCTGATGGGTGACGAGATTATCTATGACTCGGTTACGGCCTGCATCCGCTTCGTGGGCAGCCTGCACGGCACACATGTGGTGACGGTGGAGCATCTGCGTGGCAGGGATGGGGTGTTGCACCCGGTGCAGCAGGCGATGGTGGATCATCATGGCAGCCAGTGCGGTTTTTGTACGCCGGGCTTTGTCATGAGCCTTTATGGCCTGTGGATGCGCGACCCGGATCCGAGCCAGACTGCCATCGAGAAGGCGCTGCAGGGCAATCTCTGCCGTTGTACCGGCTATGCGCCGATAATCCGCGCCGGCAAGGCGATTTCCACCTATGGCCGGCCTGAGGCTGATCCGCTGTTGGCCGAGCGCATTGCGCTCAAGGGCAAGATCAAGGCGATCAATGACGGCAGGCGCGTCGAGATCGGCGAAGGCGGTGATCGCATCATCGTGCCGGCTGGTCTGGATGACTTCGCCGCAATCTATGAAGCCAACCCTGATGCCACCGTCGTCAACGGCTCGACCGATGTGGGTCTGTGGGTGACCAAGTTCATGCGATCAATCGGGCCGGTGATCTTCATCAATCACCTGCAGGAGCTCAAGCGCATCGCCGAAAATGACAGCGAAGTGCGTTTCTATGCCGGGGTTTCCTATTCCGAGGCGCTGCCTGTCGTGGCTGCGACCTTCCCTGAGATGGACGAGTTGTGGAACCGCATCGCCGGCGAGCAGATCCGCAATATGGGCACCATCGGCGGCAATATCGCCAACGGCTCGCCGATCGGCGATACGCCGCCGCCCTTTATCGCGCTGGGGGCCAAGCTGCATTTGCGCCGGGGCGAGCATCGGCGCGAGATCAAGCTCGAGGACTACTTCGTTGCCTATGGCAAGCAGGACCGGCAGCCGGGCGAGTTCGTCGAGAGCGTGACCATTCCGCTGTTGCCCGAGGGCGAGAAATTCGCCGTGTACAAGATTTCGAAGCGGCGTGAGGAGGACATCTCGGCTCTGTGCGGGGCCTTCCGGGTGTTCGTCAATGACGCCGGTTTCGTCGGCATGGCCCGCGTGGCCTTCGGCGGTATGGCGGCGACCCCCAAGCGCGCCAGGACAGTCGAGGCTGCATTGGTCGGCAAGGCTTGGACACAGACGACGATCGACTCGGCGATGCAGGCCTTTGGCGAGGATTACCAGCCAATTTCCGATATGCGGGCCAGCGCCGATTATCGACTGCTCGCGGCGCAGAACCTGCTGCAACGGTTCTATCTGGAAACCACCGGACAGGGGCAGAGGCTCCGGCGGGAGGTGGCATGAACAAGCACGAAGCCCCCATCGCCTTGGCATCGCTGCACACCTCGACCCGCCATGACAGCGGGCCCAAGCATGTGGCAGGCACGGCCGAATATATTGACGACATGGTCGAGCCCGAGGGCACCATGCATGCCTATCTGGCGCTGTCGACGCGGGCGCACGCCGAGATCGTGGGCATGGACCTGGCCGCCGCCAAAGCTTCACCTGGGGTGATCGGCATCCTCACGGCGGAGGATATCCCCGGCGAGAATGACGTCTCCCCCAGCCACAAGCACGACGAGCCTATCTTCGCCATCGGCAAAGTGCATTTCTGGGGGCAGCCGCTCTTTGCGGTGGTGGCCGAGACGCGCGACCAGGCTCGGCGGGCGGCGCATCTGGCCAAGGTCGAGTATCGCGACCTGCCGCATCAAACCAATGTCCGCGCCGCCCAGGTGGCGGGTGGCAAGCTGGTGACTGAACCGCTGAAGCTCGAACGCGGCGACGTCGCCGCCGGGCTGGCGGCGGCGCAGCGCCGGCTCAGCGGCAGTATCGAGATCGGCGGGCAGGACCACTTCTATCTCGAGGGCCAGATATCGCTGGCGATTCCGGGCGAGGACGAGGACGTGACCGTCTATGCCTCGACGCAGCATCCCAGCGAGGTGCAACTGATGGTCGCCGCCGTGCTGGGTATTCGCCATCATGCGGTGACGGTCAATGTGCGCCGGATGGGCGGCGGCTTTGGCGGCAAGGAAACGCAGGGCAACCTGTTCGCCGCCGTGGCGGCCCTGGCGGCCAAGAAATGGAACCGCGCCTGCAAGATCCGGCCCGACCGCGACGACGATATGACCGCCACCGGCAAGCGGCACGATTTCGTGGTCGATTACGACGTCGGCTATGACGACGCCGGCAAAATTCACGCCGTGGACGCGGTCTATGGCGCGCGCGCCGGCTTTTCATCGGACCTGTCAGGGCCTGTAACGGACCGGGCACTGTTCCATGCCGACAATGCCTACTGGTATCCGGCCGTGCGCGTCCGCAGTGAGCCGCTCTATACCAACACCGTCTCCAACACCGCCTTCCGCGGCTTTGGCGGTCCGCAGGGCATGCTGGCGGCCGAGCGCTGGATCGAGGATATCGCCTATGCCTTGGGTAAGGACCCGCTCGAGATCCGCAAGGCCAATTTCTACGGTATCGACACCAACAACGTGACGCCGTACCACCAACGCGTGGAAGACAATATCATCCACCGGGTAGTGGATGAGCTCGAGGCCAGCGCGGATTATCAGGCGCGGCGGGCGGCAATCCTCAAATACAATGCAGGCAGCCCGATCCTCAAAAAGGGCATTGCCTTGACGCCGGTCAAGTTCGGCATCTCCTTTACTGCCACCTGGTACAACCAGGCCGGGGCGCTGGTGCATGTCTACAAGGATGGCTCGATCCATCTCAGCCACGGCGGTACCGAGATGGGGCAGGGGCTCTATATCAAGGTCGCACAGGTGCTGGCCGATGCCTTCGGCGTTGGGCTCGACGTGGTCAAGATCATGGCGACGACCACGGGCAAGGTGCCGAACACCTCGGCCACGGCTGCGTCGTCCGGCTCCGACCTCAATGGCATGGCGGCCTATGACGCGGCGCGGCAGATCAAGGAGCGACTGGTCAAGCACGCGGCGAAGCTGCATCAGGTTGCCGAAGCCGATGTAAAGTGGGTACAGGGCGGCATCCAGGCCGGCACCAAGTTCGTGCCTTTCTCTGAGCTGGCGGCTTCGGCCTATCTCAACCGGGTGCAGCTCTCGGCGGCCGGCTTCTACGAGACCCCCAAGATCCATTGGGATCGGGCCACCGGGCGCGGGCATCCATTCTACTACTTTGCCTATGGCGCTTCGGTCAGCGAGGTGACCATCGATACCCTGACCGGCGAATACACGGTCGATCGGGTCGATATCCTCCATGACGTGGGCAAGTCGCTGAACCCCGCCATCGATACCGGCCAGGTCGAGGGCGGCTTCATCCAGGGGATGGGGTGGCTCACCACTGAGGAACTGGTGTGGGATGACCAGGGCCAGCTGCGCACCAAGGCGCCGTCGACCTACAAAATCCCCCTCGCCAGCGATGTGCCGCCGGTCTTCAACGTCAGGCTGGCCGAGTGGTCGGTGAATGCCGAGCCAACCATCGGCCGTTCCAAGGCCGTTGGTGAGCCGCCGCTGATGCTGGCGATGAGCGTGGTCGAGGCGCTGTCGATGGCGGTGGCGAGCGTGGCGGATTATCGGGTCGCGCCGCGGCTGGATACGCCGGTAACGCCCGAGCGGGTGCTCATGGGCGTGCAGAGGATGAAGGGGGCACGGGGGTGAGATCGGTGCGCGTTGCCCCACCCCCTCCCAACCTCCCCCATCGAGGGGGAGGTGCTGCTCCACTCGTTTGGCACCATGTCGCCAAAAACGCCGGCCTTCACCTCCCCCTTGAAGGGGGAGGCCGGGAGGGGATGAGGTTTGGGCACGATACGAGGGGGTGTCCATGACCACCCGGAGCCCCCAACTCACCTCCTTCTTCGCCAGCAATCCCGACGCCATCGTCTGCGAGCTCACCTCCGTCCGCGGCTCGTCCCCCCGCGAACAGGGCACTTTCATGCTGGTCGGACGCACCGACCTGTTCGGCACCATCGGCGGAGGCGCGCTCGAATACATGGTGATCGAGCATGCCCGAAGGCTCATCGCCAACGGGCAGGCCGAGGAGGCGATGGATGTGCCGCTGGGGCCGGAGATCGGCCAGTGCTGCGGCGGGCGGGTTCAGGTTTCACTCCGCTACGCCGATGCGACGACCCGGGAGCGGCTGGCGGCCATTGTGGCCGCGGAAGACGCCGCCTTACCGCATGTCTATGTGTTCGGCGCCGGCAATGTCGGGCGGGCGCTGGCGCAGATCCTCGCCATCCTGCCGATACAGCTTGAGGTCATCGACACGCGCCGCGAGGAGCTGGCTCTGCTCCATGCCGCCATCAAGGCACGCGCCGTTGCCATGCCGGAGGCCGTGGTGCGATCGGCGCCTGAGGGGAGCTCATACGTCATTCTCACCCATGATCATGCGCTCGACTTCATGATTGCTCGCGAGGCGCTGGCGCGGACCGATGCGCCCTATGTCGGCATGGTCGGCAGCCAGACTAAACGGGCGAGATTTTCGAGCTGGTTCAAGGCCGAGGGTGGCGACGCCAGTGCACTGCAGCGGCTCGTGCTACCGATCGGGCGGCAGGGGCTTGGGGATAAAAGACCCGAGGTGATTGCGGCACTGGCGGCGGCCGAAATTATGGTCCACATTGGGCAACGGGAAGCTGACATTGCGCGGGCTCGCGCCCCCAAGCGATTGGGGGTGGTGATTGGACGCTAGTATGCCGTTTCGGCTTGAATTGACCGGTATTACCAAGCGCTTTCCCGGCGTCCTTGCCAACGACAACGTCACCTTTGCCGTCAAACCAGGCGAAATTCACGCCTTGCTGGGCGAGAACGGGGCGGGCAAATCCACCCTGGTCAAGATGATCTATGGCATCATGCAACCCGATGCCGGCGAAATGCGCTGGGATGGCGAACCGGTCGTGGTGCCCAATCCCAAGGCCGCCCGCAAGCTGGGCATTGGCATGGTGTTCCAGCACTTCTCGCTGTTCGAGGCGCTGACGGTGCTCGAGAATATCGCCCTCGGCATGGACAGCAAGATTCCATCGCGCGAGCTTGAGGCCCGTATCCGCGCCGTAATGGCACAGTATGGCCTGCTGCTCGATCCGCACCGCACAGTGGCTACCCTGTCGGTCGGCGAACGCCAGCGCATCGAGATCGTGCGGGCGCTGCTGCTCGAGCCCAAGCTCCTGATCATGGATGAGCCGACCTCAGTGCTGACGCCGCAGGAAGTCGAGCAATTGTTCGAGGTGCTGCGCAAACTCGCCGCCGAGGGCTGCTCCATCCTCTACATCTCGCACAAGCTGCATGAGATCAAAGCGCTGTGCGATACCGCCACCATCCTGCGCGGCGGCAAGCTGGTCGATACCTGCGACCCCAGGCAGGAAACCAGCCGGTCGATGGCAGAGAAGATGATTGGCGCCGGTCTCAAGGACATCATACGCGCCGCCGGCCGAACAATCGGGCTGCCTAAGCTGGTCGTGTCGCGGCTGTCGACGGCCAAGACCGGCCATTTCGAGGTACCGGTCGACGATGTGAGCTTCACCGTCCGGGCGGGCGAAATCTTCGGTATTGCCGGGGTAGCCGGCAATGGGCAAAACGCGCTGCTCGACGCGCTATCAGGCGAAATCCGCAGCCAGGACAAGGACGCGATCACCATCGATGGGTTTCCGCTGGGGCTGCTCGATACGACCGGCCGGCGCAAGCGCGGTCTCTGCGCCGTCCCAGAGGAGCGCAATGGCCATGCCGCCGTCGGCGACTTCACCCTGTCCGATAACTCGGTGCTCACCGCCCGCGATCGGCTCGGCATGGTCATGCTGGGGCTGATCAATTCGGGCGCGGCCAAAACCTATACCGGAAAGGTCATTGCCGAGTTCGCGGTCAAGGCGCTGGGACCGGCTTCGATCGCTGGTTCGCTCTCGGGGGGAAACCTCCAGAAGTACATTATGGGCCGCGAAATCCTGCAAAAGCCCAGCGTGCTGGTGGTGAGCCAGCCCACATGGGGCGTCGACGCCGGCGCAGCGGCGGCAATCCACCAGGCGCTGGTGGATCTGGCGGCAGCCGGTTCGGCCATCGTGGTCATCAGCCAGGATCTCGATGAACTCAGGGCGCTGTGCGATACGCTGGCCGTGATCAATATGGGGCATCTGTCACCGGCGCGGCCGTCGGGTGAAGTCTCGGTGGAGGAGATCGGCCTGCTGATGGGCGGCGTGCATGGACAGACGGAGGCGCGCGATGCAATTCCGGCTTGAAAAGCGGCGCGAGCCCTCGCAGCTCATGGTCTATGCCACGCCCGTTGCGGCTGTGGTGCTGACCATGGTGGTGGGCGCGATCCTGTTCTCGCTGATCGGCTTTGACGGGGTCGGCGCGGTGCGGGAGATTTTCCTCACGCCACTGACCAATTCGTTCAAGTGGCAGGATCTTGGGGTCAAGGCGGCGCCGCTGATCATTATCGGCGTGGGGCTTTCCATCGCTTACCGTGCCAATGTCTGGAACATCGGCGCCGAAGGCCAGTATATCATGGGCGGGCTGGCCGCGACCTGGGTGGCGCTGGCCACCCATGGCATGACCGGCTGGTGGATTTTGCCACTCATGCTGGTGGCGGGCACGGCCGGCGGCGCGGCTTATGCCGCCATCCCGGCCTTCTTCAAGACGCGGCTGGGGGTAAACGAAATTCTCACCAGCCTGATGCTGACCTATGCCTCGGTGCAGCTGATCTACTATCTGGTTCGCGCTCCGTGGAAAGACCCAATGGGCATGGGCTTCCCGCAGACGCGTATTTTCTCGGAGGCGGCGCGGCTGCCTACCATTATCCCCACCACGATCGTGCATCTGGGCGTACCGATCGCCATTGTCGTGGCATTGATCGCCTGGTTCATCATGTCCCGCTCGGTGTTCGGCTATCAGATGAAGGTGGTCGGCGCGGCGCCGCATGCGGCGCGCTATGGCGGGTTTTCCGAAAACAAGACGATCTGGCTGGCGCTGCTGGTCAGCGGCGGGCTGGCCGGCATGGCGGGCATGCTAGAAGTGGCCGGGCCGTTCCAGCGCATGGTGCCGGGGTTCCCCACCAATTACGGCTTCACCGCCATCATCGTGGCCTTTCTCGGCCGGCTTAATCCGCTGGGGGTGATCTTTGCCGGCATTGTCATGGCCATCACCTTTGTGGGCGGCGAGGTGGCGCAGACCACTATCGGCCTCTCCAATTCGGCGACCGGCGTGTTCCAGGCGATGATGCTGTTCTTCCTGCTGGCGGGGGATATCCTCATCCGCTACCGCATCAGGCGCGTGGTGCCGCAGGCGGCGGGGGTTAACCCATGAGCACGGACCTGATCATCGCCGTCATCATCACCGTGGTTGGTGCGTCGACACCGATCCTGATCGCGGCTTTGGGTGAACTGGTGGTGGAGCGCGCGGGCGTGCTCAACCTGGGCGTTGAGGGCATGATGCTGGTCGGGGCGATCACCGCCTTCATCATCGTCTTCGTCACCGGCAACCATTACCTGGCCATTCTGCTGGCTGCGGCCACCGGCATGGCCACGTCACTGATCTTCGGCTTCCTCACCCTCAGCCTCTCCGCCAACCAGACCGCGACCGGACTGGCTCTGACCATATTCGGCACGGGTTTTTCGGCCTTGGCCGGGCAGGGCTACAGCGCCAAGCCGGTAACGCTGCTGGGTCCGCTGTTTCCCGCGGACCTTGCCACCCACCCGATATGGCGCGTGCTGTTTGGCTATTCGGCGCTGGTCTATTTTGCACTGTTCATGGTCGTCGCCATCTGGTGGTTCCTCAAAAAAACCCGCGCGGGGCTGATCCTGCGGGCGGTCGGCGAGAATGACCTTTCCGCCCACTCCATCGGGTATTCGGTGATTGGCGTGCGCTACATGGCCGTGATGTTTGGTGGCGCCATGGCCGGTATTGCTGGCGCCTGCTTCCCGCTGTTGCTGACGCCGCAATGGGCCGAGCGCATGACGGCGGGTCGCGGCTGGATCGCCGTGGCGCTGGTGGTGTTCGCGTCCTGGCGGCCGTTCCGGCTGCTGGCCGGCGCCTATCTCTTCGGCCTGGTCATGACCATGGAGCTCTATGCCAAGGCCGGCGGCGGTCCGCTCAGTGCCATTCCATCCGAGCTCTGGGCCGCTCTGCCCTATCTCGCTACCGTCGTCGTGCTGGTGCTGATCTCGATCCGCCGCGACGCCTCCACCAATGCACCGGCCTGCCTCGGCAAGCCGTTCCTGCCCAGCAATTGAGGGCTGCCCAGTGGCCCTCGATCAACCAAGAAAAGTCATTCAGGAGAGACAGATGACAATCACCCGCCGCAATATCCTCAAGGTCGGCGCCGCCGCCGCGGCCCTGCCGCTGCTCGGCACCAAGGCCTTTGCCCAGACCGAGCCGCTCAAGGTCGGCTTCATGCTGATCGGCACCGTCAACGACAATGGCTGGAATTTCGGCCATGCCCAGGGCGCCAAGTTCATGAAGGAACAGCTGGGCGACGCCGTCGCCGAGCCGACCATCGTCGAAAACGTGCCTGAGGGCCCCGACAGCGAGCGGGTGCTGCGCGAACTGGCCCAATCCGGCCACAAGCTGATCTTCGCCACCAGCTTTGGCTATGGCGACTATGTCATCAAGGTTGCCCAGCAGTTCCCGGACGTCAGGTTCGAGCATGCCACCGGCTACCAGCGCTCGGACAACGTGGCGACCTACAATGCGCGCTTCTACGAAGGCCGTGCCGTGTGCGGTACGCTTGCAGGCCACCTCTCCAAGACCGGCAAGGCCGGCTATATCGGCTCGTTCCCGATCCCCGAAGTGGTGATGGGCATCAACGCCTTCACGCTGGCGGCCCGCAAGATCAATCCCGATTTCACCATGACCCCGGTCTATATCTCGACCTGGAACGACCCGGCCAAGGAAGCGGACACGGCTCGCGCCATGATCGACCAGGGCATCGACGTGATCGCCCAGCATACGGACGGTCCGGCCGCCCTGCAGGTTGCCGAGGAACGCGGCATTGTCGGTGGTTTCGGCCAGGGCGCTGACATGAGCGCCTTTGCGCCCAACGCCCAGCTCACC
>JAKFDU010000027.1:0-41289 GCA_036675975.1 Devosia sp. | reverse complement strand
GGTGAGCCGGGTGGGGGTTTTGCCTCTCCCACAGGTTCGCGTTTCGGCCGCAATAGGGCGAGCGTCCCCGGGGCCGCCGGAACAGTTCCAAAAACCGGCACTCCGAGACGGCTTCCGTCTCATGTTTTTACTTACTACGAGGCGAAAGCCGTCTCGGGGTCCACCCGTTGCCATCTTGGCATACGGCTCGCTGCCATCTCGGCATACGGCTCCCTGCCATCCATGACAACCGCGATCCAGGCGGCGCTTTGGCATGACTATTACGACGAACCCGTGAAAATGCCATGCGTAGGACGCATAATGCGCCTGACGTTTACGGCATGGTGCTGGCGCTCAAATCACCCCATCTTCGGCATGGTTATTTAACATCCTGAAGGGACCACGCCGATGTTTGTACGTGCCGTCTGGCGCATCAAGCGCCTGATCGACATCAAGCAGACGTTGCGGGAAATGGATGTTCCCTCGACGCGTGATGCTGATCTTCTGGGCCTCTCCGGCCCCGACTTTTCCAAAATGACGCGGTCGCTGTTCGACCGCTGAGCGTTTTCCAGGCGCGGGTTTCTCATGGCCGCCGGATGGCTCACCGGCGGCCATCGCTTTTGCCACAACCTTAACCGAAAATGAACCACACCGCCCAAAGACCCGCGAAAACCGCATAGCTCATTTGACCAATGACCCACTGCTCATTTGCCGGGCAGTGCCCTAAATACAGTCTTGTAAACGAAAAGGAGACTTCAAATGGACATCCGTAAGACTTTCAAGAAGTGGGCCGCCTACCAGCAGACCGTTCGTGAGCTTGCCGCTCTCGACAATCGCCAGCTCAACGATCTGGGCATTTCGCGCACCGACATCAATCGGATTGCTCGCGATCATGCTGCCGGCCTCTAATATTTGCCCGACTGAACTTTCAGCCTCAGCAAATCGAACAGCCGCCTCTCTCTGAGATGCGGCTGTTTTGCTGTCTGCTTGCCGCAGTCAGAACGCCAATCTGCCGACGAGTTCGGCATAGCTGACCATTATTGTCTCCCGGAATGCGGGTCGCTGCTCCAGTCGCCGGTACCAGTTCTCGACGCCAGGCATGGCTGGCCGGTCGATTTCCATGGTGAACCAGCGGTAGAGCGCCACACCCGCCGCGATATCGGCGTAGCTCAGGCTGTTACCGGCCAGATAATCCCGATCAGCCAGATGCGCATCAAGGATGCGCAGCGCGGACACCGTCCTGGCATGGGCCGCCGCTATCGCCTTGCGGTCATGCTGCTCCTTGGGGGTGCGCACAAAAAGCCAGAACACCGCGATCCATGCCGGCTGGAAAGTCGTCGCCGTCCAATCGGTCCATTGATCGACAATCGCCCGCTCGCGCACGTCCTGCCGCCACAGCATCTCCGCGCCGTATGTCGCGGCCAGATAGCGCAGGATGGCATGGCTTTCCCACAGGACCAGGTCGCCATCCTGCAGGGTCGGCACCAGCCCGTTCGGGTTCATCGCCCGATATTGCGGCTCATCCAGCCCGCCATGGGCGCCGCCCACCAGTCTGTGCTCGAAGGGCAAGCCCAGTTCCCCGAGCGCCCACAGCGCCTTCTGCACATTGGCGGAGCTTGCGCGGCCCCATAGCGTCAAATCCAGACTCACCACTTATCCCCCCGGCACCGCGGCATGCTAATGTTCGGCCTCACAATCACAAGTGCTGGTTGCGCCTGTTCACCCCGCTTGCTATCTGCCGCCCATGTCCACATCAAAACCCATTCACATCATCGGCGGCGGTCTTGCCGGCTCCGAAGCCGCCTGGCAGGCCGCTCAGGCCGGCGCCCAGGTCGTCGTCCACGAAATGCGCGGCGTGCGCGGCACCGATGCCCATAGTACCGACAGCTTTGCCGAGCTGGTCTGCTCCAACAGCTTCCGCTCCGACGATCACGAGCAGAATGCCGTTGGCCTGCTGCATGAGGAAATGCGGCGCTGTGGTTCACTGATCATGCAGGCCGCCGACCAGCACAAGCTGCCCGCGGGCGGGGCTCTCGCGGTGGATCGGCATGGCTTTTCCGCCGAGGTCACCCGCGCGATCCACAACCACCCCAATATATCGGTCGTCCGCGAGGAGGTCGCCGGTTGGCCGCCGACCGATTGGGGCAATGTCATCATTGCCAGCGGCCCGCTGACCTCCCCTGCCCTTGCCGACGCCATCCTGGCGACGACAGGCGAGGACGCGCTGGCCTTCTTCGACGCCATCGCGCCCATCGTCCACCATGACAGCATCAACATGGACGTGGTCTGGGCCCAGTCGCGCTATGACAAGGCAGGCCCTGGCGGCACGGGCGCCGACTATCTCAATTGTCCGATGGACAAGGACCAATATTTTGCCTTTGTCGAGGCGCTGAAGACCGCGCCGCTGCATGAGTTCAAGGATTGGGAAAAGGTCCCCTATTTCGACGGTTGCCTGCCCATCGAGGTGATGGCCGAGCGCGGGGTGGAAACGCTGCGCCACGGGCCGATGAAGCCGGTCGGCCTCACCAATCCGCGCAACCCAACGGTCAAATGCTACGCCATCGTTCAGCTCCGGCAGGACAATGCGCTGGGCACGCTGTGGAACATGGTCGGCTTCCAGACCAAGATGCGTTACGGCATCCAGGCCGAGGTTTTCCGAATGATCCCAGGCCTCGAAAACGCGCAGTTTGCCCGTCTCGGCGGCCTGCACCGCAACACCTTCATCAATTCGCCCAAGGTGCTGGGGCCAGACCTCAAGCTCAAGAACGATCCACGGATACGCTTTGCCGGCCAGGTGACCGGCGTCGAGGGCTATGTCGAAAGCGCCGCCATTGGCCTCATCACCGGTCGGCTGGCCGCCGCCGAAGCGCGGGGCGAGACCATGGCGACGCCGCCTGTTACCACCGCACTGGGCGCCTTGGTGGCCCACATTACCGGCGGCCATATCGAAGCCGAAGGTTATAGCGGCGCCCGCAGTTTCCAGCCGATGAACGTCAATTTCGGCCTTTTCCCCGAGGTTGAGATCGTCAAGCCCGAAGGAGCCGGCCGCTGGCGGGGCAATGACAAGACCATCGCCAAGCGCAAGGCGATTACCACTCGCGCGCTTGAGGACCTGAAGGCCTGGGCATGAGCGAAGCCGAGCTCGAGAGCTACCTGCACGATCACATCCCGCTGTCGCGGGCCATGGCCGTGCGGGTGATCTCGATCGCCGGGGACAAAGTTATCCTCGGCGCGCCGCTGGGCCCCAATATCAATCACCGCGACACGGTGTTCGGCGGCAGCGCTTCCGCCCTGGCCATTCTTTCCGCCTGGTCGCTGCTGCATCTGCGCCTGCTGGCCGCCGGTCAGCCCAGCCGCCTGGTGATCCAGCGCAACAGCATGGACTACCTGGCGCCAATAGCCGGTGACTTCACCGCCACGGCGAGCAGCCCCTCAGACCGCGAATGGGATGGCTTCCTGAAGATGCTGACCCGCAGGGGCCTCGCCCGCATCACTGTGGGCGCTGAACTGGAATATCAGGGCAAGATTGCCGGGCGGCTCTCCGGCGAGTTCGTCGCCTTTGGCAAGGACCGGCTCTAGCGGTTTCGCCACGTCCACCAGGCCAAACGGGCAATCTTGCGCCAGTCGGGCTCGTCCGGAGAGATGGTGAAAGGTCCCGCAGACTTGCGCAGGTAGCGGGTCAACTGGGCATCGAGCACCGCGATCGGCGCGAAGGCCGGCTTGAGCTTGCCGGGCAGCCTGGCGATAGCGGCCTCCGCCTTGCCCAAATGCTCGGCGGCCAGGTCGGCGATCTGCCCTAGCGCCTCAACAATGCCCTCGCTGGCCGTGCCCGAGAATATTTCATCCTCGCGCACCCCGTTGGCCGCCATAATGGACCAGGGCAGCACGACGCGTCCTTGGGAGGAAACATAGGCAAACGCCCGCAAATGGCCGATCATGGCATGCGCCACGCCCAGATGACCGGCCGCGTCACCCGTCTCGATCGTCTCGCCATCATTGAGGATCATCGCCGCCAGCTGATAGAGCGTCGAAACGGTCTCGCCGGCATAACCCTCGAAGGATTCAAGATCGGGCATCGGATCGTCGTAGAGGTCGAAGCGCCGAGCCCCGATCAGCCGCAGCAGGGTACCGGCGGGGATATTGTAGCGCTCGATGGTATCGAGCAGCGCGTCGGCCACCGGATTCAGGCGCACGGTGCCGTGCCCCTCGCCCTGCAGCGCGTCGCTCCACCACTGCAGCCGGATTTCGCCCGGCACCGGATCGGATACCCGTTCGCGGATGGAGGCCACATCGGCGTTGAACGCATAGAGCGCGGTCACCGCGTCGCGGTGTGCGCCGGTCAGCACCAGTGTCGAGAGATAACGGTCGCGGTCGCCCTGGCGCAGCGCCTCGGCGGCATGGGCGAAGCTGGCCTCGGCCATCTAGCGCACCTTGTCGACAGCAATGAGCGCCGCGGCCACGGCGCGCTCTTCGGCCAGCAGCACGTTATAGGTGCGGATGGCGCTGCCAGTGTTCACGGCCTCGACGATGACCTGCCGCTCGCGCAGGGCATCCCGCAACTCGCGCGGGATAACGGCAATGTCGGGCCCCAGACCGATCATCAGTACGTCGATCTCATCGGCCGCGGCAAAGACGGCGGCGAGCGTTTCAGCGGTGATATCACCCGGCTTGGCAACGTCCCAGGCGAACATGCCCTTGGGAAGGCAGAGCAATGAGCCGCGATGCGAGATGCCGGCAAAGCGGAATCCGCCATTGCCATAGGCATCGATGCCCACCTGGGCGGGATAGTGCGGCGCGTCGGTCAAGCCCGCCTCCGATCTCAGACGGAGGCCCCGTCAGCGGCCTTTGGCGCCGCCGTATCCTCATCGCTCTTCGACTTGAGGCCGAAGTTGATGAGGATCGGGCCGTTGACGATGATCGAGGAGTACATGCCCACAAGGCAGCCGAATGTCATGGCTATGGTGAAGCTGCGGATGACTTCGCCGCCGAACAGCACCAGCGGAATCAGCGCCAGGAACACCGTGAACTGGGTGATGGTGGTGCGGACGATGGTCTGGTTGATCGACAGGTCGATCAGCTCTGGCAGCGGCATCTTTCGATGCTTGCGCAGATTCTCGCGCACGCGATCGGACACGACCACGGTTTCGTTCAAGCTGAGACCCACCAGTGTCAGCACCGCCGCAATGGATGTGAGGTTGAACTCCAGCCCCGTTATCGAGAACAGGCCGATGGTCATGATGATATCGTGCGAGGTGGTGACGACCGCGGCGAGCGCGAACTGCCATTCGAAACGGAACCAGATGTAGATCAGAATGGCGCCCAGCGCGACGATCACCGCGATCACGCCCTTCCAGGCCAGTTCACCCGAGACCGTTCCACTCACCGCCTCGGTGCTGCGAACCGTGTAGCTCTCGGTGGCCAAGGCGTCGCGGACCTTGGCCACGGCGACCTGATCAGCGTCCTGGCCGCCCTCCTGCGCCTGGACGCGCACCAGCACGTCTTCTGGCGTGCCGAAGCCCTGGACCTGGACTTCGCCCAGGTCGAGCCCATCGAGCAGTTCGCGGACCTGGCCGACATCGGCCGGGCCGCCCTCGTGCTGGATGACGATGGCGGTGCCGCCGACGAAGTCGATGCCGAGATTGAACCCCTTGAAATAGGCCGAACCGACCGAGAGCAGGCTGGCGACGATCGAGAAGGCGATCACGTAGCGGCTGATCTTCATGAACGGGATCTTGGTGCCGTCCGGAATGAAGCGGAAATGCTGGATCTTGAGCGTCTTCGGCCGCACCCGGCGGAACCAGGCATGTACCTGGTAGGAGGTGACTGTATAAGAGGTGAAGAGCGAGGTCAGGATACCGAGTGCCAGCGTCACCGCGAAGCCCTGCACCGGGCCGGAGCCCAGGAAATAGAGCACGATAGCGGCAATGAGCTGGGTCAAGTGCGAGTCGACGATGGTGCCCCAGGCGCGCTCGAAGCCCGCCTGAATGGCCTGGATGGGCGACTTACCCGCACGCTGCTCTTCACGCATGCGCTCATAGATCAGCACGTTGGCGTCCACGGCCATGCCGATGGTCAGCACGATGCCCGCGATGCCGGGCAGCGTCAGCGTGGCCCCCAGCATCGAAAGGGCGCCGAAGATCAGGATGATGTTGAGCACCAGCGAAACGTTGGCGAACACGCCCCACAGGCCATAGGCGGCGACCATGAAGGCGACGACCAATACGGCGGCGATCACGCCCGCGGTGAGGCCATTGCGGATGGAGTCGGCGCCGAGGCTGGCGTCCACGGTGCGTTCCTCGACCACGTCGAGGGAGGCCGGCAGGGCACCGGCCCGCAGCAGCACTGCGAGGTCGTTGGCAGTCGCGGTGGTAAAGCTGCCGCTGATCTGGCCCGAGCCGCCGGTGATCGGCTGCTGAATGACCGGGGCGGTAATGACCTGGTCGTCGAGCACGATGGCGAAGCGCTGGCCCACATTGGCGCCAGTAATCTGGCCGAAGGTGATAGCGCCACGCGTATCGAACTTGAAGCTGACGACCGGCATGGCACGCTGCTGGTCATAGCTTGGCTGGGCATCGACCAGCGACTCGCCGCCAAGTGCGACGTCTTCATAGAGCAGTTCGCTGCCGCCATCCTGGCTGGGCAGGATCATGGTACCGGCAGGCAGGCCCTGGGCCTCGGCCTGGGCGGCCGTCATGCCTGGATAGACCATGTGGAAGGTCAGGCGCGCCGTGCGCGAAATGATGTCTTTCAGGCGCTGGCTATCGCCAAAGCCCGGTACCTGCACCAGGACGCGATTGGTGCCCTGGCGCTGTATCGAAGGCTCGGTAGTGCCCAGTTCGTCGACGCGCTTGCGGATCACCTCGATGGACTGGGCCACCAGGGCCGACATGCGCTGCTCGACCCCTTCGGGGGTCAGGGTTACCGTCAGCTTGCCATCGGTGGTGTCACCGAAAGCCAGCTCGTTGACGCCGCCCACCGAAATCAGCGAATTGCTGATGGTGTTCTGCAGCGCCGCAATAGCGGTGCGGGCTGCTTCGAGCTGCGTGGGATCGGTCAGTTCCACAGTCAGCGACTGGGTCGCCTCGTCCGTGGTGATCAAGTTGCCGATGCCATTGTCGTTGGCCAGCGTGTTGCGCACGTCTCGGCGCAGCGATTGCAGGCGTTCCGCAACAATGCCGTCCTCGTTGACCTGCAGCAGCAGATGCGAGCCGCCCTGCAGGTCGAGACCCAGAACCACCGTCTGCCTGGGCAGGAAAGCCGGCCAGCTGTCGCGCACATTCTGCGGCAGGAAGCTGGGGATCGTGAACAGGATGCCCAGCAGGGCAACGATAGCGATGATGGCGGTACGGATCGGCGAAGACTGCATGAAAGTCGTCCTGAAAGCAGAAAACCGGAGCCCTTGGGCTCCGGTGTCGGTCGGGCTATGCCCTTAGGCGGGCTTGTTGTCGTTGACCGGTTCGCCCTTGGAGCGGACGTCGGCCACCATGCCGCGCACCAGCTTCACCTTGACGCCGGTTGCGATCTCGACCTCGAGGTCTTCGCCATCGACGGCCTTGGTCACCTTGCCGACAATGCCGCCGGTGGTCACGACAGTATCGCCGCGCTTGATCGCCGAAAGCATCGCCTGCTGCGCCTTCAGGCGCTTCTGCTGCGGGCGGAAGATCAGGAACCAGAAGATCACCACCAGCAGCAGGATCGGCATCAGCTGGATGAGGATATCGTTGATGCCACCAGCGGGGGCGGCACCGGCTGCCTGGGCGTAGGCGGGCGTTACAAACATGAGGCGAGGCTCCTAATCGTGTTTTTCTTGGCTTGTGGAGGGGCGGCGCCAGGGACCAGCATCAACGTTGCGACGCTACTGGACGCATATGGGGTTATTCGCACTTGCACCCCGGTCAAAATCGCGCGGACTATACATTTGCACCCTGGCGATTGCAAAGCCATTCCGGGGACCGCAAATTGCCGCGCCAAGCCCAGGAAACGCCTGCTTTGAAGACCCGAGACCACCTCGCCCAGATCGCCGCAACTCTTGGCGAAATCGCCATTTCGCTCAAGGCCTTGACGCCAACCGCTCAGGCGCCGATTCCGGTGCTCGGCGAGGCCGGCGCTTACCATTGGGATGGCGATGCCTCGGTCTTGACTGCGGTTCCCAAGGTCAGTCGCGTGCCGCTGGGCATGCTCAAAGGCATCGACTCCGTGCAGGATATCCTGTTGCGCAACACCGAGCAGTTCGCCCGCGGCCACGGCGCCAACAATGCGCTGCTCTGGGGCGCGCGCGGCATGGGCAAGAGTTCGCTGGTCAAAGCCATCCACGGCGACATCATGGAACGACGCGCCGAGGGCTTCCAGCGGCTGGTGCTGATCGAGATCGCCCGGGAGGATCTCGAAACCCTCCCTGCCCTGATGCGGCGCATCGGCAGCCAGCCGGCGCGCTTCATCATCTTCTGCGATGACCTGAGCTTCGACAGCGGCGAGACCAGCTACAAGTCGCTCAAGACCATTCTTGATGGCGGCCTCGAAGGGCGTCCGGAAAACGTGTTGTTCTACGCCACCTCCAACCGCCGTCACCTGATGCCGCGGGACATGATCGAGAATGAGCGCTCGACCGCGATCAACCCCGGCGAGGCAGTGGAGGAGAAAGTGTCGCTGTCAGACCGCTTCGGGCTATGGCTGGGGTTCCACAATTGCGATCAGCCGACCTTCCTCACCATGGTCCGCGCCTATGCCGATCACTACGGCCTCGAGATCGATGACGAGGCTCTCAGGGCGCGTGCCATCGAATGGTCCGCCAGGCGCGGCGCCCGCTCCGGACGCGTGGCGGTGCAACTGGTGCGCACACTGGCCGGCGAATTGGGCAAGGCGATCTAGCGGCATAAACAAAAACCCCCGCTTTCGCGGGGGCTTTCGCTTAGTTTGCGAGGGATCAACCCGCCAGGAGCGGCACCGGATCGACCGGGGTAGCGCCCTTGCGGAGTTCGAAATGCAGTTGTGGCTTGGTCACCGAACCGGTCATGCCGGCGGCGCCGATCGTGTCACCGCGGCCAACGACGGCGCCCTTGGCGACACTCATCGACTGCAGGTGGGCATAGGCCGAGACATAGCCGTTGGGGTGACGGATCAGGATCAGGTTGCCATAGCCTTCGACGCCGGAGCCGACATAGATCACGGTACCATTCTCGGCCGCCTTGACGGTGGCGCCCTCGGGGACCTCGATATTGATGCCGGTGCCCTTGGAGGAGGCGAAGTCAACCATCACGCGGCCGCTGACTGGCCAACGGAACTTATCGCTGCCCGACATGGCCGGTTCGGCTGCCGGTACGCTGGCGACCTGAACAGGAGCGGCTTGTGCCGGGGCAGCCTGGACTGGAGCGACAACAGGTGCGGCGGCAGGAGCCGCAGCCTGAAGGGCATTGGCAGCCTGCGGCAGCGTCTGCTGGGCAGGAGTTGGCGCAGCCATCGGCGTGGCGCTGGCGACCTGAGTGGTTGGCGCCTTGGTGGCGAGCAGATCGGCGCGACCTGGGATGATCACCTTCTGCCCGACCACGATCTTGTCTGGCGAGGAAAGGTTGTTCGCCTGGACGATGGCCTGGGTGGTCACCTCGTAGCGGCGGGCGATCGTATAAAGCGACTCGCCACTGGCAATCGTGTGGGTGAAGGCGTTGCCCGCAGCACCCGGCAGGGTTGGCGTTGCGGGGGCAGCCGCGGCAAGCGCGGGCACCGAATTGTTGGTCGGCAGGCTGCCGAGGGCAGCGGGAGACGGCATCGGGGCGGCCGACGCGAGAGCGGGCTGTGCTTGCATGGTGGGGAGGGATCCCTGAGAAGACGGATTACTCAGTACAGGAAGGTCTTGGGACTGGACGGAAGGCATGGCGCTGGCCGTTGCCATGGGCTGGGCAGGCTGGTTCCAGGCAGGCTGGATCGCAGCACCGGCCTGACTGTTCATGCCACCGCCGACATTGGCGGGCGGCAGGAAGCGGCTATCGGCCGTCATGTTCTGGGGGGCACCCAGACTGGCCGGCATGGGCTGGCTGTAGCTTGTGGGCGCACTCTGCGGCAGGGAACTGGTCGTCGTGGGGTCGCCGAAGGTCCGGCTACCGAGACTGGAACAGCCTGACAGTGCAACGGCGGCGGTCATTAGACCAACCATAGCCACGGCACCTTTGGGCGCCCGACGGGATACGCGGATACTCATCAGCTTACTCGTACGCAGGTACTCAACACGAGTTTGAGACTAGGCCGGTAAGGTAAAGACGAGTTTAAGGGCGATGCGATTTGAGCGAAATCGTGACGGCGGGATTCTGGATTGGGTAAGGTTAAGAGGCGCGCGGCGCCTGGACACCCTTCTGCCCTCCCTGACGGGGTTAGAGCGGCACCCGCTAAAGACTAAGCGTGCCGCGCAGCCGATCGACGATCTGCGTATCCGTCTGCTGCAGCAGCATGGGCGTCACAGTCACGTAGCCATCCCGGCGCAACACTTCGAAATCGGCCGCGCGGTCGAGCGGCAACGGCGTTTCCGGAATGGCGATGAAGAACTTGCCGTCGTTGTCGCTGGGATAATAGCGGAACGGCGAGCGCGAGAAGCGCTGGTGGGGGACGACGGCGATGCCCCTGGTCGTATCGGGGTCGCAGAAGGGGAAGTTGACATTGTAGTAGTGCTCGCGCCCGTCCGCCGCAGCGATAATGGAGCGAGCAACGGCGACGCCGTGGCGAATGGAATTGGACCAGTCGACGTCGCGGCCGAATTCGTAGTTGACGCCCTGGCTCATGGCGATGCCGAGGGCGCCCTGCAGAGCGCCCTCGCGCGCCCCTGCTGCGGTGCCCGAGGCATTGATGATGTCGCCCAGATTTTGGCCGGCATTGACACCCGACAATACGACATCGGCCGGCTTGTCACCGAGGAGATGGGTCATGCCCGCCACGACGCAATCGGCGGGCGAGCCGCCGACGACGGCGAAGGTGCGCTCGTCGCGCTTGTCGAAATGCAGCTCGCGGCCGAGGGTGAAGCGGTGCCCCGCCCCGGACTGGTTGCCGTCGGGCGCCACGATCCACACATCATCGCTCAGCGCACGAGCGATGTCGGCCATGATGGCGATGCCAGGCGCATCCACACCATCGTCATTGGTGATGAGGATGCGCAGGCCCATCAACGCCCGCCGATGGACGTGAGGCCGCCCATATAGGGCCGCAGCGCCTCTGGCACGAGGACGGCACCGTCTTCCTGCTGGTAATTCTCCATGACGGCGATGAGGCAGCGGCCCACGGCAGTGCCGGAGCCATTGAGCGTATGGACGAAGCGCGGCGCCTGCTTCTCACCGGCTGGGCGATAGCGGGCATCCATGCGACGAGCCTGGAAATCGCCGCAGACCGAGACCGAGGAGATTTCGCGATAGGTATCCTGGCCCGGGAGCCAGACTTCGAGGTCATAGGTCTTTTTGGCGCCGAAGCCGATGTCACCGGTGCAGAGGTTCATGACGCGATAGTGGAGGCCAAGGCGCTGCAACACGGTTTCAGCGCAGGCCAGCATGCGCTCATGCTCGTCAACCGAGGTCTCGGGCGTGGTGATGGACACCATCTCGACCTTGTTGAACTGATGCTGCCGCAGCATGCCGCGCGTGTCGCGACCGGCAGAACCGGCCTCGGAGCGGAAGCATGGCGTAAGGGCGGTGAGACGCAGCGGAAGTTCTTCCTCAGCCAGTATGGATTCGCGGACGAAGTTGGTCAGCGGCACCTCGGCGGTCGGGATGAGTGCCAGCCTGCTCTCGCCATGGGGGGTGAAGAACAGGTCTTCCTCGAACTTGGGCAACTGGTTGGTGCCGAAAAGAGCCTCGTCGCGTACCAGCAGCGGCGGCTGCACTTCCAGGTAGCCATGCTCGGCGGTATGCAGATCGAGCATGAACTGGCCGAGCGCGCGTTCGAGACGGGCCACCTGCCCTTTCAGGACGACGAAGCGGCTGCCGGAGAGTTTGGCGGCGATCTCGAAATCCATGCCGCCATTGGCGGCGACACCGATCTCGTAATGCTCCTTCGGAGCGAACGAGAACTTTGGACGTGGCGTGCGGACCTTGGCGGCGGTCTCTGCCGTGCCGTTGCGACCAAAATATTCGACATTGCCGCTTTCATCGGTGCCATCGGGCACGTCCTCGAACACCAGGTTCGGGATGACCGAGAGCGCGTTGCGCAGTTCGAGCTCAATGGAGCGCTCGTCGGCCTCGCCTTGCGGGATGAACTCCTTGAGGCTGGCGACTTCGGCCATCAGCTCGGCCGCCTTGGCCTCGTCCTTCTGGGCCTTGGCCTGGCCGATCTGCTTGGACAGCGCGTTCCGCTTTTCCTGCGCTTCGTTCAGCCGCGCGATGATATCGCGGCGCCGATCGTCGATAGCGAGTAGATCGGAGGAGCGGACGGAGACGCCCTTGCGCCGCGAAACAGCAGCATCGAAGGCTTCGGCGTTGGCTCTGATCCACTTGATATCGAACATCGGTTGCTACGGGTCCCTGCCCGCCTCTCTGGTTGGTGCAGGCTGGGTCGTCGCACTCATGGTCAGCCTGTCGAACCAAGAGCGGGCAGCCACGCTGCCGCCATTGCCTCGCCCTAGATGGGAAAGGCTTACTCGGATGATGAGCCGGAGAGTTTGGCTTCCTGCGCAGCCAGTGCCGCGGCGCGGCGCCTCTCGACCATCCGAACGGAAATGATCGAGAGTTCGTAGAGCAGGTACATGGGCACGGCAAGGCCGATCTGGGAGATCGGATCGGGCGGCGTGATGAAGGCTGCGAAGATCAGGATGCCGACAATGGCGTAGCGCCGGCCTTTCTTGAGCATGTCGACATGCACGAGATCTATCTGGGCCAGCAGGGTCAGAATGACGGGCAGCTGGAAGCAGATGCCGAAAGCCAGGATCAGCAGCATGGCAAGGCCGAGATACTCGCTGACGCTGGTCAGCATCTCGATATCCTCGGTCTGCATGCCGGCAAAGAAACTCAGCGCCATGGGCAGGACGATAAAATAGACCAGCGCCGCGCCAGCGACGAAGAAGATCGGCGTGGCAACGAGATAGGGGATGAACGCCTTGCGCTCGTGCTTGTAGAGGCCAGGTGCGACGAACATGTAGATCTGGCTGGCCACCATCGGGAAGCCGAGGAAGATCGCGCCGAACAAAGCCACGTTCAAATAGGTGAAAAACAGCTCTTGCGGAGCCGTGAAGATCAGGTTCGCGCCGGGGACGGAATTCTTGTAGGGGATCAGCAGCCAATCATAGATGGTGCTGGCGAAGATGAAGCAGAACGCCATCAGTGCGACGATGGTGACGGCCGAGTAGATCAGCCGCTTGCGCAGCTCGACGAGGTGCTCAAGCAGCGGCGCTTCGCTGCCGGCGAGTTCGTCCTCGACCGGTTTGCTCTTGTCTTCGATCTGCTTGGCGTCGGCCATGGTCTATTCGCTTCCGGCTTTCGCTGATGTGGTCTTGCGCGGTGCGCGGGTCCGCGGGGTCTTGGTTGCCGGCGAATCCGCCGGCTCGGTCGGCAGTACCGGCTTGGATACCTGCGCCACGATCTTGGGTGTGCGCGGCTTCTTCACGGCTTTGGCCACGGGCTGCAACTCGGCGGGGCTGGGCACCGCCTCCAGCGGCGCGAGATCGGTCGTAACGACCGGACGCGTCGGGGCTGCGGCAGCCTTCACGGGTGCTTTCTTGGCGGCAGTCGTCCTGGGGGCAGTCATCTTGGGGGCGGCCGGCTTAGGAGCAGGCACGATCGCTGCCTTGGAGGTCACCGGCGCCGGTCCGGCGGGCTTGAAGCCTGCCTCGGCGGCGACCTGGTCGGCCGTCTTGGCTGGCGCCATGCCGGCGGCAGCCTTGATCTCGTCGACGACACTCTCCGCTTTGGGGTCGGCCGGCTTGATGATGCCGCTCGGCTGTGGGCCGGTCGGCGTCATGGCGTTGAACTCCTTACGGATTTCGTCGGTGGTCTTCTTGAGCGGCGCGGTGATCGAGTTGCGCAGGTTGCGGACTTCATCGAGGCCCGTGCTCTTGTTGATCTCGCGCTGGAACTCGCTGCCCATGCGCCTGATCTGCCCGACGACCTTGCCCACGCGGCTCATCACGACCGGCAGGTCCTTGGGTCCAATAAAGATCAGCGCGACGACGCCGATCACCAGCATCTCTGTCCAACCCAGGCCGAGCATAGTCTTATTCCTTCAAAGCAGCGGCATGGCCGTCAGAATCGGGCGTCCTCAGACGTCCTTCTTTTCCGGCTCGCGAACGGCAGTGTCGGCGGTGGTGGTGACGCGCTCGACCGGCTTGTCGTCGTCCTTCATGCCCTTCTGGAAGGCTTTGATGCCCGAGGCGACTTCACCCATCATGCCGGAGATCTTGCCGCGACCGAACAGCAGGATGACGACGACGGCGACAACGAGAATGCCCCAAATTCCTGGCGCGTGCATTTTGGTCTCCTAATATTTCAGAACGCGTTACACGCGAAAGATAGGTCAGAAATAGGTTCAATCGCGCGCAAACACAAGAACGTGTTCCGGGTTCAAGGTCACGAAGACGTCTTGTCCCACCCCCATTGCGGCATCGGACGGCTGGCGCAGCCCGAGCGGGGTATCGAGCCCGTCGACCATGACCTGGCAGATGTCGATGCCGATGGCATCATGTTTGCCCACGATGCGGCCCGCTGTGCCGGGCCCCGCGATGGTCATGGCGGCGCCTCCTGCGGGACGGATGGCGATCGTAACCGGTGTTCCATCGGCCAGGCCGGGCACCGGCACCGTGCCAAGCGGGGTGGCGGCGCTTCCGTTGAAAACCGTGCTGTCGATTTCGCTCAGCGGCGAGAAGAACCGGGCGGCATCAAGATCGATGGGCCGGCGATAGATTTCGGCCGCGGTGCCAATCTGGGCAATGCGGCCATGCCGGAGCAAGGCCACCCGGTCTCCCAGCACCATGGCTTCCTCGGGGTCATGGGTGACAATGAGGCTGGTGACATGGGTTTCCCGCAGCACCGCCAGGGTTTCCTCGCGCACGGTCTCTCGCAGGCGGGCGTCGAGGCTGGAAAACGGCTCGTCCAGCAGCAGGACACTCGGGCGTGGCGCGACGCTGCGGGCGAGGGCCAGCCGCTGCTGCTGGCCACCGGACAGCATGTGGGGGTAGTCGGCCTCGCGATCGGCCAGGCCGACGCGTCGAAGAGCGGCGCGGGCCTGTCCGAGGGCGGCGTCGCGCCCCAGCCGACGCAGGCCGAACAGGACATTTTGCAAGACCGTCAAATGCGGGAAAAGGGCAAAGTCCTGAAACATCAGGCCGATGCCGCGACGATCAGGGGCTGTCGTGGCCCCTGGAGACGAGACGGTCTGGCCATTGATGCGGACGGCGCCGCCATGCACCGGCTGGATGCCGGCCGCGACGCGCAGCGCGGTGGACTTGCCGGAGCCGGATTCCCCCAGCAGGCAAACGATCTCGCCGGGGTTGAGGGTGAGGCTGAACTGGTCGAGGACCACCCTCCCCCCGAGCCTGACGTCGACGGCGTCGAATTCGAGTGTAGCGGCGAAGCTGACGCCGGTCGTGCCGCGCAAGCCCCAGTCGGTGCTGGTCTTTTCGGTCATTCCCGGTCCTCGTCGCCACCGAGATCGTCCGGCTCCAACGGGTCCTCGTCGTCGCGCAGGGTGGCGCCATCGAAGGGCAACGGAATCTGGAGGTTCGGCGGCAGGCGTCCGGACAGCAGGCCAGAGCCCTTGAGCTCGTCGAGGCCGGGCAGGTCGCCCAGGCTCTCGAGGCCGAAGTGATCGAGAAATGCGTCGGTCGTTCCATAGGTTACGGGGCGACCAGGCGTGCGGCGGCGGCCCCGCATGCGAATCCAGCCTGCTTCCATCAGCAGATCGAGCGTGCCCTTGCCTGTGGCAACGCCACGGACTTCCTCGATTTCGGCGCGGGTGGCCGGCTGATGGTAGGCAATGATGGAAAGGGTTTCGAGCGCGGCGCGCGACAGTGGTCGGCTTTCGTGTTCATCGCGGCGCAGCAGGAAACCGAGGTCCTCGGCGGTACGGAAGGCCCATTTGTCGCCGCGCTGGACCAGGTTCACGCCACGGTCGGCATAGCGCGCCTGCAGCACTAGCAGCAGTTCGCCGATGTTGGCCCCCTCCCCCATATATGCCAGCAGACTGTTAGCATCGAGCGGCTCCGTTGAGGCAAAAAGCAGGGCCTCGAGCACACGCAGGTTGCGCTCCAAAACCTCGCTACGGCCGTCGGAAGCCTCGTTCACGGGCGATCCGCCTTGCGGCGGCGCATGAAGAGCGGACCGAACGTTTCGGTCTGCCGGAGGTCGATCTGGCCCGTTCGGACCAGTTCGAGGCTCGAGGCAAAGCTCGACGCGCGGACGGTGGCGCGCTCGGTCGCCGAGGTGGCGAGGTAGTCAACCAGGTAACTGTCCATCGCCACCCATTCGAAGCTATCACCGATCAAGCGCTGCAGGATATCTCGCGCCTCCTGCAGCGACCAGACCGTGCGCTGGATCGGCGAGTAGTCGGTAGTGACGCCGCGTTCCCGCTGGCCTGCATAGGCCTTGAGTAGATCGTAGAGGCTGGCCTCCCAGAGGCTGGTGCGCTTGATCTCGATCGGTTCGGGCATACCGCGGGCGTAGACCTGCAGACCCAGGCGCGGTCGGTTCATCAACTGGGTGGCAGCGCGGCGCATGGCCTCAAGGCGCTTGAGGCGGAACTGTAGCATGGCGGCGAGCATCTCGCCGGAGGGCTCATCGTCGGACGTCGCCTGCGGCACCATCAGCCGACTCTTCAGATAGGCCAGCCACGCCGCCATCACCAGGTAGTCGGCGGCAACCTCAATACGCTTCTCGCGCACGGTTTCGATGAAGGCCAGGTACTGCTCGGCCAGCGCCAGGACAGAAATGGCGGCAAGATCAACCTTCTGGCGGCGGGCCAGATCGAGCAGCAGGTCGAGGGGACCCTCATAGCCGTCGACATCGACATACATGACATCTTCGGCCGCAGGCTCGGCGGGCGTGTCAAACCAGTCGGTCTGGGCAGTCGTCATGAACTCGGTGCCGCGCTGCAGGAATGTGTGGTCATCCTTGGCCGCTGGGTTCGCGGGCGTCAAGCGCCAGAGCCATGACGGCGGATGATGTGCACCGGTCCCTCGGGATCGATGCTGACTACATCAGGACGCAATCGCCGCCAGCGGCAACGACGTTAGTACAGATGCTGCTGGCTGCCTGCGCGGACTCGGCCGGAACGCGAACGCGGTAATAGATGCCCCGCGCGCCCAGATCGACCCGCTGCACCTCCATATTGGCACCGCCGAACAACGGACCAAAACGGGTGACGAGACGTTGCGCTGCCTCACGCGCTTCCTCTTCCGTGCGCAGCGACGCCAACTGGGCGTAGGCGGGCGCCGAATTGGGCAGCGCCTCGACTTCGACCGCTCCCGGAATGCTGGCGGCCGCCGCGGGCTGGGCCGCAGCTTCTGGCTGCGCGGTGGCTGCAGGCTGTGCCGTCGGCAAGGCCCCCAAGGTGGACGCCGAGGGCGGTGGTGGCAGCAGGTTGCCAGTCGCGGGCGGCGTATCGACCACAGCATTGACAGGCGAGGTCGCCGCAACGGTCGGTGCTGTGGACTGGACCAGATCGGCGGGACGCTGCAGCGGCACAGGGGCCGTCTTGCCAGCGAGCGGGTTGCCCGCGGCATCGACGGCGGGCACGGTTGAGCCGGGCACGACAGGTGTTGTGGTTGCTGCGGGGGCCGTCGTGGCGGCGTCAGGCGCAGGAGACGTTGCCGCGGGCGTTGTGGCGGCAGGGGTGCCCGCTTCAGGCTCCGCGCTGGCCACAAGCTCGGCGCTGGGGGTTGCCGCGCCCGGCACTGCGGGGACAACCGGACGATCCACCGGGAGGATGGCGCTACCGGCGACGCCGTCGTCGCCGCTGACAATGGTGCCGTCGGGGCGAACGGTCACCGTCCGCACCTTGCGGTTGGCAAGGCCTTCCTCGCTCAGGTCGGCGGCGGGCGGCACCTGGGTGACTTCGTTGACGTCGGCCTGGTCGCGCGACACAAGCTGTTCTTCAGCGCCGGGAACGACACCGTCGATCTCGTTGAACACGACCGATTGCTGGGCCGCGGCGGCGTCGGGCTGCACCGCGGGCGTTTCCTTGATCGGGGTCGCGTCGGCGGTCAGCAGCGGTGCCGGGCCGGAATCACGGCCGAGGCCGAGCACCCAATAAAGACCGAAACCAGCGGCCAGCAGCAGCGTCACCGCCACGAGCGGACCGGCAACGGCGCGGGTCATGCCGAGTGAGCGTTGCGAGCGCTGGCGCGGGGCTGGTTCGGCAGATTCGACCTGGTCTACCTCCGGCGCTTCAACCCAGCCGATCTCAACGCCAGTCGCCTGCGCGGCGGCAAGAATGGCTTCGTCGGCGCCTGACATGGCGCGTGGGGCAGCCGTTTGGGAGACGGCGGGCCGTGCGGTCGCGGCAGGCAGCACGGAAGCAACTGGTGTTGCCAGGGTGCGCAGCGCCGGGCTCGGCGCTGGCCGCTCATCGACAGCGGGCGCAGCAGGCTCGGCCGGCTTGTCGAATTCGACGCGCATAGCGCGGCCGATGAGGTCTTCGATCTCGTCTATCGGATCGCGGCCGAAACCGTTGTCTTGTGGGCGCGGCGCCGAGGGCATCTCGACAGAGGGGGTAGGCTGGCGGAGTGTCGGCGCGGGGATATCCGGCGTCGAAGCCGGACGTGCCTCGGCAAGCTCAGGTGAAGCTGGCCTGGTGCCAAGACCAAAGACGGGCGGCACCTTGAAGCGGTCCTGCTCCGCCTTGGGCGCGGGCTGCAAATTGAGCGGGCGCAGGGCTGGGCGCGGCGCCTGTTCCTGACCACCTAGATTTGCTGCGACCGCGGTGGGCGTCCAACCCGCACCGGGCTGCGGAGCAGCGCGCGGGGCGACGGGGGCAGCCTGGACTGCAGGAGCCTCGACGACCGGATCAGATACCGGAGCAGGCCCAGCCGAGAGTTCGGCGGTGATAAGATCGGCAATGCTGTCGTGATCGACGGTGGACTCGGCAGCCATTGCCGGCTCGACCGGCTCCGCGATCGTGGCTGCCGGCGCCGGTGGGACAGGGTCGCGACGGGGCGAGCCGATCTCAAAGTCAAAATGAAAGGGCTCAGGTGCTGTCGGCTCCGCAGCCTTGGGCACGGTCGAAGCCGGCGCAGACGCGGCCTTCGGCTGCTCCGCGGCCAGTGCCACGGTGCGATCGAAATCGAAACGTGGAACGGGGCCGGGCGCCGGTGCGTTATCGCCACCAGGAATGCGAACGGAGAAGGCTGGGGTGATGACCTCGGCCGGCCGATCGCCGTTTGCATCCTGCGCCATGAGCTTGGCGAGCTCAGCGATCAGATCATCTGCGGCGTCGGATTGTCCGGCCATCGGCTGCGGTTTCGCTGTCATAAAGCAGCGCCCTCTCGATTACGACTTCTACTACGGAGCCTGAACTCAGACATCGTCGCGCGAGTCATCACAGTATTGCGCCCGAATTATGAAAGCTCCTCGGGGGCGGAGACGCCCAGAATTGCTAGTGCGTTGAGGATCACCTGGCGCACGGCATCGACGAGCGCGAGTCGTGCCAAAGTCAGCTTTGGGTCGTCAAAGTTAACAAATCGTAACTGCGGGTCATCCTTGCCCTTGGCCCAGAAGGCGTGGAAGGCCGCGGCGAGCTCATGGACATAGAAGGCAATGCGATGCGGTTCATGCGCGACTGCCGCTGCCGCGACGGTACGGGGCCATGCGGCGAGCACCCTGACGAGATCAAGTTCGGCCGGTGTGACGATGCGTTCGATCTCGGCGGCGGCCAGCGCCGCAGGCGAGAAATCCAGCGCCGGCAGGTCGCGCGCCGCGGTCTTGAAGATCGAGTGGGTGCGGGCGTGGGCATACTGGACGTAGAAGACCGGATTGTCCTTGGTCTGCTCCTTGACCACGGCGAAATCGAAATCCATGGCCGCGTCATTGCGCCGATACAGCAGCATGAAGCGGGTGGCATCGGCGCCGACTTCCTCGACCACGTCGGCAACGGTCACCAGATCGCCCGAGCGCTTCGACATCTTGAACGGCTCGCCGTTCTTGAGCAGGCGCACCAGCTGGCAGATGCGCACGTCCATGTCGGCGGCATTGAGCGATACAGCCTTGGTCGCGGCCTGCAGGCGCTTCACGTACCCGGAGTGATCGGCGCCCAGCACGTTGATCATGTGCTTGAAGCCGCGCAGGAACTTGTTGCGATGATAGGCGATGTCGGCCGCGAAATAGGTGTAGGAGCCGTCCGACTTGATCAGCGGCCGATCGACGTCGTCGCCGTAGTCTGTGGCGCGGAACAGGGTCTGCTCACGATCCTCCCACTCATCAGGCGTCTTGCCCTTGGGGGCTTCGAGCCGTCCCTGGTAGATCATGCCCATTTCGCGCAGCCAGGCGAGCGTGAGCTCGATATCGCCGCCTGCCCCGTGCAGCGTGCGCTCGGAGAAGAACACGTCGTGATGGATATTGAGCTGGGCAAGGTCAGCCCTGATCAGGTCCATCATGGCGGCCAACGCTTTTTCGCGGGCAATGAGGGCCGCTTCGTTCTCCGGCAGATCGAGCAATGACCGGCCGAATTCGGCGGCGAGCGCCTGCCCGACCGGGATCAAATAATCGCCAGGATAGAAGCCGGACGGAATTTCGATGGTTTCGCCGAGGGCCTCGCGGTAACGCAGCAGAGCGGAGCGCCCCAGCGTAATCGTCTGCCCACCCGTGTCGTTGATGTAATATTCGCGCGTCACCTCATAGCCCGAATAGGCCATGAGCGAAGCCAGCGTGTCGCCAAACACGGCGCCGCGCGTATGGCCGACATGCATGGGCCCAGTGGGGTTGGCCGAGACATATTCGATATTGACCGGCTCACCCTGCCCCAACGTCGAACGGCCATAATCGGCGCCCAGTTCGGCGATCGAACGCAGCACCTGGTGCCATATCGGAGCATCCAGGCGGAAATTGATGAAGCCGGGACCGGCGACCTCCACGGAGGTCACGTCGGCATCGTGCTTGAAATGCTCGACCAGCGCATTGGCCACCTCACGCGGGTTCATCCCGAGCGGCTTGGCCACGACCATGGCCGCATTGGTCGAGAGATCGCCATGGGCGGGATCTCGCGGGGGTTCCACCACGATACGGGCCAGCAGGTCCGCCCCGGCTTGGGGGAAGAGAACCTGCATGGCATTGCCGATGCGTGCGGAAAAGAGCGCGAAAACGTCCATGGTAGACCTGACTATTAAAGTGGGCCGGGGTTAACGGAAATCCGGGCGAGCGTCAAACAAGCGCTGGAATTCGTCGAGGGCATAGGGATCGGTCATGCCGGCGATGAAATCGGCGATGATGCGAGCCAGGTGGCTGTCGTCGGCCGCACTTTTCGCCGCGGCGCCCCAACGGCCCGGGAGATCGCGGGATTCCAGGTAGCGGGTGAAGAGATCGGTCACGACCGTCTCGCTCTGCCGCACCGGCACCATGACGGTCTCGTGGCGATAGACCCGCTCGAACAGGAAAGCCTTAAGACCGCGCTCGGCCTCGCCAGCTGAAGGCGAGAAGGTGACGAGCGTGCGGCCAGCCTTGCGCACGTCTTCCGCGGTTTTCGCGCCCGCCGCTGCGATATTGCCCGAGGTAGTAGCGATGACATCCTCGATGGCACGCGTGATGAGGCGGCGCTGGACTTCATGGGCCTGCCGCTTGGGCGCGACGTCGGGATAGCGGTCAAGCACTTCGCGCACGATGGGTCCGGCCAGCGGCACCTCAGCCAGATCGCGGAGGACGATGAGACCGGCGCGGAGGGCGTCGTCGATGTCGTGGGCATTATAGGCGATATCATCGGCTATCGCCGCGGTCTGGGCTTCGAGCGACGCAAAGCTGGAGAGGCGCAGGTCGGCAGCGGCGGGAATGTCGTCGAGACCATCCGGAAGCCCTTCATGCGCGTACTTGCCGAAGGGCGTACCGTCTGGGTTGGTCAACGGGCCATTATGCTTGAGGATGCCTTCGAGGGTCTCCCAGGTGAGATTGAGGCCATCATGCTCGGCATAGCGGTTTTCCAGCCGCGTCACGACGCGCATAGCCTGGATATTGTGGTCGAAGCCGCCATAGGGCGCCATGCAGGCATGGAGCGCCCGCTCACCGGCATGGCCGAAGGGCGTGTGACCCAGATCGTGGCTGAGGGCGATGGCTTCGGCGAGGTCCTCGTCCAAGCGCAGCGCGCGCGCCATGGAGCGCGCCATCTGGCTGACCTCGAGCGTGTGGGTGAGCCGGTTGCGGAAGTGGCCGCCGAACTGCAGGAAAACCTGGGTCTTGTGCTGCAGGCGCCGGAACGCCGTGGAATGGATAATGCGGTCACGGTCGCGCTGGAACTCCGAGCGCGTCGGGCTCGGCCCGGTACCGTAGAGGCGACCGAGGGAAAGTTCGGGTTTGCTGGCGCAGGAAGCGGTATCGCTCATCAGTGATGGCAGCTCAGTTTTTTGGCCCTTTTCATTTCAGCCAAGAGTTACTATTTTAGCCTGACCGTTATGACATTACGGCGTGGAACTCCGATGACCGCAACCGCACTTGCCTCAACCGATGTCGTGCTGACCGACCGCGCTGCCAAGCGCGTCTCGCGCATTCTGGCCAAAGAGCCCGAAGGAACGGTGCTGCGCATCTCGGTGGCAGGCGGCGGCTGCTCCGGATTTCAGTATGAATACAACCTCGTACAGGAAAAGCCTGCGAGTGACGACATCGTTTTGAGCAAGGGCGATGCCGTGGTGCTGATTGATTCGATGAGCCTGGAATTCATGGGCGGCGCCGAGATCGACTTCGTCGACGACCTGATCGGGCAGGCTTTCCAGATCAAGAATCCCAATGCGGTGGCCTCCTGCGGCTGCGGAACCAGCTTCGCGGTCTGAGCCGGTTGATATCGTGACCGCCAGGTCATAGCGTCTCCCCGCTTGGTCGGGAGGGACTCATGAGTTTAGTGGAACGTGTGAACGCGGCAGTCGATGCCGCGCTGGAGCAGCGCATTGTCGGCTGCGTCATCCTGATCAATAAGGACGGCGAGGAAATTTATGCCCGCGCCGCGGGGCTGTCCGACCGCGAGGCCAAGGTGCCGATGCGGCGCGACGCAATCTTCCGGCTGGCTTCGGTGACCAAGCCGATCGTGGCTACAACGATCCTGCGCATGGTCGACCTGGGGCTGATCGGCCTCAATGACCGGGTGACGCGCTATCTGCCGTGGTTCACGCCCGCCAACCCGGATGGCAGCACCGCCGATATCCGCATCCACCACCTGCTGAGCCACACGTCGGGGCTTGTCTATGGGCTTCTGCCCGATAATGCCAGCGGGGGGCTTTCGGGCGTGATCAACTCGCTGACCGAGACGCTGCAGAACCTGGCCAAGGTGCCGCTGGCGTTTGCTCCCGGCACCGGCTGGGACTATGGCACCGGTATCGACGTGTTGGGCGGGGTGCTGTCGGCCATCAACGGCTCGGATGTCGAGGACGCGATCGCACGGTATGTTACGGGCCCCCTTGGTATGGTGGACGCGCATTTTTATGTCACCGACCTGACGCGGCTGGCTACGCCTTATGCCGACGGCACGCCGCCGGTGCGGATGGGCGAGCCGCACGGCATCTGGGACGAGGCGGGCACGACGGTCACCACCTTTTCGCCAGCCCGTATCCTCAACCCGGCCGCACCGCAGAATGGCGGCGCCGGCATGGCGGGCACGGCCGACGACGTGATGAAGATGCTGGAAGTGTACAATGGCCGGCCGGGACTTCTCGCGCCGGCAACGGTGACTACGGCGCTGGCCAACCAGATCGGCGACCTGCCCCGGCGCGAGCAGGATGCCGGCAAGCGCTTCAGCTTCATCGGCGCCGTGCTGGAGGACAAGCACGCTGCCAAGAGTCCCGCCCCCGTGGGAACGGTGGATTGGGGCGGCGCGTGGGGGCACAACTGGGTCGTCGATCCGGTCAACCGCATGACCATCGTGGTGTGCACCAACACCACATTCGAAGGCTGCAACGGCCCCTTCCGGGACGACATCCTGCGCGCAGTCTACGCTTAGAACACAGCATCGGAGGAATGCACATGGAAACGCGTCTCGATGCGGCGGTAAGGCGCGCGCTAGCGGAGAACCGGATCGTCGGCGGGGTGCTGATCGTGCGCCGGAACGGGGCGCTGGTCTATGAAACGGCGCAGGGCTTCGCTGATCGCGAAAGCCGCCGGCCAATATCCCTGGATACGATCTTCCGGCTGTCATCGCTGACCAAGCCGATCGTTGCCACGACGATCCTGGCACTGGCGGATGCCGGCAAGCTGCGCCTCGACGACCCAGTCAACATACACCTGCCCGGTTTCCGACCGCGACTGGCGGATGGCTCGGCGCCCGATATCACCATTCATCATCTGCTGACGCATACGTCAGGGCTCAACAGCGCCACGATACTGAGCGCGGCCGAACAAGCTGCCGGGGTCAATCGCTGGCGGCTGGGTACCGACGAAATCCTCGCTCGGCTAGCGGCGCTGCCGCTGCTGTTTGCGCCCGGCACCGGCTGGTCGTATGGGCCATCCATCGATGTGCTTGGGGTGATCGCCGGCAGGCTGGTGGGCGGGCAGCCCGAGGACGCCATTAGGCTGCTTGTAACCGACCCGCTGCGAATGATCGACAGCCGCTTCAGCGTCACGGACGCAGCCCGGCTGGCCGCGGCCTATGCGGACGGGGCCAATGGCCCGGTGCTGATGGGCGACCCTCACGAGGTTCCCAACCAGTGGGGCGGCACCACCGTTTATGATCCGGGCCGGATTTTCGACGCACAGGCTTTTCAATCCGGAGGTGGCGGCATGGCCGGCACCGCGCTGGATTTCATGACGCTCCTCGAAACGTTGCGCACCGGCGGCGGCAAGATTCTCAAGCCTGGGACGGTGGCCAAGGGCATGGCCGACCAAACGCCGCAACTGGCCCAAGCTCAGGGACCGGGATGGAAGTTCGGCTATTTTGGCGCGCTCCTCGACGATCCGGCGTTGGCGCGATCGCCAGCGCCGCGCGGCACGGTGCGCTGGGGCGGCATCTATGGGCATAACTGGTTCATCGATCCGACCAACGGGCTGTCGGTGCTATCGATGAGCAATACGGGGCTCGAAGGCAGCGACGGCGCCTATAGGGACGAGGTGCGCAACGCTGTGTACGGGACCTCCGGCTAGTTGCCCCCTGCCCGGCAGATCGTTAGCCTGCCGGCAACGGAGACTCGTCATGCGCATCGCCACCTGGAACATTGCCGGCGTCAAAGCCCGGATCGAACTGCTGCTGAAGTGGCTGAGCGAGGAAAAGCCCGACATCGTCGTGCTGCAGGAGATCAAGACGGTCGACGAGGCCTTTCCGCGGCTCGAGATCGAGGCGCTGGGCTACAATGTCGAAACGCATGGGCAGAAGAGCTGGAACGGCGTCGCCATTCTGTCACTGCTGCCATTCGACGAAGTGACGCGCGGCCTGCCGGGGGACGACAGCGACGAACAGGCGCGGCTGATCGAGGGTGTGTTCTCGGTGGAGACCGGCGCCATCAGGGTGTGCGGCATCTACCTGCCCAACGGCAACCCGGTCGATAGCGAGAAATTCCCATACAAACTGGCCTGGATGCGGCGCCTGGAGACGTTCGTGCAGGGCCGGCTGGCCCTGGAGGAGCCGTTCATCCTGCTTGGCGACTTCAACATCATCCCCGCCGCGATCGATGCCCATAACCCGGAAGGCTGGTGGGGCGACGCGCTTTACCGACCTGAGAGCCAGGAGCGGTGGCGGTCGCTGGTCAATCTGGGGCTGACCGATGCGCTGCGGTCTGTCACGTCGGAGCCTTCATACACATTCTGGGACTTCCAGGCCGGTGCCTGGCGGCGCAATGCCGGCATTCGCATCGACCACCTGATGCTGTCGCCACAGGCGGCGGACCGACTGGAGAACGTGGTCGTGCATAAGGACGTGCGCGGCTGGGACAAGCCCAGCGACCATGTGCCGGTTGAGGGCGAATTCCGATTCTAATCACCAGCCGCAAGGCTGGCTTGCAGTATCACCATCATGTCCCCGCTATTGCCGGCGCGTATCCTTCCCGTACTCACAGCGGGAGAGTGCAATGTCGTGGCGGATAAAGGTCCGTGGCGGGCTGCTCAAGGTCAAGCCACGCTGGCAAAGGCGTTTCGCGGAGCGCGAGCGCAAGGTTCCTGTACTGGACCTCGGGATCATCATCATATCGTGGTGGGACGCAGATGCGATCCGCTTCTACGGCCCCTGACGGATCAGAACCCGGCGAATTGGGGGGCGATGCTCTCGGCAAGGGCAAAGGCTTCTGTGCGCTGCTCGGGCGTGGCGATCGAGACGGCGCGGTTGAGCAGTTCGTCGATCCAGGCCGCGTCACCGGTTCCGGCGCAGCGTTCGTGGGCAACGGCAAGCCACATCAGGCCCTCCACGGGCTGAGCCTCGATGCCATCGACGCCGTTGAACACCATGTTGCCGAGGTGAGCCTGAGCGGGGCAATGGCCCTTGCGGGCGGCCAGCGAGAACCAGCGGGCGCTTTGTAGCGGGTTCACGCCCATTTCTTCTTCCTGTGTATAGAGCAGGCCGACGCGATATTGGGCATCCGCATCGCCGAAATAGGTGGCAGCATGCAGCAGCAGGGCATGGGAACGCTCCGCGTCGGCCGGGATGCCGGCGTCGGGAAGACCTTCCTTGTAGTAATCGCCGACCTTGACGAAGGACTGGGCGACGATATCAGCCTCGACGCCCTTGGGGGCCGCATCGGCATGCTGGTTGGCGATCTGGGCGAAATAGCCAAAGGCCTTGACCGGGTCGCGGTCAACGCCCTCACCATTCTCGTACATCGTGCCGAGCTGCCACATGGCCATGGGCTGGCCCGCATCAGCGGCATCCTCGAGTGCCGCAAGCAGATCGTCGCCGGACACACCGCCACCTGCCCCGTCGAGCATGTTGGCCATGTTCAGCGCCGCATCAGCAGCAGTCTGGGCGTGCACGGGCAGCACCGACGCCGCCAGGGCGAGGAAGGCTGCCGTTGTGACGGAAATCAGGGAATGGTCCCTAATGGTCCGCATCTTGCTCCTTTGTGCCTACCGGTTGGCGGGCGAACTTGTTTCGGAACCGGCCAGTCCGGTCCCGCAGCGGTGCAGCGGCCGCAACGGCCGCGCTCCAGTGGTCGCCAGCTTGTCCCATGTACGTTGACCGGGAAAGCGGACGTTAAGATTTCGGTAAACTCCGTTTGTGACCGCATTCAGCCGAGCTCGTGGCGCTCGGGAGGTATTGCCGGGACGGCAATGATGCAGACACGTCGTCGTTCTACCGTCCGAGGGCAAACCGCGCGCTTGGAAAGTCGCACTGCCAGCCTTCGGCTCGGCATTCTTGGGGGAGAAAAACGCGCGAACGCGCGGCATTGCCGCGTCGCTCACAGGCCATCCGCCCCCAGATGCCTATGCCGTCTCGTTTAGGGTGAGATTGTGGCGACAAACATCGCCAAATGGTTGCTGCAAGGCCCGGTGAAATTGATTCATCGGCGTTGTTGCGGAATCGTCACAGAGCTACAGCCAGCGCTGACCACGCATCCACCAGATGATGCCGAGCGAGAGCATGAACAACGCCGCGCAGACGGTCCAGAAGGCGTGCGGGTTATCGGCGAAGGGAATGCCGGCGACGTTCATCCCCAGCGCGCCGGTGAGCAGCGTCAGCGGCATGAAGACCACGGTGACCGCGGCCAGGATCAGCATGGTGCGGTTCATCTGCTCGGCCCGGGCGTCAATAATCTGTTCATGTACCAGCACGGCGCGTTCGGAAAGGGCCTGCAGCTCGTCCCCGAGGCGCGCGGACCGGGCCGATGCCTCGCGCAGGCGCAGGCGGTCACGCGTGGTGAAATGGCTGAGGTCTTCGATTTCGAGCGTATTGAGCACGTCGCGCTGCGGCCAGACGATGCGGCGGAAGGCGATGAGGTTGCGGCGCAGCTCAGCCAGGCGACTGTTGGCCTTCGTGTTGTTCTGGACGATCAGCGCTTCCTCGATGTCGTCGAGCCGGTCACCGAGCATTTCCACGAGCGGTTCGAGGCGGTCGGCGGCGCGCAGGCCCAGTCGCGCCACCAAGTCGGCGGGTGTTACAGGCGCGTGGTGCGACGCCACCCATTTATTGAGGCCCAGAAAGTCGAGAATGTTGAGCTCCGACGCGATGATGACGCGCCCTTTCTCGATCCACAGCGTCAATAGCTGGCGGCCGATATCATGCGGTTCAGCGCCGGGCCGAGCCACCCGCATCACCACCATGGCGCGATCTTCTATGACGGTGCAACGCGAGCGGGCACTTGGGACCGTCAGCAGCTCCGCGTTGAACTCGCCGAGTTCCTGCTTGAGCCAGACCTTGAATTCGGGCGACCTGGAATTGCCCGCGACCAGCTTGAAGCCGCGGACGGGGACCTTGGGCTCCTCCGCCGAAGGCTCGTGCCTGACAACCCCGCCCTTGCCATCGAACACCAGCACCGCGCCAACGCCGACCATGCCGTTGGCGACATGGCGAGCGGGCGGTTCGCGCGGGATCATGTCGTCCATGGCTTTGCCGACCTAGCTCAGGCGCTTGAGCGCTTCGATGATGTGATGACGCCGTTCGATGGCGGCTTCACGACTGGCCCTCTGTTCGTCGATCACCTCTTCGGGCGCCTTGGCGACGAATTGCTCGTTACCGAGCTTCTTGTCGATCTGGCTGACCTCACCGTCGAGCTTGGTGACCTCCTTTTCGAGGCGGACCTTTTCGGCCGCGATATCGATGACACCGGCCAAAGGTAGCGCCCAGGTGGCTTCGCCGACGACAAACTGAGCGGATTCGCCCGGAACGGTCGATTGCGGCGAGATTTCCTCCAGGCGGGCCAGGCGCGTGATCAGCGACGTTCCGGCGACGAGGCGACGCAGCGTGTCGTCCCCTGCCCCGACCACGACCATCTGCAGCTTGGCGCCGGCCGGCACGTTCATCTCTGATCGCACTGAGCGGACATTGGTGATGACCTCGATCAGCCAGTTGAGGTCGGCATCCGCCTGCGGGTCTTCGAGGCCGGCGAGATCTGGCCAATCGGTGAGGATGAGCATGTTCTGGCGCGGCGCGCCGAACTTGCCGGTTTCGGCCCAGAGTTCTTCGGTGACGAAAGGCATGAAGGGGTGGAGGATGGCCAGGATCTGGTCGAGCGCCCAGGCAGCGGTGGCGCGGGTTTCGGCCTTGGCAGCCTCATCCTCGCCCAGCAGCACAGGCTTGGCGAATTCGACATACCAGTCGCAGAAGGTGCCCCAGACGAAATCGTAGGCGGCATTGGCGGCTTCGTTGAACTTGTAGTCGACAATGCCTTGGGTGACGGCGGCCGCGCCACGGGCCGTAGCGCCGACGATCCAGCGATTGAGCGGCAGGGTGTTGGCCTTGGGATCGTAACCCTCGACGCGGCGGCATTCGTTCATCTCGAGGAAACGGGCGGCGTTCCAGATCTTGGTGACGAAGTTGCGGTAGCCCTCGACGCGCTGCAACGACAGCTTGAGATCGCGGCCCTGGGCAGCCATCGCAGCCAGGGTGAAGCGGGTGGCGTCGGCGCCATACTGATCGATGAGTTCCAGGGGGTCGATGACGTTGCCCTTGGTCTTGCTCATCTTCTGGCCCTTCTCGTCGCGGACCAGAGCATGCATGTAAACCGTGTGGAACGGCTCCTCATCCAGGAATTCAAGACCCATCATCATCATCCTGGCAACCCAGAAGAAAATGATGTCGAAGCCAGTGACGAGAACGTCGGTGGGATAGTAGCGGCGGAGCTCGGCGGTATCGTCCGGCCAGCCCAGGGTCGAGAACGGCCACAGGGCAGAGGAGAACCACGTGTCGAGCACGTCCTCGTCGCGCTTGAGGGCGACCGGCCTGCCGTAATGGGCGGTGGCGAGCGATTGGGCTTCGGCTTCGTTATAGGCGACGAAGGCCTCATTGTCGGGGCCGTACCAGGCAGGAATCTGGTGACCCCACCAGAGCTGGCGGGAAATGCACCACGGCTTGATGTTTTCCAGCCAGGCGAAATAGGTGTTCTCGTATTGCTGAGGCACAAATTTGGTGCGGCCCTCGCGCACGGCGGCCAGCGCCGGCTGGGCCAGTACGTCGGCCTTGACCCACCACTGGTCAGTGAGAAACGGCTCGATGACGACGAGTTTGGACTTCTCGTCATGCGGGACCATGATTTTCTTGTCCTCGATATGATCGAGGCCACGGGTGGGCTCCGCTTCGGCGAGGGCTATCAGGTCGGCGACGATGGCCTTGCGCGCGGTGAAGCGATCCATGCCGCGATAGGCGGCCGGGATGAAATCGGCCGAGATGATCGAGCCGTTTGGCGTGAAGACGTTGATCTGCTCGAGATTGTTGCGGACGCCGACTTCGAAGTCGTTGAAATCGTGGGCTGGCGTGACCTTGACAGCGCCGGTGCCGAGGGCGGGATCGGCATATTCGTCGGCGACGATGGGGATGCGGCGGCCGACCAGGGGAAGCTCGACGAACTTGCCGACAAGATTCTTGTAGCGTTCATCATCGGGGTGCACGGCAACGCCGCTGTCACCCAGCATGGTTTCGGGGCGAGTAGTGGCGACGATAATGTAGTCGCGGGTTTCCCACTCGGTGGGCTTGCCGTCCTCATCGTGGGCGATGGGGAATTGATAGGTGACGCCGTCGGCCAGCGGATAGCGCAGGTGCCACATATGGCCCTTGATCTCGATATTCTCGACTTCGAGATCGGAGATGGCGGTTTCGAGGCCCGGATGCCAATTGACCAGGCGCTTGGCGCGATAGATCAGGCCGCGCTTGTGCAGCTCGACGAAGACCTTGGTGACAGCGCGGACCATCTGGTCGTCGGCGACGCCGTTTTCACCCATGGTGAAGCGTTCGCGGCTGAAATCGGCCGAGGCGCCGAGGCGCTTGAGCTGGTTCATGATGGTGCCGCCGCTTTCGGCCTTCCATTCCCAGATGCGCTCGACGAACTTTTCGCGGCCCATCTGGCGGCGGCCGGGCAGCTGGCGTTCCATCAGCTGGCGCTCGACGATCATCTGCGTGGCAATGCCGGCATGGTCGGTGCCCGGCTGCCATAGCACGTCCTTGTGCAGCATGCGGTTGAAGCGGATCAGGATGTCCTGGATCGTGTTGTTCAGCGCATGACCGATATGCAGCGAGCCGGTGACGTTGGGCGGCGGAATGACGATGGTGAAGGTCTCGGCACCGGGAGCGGCCCCCGCCCCCGCTGCAAAGGCGTTGGCCTTGAGCCAGTCGGCATAGACGCGGCTTTCGACCGCTGATGGCTCATAGGACTTTTCAAGCATGGGTCACTCGCAACAACAGCGACCCGCCAAGCTGTGCATTCTCGCTTGAGAACGACCTGGCGGGCCGGAAGATAGGTTGGCAGACTTCAATCAAATGCAGCATGCGGGGTCAACAACAACCGCGCATGACCGGGGACCGCCCGGCGCAAACCGGTCGGGCAAGACAGACGCGTGCCGAGATGGCAGCGAGCCGTATGCCAAGATGGCAACGGGTGGACCCCGAGACGGCTTTCGCCTCGTAGTAATAAAATATGAGACGGAAGCCGTCTCGGAGTGCCGGTTTTTGGAACCGTTCCGGCGGCCCCGGGGTCATTTGCCCCTAACGGCCGAAACGCGAACCTGTGGGAGAGGCAAAACCCCCACCCGGCTCACCCCACCACTGTTCGCCTGCAGGCCGCCCATGCGGAGTGATGGGGAGAGTGTGCCACGGGTTTTGGGGTGGGGGATAAGTTTGGAACGTCCCTCGTTTTCGAGCGTGTGGCGCGCCCCCACCTAACCTCCCCCTGAAGGGGGAGGGATCTGGCTGGTGGGTGGGGGAGATGGTGCCACAAGCACGATCTGTTCCTCCCCCTTCAGGGGGAGGTAAGGAGGGGGTGCTCCGATGTCGGCGCTTGTCGATAAGTGCAGAGCCCTCGGGTCAAACCCCGATATGACGTGGTGCGTGGCACCGGCACCACCCCACCCGATCAATCGATCAGCAGCTGCACCTTGATGCGCTCGTCGAACGACCAGCCGCCTAGCGACAGCACGCCGCCGGCGGCGTCGCGGACGATGGGGGCGGTGCGGATGGCTTCGGCGGGCGCGGTGACCTTGAAGCCAAGGAATTCCTCGAGCCGGTGGCGCGGCAGGTAGTCGGCGACGCTGGCAGTCAGGCTCGCCTCGGGCGAGGCGTTGATGATGCGGAAGCGCTCGTCCCAGACCAGCTCGCCATGCGGCGCCAGCAGCGCGTCAGGCGGCAGCTGGCGGCCGGGCTCACGGGCTACGGCAATGGCGCCGTCCTTGATGCGGATGACGCAGCCGAGCACCGTAGTCGCTTTGGCCAAGCCGGCTTCGGCAATGGTTTGGCGCAGCCGCTCCACCTGCCCCAGGGCACGCGGCCTCTGCCGTCCGCCGACAATGTTGAGCACGCGGCCGAGCAGGCGCGTCGAGATGGCCGGGCTGAGCCCGACAAACGGCGCCAGTTCGATGCGCGCCGCACCAAAGCCGTCGAGCCGCACGATTTCGGTGAAACACCCATCGGCCATCTGCGCGATGGCCGCGTCGGCCTCGGCCATGCGGTCGGCGAGCAGGGCCAGCGCCGGGGCATCAAGACCCAAGGCAGCCAGCTGCGGCATCGCCTGGCGCCAGCGCACGCGTTCATAATGGGGATCGGCGTTGGACGGGTCCTCGGCCGGCGTCAGGCCAGCCGCATCGACGAGCAACCGCAGAGCAACCGGATCGACAGCAAGCAGCGGGCGATGCACGCGGACGCCTTCGATCTCGGCCATATCAGTCATGCCCTTGAGGCCTTCGATGCCGCTGCCATGCGCCATGCGCATCAGCACCGTCTCGGCCTGATCCTGCAGATGATGCGCAGTCAGCAGCACCGTCGCGCCATCCTCGGCCATGGCCGCGCCCATCAGTCGATAGCGGGCGATGCGAGCGGCTACCTGCAATCCGGTTTCGGGCTTGGCACCCTTCCAGGCAAGGCCGCGTGCGGGCAAACCCAGCGTAGCGGCCGCCTGCAGCACCATGGCGACTTCGGCGGCCGCCTCCGGACGCAAGCCGTGATCGACCGAATAGACCACGAGGCGCGGCGCGGTATCGAGGCTCGCTGCCCAGCGCTGTGCCAGCAGCATCAGCGCGAGGCTATCGGCCCCGCCCGAAACGGCGAGCCCAAGGGCGGGCTCGCCGGCAACGTTAGCGAACAGGGCCTGGAGCCCGGCCGCGCTGTCGAGGTCAGGGGTCACGCGGGCGGGCATTCAGCCCGGGACTTTTCCTCGCCCAGCCGCGTGATGAAGGCGGGCTCGAGCGTGGTATAGCGCTTGTCGATTTCAGCGAAGGTGCGGCAGGCGGTCTCACGCTCGCCGGCCCCTGACAGCGACATGCCCAGCTTGAGCAGCAGATCCGGCGCCTTCGGGCTGTCGGGCGCCTTCTGGAAGGCGTTGAGCAGCACCTCAGCTGCCTCGTCATAGGCGGCGCGCTGAATCAGCACATCGCCCAGGAAGTTGGCCGCGTCAGGCGCCTGCTGGCTATCGGGATAAAGCTCGAGATACTGGCTGAACTGATCCTCGGCAAAGGCAAAATCGCCCTTGCTGAGGGCGTCATAGCCGGCGGCGAACTGCGCGTCGGCGTCAGGGTTGCCCGAATTGGCGGCCGCCGGGTCGAAGCTCAGATTCAGCGGCTGGCCAGTCGTGAGATCGACGCCACCTGTGGCCCCGGTGCCCACCAGCGGATCGGCGGATTCGCCGACCGCATCGGCCGGCGCGGCGCCCGACCCATCATCGAATGTCGGATCGAACTCGACCTCGCCGGGCAGCGGCTTTACGCCCTGCTCGGGGACATCGGTGAGTGGAACGCCATTGGCGTCCATGGGAACGGCATTGGGGTCCTGCGGCAACGCCTCGGGCTGCGTCGCGCCGCCAGGTTGGGTTGCCGCATCAGGTTTTGGGCCGGCACCGCCTTCCAGCGCCTGGAGGCGGAAATCGGTATCTTCCTGCATGCGATTGAGCAGTTCCTGCAGCTGCGTCAGCTGGAAGGTCAGGCCCTCGATCTGCCCGTTCTGCGACCGCAACTGCTCTTCGAGCTGCTGGATGCGCACCAGCAGCTGCGCGGTGTCCTGCGCCTGGGCCACATGGATGCGCTCGGGTGCGGCGTCGCTGAGGGTGATGCTCCCCAGTTCCGCCGGCGGCAGGACCGAGGCCTGCGCCGCCATGGCGGGAGCGGTGATGACAAGGGCGACAGCGATCGTGCCAAGCGCCGTCCGTCCCCCTCGAAGAATTGCCGATAGCTGCAAACGACGCCTCCAATGCGCTGAACCTGGTGCACAACATGGTGCCGATGCAGCTGCCGATAAAGGGCAATTTTGGTCAAAAGAAAGCGCCCGGGCCAAATACGCGGCTCCGGGCGCTCTTGCCTCCAGTTTGCACTGGATCTGTTTGGCTTCCCCGCCAGGGAAAGCCGAAATGTTATTGCACGACGGTGACCGCGCGACGGTTCTGGGACCAGCAGGAAATGTCGTTGCAGATCGCCACCGGGCGTTCCTTGCCGAAGGACTGCGTGGTGATGCGCTGGCCGTTGACGCCCTTGGAGACGAGGTAGTTCACGACCACCGAGCCACGACGGGCGCCCAGGGCAATATTGTATTCGCGGGTACCGCGCTCGTCGGCATGGCCTTCGACCATCACACGATAGTTCTGGTACTGGTTGAGCCAGGCCGCCTGCTTGTCGAGGGTAGCCATGGCCTCCGAGGTCAGCGAGCTGGAGTCGGTTTCGAAGAACACGCGGTCACCGACCGAAACCAGGAATTCCTGCTGGCTGCCCGGCGCACCGCCGCCCGGTCCGAGATTGCCGACACCGGTCGGCATGGCGTTGGGCGTGCGCGAACAGGCCGCGATGACCACGACGAAAAGCAGCATCGCGGCAGCGCGCAACGCAGTGTTGAAAGGTGCGGTTATGACCACGAGGAGGCTCCTGAAAGGCAACAATCTTAAGCACGGCATTTACCGCGCTTAATCTTAAGGCCGGGTTTGCCAGAGTGGTTAATCTTGTCCTATTCAGGCGCCAATGTGGCGGGAATCCGGGCTTTTTCGTGATGGTGCAGGATTGCCACAGGGAAGGTGACGGATCACGTTAAGGTTAAGCTTCGCGCCGTCCCGCAGGGCAAATCACTCCGGTGGAGCGGTCTGAGGCGAGAAGGCCATGAGGCCTGTGGCAGAATGGCAGTGCGGGACGGATTGTGCCCACCCCCCATCCGCCCTTCGGTCAACCTTCTCCCGCAAGGGGAGAAGGCGACTACCCGGAATTCGCAGTCGGGACCCTTCTCCCTTTGCGGCAGAAGGTGGCGTGCAGCGCCGGATGAGGGGCGAGGCCAGACCGCCAGTCCGACTTACGCCCGCAACCCCGACCAGGCCGGGTCGCTGGCGTAGCTCTCGGTCGGAATGGTCAGCAAATTGCGGCCCCAGATGTCGACGCTCATCAGCTTGGGGCCGTCATTGCCGCCCGGATCCTGGAAGAACATGATGACGCGGCCATTGGGCGCCCAGGTGGGCCCCTCGGCATGGAAGCTCGAATACAGCATCCGCTCGCCCGAGCCGTCAGTGTTCATGATGCCGATGTTGAACTGCCCGCCCGACTGGCGGGTGAAGGCAATGAGATCACCCTTGGGGGACCAGACCGGCGTCGAATAGCTGCCCTCGCCGAAGCTGATGCGCTGCGCATTGCCGCCGCCCGCACCCATCATGTAGATCTGCGGCGAGCCGCCCCGATCGGATTCAAACACGATGCGGCTGCCATCCGGCGAGAAGGACGGGCCGGTATCGATGGCCGCCCCGGACGTCAGCTGCATCGGCGTGCCGCCGCCGGTGCCCACAGAATAGATATTGGTGGCGCCGCCCTGCTCCACCGAGAACACCACGGTGCCGCCATCGGGCGAGAAGCGCGGCGCGAAGGTCATGGCGCCGACATTGGCAAGGCGCTGCTGGCGGCCGGTGGAGAGCTGCAGCAGGTAGACCTGCGGATTGCCCTCGGCGAAGTTCATATAGACGACCATGTCGCCATTCGGGGAGAAGCGCGGCGTCAGCGCCATGGTCGAACCATCGGTCAGGTACTGCACGTTGGCGCCGTCCTGGTCCATGATGGCCAGGCGCCGGACCCGGTTGGCCTTGGGGCCGCTTTCGGCGGTGTAGATGACCCGGGTGTCGAAATAGCCCGTGCCCCCGGCCAGCGATTCATAGATCGCATCCGAAATGATGTGCGCGACGCGGCGGGACGAATTCGGATCGGTATTGTAGCTCTTGCCGACGACCTGGGCGGCCTGCTGCGTATCCCAGACGCGCACCGACGACGAAATGGTGCCGCCGCGCTCGACGCCGCCCATCACCAGCGCATCGACATTGGCCGTACGCCAGGTGTTGAAGTCGGGCGTGTTGTTGACGTCGCCCACCTGGATCGGCAGCGAGGCCGGATCGAGCGGCAGGAACAGACCGGAGCGGCGCAGGTTGGCGCGCACGATATCGGCGATTTCCTTGCCGAAGGCGGGGTCGGCCGAGGCAAAATCGGGGACGGCGATCGGCAGGGGCTGGAAATTGGCGCCTTCCACCACGACCCGCAATTGTGCCAGGGACAGTGAGGTGCCGGCGAGCAGGGCTCCGCCAGCCAGGCCGAGCTTGAGCGCGTTGCGCCGGGTGATCAGGGTCATATCAGTCTCCATTCTCGCCGTTGGCAGCATTCTGCTGGCCAAACAAGCCAATTCAAAGTCACGGCCGTAGTTCCACTTCGATCTGCCGCCACTCGTCATAAGCGTCGGCGGAAAGCATCGTGTACGGCCCGCAATTGGTCACCGCCCGCTGTGCGGCCCGGGCCAGCATCAGGCCCGACGCGGACTGGTCCGACGTAACGATGGCCGGCACGCCATTGACCGTACCATCCTGGTTCATGCTGACCATCAGGGTCACGGACATTCCATAGTCGGCCGGCATCACTGTCCAGCACTGCTTGATCTTGGCGACAAAGCCATCGATTACCGACTGGCTGAGCCGTGCCGAGGTTCCGGTCGTATCACCCAGGGTCGGCTCGCCGCCCTGCCCGGTGGTGCCGCCGGTGGTGTTGTCGTTGTTGATGATGGCGGAAATATCGTCGGCCAGCGACGCATCGAGTTGCTCGACCGGCTGCTCCTCTGCCGCCTGTTCGGCAGCGGCGGCGCGCTGGCGTTCCTCTTCCTCGCGCTTCTTGCGCTCGGCCTCGGCGGCAGCGAACTGCTGACGCAACTGCGTCAGGTTGCTTGGACGCGATGCTGGCACCGGCGCAGCGACGGCGGGTGTCACCGGTTCGGGGGTTGGTTCTGGCGTGGGCTCGGGTGTCGGCTCGGGTGCCGGCTCGGGCGTGGGTTCCGGTGTCGGCTCCGGCGTCGGTTCAGGCACCGGCTCCGGAACGGGTTCGGGTTCCGGCACCGGCTCGGGTGTCGGTTCGGGCCGGGTTGCCGGCACGGGCGCTGGCTCCGGCGTCGGTTCAGGTTCTGGCGCCGGCTCCGGCGTAGGTGCGGGCTCGGGTTCAGGTTCAGGCAATGGCTCGGGCTCTGGTGTCGCCTGCGGCGCCGGCGCAGTATTGGTCACCGGCGCGGGCGTCGGAATATCTGCCGGCGACGGGGTCACCTGGTCTTCCTCGGTATTGCCGGTGGGCTGGGCGAGCGCGGCCTGCTGATCGTCCTCGACGATGGATGGCGTATCGGTTTCCACGATTTCGCTATCGAGCTGGCCGGCGCGAATATTGGAATATTCCTCGATCGGCACCAGATCGACCGCAATGGACTCCACGACCGGCTGCAACGGCTCCGCAAGCCCCAGATTGATGAGGCCGATGGCCAGCACCGCGATATGGGCAATGATGGAGACGGTTACGCCGGTGCGCATCGGGCTGGACTACTGTTCCGGCTGCGTGATGAGGCCGATCCTGGAAAAGCCTCCGGCTGACAGCAGGCCCATGACGCGCATGACGGCACCATAATTGGCGCTGGTGTCGCCGCGCAGGAAGATGCGGTCTTCGGCGCCGTTGACGCCGAGGGCGGTCAGTTGCGGGATGAGATCGGCTTCGGCCACCGGGGTCTCATCGATGAAGACCGACCCCTCGGGGGTCACGGCCACCGTTACCGGATCGGCCTGGTTGGGCATGGCCGCGGCGGCAGAGCTCGGCAGGTCGATTGGCACCCCGGCCGTCATCATCGGCGCGGCCACCATGAAGATGATCAGCAGCACCAGCATCACGTCGACCATCGGCGTGATGTTGATTTCGCTCATGATCGCTTTCTTGCGGCCACGACGGCGGCGTCCGCCGCCCCCGCCACCTGCGGAAACACCCATGGCCATATCAGCGGCTCCGCGCTTCGAGCTGGCGGCTGAGGATGGTCGAGAACTCGTCGGCAAAGCCTTCGAGCCGGCCGATCATCTTGGCGGAGTCCGAACTCAGCTTGTTGTAGGCGATAACCGCGGGAATGGCGGCGACGAGGCCGATCGCCGTGGCGAACAGGGCTTCCGCGATCGGACCGGCGACGACGGCAAGGCTGGTATTGGATGAGGCGGCAATGGCCGTGAAGGCATTCATGATGCCCCAGACCGTGCCGAAGAGGCCGATGAACGGACCGGCCGAGCCGATGGTGGCCAGGAAGCCCAGGCGCTTCTCCAGGTGCTCGCTCTCGCGGGCGATGGCAACATCGAGCACCTTGTCGAGGCGCTGCTGCATGCCCACGAAACTGGCCGCGTTCTGCTCGTGGCTGCGCTTCCATTCCTTCATGGCGGCGACAAACACCGCGCCCAGGCCTCCGGACGGCTTTTCCGCCTGCTGCTGGTAGAGCTCCTCGAGCGACTGGCCTGACCAGAAGATCCGTTCGAACTTGTTCATCTCGCTATTGGTGCGGCGATAGGTGATGGTTTTGTCCACGATGATTGCCCAGCACCAGATCGAGGCACCCAGCAGGCCCAGCATGACGGATTTCACGATCCAGTCGGCGGCCCAGAACAGGCCCCAGATGGACAAATCAGCGTGCGGAGCAACGGCCCCCACAGCATCGACGGCTTCCATGTAGTGATCCTTTTCGGCCCGGTTCACGCACCCGACCCTCAAGCCTCAGGCGATGGGGTCGAAATCTGTCAAAATTAAGAGAAATGCCCGGAAACCCGGACCTTTGCGGGAGCGGTGCCGGACACGTGTTCGCTTTGCCGCAATTATGGTCAAGGACTGGTTAACAAACAGAGTCGGCGCGGCGCGAGCAAAGAAGTTGTGAAGGAACATCTCCAACCGGCCACCGTTGAATAGATCGCGCCAATTTGCGCGCATTCAAGAGGAGGATGAACCATGACGATCCGTCTTGCGTCGCTGGTCGCCATCACAGCGGCCGGGCTGTTGTTTGCTGCGCCCGCCCAGGCCGAAATGCTCAATATGACGGCCGAACTGAACGGCGCCTCCGAGGTGCCCGCCAACGACTCCGCCGGGACGGGCACGCTCGAGGCCACCTACGACACCGAAACCAAGATGTTCACCTGGACGGTAACCTATGATGGTCTCACCGGCGACGCGACCGCCGCGCATTTCCATGGTCCGGCCGCACCCGATGCCAATGCCGGCCCGGTGGTTCCCATCGAAGGCGATCTCGCCAGCCCGATCGAGGGTTCGGCCACGCTGACCGACGAACAGGCAACCCAGCTGCAGGACGGCATGTGGTATTTCAACCTGCATACCGCCCAATACCCGGATGGCGAAATCCGCGGTCAGGTAACGAAAGCCGCTATGTAGCGGCGAAACAGCGGCAAAACGGGACCGCTACGCGGCCCCGTTTTTCTCCGCCAAGGCCCGCACGGCCGATGGCATGCGGGCTGGCCCGCCCGCGGTCTTGATCGCGACGACGACCACCTTGGCCCGCGTCAGCACGACACCAGCACGCAGGATGGTCTGGTCGAGGTTCAACCGTGCGCCGCTCACCGCGCCAACCTCGGTAACCACCGTCAGTAGATCGTCGATATGGGCCGCGCCATCGAAGGCGATCTCCATCGAGCGCACCGCGAAGGCGATGCCCTGCGCGGCCAGCTCGGAATGGTGGATGCCCTCGTCGCGCAGGAATTCGGTGCGCCCTCGTTCGAGGAACTTGAGATAGGCGGCGTGATAGACGTTGCCCGAAAAGTCGGTGTCCTCGTAATAGATGCGGACGGGAAAGCTGTGCTTGGTCATCGCCGCGTTCCTCCCAATTCGATCAGCACCAGTTCCGGCCGCGTGCCGATGCGCAGCGGCAGGCCCGAATAGCCGAGGCCGGCGCTGACGATCAGTTGCTTTGGCCCGTCGACGACGTGGCCATGCACGTAACGGCTGCCATGGCGCGAAGGGACCACGGGTGTGCGGCCAAAGAGCCTGACCTGCCCGCCATGGGTGTGACCGGATAGCGTTAGCGCCACGCGGTCGGGCGTGTCGGGGAAAAGGTCGGGCTCATGCGCCATCAACACAACGGGCTCGTCCGTGTCGACCTGCGCCAGCGTCGCCTCCAGGTCATCCACGCCCAGTCCCCTGGCATAGCTGTGCGAGCCCCGGGCGAAGGCGAATTGATCGCCCAACCCCGCCAGCCAGAAGCCGCCGCCGCCATGGGCGATGCGCACCGCTTGGTTGATATAGACCGGAATGCCTGCCGCCCGCAGCGCGGTTTCCGCCGCGGGCCCCTGCTCGTCCAAGTCGTGCCGTTCATAGCCGTCATAGTCGTGATTGCCCAATATGGCATGTACGCCCAGCGGGGCGGCAAGGCTCGAAAGCGCCCCCGCCCAATCATGGGCGTGCAGTTCGCGGCTGAAGCGCGGACCGACGGCATAGTCGCCCAGCAGCAGCACGATATCGGGCTGCAACGCGTTGGCCTCGGCACAGATTGCATGCAGCCGCGCCGCCGTCATCCAAGGGCTACAGGAATGGATGTCGCTGAGTACGACGAGCCGCAGCCTCATGGCCTCGGGCCAGCCATGCAGGCTCGGGGCGTAGCGGGCGACGAGCGTCACCGGAGCAAACTCGTTGCCGGCCCGGGCAGGCTGCCATCCCGCCTCACGCCGCGGGCTCCGCTTCGCGGAAGATGACATGCCCGGGCACACCAGACAGTGCGCGCAGCCGCTCGGGCAGCCATGGCGGCAACAGGCGGGCTTCGGTCAGAGCCGGTCCCTCCAGCGGCAGCCAGGAAAACTGCAGCAGGTGCCCCTCATCCTCGCGCACAAGGAAT
>JAKFDU010000026.1:0-1795 GCA_036675975.1 Devosia sp. | reverse complement strand
GCAGACCAGCGATTTCTTCTATGTCGCCGATCTGGTGGATCTGCTGCTGCAGGCCCTGGTCGCGCCGCAGGTCGTGTCTGACGCGGTGAACGTCGGCTGGAACCAGGCCGTCAGCCTGAACCAGCTGTTGGCCGAAATCGGCAACCTGTTTGGCGGCTTGCCGCCGGTCGGCTACCAGGCACCGCGACCGGGCGATATCCGCCATTCGCGGGCGAATAACCGGCGCCTGCTGGAGAACTACCGGCTGCCGCCGGCCACGCCGTTGCGCGAAGGCCTGCAGCGCTTGCTGGATCTCGCCTGAGAACATCGATGGGATGAAAAAAGCCGGCTGCGAAGCCGGCTTTTTCGTGGGTCTTGGCTGGGCTCAGAACTTGTAGCCGAGGCCGACCATGTAGACGAACGGATCGACATCCACATCGACCTCGACCTTTTCCCCGGCGAAGGAGGTGGTGCCGGTGGTATCGATGTCGATGTAACGCACATGGGCGTTGAGCAGCAGATTGTCGCCGAGCATGTAGTCCATGCCCAGTTGGGCGGCAAGGCCCCAGGAGTCGTCCATGTCCAGGCCGCTGAAGCCTTTGCCTTCCGCTTCGCTGGTCAGCTTGTCGTCGAAGAACCAGGTGTAGTTGATGCCGGCGCCGGCATAGGGCTGGAAGGCGGAGCCGCCGTCGAGCGGGTAGTAGACCAGGCTCAGGGTCGGCGGCAGATGCTTGAGTTCGCCCAGCTTGCCGTTCAGTCCGGCGAATATGCCGGGCATGCCCTTGACGCCGACGTCGTGGCTGAACGGGGTGGCGGCCAGCAGTTCGATGCCGAGGTGCTCGCTGAGCATGAAGGTACCGGTCAGTCCCAGTTGGGTATCGCTGTCCAGGGTGGCCTTGGTGCCGGCCACGTCGGTGTCCAGGGCGCCGACCCAGATATCGCTGCTGTCTTCATGCGGATCGACGGTGGCAGCACCTGCGCGCAGGATGATGTCGCCTGCCTGGTAGGCGTGGGCGAAGGGGGCGGCCAGTGCCATGGCCAGTATGGAAGCGGAGAGCAGGGACTTGCGCATAGTGAGCTCCAGTCGAGTCATCAGTGATGTTGGCTGATGGCAATGTTAGGCAGCTAAGAGAAACCGGTTTTGACGCAGCTCAATAAAAGCCCCTATGGCGGGTGCGGCCTTTTGTCCGTTGCCTTTTGAGCTGATTGCGGATGATAATGTTTCTCTTTTTGCATTTTCCCCACTGAAGCAAGCCCGTCGGTCGAGGACTTTCCCTGCATGAACCCTTACCCCCTCCGTTCGTTGGCGGCCGTCCTGCTGCTCGGCAGCACGCCTTTGCAGGCCGCGTCGCTGGACGCCGTTTTGGACGAAAGTCAGCAGCTGGCCGCCGAAGCCAAGGCCTCGCAGGCGCGCATCGAACAGCTCGATGACGCCAGCCGCGAGATGCTTGGCGAGTACCGCAACGCCTTGCAGCAGGCCGAAGCCTTGAAGGGTTATAACGCTCAGTTGCGCGAACTGGTCGCCGCCCAGCGCCAGGAACTGGCGGGTTACCAGACGCAGCTCGACGGCATCGAGCGCACCCAGGAGGCGGTGACCCCGCAGATGCGGCGGATGGTCGAGGTGCTCGGTGAATTCATCGCCGCCGACCTGCCGTTCCTGCCGGACGAGCGTAGCGATCGCCTGGCGCAGTTGCAGGATCTGCTGCCGCGCGCCGATGTCAGCCTGGCGGAGAAGTACCGGCGCATCCTCGAGGCCTATCAGGTCGAGAGCGACTACGGCCGCACCCTGGAGGCCTGGCGTGGCGAGTTGCCGGTC
>JAKFDU010000025.1:0-16162 GCA_036675975.1 Devosia sp. | reverse complement strand
CCGGGTCCGGTATCAAGCACGCTGTATTGCAAGCGTGGTTGCCGACTTTCTGCCCAGGCCAAACGGGCGCCCCCGTCTCCAGTCTCCCCGCCCGACCCTGCGTCGGGGCCGCGTGTTGGCGGGGATGGATCGGAGTATGCAGGAGGGCGCGAGGGGCGGGGATAAGTTTTTTCGAGGCGGGTTCGCGCCGGCTGGTGCAAGTGGCTCCACCCCCTCCTGCCTCCGCCATCAAGGGGGAGGTTTCCCTCCACTCGTGGGACGAGATCCAGTCCCGACCACAAGACGGCACCCCACCCAGCTCCGCCATGACGGCCTAGCTGCGCTGCCCAGTAAGGGGGAGGGAGACGAAGAGCACGCAGTTCAACGCAATCTTTATGCGTTTGCGCATAAGTGCTAGAGAGCCCCCGTATTCCGGAGACCAGCCATGCGTACCGCCAGCATCACCCGCAAGACCAACGAGACCGAGATCAATGTCTCGGTGAACCTCGATGGGGCGGGCGCACACAAGATGGCGACCGGCATCGGTTTCCTCGATCACATGCTGGACCAGCTCAGCCGCCATTCGCTCATCGATATGGACATTGCCTGCGAGGGCGACCTGCATATCGACTTCCACCACACGGCTGAGGACGTGGGCATCGCTTTGGGCCAGGCCGTGCTCAAGGCGCTGGGCGACAAGAAGGGCATCCGCCGCTATGCCTCGGCCGACCTGCCCATGGACGGCACGCTGACCCGCGCCGCGCTGGACGTGTCCGGCCGGCCGTTCCTGGTGTTTCGGGCGGAATTCTCGCGCGACAAGGTCGGCGAGATGGATACCGAGCTGTTCCGCGAATTCTTCCAGGCGTTTGCGATGAATGCCGGGATTACCCTCCATATCGAGAACTTCTACACCGACAACAACCACCATCTGGCCGAGTCCATGTTCAAGGCCGTGGCACGGGCCCTGCGCGAGGCGGTGGAGATCGATCCGCGCGTCGGTGATCGGGTGCCCAGCACCAAGGGTACGCTCTAGCCCGCGGGGCTTTCGTTTTCGCCCCTTTTGCACTAGATCGTCCCCAATCTACGGTGTCACCCCGGCCTTGAGCCGGGGCCATCCTGAGATCTCAAGATGGATCCCGGCTCAGGGCCGGGATGACATCGAGGTACTGGAGACAATTGTGACCCTCTACGCCATTTTCGATCCCAAGCCCGGCAAGACCGATCTGCCGGCGGCGATTCCGGAGGCTTTCTCCTGGTTTGCCGCCCTGCTGCCGCCGTTCTTCCTGTTGGCGCATGGGCTCTGGCTGGAGCTGGTCGCATGGGTCGTGGCCGTGCTGGCGCTGCTGGTGCTCTCCGGCTTCATCGGCGACGATGCGGCCTTCGCGCTCTATCTGCTCGGCGCCGCATGGCTCGGCTTTGCCGCATCGGGTTTTCGCCGCCACGCCTTGCAATGGCGCGGCTGGAGCCATCGCGGCGAGCGTGTGGCCGTCAGTGCCGACATGGCGCAGCTCGAGGCGATCCGATGAGCCTGGTCACCATCATCGATTACGGCGCCGGCAACCTGCATTCGGCCCAGAAGGCCTTCGAGCGCATGGCCAATGGGTTGGGCGGGATTACCGTCGAGGTCACCTCGGACCCGGAACGCGTCCGCGTGGCCGACCGCATCATGCTGCCCGGCGTCGGCGCCTTTGCCGATTGCAAGGCGGGGCTCGACGCGGTTGATGGCATGGTCGAGGTGCTGGACGAGCGGGTCATCCGCGGCGGCGTTCCGTTCCTCGGCGTCTGCGTCGGCATGCAGCTGATGGCCTCCGAAGGCCGCGAAAAGGTCGTGACCCCGGGCCTCGGCTGGATCCCAGGCGCGGTAGAGAAGATCAGGCCGTCCGATCCGTCACTCAAGATCCCGCATATGGGCTGGAACACCATTTCGGTGACAAGGCCGCACGCGCTTTTTGCCGGCATCCCTGATGGTCCCGATGGCCTGCACGCCTATTTCGTACACTCCTATCACCTGGTGACGGAGAGCCCCGATACGCTGCTGGCGACGACCGGTTATGGCGGTCCGATCACTGCCTGCGTCGGCCGCGACAACATGTTCGGCACCCAGTTCCATCCGGAAAAAAGTCAGGCGCTGGGACTGCAGCTGATCGAGAATTTCCTGAGGTGGACGCCGTGATCCTGTTTCCCGCCATCGACCTCAAGGACGGCCAATGCGTGCGTCTCAAGCTGGGCGACATGGATCAGGCCACCGTGTTCAACGATGATCCTGCGGCGCAGGCCCGCTCGTTCGAGGACCAGGGCTTTGAGTATCTGCACGTCGTCGACCTCAACGGCGCCTTTGCCGGCGAGAGCGTCAATGGCGCGGCGGTGGAGGCTATCCTCAAGACGGTAAAGTTCCCCGTGCAGCTGGGCGGCGGCATTCGCACGCTGGCTCATATCGAAGCCTGGCTCGACAAGGGCCTTGCTCGTGTCATCCTCGGCACGGTGGCGGTGCGTGATCCGGCTCTGGTGCGCGAGGCCGCGAAGAAATGGCCCGGCCAGGTGGCCGTCGGCACCGATGCCAAGGGCGGCATGGTGGCGGTGGAGGGCTGGGCCGAGACCTCGGAACTGTCGATCATCGAGCTGGCCAAGCGCTTCGAGGGCGCCGGCGTCGCGGCCATCGTCTATACCGATATCGACCGCGACGGGATTCTGGCCGGCATCAACTGGCCCTCGACGCTGGAACTGGCCCGCTCGACCGCGATTCCGGTCATCGCCTCGGGCGGCCTCGCTTCGATGGCCGATATCGAGCGTATGGTTCAGCCGGACTACCAGATCCTCGAAGGCGCCATTTCCGGCCGCGCGCTCTATGACGGGCGCATTGATTCACGTGAAGCACTGGCGCTGCTGAAGGCTGCCGCGTGATGGCCGCGCCGCGCCATGTCATGATCGAGAAGGTCACCTGGTGGTGGTATCTGGTGCCCATCGTGCCCATCTTGGCGGTGGGCTATGCGGCCCTCATCAATGTGCTGCCATCATGGGCGCTGCTCGTCGCCGTCTTCGCCTTTTTCATGTGGCTGTTCTCGCTGGTTTTCACCGTCTTCCGCACGGTGATGCAGCGGTTCAAGGCCAACAAGGAACCTCGTCAATGACGCTCAAGACCCGCCTCATTCCCTGCCTCGACGTGATGGGCGGGCGCGTCGTCAAGGGCGTGCAATTCGTCGACCTGCGCGATGCCGGCGATCCGGTGGAAGCTGCCATGGCTTATGACGCGGCGGGCGCCGATGAGCTGACTTTTCTAGACATCACCGCCAGCCACGAGGGCCGCGACACCATTTTCGACGTGGTGGCGCGCACCGCCGAGCACTGCTTCATGCCGGTGACGGTGGGTGGCGGCGTGCGGACGATCGAGGATATCCGGAAGCTCCTGCTGGCCGGCGCCGACAAGGTGGCGATCAATTCGTCGGCGGTGAACGATCCGGACTTCATCTCGCGGGCGGCCGACAAGTTCGGCAACCAGTGCATCGTCGTCTCGGTCGATGCCAGGCAGCGACTGAGCCAGGCCGTTGGCGGCGATAACAGGAGCGAATGGGAAGTCTTTACCCATGGCGGCCGCAAGGCGAGCGGGCTGGATGCGGTGGAATTTGCCATCCGCATGGTCGAGCGCGGCGCCGGGGAGCTGCTGGTGACCTCGATGGACCGCGACGGCACCAAGTCTGGCTTCGACGTCAAGCTGACCCGCGCCATAGCGGATGCCGTGGAAGTGCCAGTCATCGCCTCGGGCGGCGTCGGGAGTCTCCAGGACCTGGTCGACGGCGTGGTGGAAGGCCATGCCAGCGCCGTGCTGGCGGCCTCGATCTTCCACTTCGGCACCTTCACTATCCCCCAGGCCAAGCAATATCTGCGCGACCATGGTGTCGCCGTGCGCATGGACTTGCCTGCGACCGACAGGGCAAATCGCTCCAGTGGAGCGATTTGAGCAGGCAAGGCCATGAGAGCTACGCTCGAATGGCCGTGAGCTTAGGTCGTAGTGACGGCGCTCGCGTTTTTTGCTCTAAGCCATCCCCAACCACTGCGTCACCCCGGGTTCGACCCGGGGCCCATCCTGAGATCTCAAGATGGATCCCGGCTCAAGGCCGGGATGACAACCGAGAGATCGGGAGACGACACATGACCCTCGACGACCTCGAAGCCCGCATCGCGACGCGCGCCGCCGCTTCCCCCGACGACAGCTACACGGCAAAGCTCATCGCCCGCGGCATGGAAAAATGCGCGCAGAAGCTGGGCGAGGAGGCTACCGAAGCAGTCATTGCGGCCGTCACCGGCAATCGCGCCGAACTGGTCAAGGAAGCGGCGGATGTGCTGTTCCACCTGCTGGTGGTGCTGCGCGCCGCCGAGGTGCCACTGGCTGGGGTGATGGCGGAGCTCGATGCGCGCACCGCCCAGTCGGGTCTCGCCGAAAAGGCCGCGCGCGGGGAAAGATCCTGATGGCCAAGCGTCCGCCGGTCCTCGCGCCCTACCACCATTTTACCAAGGCGCAATGGAGCGCGCTGCGCGCCGACGAGCCGATGACGCTCAATGCCGCCGATATCAAGCGGCTGCGCACGCTGAGCGACCCAATCTCGCTGCATGAGGCCGAGGAGGTCTATCTGCCGCTGACGCGCCTCCTGAGCTTCTATGTCGAGGCGGTGCAGGGCCTGCACAATGTCTCGACCCGATTCCTCGAAACGCCTGACCAGAAGGTGCCCTTCATCATCGGCGTCGCCGGTTCGGTCGCGGTGGGCAAGTCGACCACCGCCCGTATCCTGCAAGCGCTGCTGCAGCGCTGGCCGTCGAGCCCCAAGGTGGATCTGGTGACCACGGACGGGTTTCTCTATCCGAACGCGATCCTGGCCGAACGTGGCATCATGGAGCGCAAGGGTTTTCCGGAAAGCTACGACCGCCCCCGCTTCGTCAAGTTCCTTGCCGATATCAAGTCGGGCAAGGCCAATGTGCAGGCGCCGGTCTATTCGCATCTGGTCTATGACGTCGTGCCCGGCGGCGAGGTCACCATCGACCGCCCGGATATCCTGATCGTCGAGGGGCTCAATATCCTCCAGCCGGGGGAATTGCCCAGGGATGGCAAGCCCATCGTCTTTGCCTCCGACTTCATCGATTTCTCGGTCTATATCGACGCCGACAATGATGATCTGGAAGCCTGGTTCATGGAGCGCTTCTTCCGCCTGCGCGAGACCGCCTTCAAGGACCCGACCTCGTTCTTCCGGCGCTTCGCCGAGATGAGCCAGGACGAGGCCGGCGAATTCGGGCGCATGGTCTGGCGCACTATCAACCTGCCCAACCTCATCGAAAACGTCCTGCCCACCCGCGGCCGCGCCGACCTGGTGCTCAAGAAGGGCAAGAGCCATCTGATTGAGACGGTGCAACTGCGAAGGGTGTGATTGTTGCCGCGCTGGTGCTCCTGCCGCTGAATCTGCAGCCTGCTCGATCACGGACTTAGCCGAAGCCAAGTCCTCTCTCGCTTCCTTCCCCACAAGGGGAGGGTGACCAGACTGAAGCTTGCATAGTTCAGTACGTTCCGGGCTGTGGTTGGCTGAAGACGATCTGGTTGCCGTCGGTGTCGCGGAACTTGGCGGTCTTGAAGAAACCGCCCATGGCCTTGGACACGGGCTTTAGACCCTGCAGCGCCAGCCGCCCCAGCTCCTCGCCGAGATCGTCGACGACAAGCGTCAACGTCGAGGCGCCGGCCCGGTCGGCATCGGTGTGCACCTGCACCCAGGCGCCACCAGGCAGTTTCCATTCGGCCTGGTCGTTCATCGGTCGAGCATCGGCCTCTCGCCCGAACAGCCGCTCGTAGAAATCGAGGGCCTCGGCAATGTCCTCCACCGCGATACCGGCCAGCGCGTTGGTGATGGTCAAATCAGCATCCCTAGGTTTTGCTTCAAGCTCAACTCTAGCATGGTGACCACAATGGGGCACCGCTGTTGGCGTTTCGCCGAGGCGCTGCTATAGGCGAAGCCGAACTGGTGGAGGGCGCAATGGCGGAACTCAAGGTCGTGGTGGCGGGCGCCGGTGGACGCATGGGCGCAGCCAATATCCGTGCTGTCGCGGCGCTGCGGGGACTGGACCTGCATGGCGCGGTGGTCAATCCCGGCCTCAATCTGCATGCCGCCGTCGACCGCCCTGGCAGTCCGGCTATCGGCCAGGATGCGGGGCTGTTTGCCGGCATCGAAGCCCTTGGCGTCAAGATCACCGACGACATGGATGCCGCGCTTGCCGGCGCCGACGCCATCATCGATTTTACCGCGCCGGGCGCCAGCGTCACCCTGGCGCAGAAGGCGGCACGGCTTGGCCTCGTCCACATTATCGGCACCACGGGTTGCTCCGAGGCCGATGAAGCCGCCATCGCCGCCGCCGCCCAACAGGGCGCGCGGATTGTCAAGTCCGGCAATTTTTCCATGGGCATGGTCGTGCTGGCCAACCTGGTGCGCAAGGCGGCAGCAGCCCTCGCCGACTACGACGTCGAAATCCTCGAAATGCATCACAACAAGAAGGTCGACGCTCCCTCAGGCACGGCCCTGCTGCTGGGCGAGGCGGCGGCCGAGGGTCGGGGAATCGCGCTGAAGGATCATTCGGTGCGGGTGCGCGACGGCCATACCGGCCCGCGCGAGGCTGGCACGATCGGCTTCGCCACGCTACGCGGCGGCAATGTCATTGGCGACCACATGGTGATCCTGGCCGGGCAATCGGAGCGCATCGAACTCAATCACCGCGCCCAGGACCGCACCATCTATGCCAATGGCGCCGCCCGGGCGGCGCTGTGGGCCGCGGGCCAACCCGCCGGCCTTTACTCCATGGTCGACGTGCTCGGCCTTAACGACTAGCGGAGCGTTGCCAACAAAAGTGGTCCCACTTTTGTGGTTCGGCAGCGCGACCACGCAAACCACAGGAAAACTCCCAAATGACCGGTACCCTGATCCTCGTGCGCCATGGCGAAAGCGAGTGGAACCTCAAGAATCTCTTCACCGGCTGGCGCAATCCGGACCTGACCGAGAAGGGCATTGGCGAGGCCCGCGCCACCGGCAAGGCGCTCAAGGCCAAGGGCATCGTGCCCGACCTCTACTATACCTCCGCCCTGCGCCGCGCCCAGCACACGCTGGACCTGATGCTGGAAGAGATGGGCATCTTCAACCTGACCATCACGAGGAACATTGCGCTCAACGAGCGCGACTATGGCGACCTCAGCGGCCTCAACAAGGACGATGCGCGCGCCAAATGGGGCGAGGAGCAGGTGCTGGTCTGGCGCCGTAGCTACGACGTGCCCCCACCTGGCGGCGAGAGCCTCAAGGACACGGCAGCCCGCACCCTGCCCTATTACGATGCCGAGATCGTGCCCCACCTCCAGGCCGGCAAGACCGTGCTCGTTGCAGCCCACGGCAATTCGCTGCGCGCCATGGTGATGGCGATCGAAGGGCTGACGCCCGAGCAGATCCTGAAGCGCGAAATCGCGACCGGCCAGCCGACGGTGTACAAGATCGGGGCCGACGGGAAGCTGGTGGAGCGGGTGGAGCTTTAGGCTTCGAGGGATACCCCCACCTAATCTCCCCCGACAAGCGGAGGTATCCGTCTGGTAGGCGAGCCGGATTTGCCACAGACTCGATCTGTTCCTCCCCCTTGTCAGGGGGAGGTCAGGAGGGGGTACTCTTCCCCCACCGATTCACGTGAAACGAAAGCGCGCAAAGACCTAATGCGCTGCCGAGATCACGCCGGCTTCCCAGCCCAGGATGGCGCGCTTGCGCGGTACGCCCCAGTGGTAGCCGGTAAGCGCGCCTGACGTGCCGACCACGCGGTGGCAGGGTACGACGAACGAGATCGGGTTCTTGCCCACTGCCGCGCCGACGGCGCGGGCCGCGGTAGGGCGGCCGATGTCATTGGCCACCTTCTGGTAGGTCGTGGCCTTGCCGCAGGGTATCTTGAGCAGCGTTTCCCAGACCTTGACCTCGAAATCGGTGCCGATCAGCACCACGCGGACCGGCTGGTCCGCCGACCAGCGCGCGGGGTCGAAGGCCTGCGCGATGACAGGCGCCACCCTGGCATCGTCTCTGACGAAGCGGGCATTGGGCCAACGATTGGCCAGGTCCTGGAAGGCCTGTTCGATCGTCGTGTCGCCATCGGCAAAGCCGAGGCCGGATATGCCATATTCGGTGGCAGTAACCACCGCCATGCCGAACGGCGACGGGGCGGCACCCCAGACCATATCGAGTCCTTCCCCCCCGGCGCGGAAAATGCCGGGGGGCATGGCCTCATAGGCAACGAACAGATCGTGCAGCCGCGAGGTAGAGCTCAGGCCCACTTCATAGGTGGTGTCGAGCACGCTTTCGTTGGCGCGTAACAGGCTTTTTGCATGGTCGAGCGCCACGGCCTGGGCAAAGCTCTTGGGTGTGAGGCCGCACCAGCGGCGGAACAGGTCGGTGAGCTGGCGCTCGGTCAGGCCCATGGCGCGGGCAAAGCGCGGCAGATCGGATTCGTCGGGGCCGTTTTCGCTCAGATAACGGATAGCGGCCCGGATGGTGTCATAGTCCGTCGCGGGGGTCATGTGCGTGATCTGATTCATCGTAGCACCCATTGGTTGTTGGGTGTCTTTCTAGGAGGATCGGGCGCCCTAAGCGACCCGGTTTTGACCGCATTCAGGCCGCCTGCCGGGCCCGGCGCAGCGCGGTACCGAAGGCCCTGGCGAGGCTCGCCCGATCCTCGGGCTTGAGGAAGGCGCCGAGCTCGAACTCGTCCTTGCCTGAGCGCAGCCGCATACGGAGGGCCTTTTCATTCTCGTCGCGGTCGAGCACCAGCCGCACCGTCTTGGGATCGAAGCGGCGCAGCAGACGCGCGCCATGACGGTCGGTGGTGGCGATTTCGAGCTGGTCGGCCCACAGCGTCACCTGCTGGGTCACGCGGCATTGCCGTGATTGGCGCACCGACAGCGCCGCGAGGCTGGCCCCACCAATGCCGAAGGCAGCAGCAGCCGGCAACAACACGCCGGGAACCAGCAGGGCCAGCGGCGCGGTGGCAATACCGGCCAGGGCAAACGCCACCCAGCCGCCGACAAGGCGCGGCGAGCGGTCCGGCTTCAGCGCCGCGGCGAACAACGGCGTGGTGGTTGTAGCTTGCATTGGCATGGCTAACTCTTGGACACTGACTATAGGCGCAGAATCAGGGGCGAGAGAATGGCCACGGCGAAAAAAGTGAAGGCACTACCCAAAGCCGATGTCGAGGCCATCTTCGCCCGCTTTCACGAAGTCGAGCCTGAACCCAAGGGCGAGCTGGACTATATCAATGCCTTTACCCTGCTCGTCGCCGTGGTCCTGTCGGCCCAGGCAACCGATGTCGGCGTCAACAAGGCCACCAAGCGGCTGTTCGAACTGGCGCCATCGCCACAGGCCATGGTGGCGCTCGGGATCGACCAGATTACCGACCTGGTCAAGACCATCGGGCTCTATCGCGGCAAGGCCAAGAATGTGCTGGCCCTCAGTCAGCTCCTTCTCGACAGGCATGGCGGCGAAGTGCCCGATGATCGCGAGGCGCTCGAGGCCCTGCCCGGCGTTGGCCGCAAGACCGCCAATGTCGTGCTCAACATCTGGTTCAAGCAGCCCACCATCGCCGTCGATACCCACCTGTTTCGCGTCGGCAACCGCACCGGCCTCGCCACCGGCGCCACCCCGCTGGCGGTGGAGCAGCAACTGCTCAAGACCGTGCCGCCGCAATATCTGCTGCATGCCCACCATTGGCTGATCCTGCACGGACGCTATGTCTGCAAGGCCAGAAAGCCGGAATGCTGGCGTTGCGTGATCCGGGAATGGTGCCGCTTCGAGCCCAAGACGCCACTGCCCAAGGGCGCCTAGGCGACGATGCCATAGCCGCGTGCCATCGCGGCGGCGAAGATCGGAATCAGGATCAGAATGCCGGCCTGCAGGTGGATGTAGCGCCGACTCGCGGCGATCTCGACCGGCGGCACGATATAGGCGACATCATCCTTGCTCGCCTTGAGCCAGCGCCGGATGGCCAGCGTCGGCGGGATAGTGAGGAGGCCCGCGGCGAGGAAGGCCGCCATCTTGGCCCAGAAGGCGTAATTGCCCACGTAATACTCCCAGCCGCTGGCGCCGAAGATCACGCGCAGCACGCCGACGATGATCACCAGCGTCGCCACACCGCCATAGGCCGCATCCACGCGTGCCAGGTGCCCGATGCGGGGGTCGGAAAGACCCGGCCGCAGCAAGGCGAATTCGGCGGCGAAGATTGCCACCAGCAGGAACACCATCAGGTGATGGGAGATGGCCAGGAGCAGGTCGATATCCATTTGCATGCCTTCGCGGTCTGATGTTATCAGCGCTTACATATTCCGGCAGCAAGTAAGCAATGTCAACATCCCGCCAGAATGCCCCTTACCACCATGGCGCCCTGCGCAGCGCGCTGCTCGAGGCAGCGCTGGTGATTCTTCAGCGCGACGGTGAATCCGGGCTCGGGCTGCGCGACCTGGCGCGGGCTGTTGGCGTCTCGCCGGCCGCACCCTATCGGCATTTCGACAGTCGCGCGGCCTTGCTGGAAGCCCTTGCGGTCACCGGCTTCCAGCGCTTCACCCGCGCCATGGAGGAGGTTGCAGCCGCCGATCCGCCCGACCTGCTGTCGGCCATGGGCAAGACCTATGTCCTGTTTGCGCTGCACAATGCAGCTTTGTTCCGGCTGATGTTCTCGCCCCAGTTGCGGCGGGACAACCGTCCCGGCCTGCGCATGGCGGCCGACGCGGCCTTTGCCACCCTGCGCCGGGTCAGCGGCGGCGATACCAGGGCCGGCCGCGTGGCGGCGCTTGCGGCCTGGGCGCGGGTGCACGGCCTGGCCGTGCTGCTGCTCGACGGCCAGATCGCCATCGAGGCCGGCGAGGACATCGAAGCGCTGATCAGCGAGATCATCGACAAACACTAGCCGCGCTGGAAAAGTGGCTTCCTTCGCGCTTGAGGTTGCCGAGCTTTCGTTGATCCTCTAAACCGGCTGACGGCTTTTCCTTGTGCCGGACCCCCTGATGACCCAGACCCGCTTCGACGTTCTCACCATCGGCAATGCGATCGTCGATATCATCGCACCGGTTGAAGCCGGGTTCATCGAGCGGGAGGGCATGCAGGAGGGCATCATGCACCTGATCGATACCGATCGGGCCGAGGACCTCTATGGCAAGATGCCGCTGGGCCGGCAGCAGATTTCGGGCGGCAGTGCCGCCAATACCGCGGCCGGTGTTGCCTCGCTGGGCGGCCGCGCCGCCTTTGTCGGCAAGGTGGCCGATGATCTGCTGGGCGATGTGTTCGAAGCCGATCTCGACGCCATCGGCGTCCACTACAAGACCAGCCGCCTCAAGAATGGCGCCCTCACCGCCCGCTCGATGATCTTCCTGAGCGAAGATGGCGAGCGCACGATGAACACCTATCTGGGCGCCTGCCATGAACTGACCGAGCGCGATATCAGCCCCGACGAGATCGGCTCCGCCGCCATCACCTATATGGAAGGCTTTCTTTGGGACCCGGTCGAGGCCAAGAAGGCCTTCGTGCTGGCGGCCCATTATGCCCACAAGAACGAGCGGGCCGCCGCCTTCACGCTGTCAGACCCGTTCTGCGTCGATCGCTACCGCGCCGAATTCCTTGATCTGATTCGGTCCAAGACGATCGACTACGTCTTTGCCAATGTGCATGAGCTGAAATCGTTGTATCAGACCGATGACCTGGGCGAAGCGGTGCGCGAGATCGCCAAGGACGCCGAGCTCGCTGCCATCACCATGGGGGCCGATGGCGCCATGGCGGTCTACAATGGCGAAGTGACCTCGGTTCCCGCCTTCCCGATCGACAAGGTGGTGGACGCCACCGGCGCTGGCGATCTGTTCGCCTCGGGCTTCCTGCTCGGCATGGCCCGCGGCCAGACGCTGGAATCCGCACTCAAGACCGGGTGCCTCGCCGCCCACGAAGTCATCAGCCATATCGGCGCCCGGCCGCAGCTGGATCTGCAGGATCTGACCAGGACGCATGGGCTGGCGGGGTAGACGGCCTGACGCGTCCTACAGCCCCAGGCTCTCTCGCATCTGCACCAGCGCATCCGCCGTCGAGCCCGTTGGCCGGAACTCGAGTCCGACCCAGCCATCATAGCCGATGCGATCGAGCCAGTTGAGCTGCGCCTTGAGATCCAGCCGGCCGGTACCGGGCTGATTGCGGCCGGGATGGTCGGCCAGGTGCACGTGAACGATGCGGTCGAGATGCCCGTCGGCGACGGTATGGGGCTCCTCGCCCATGACCATCGAATGATAGAGGTCGTAGGTCAGCCCGATCTCGGGTCGATCAACCGCATCGACGATGGCAAAAGCCTCTTCCGAGCTTGTGAGGTAATAGCCCGGATGATCGACCCGGTCGTTGAGCGGCTCGAGACCCAGCCGCACGCCCGAGCCGGCGAGGACATCGGCCGACCGCGCCATGGCCGTGGTCAGCGCGTCATGCTGGCGGGCCCGATCGACGCCAGCGAGCAAGGGGCCCGATTGGCAGATCAGCACCGGGGCGCCCAGGCGCATGGCCACGTCGCGGCTCTGTTCAAGCCCGCGCAGGAAGCGATCCTGATCGGTTTCGCGCGTCAGTTCCGCAAACGGCTCGGCGACGATGCCGGCAAGCTTGACGCCGGTTTCATCAAGCGCCCGTTCGATGGCGTCGAGGTCCTTGTTGGACCATAGCCAGAATTCGACTGCGTCGAGGCCGGCTTGCTGGGCCAGACTGATGCGTTCGACCGGGTCAGCTGTCTCCGGCACGAACAGCATTTCGATGCAGGCGGAAAAGCGCGTCATGCGAGCTGCGTGCCTGTGTTCATGTCGGCGATAATGGCGCGGGCGGCAGCGGCCGGGTCGGCGGCCTCGATGATCGGGCGGGCCACCACCAGATGCGTCGCCCCTTCGGCCAGCGCCTCGCCCGGGCCCATGACGCGCTTCTGATCGCCGGCCGAGGCGCCCGGCAGACGGATGCCTGGTGTCACAATGGCCATACGCGGCCCGATAATGGTGCGCACCATTTCCGCCTCATGCGGCGAGGCGACTACCCCGCCTACGCCCGCATCCCTCGCCTGTTGCGCGCGCAGGGCAACCAGCCCGGCGGTGTCGCGGGCAAAGCCGGCCTCGGCCACGTCGGCATCATCCATCGAGGTCAGCACCGAAACGCCGAGCACGCAGAGCTCGGAGCCGGCGGCCCCGCGCACCGCCGCACGCATGCATTGCGGATAGGCATGCACGGTCAGCATGGTAGCGCCGGTTTCGGCAATGGCCGCCACGCCCTTTTCGACCGTGTTGTCGATATCGAGCAGCTTGAGGTCGAAGAACACCTTCTTGCCCGCCCGCAGCAGCTCCTTGCCCAGGGCAAAGCCGTCCGCCCCATAGAAGCACTGGTAGCCGATCTTGAAGAAATCCACCTGCCCGTCCAGGAGGGCGACGATCTCCTCGGCGCGCGCGCGTGACGAAACGTCGAGGCCCACGATCAATTGGCCAGCCATGAGTCTTCCTCCGATGTCGATGATGCCTCGGGACTAGACCATATCGTCCGCATTCGCAACCGATCCGGCAAACCAGCCCGGCGCGAAATTCTCCATCGCCGTCCACTCGCAGCCAAGTTGCATCGCCTTGAGATCGAAGCTGAAGCAATTGCCGCCGCCCCGGTCCGCGTGGCGGCTCTGGTCCTCGCTGCGCGCAATCGGGCGCCGCCCGACATGGCACTTGAGCAGTGTGCCCACCGCGCCATGGCCGCAGAAGATGACGGGCACTCCCGCGGGCGCGCTGGCCAAGGCCGTCGCCACGGTGTCGACGATCCTGCGCTGCGCGTCGATGGCGCGCTCCCAACCGTCCACGCTGGTCTCGGGTTCGGCAAAGAAGCGGTCGGCAGTGGCTTCGAACATGTCCGGTGGCAGGAAGCCCGTGGCGCTGCGATCATTCTCGCCCATCAGATGGTCGCTCAGCACCAGCGCCCCCAGCGGCGCGGCGAGGATTTCGGCCAGTTCCATCGCCTTGGTCTCGCGGCTCGAAAAGATCATGGCATCGGCTGGCACGACGCCGCGCGCCGCGAAAGCCAGCGCTCGTTCCCGACCCAGCGGTGACAGGCCCCACAACGGCACCGGCACATTGGCATCGATGCTGACCTGCGGATGAGTGACGTAGAGGGCCCGCATGATGCCTACCCGCGCTTGATATTGATGAGGTCGTGCACCAGTTGATCCACCTTGCGCACGATGGCTGGCTCCACCAGATCGCCATTGGCGTCGAAGGCCAGCTCGTCGGGGCCGATGCCGAGCAGGCCGGGCGCCACCAGCCCACCCACCTTGCTCAGCGAATCGCGCAAATGGCTCAAGGCCCAGATGGTGCCGTACTTGCCCGAACTGACGCCACCGATGCCGAATACCGCGTGCCGAAACGGGCTCGGCTTCTGCCGGCTGATCCAGGCCAGCGCATTGACCAGCAGTGGTGGCAGCCCGCCATTGTATTCGGGCGTGGCGATGAAGACGATGTCATGGCTCCGCCAGAGTTCGGCCAGCCGCCCCGCTGCCTCCGGTACGTGGTCCGGCTCCAGGTCCTCGTTGAAGATGGGCATGTCGAAATCACCCAGCTCTATGGCGTTGACCGTGACCCCGGCCGCCTCGAGCTTGCGCCCGACATGGTGTTGCAACATCCGGTTATAGGCTCCCTTGCGGATGGAACCGGACAGCGTAAGGGCGGTGGTCATGGGGGCGAGAGTCCTGATTTTGCTCCCCAATTCTGCGCTGGCACAGGGCTCGGCGCAAGCCTCAAGAATTTCGCCGTTGACGGATGTACCTGCGAACATTATTGTTAAGACATGACTTAAGTAATGGAACCAGCGCCATGTCCACCTCCATCTTCGTCAACATTCCCGTCGTCGATCTCGACGCCGCCAAAAGCTTCTTCGGCAAGCTTGGCTTCCGCTTCAACGCGCAGTTCACCGACGAGACGGCCGCCTGCATGGTCATCGACGAGACCATTTTCTTCATGCTTCTGACCAAGCCGAAATTCGCCGAGTTCACCACGCTGCCCATTGCCGATGCCAAGCGCGGCACCCAGGCGCTCTACGGCATTTCGCGTGATAGCCGCGCCGCGGTGGATCAGATAGCCGATGCCGCCTTGGCCGCTGGCGGTACCGAGCCGCGTCCCGCCCAGGATCACGGCTTCATGTATTCCCGCGCCATTGCCGATCTCGATGGTCATATCTGGGAATTCATCTGGATGGACCCAAGCTTCGCGCAGGGGTGATCGCCTGGTCGATGGCTGGCGTCTGCTGCCACCGATCTAACCCAGCCGCAGCCAGCGCCTGACGAGGCGGGCAACGCGCTCCCGCCGGTACTGGTAGAAATAACTGTTGGTCATCAGGTGCCGATAGGTGCGCTTGAACGCTACCCGCGACCACCAGAACCACGGTTTGGGATTGGCCGAGTAATGCACGATGGCGGGATTGAAGACCTCGTGCGCCGGCACGGCATTCTGCAGGTTCCAGCGCGTATCGAGTTCCAGAATCCGGCCCTTGAAACAGAAATTGATCATGTCCTGATCGTAATAGAACATGGCCAGTTCCGCGGGGCTGAGGCCGCGCTCCAGCTCGGCGATAAAATCGACCTGCCGGTACTGGGCCATGTCGATGAGCATGACGCCGGAATTGAAATAGGGATCGGCCATCGAGAAGGCGTTGCGGCTCTTGAGGTCGGTTCCGGCAATGCAGTGCATCCGGTCCGGCTGCAATACCGCCGCGATGGCGTGGCCTTGCATGTCGATGAAAAATAGCGGGTCGAGCGCGGTGCGCACGAACACGTCGCAATCGAGATAGAGCACGCGCTCGATCGCAGGATCGAGCAGATCGGCCAGAAACAGCCTGGCATAGATGACCTTGCTGAACCGCAGGAGGCGAAGCCGCGGGAAACCGGCGATACGCTCGCTCAGCACATTGCCCGCATCGAGATCGATGAAGTTGAGGCTGGCGCCATAGTCGCTGTGGATGCTCTCCAGCGCCGCGCGATGCGCTGGCGTCAGCTGCCGGTGCAGCAGGTGAAAGCGCAGCTGCTCCGGGTGGTGCGTCGTGAGGCATATCGAGCGCATCGTGGCGTAGCACGGCGCCCAGAACCCGTCATCGAAGGTCAGGACGATCTCGAT
>JAKFDU010000024.1:0-2567 GCA_036675975.1 Devosia sp. | reverse complement strand
CGGGTGGGGGTTTTGCCTCTCCCACAGGTTCGCGTTTCGGCCGCAATAGGGCGAGCGTCCCCGGGGCCGCCGGAACGGTTCCAAAAACCGGCACTCCGGGACGGCTTCCGTCTCATATTTTATCTCTACGAGGCGAAAGCCGTCTCGGGGTTCGTCCCATCATGACAACCGCGCTGCAGGCGGCGCTTCGGCGCGTCTTCCATACTAGCCAATGCCGGCCGCCACCGCTAAACCTCAGCCAACACGGGAGACGCAAGCATGAGCACGAAAAAAGTCCGCTGGGGCATTCTGTCCACCGCCAATATCGGCATGCAGAAGGTCACGCCCGGCATTCAGAAGTCTCCTCATTCCGAAGTCGTCGCCATCGCCTCGCGCGACCTGGCCAAGGCGCAGGCTGCCGCGGCCCAGCTCGGCATCCCCAGGGCCTACGGCTCCTATGAAGAGCTGTTCGCCGATCCCGATATCGATGCCATCTACAATCCCCTGCCCAATCATCTGCACGTGCCCATGACTTTGGCCGCCGCCAAAGCCGGCAAGCATGTGCTCTGCGAGAAACCGATCGCGCTCAGCGCCGCCGATGCCGAGGACCTGCGCCAGTGCCCGCCCGGCCGCATCGTGCTCGAGGCCTTCATGGTGCGCTTCCATCCGCAATGGCAGCGGGCGCGCGACATCATCCGCTCGGGGGAACTGGGCGAGGTCCGCGCCATCAATGCGGTCTTCACCTATTTCAACGCCGACCCCGCCAATGTGCGCAACCAGGCCGATATTGGCGGCGGCGGCATCATGGATATCGGCTGCTACCCCATCACCGCCGCCCGCTATCTGTTCGAGGACGAGCCGAAGCGCGTTGTCTCGCTGGTGGAGCGCGATCCCAATTTCGGCACCGACCGCCTGGCCAGCGTCATCGCCGATTTCGGCGCCGGAAGGCAGCTCAATTTCATCTGCTCCACCCAGACGGCGGGCCACCAGCGCGTGCAGGTGCTGGGCAGCAAGGGCAAGCTCGAAGTCATTATTCCCTTCAACGCGCCGGCCGACGAGCGCACCGCCATCACCATCGATACGGGTGGATCCCTCGATGGCTCGCTGGCCCGCCGCGAAATCCTGCCGGCCGTCGACCAGTATACCGAACAGGCCGAGGCGTTTGCGCTTGCGGTGCTCGGCGAAAAGCCCCTGCCCTGGGGCATCGAGGATGCGATTGCTTCGATGAAGGTGATCGACGCCATCTTCGCCAGCGAGAAATCCGGCGCCTGGGCGACGGTCTGACAAGCTCAGCGGGGCAGCGCGGGGCTGATCAGCCGTGTCGCTAGGAGGCGGATGTCGGCCCCCAGATCGGTGCGACCGATGGCTTTCTGCGCCAGCCCGAACGAGGCATCGAGCAGCAGGCGCGCCAGCGCCGGTGCCTCGGCAACATCAGCCGCGGCCAGTTCGGCCTCCAGCCGCGCCGCCACGCGTTCGTCAGACAGACGAAACAGCTCCGCCCCCTGCCGATGGGCAGCGAACAATTCATCGGCATGTGGCGAGCCGGCGAGCATGCCGGCGATCACGGCGAATTCCGCCGCCAGCGCCGCGCCAACCCGGACTTCGACCGGTCCATCGCCATCGAGGCCGGCATCGAAAGCCGCGATCTTGGCGGCCAGCATCTGCTCCAGGATGGCCAGGAACACGGCGTCCTTGTCGGGGAAATGCGCATAGAGCGTCGGCTTGGCAATGCGCGCTTCCCGCGCAATGGCCTCCATGGTGGTTCCGCGCAAGCCATTGCGCAAAAACAGCTTTCGCGCCGCATCGAGGATACGGTCCCGCTTCGCCTCGCCCTTTTTCGTCGCTGCCACCGACAAATCGCCCGCCTTCTGGTTGAACTAATTGAACGATATTCGTATATATCGTTCAATTATTCGGGAGACCACAAATGAATTCAACTTCTGATCGCGTCCTGCTGACCGGCATATCCGGCTTTCTGGGCGGCCATATCGCCCTGCAATTGCTCCAGGCTGGCTACACTGTCCGGGGCAGCGTGCGCAACCTCGACAAATCAGACAAGGTCCGCGCCACTCTGGCCCGCCACGGCGCCGATGTCTCCCGGCTCGAATTCGTGGCGCTTGATCTGCTCAGCGACAAGGGTTGGCAGGAGGCCATGGATGGCTGCCGCTATCTGCAGCACACCGCCTCGCCCTTCGTCATCAAGATGCCCGACGACAAGATGGAGCTGATCGGCCCGGCCGTCGCAGGCACCGAGCGCGCGCTCAACACGGCGCTGGCCGCCGGTGTCGAGCATATCGTGCTGACCTCCTCGATGGCGGCCATCGCCTATGGCCACGACAAGTCCCGTACCACGCCCTTCACGGCCGATGACTGGACCGACCTCAACGGCCGGGATCTCAACGCCTACATCGAATCCAAGACCCGCGCCGAACGCCGCGCCTGGGAGATCATGCGCGCCGCCGGACAGGAAAAGCGCCTCTCCACCATCAATCCCAGCGCCATTCTCGGGCCGTTGCTCGATGACGATCCGGGCACCTCGGCCGGCATTGTGCTCCGCCTGCTCAATGGCAGCGTGCCGGCCATACCCC
>JAKFDU010000023.1:0-40324 GCA_036675975.1 Devosia sp. | reverse complement strand
TCGCGCTGACTGCCGATAGCTTCAGCAGGAATTCGATAGCGGCAAGCAGATAGAGGCCATGGCGCAGTTCGGCTGAGTTACCCGCAGCGAACACGATGTAGGCGAGGATAGCGACCGTGCCGGCACTGGCGATGACGAAGGAACCCACCGCGGCCCGCTGTATCGACAGCAGATGCCGTACGCCTCGTCCCAGCAGGTTCGTGTTATCGGGGCTCAGCCAGGCCAGGGCGACGCTGGCCAGCGCGGCGGCCAGCAAGACCCAAAAACTCCGCGAAATGGCATTGAACTGCGCTTCGTCCTCGGCAGGAAAAATGACGGTGTAAAGAGCAAGGATGCCAATCAACAACGCCAGGGCCGCGAATATCAACAGCGCGACGTTTGGAAGCGTCAAAGCCGGCATGGGCAGTGATTTCGGCCCCCCGCGCGCTCCTTCATCTTTCTCAACAACCATGATTCAGCCCTCCCTCGCATCAGCAGTACGAGGAGGCTCGGCTGACAGACAGTTGGGCATTCTACTGAGCAGGCCACGAGGACGCAGCGTCGGCGTCTCGCTCCACGAGCAAAGGTCCAGAAAAGTCACGGGCGGGGATCCCAAGATCCCCGCCCGATCAAAGGCAACGGCTTCGTAGGCCGAAAGGTTGAAGAACGGCCCATGCTCCAAGTCGCCTGCCGTTACACTTGCATGCGCCAAGGCTGTTGCCATCCCCCGAATGGGGGTGCCGGTCGATCATGTGACGGGCGGCCATTGTTTCGGCGGCATTTGCCGGCCATCGTCGCGCATTGATTCTTGCCCGGACTGTCTCGTGATCACTCGTTCCCGCCGCCTTGCCGCTATGCTGGCCCTGTTGTCGCTGCCCGTCGCTGCCCATGCAGCCACGCTGGAAGAGATGGCGGGCCAGATGATCGTCGTCGGTTTCCAGGGCGACGACGTTGCCGATACCGCCGTCGAGAACCTGCGGGATGAGTTGGCGGCAGGCCGCCTGGGCGGGGTCATGCTGCTCAAGATCAACGTCAAGAGCCTCGATGCGGTGGCGGCGATGAACGCGGCTTTCCGCGCCGCGTCACCCGAGTTGCTTCCCTTCCTTACGCTTGATCAGGAAGGCGGCGCGGTGGAGCGGCTGACCAAGGATGTCGGCTTCAAGGAAATCCCCAATGCCGCCGCCATCGCAGCCGGCAATTCCCCTGATGAGGCCGAGGCGATCTACGCCGAAATGGCGTCGTCCATCGCCGCACTCGGCTTCACGGTCAATTTTGGCCCCGTGGCCGATATCAATCTGAATACAAGCAATCAGGTCATCGCCAAGTTCGGCCGCGCCTTCAGCGACGACCCGGCGGTGGTGGCCAGTTATGACGCCGCCTTTATCAAGGCCCACCACGCAGCTGGCGTGTTGACGGCGCTCAAGCATTTCCCCGGGCACGGTTCTTCAACCGCCGACAGCCACGAGGGCTTTGTCGACATCACTGACACCTGGCAGCCCAGCGAGCTCGACCCCTATCGCACGCTTTTGGGCGAAAGCCTGGTGGACATGGTCATGGTTGGCCATCTCTACCATGCCGACTACTCCGACGCCGGGGCCCAGACACCGTCTTCGCTCTCCCCGCAATGGATCTCTGGCGTTTTGCGCGACGAGCTCGGCTATGACGGCATCGTCATCAGCGACGACCTCGAAATGGGCGCTATCCGCGATCATTTCACGCTGGAGCAGACCGTCACCATGGCCGTTCGCGCCGGTACGGATGTGCTGCTGTTCTCCAACACGGCCAAATATCGGGCGAGCCTCGGCGCGGAAATCCTCGCCATCCTGGTGGCCGAGGCTGAGGCCGATCCCGCCTTCGCCGCCCGCATCGCGGAAAGCTATGAGCGGATTGTGGAGTTGAAGGGCCGGATACGCTAGCGCTGTTTCCCCACCTTCTCGCCGTCACAGGTTTCCTCGCGCTCCAAGCACGGATAAAGTGCGCCTCCACGAGGCCTAGGAGTCGCTGCTTGAATGACGGATGACCGCGAAGTGCGACAGGTCCGCGCCATATTCATTTCGGACGTGCATTTGGGCATGAAGCCGATCCGCGTCGGGCAGCTCATCGAGTTCCTGCGCTCGCACGATGCCGAGACGATCTACCTGGTTGGCGACATCGTCGATGGCTGGCGGCTGGCCAAGTCGTGGCACTGGCCGGCCGAGTACAACGTCCTGGTGCAGATCCTGCTGGACAAGGCCATTGCCGGGACGCGCGTGGTTTATCTGCCGGGCAACCATGACGAATTCCTGCGCGAGTATCTCGGCACTTATTTCGGCGAGGTCGAGTTCGTCGACCGCACCGTGCATACGTCGGCCTCCGGCAAGACCTATCTCGTGATCCATGGCGATCAGTTCGACGTGGTGGTGATGAACGCCAAGTGGCTCGCCCATGTCGGCGACTGGGCCTACAACGCCGCCTTGCGCGTCAATATCGCCATCAACTGGGTGCGCCGCCGCCTGGGGCTGCAGTACTGGTCGCTGAGCGCCTGGGCCAAGCAGAAGGTGAAGAACGCCGTTTCGGTCATCGGCCGCTTCGAGGAAGCGCTGGTGCACGAAGCCAAGGAGTCCGGCGTCGACGGCGTCATCTGCGGCCACATCCACTTTGCCGACATGCATGATCGGTACGGCATCCACTACATCAATACCGGCGACTGGGTAGAGAGCTGCACGGCCATCGTCGAGAATGCCGATGGCGCTTTCGAGCTAGTGAAATGGACCGAAATGGTGGCCGGCGAACCCCGCAAGTTCCGTCTGCGCCGGGCCGCGGGCTAGCGTCAACCAACCGTCACGCAGCATTCACACCAGCGACTTGGACTCGCGCGACTCTGACACGGCACTCAAACCCGTGGTGGTGTTGCCGTGTCCCCGAGCCCCAATGTAAGTCTCTCACGCCGCATCCTCATTGTCACCGACGCCTGGCGGCCGCAGATCAATGGCGTCGTCCGTACGCTCGAAAGCGTAGGCAAGACGCTGGCCGGAGACGGCCATGAGATCCACTATCTGACGCCGGAACGGTTCTGGACGCTGCCCGTCCCGACCTATCCGGAAATCCGGCTGTCGCTGGCATCAGGCGGCGCCGTCGCCGGGCAGATCGACGCCATCGGCGCCGATCACATCCACATTGCCACCGAGGGGCCGCTGGGGCTGCTGGCTCGGCAATATTGCCTTGATCGGCAGCTGGGTTTCACCACCAGCTTCCACACGCGCTTTGCCGAGTACCTGGCGATGCGCATGCCGATACCGCAGGACTGGAGCTACGGCTATCTGCGCTGGTTCCACGGCGCCGCTGCGCGCACCATGGTGCCCACGCCGTCCTTGCGCGACGACCTGTTGGCGCGCGGCTTTGCCCGGCTGACGCTGTGGGGCAGGGGTGTCGATGGCGCGCGCTTCCGGCCCGGCCCCAAGACCATGTTCCATGATCTGCCCGGACCGCATCTGCTGCATGTCGGCCGCATCGCCGCCGAGAAGAATATCGGGGCCTTCCTCGATCTCGACGTCGCAGGCACCAAGATCGTCGTGGGCGACGGACCCGACCGGGCCCGCCTGATGCGGGAATATCCCCAAGCCGTATTTCTCGGCTATCGGCACGGCGAGGATCTCGGCGAGGTCTATCGCAGTGCCGACGTGCTGGTCTTTCCCAGCCGCACCGACACCTTCGGCAATGTCATCACCGAGGCGCTGGCCTCCGGCACGCCAGTCGCCGCCTATCCGGTCACTGGGCCGCTCGACGTGTTGAGCGACGCCAGGGCCGGGGCGCTGGATGCCGATCTCAACGTCGCCGTTATCAGGGCGCTGACCCTCAGTCGCGCCGATGCCCGTGCGCATGGCAAGCGGTTCACCTGGAAGGCCAGTGCCGCCCAGTTCCTCTCGGCGCTCGAGCCTCTGCATCCCGCTCTGGGCGCATTGGCCGCAACCGCTTAACAGTAACGTTGCAAATCGGCCTTGAATTGGCCGCCGATTCGATTCACGAAGACGCCGGGCAGCAATTTGCCCGGAGTTTGATTTTTTCATGCCATCGGCACTTTCGCGCTTGGACACGCCCGAGCTGCGCGCTTCCATTTATCAATTCATGGTTTATGTGCCCGGGGGCGTCGCCTCGGTTTTTCTGGGTATCTGGCTGAGCGAGCATGGCCTTCCGGCCGACCAGATCGGCTTCATCAATGCGTTGCCGACCCTCTGCCTGCTGCTGCTCAACATCATTGTGGGCCGCATTGCCGACAAGGCAGACGACTGGCGAACGGCGCTGATCGTCATTTCCTTGCTATCGGCGCTGGCGCCGCTGCCGCTGTTCTTTGTCTCCGAATTCTGGGGCATCCTGGCTGTCTGGGCGCTGACTGCCACCAGCAACGGGTTGGTGGCGCCGATCATCGATGCGGCCAGTGTGCGCATGACCCGTCGTAATGGCACCGATTTTGGCGCCGTCCGCGCCTGGGCGACCGTGGGTTATGTCTTCGCCGCGGCGGGCCTCGGCCTGCTGCTCAATGTGCTGGGATCGGGTGTTTTCGTCGGTCTCTACGTGGCGACGGTCGTGGCAAGGGCTGCCGTCGCATTCATCCTGCCGCGCTTCCGGGCGCCGGCGCCGGAGGCGACCCTCGCCAACACGCCAACTGGCGATCCCGCGGCGCCCAGCCGCCTTCGCGATTCCCTGCAGCTCTGGTTTGTGCTGCCGCTATTGGCCTTTTCGCTCGTCAACTCCAGCAATGCCCTGATTGGTGGTTTTGCGACGCTGCTCTGGCATGAAAACGGCATTCCCAGCTACTTCCTGGGGCCGCTGCTGGGCATTGCGGCAGTGGGCGAAGCCATCCTGATGTTCGCCTGGCGGCGTTTCGGGGGCCGCGTTACCGCCCGCAACATGATCCTGGTCTGCGCCATGGCGGGCCTGCTGCGGTTCACCATCATGGCCTTCAATCCGCCGGTGGAAGTCCTGTTTTTCACGCAGATGCTGCACGCCTTCAGCTTCGGCATGGGCTATTTCGGCGTGGTGCACTTCATTGCCAACTGGACCAACGAGGCCAATGCCGCTGAGGCGCAAGGCTTTGCCAATATGCTCAATATGGGCGCTTCGATGCTGGCCCTGATCGTCTTTGGCGTGCTGTTCGAACATTTCGGCTCCTATGCCTTCTTCTATTCGACGATCACGGCCCTTGCCGCCATTGTCTGCGTATTGGTGTCGCTGCGGATCCGGCCACCGAAGGACGTGCGTTGACGGGGCTGGTGAAATCGATATGGACTGGTGCGTATTAACGCTACCCTGATTTGCTGGACCGCTCTGGCCCGGCTGTTTTCGAGTTCATTCCCCCATGTCGCTTCCCGTGGCGCGTTCGCGCCTGACGCCGGAATTCCGCACGACGGCCTTCTACTTCACCTATTACATGGGGCCTGGGGCGGCCGTGATGTTCCTGCCCATCTGGCTGAGCGAGAAGGGCATCAGCACCGAGCAGATCGGCATCATCAATGCCGTGCCGGTATTCATGATTCTGGCGCTTAACCTGGTTGTCGGCCGCGTTGCCGATCGCGCCAGCGACTGGCGGCAGGCCATCGTCATCGGCGCGCTGATCGCCGGCATCGTCCCGATCGGACTGTTCTTCGTCAACGAGTTCTGGGGCATCCTGCTGCTCTGGACCCTGGCGGCCATGCCGGCCGGCGCCGTCGGCCCGGTGCTTGATGCGGCCACGATGCGCATGACACGCCGCAATGGCAGCGATTTCGGCACTGTCCGCGCCTGGGGCACAGTGGGCTTTATGCTGTTCAACGGCCTGACCGGATTCCTGGTCGTCTGGTTCGGTTCGGCAGTCTTCGTGCCGCTGTTCGTTGGTCTCACCCTGTTGCGCGCCGCGGTAGCCCTGCAATTGCCGGCTTTCCGGGCGCCACCGGACCAGGTCACGGTGGCGGCAGTCCGTCCGGTAGCCGGCAAGCTGAAGGAGATCGTCACCAAGCCGTGGTTCATCCTGCCGCTGGTCGGCTTCTCCATCATTTTCGGCACCCACATCATCCTCAATGCGTTTGCCTCGCTGCTGTGGAAAGAGCAGGGGATTTCGGAGGATACTATCGGGCCGTTGATCGCCTTGGGGGCGGCGGCGGAGGCGGGCATGATGTTCGTCTGGAAGCGTTTCGGTGGTCGGGTCTCCGCCCGCCACATGATCCTGATTTCCGCGCTGGTCTCGGTGCTGCGCTGGGCCGCGATGGCGTTTTCGCCGCCGGTCTGGGTGCTCCTCCTGCTGCAACTTACGCACGGCATCACCTATGCCCTTGGCTATCTCGGTTGCGTGCATTTCATCGCCAACTGGACCAGCGAGGATATCGCCGCAGAAACGCAGAGCCTCTTCACGGTGCTGCAGCAGATTGCGTCGGTCCTGGCGCTGGTGGGCTTCGGCTGGCTCGTCGGCCTCTACGGGGCTCAAGCGTTCCTGTTCGCTTCACTGGCCGCCGGCATCGGCGCCTTGTGCATCTGGCTGTCGCTGAAGATGATGCAACCCAAGGAAGACGCGATCACCACGGGGTGAGGATGGACGATTTGCTGGCGACATTGCCGGCCTGGTTTCGCAGTGTCCGATACGACGGAGCACGCCTGCCAGATGGCGGGCATGACCTTTCCGAAGGCGCCAACTGCCAGCGCTACGCCTACGCGGTCCTTGCGCATTTCGGTATCGAGCTGCCGCCCTGGCGGTCCAGCGAACTCTGGGAGGACAGTGAGCGGACGCGCCGCGTGGCCAGTTTCGAGCCGCTGGACCTGTTGCTGTTCAACCGCGACGCCAAACCGTTCGGCGCCCATGTCGCGGTCTATGCGGGGGCAGGGAGGGCGCTGCATCTGGCCAAGTCGGAGGGGCGGCCGGCCCTCTGGTCGCTCGCGGAGTTTGCGGCGCGCGAGGAATATCGCGTGCTGATCGGTGCCAAGCGAGCGCTATACTAGAGCAAACAAAAACGGCCCCGGTTGCCCGGGGCCGTTCTCAATCACGTTGCCGAACCTAGTTCAGCCGGCCACTCGCATGGGCCAGTGTGGTGTACACCTTGCCGCGGTCGCTCAGCAGGTATTCGCGGGTTTCGGCAGCCGGGTGAGCGCCGGCGGCGGCGCGCTTCAGCAACTGCTCGAACTCGCTCATATAGGCCTGGGCTGTGCGGGCGAATTCGGGTTCGCGCTGCAGCTTCTTGCGGACGTCGTCATAGGTGCCCTGGCCGGCCAGGGTGTAGATCCGGCGCGAGAACACGTTGGATTCCCCTGCCTGGTAGCGAGCCCAGGCATCAGCCAGCGCGCCATCGTCGATGGCGTGGGCGATTTCTTCGGTGAGACCGGAGAGCCCGGTCTGCTGTGGCTGGGTGCTCTGCTGCTTGGCGGTGGCGTTGCGCAGCACGTCGCGGAGCCAACCGCCGTTTTCGGTCGCGGCAGGCGCTTCCGGCTCTTCGGCGACTGGCTGTGGTTCGGGCTGACGCACGGGTTCAGGCTGGCGCACTGGCTCAGCGCGGCGCACGGGCTCGGCCGGGCGGATCGGGTCGACCAGTGTCGCCGCCTGACGTGCCGGCGCCTCGCGATACGTCTCGCGGACTGGCTCGGGCTGGCGCGGCGGCTGATAGGCCGGCGGCTCGTTGCGTGGTTCGGACCGCAAAGCAGGGCGGGGCGGGCGGCGATCATTGAGGTCGTGCGTGGCCGGCTGGCTGCGCACGATGGCATTGAGTTCGCTGAGGGCCTCGATCTGCTCGGCCACGACGCGGCGCATCGCGGCGGCGCTGGCGCGGGTTTCCTCGGGCAGCTCGTTGACGCCGCGCGCCAGCTCGGCGCGGGTGGCTTCAAGCTCGCTGCCGACTTCACGCGCCGTTTCACGCATGGCGCGGGCCGTGTCGTTGAAGCGCTGGGTGGCTTCCTCGATGGCGCGCTGCATTTCGACAACCATCTGCTGCTGAGCCTGCTGCAGCGCGGCATTGGCACGGCGGCCTTCGGCATCGGCAGCGCCACGGAACTCGCCAAGGCGTTCGGTGACCTCGCCTGAGGTCTCGTCCAGTGCCTGGCGGAAGGTACCGGTGGTCTGGTCGATGGCGCTGCGCAGCTGGCCGGTGTTGGAGGCAATGGCGTTGCGCACCGATACCGAGCTGTCGCTGATTGTGTTGGCCAGGGTGCTGGTGGTGGTGTTGAGCACGTCGGTGACGTTGCCGGCGGTCGCAGCCAGCACGTCGCTGACCTTGTTGGCATTGTCTTCAAGTGCGCTGTTGACCTGATTGGCCTGATCGCTGAGCGCCATCCGCACCGACGAAGCGGTCTGGTTGAGTGCGGCTGCGGCGGCTTCGGCGGCGCGCTGCACGGCATTGTCGACCTGGCTGGCATTGGACGACAGCGTCGAAGTGAAGCGCTCGTTGGTCGCGTAGAGCGCGTCGGTGACGTCGTGGGTCGATGCCTTGATCGCCTCGGTAATGGTGCCGGTGGTCTGTTCAAGTGTCTGCACGACGGTGCCCGTGGTGGCGGTCAGTGCGTCATCCATGGCGCGACGGGCGCCGATCAGGCGACGTTCCGTATCGTTGACCGTATCGGCAATCGACTGCGCGAAGAGGCGCATGCGGCCGTCGATATCGTCGGCGCGCGAGGCGAAGCTCTGGGCCAGCGCGTCCATGGCGCCGCGGCGATCCTCCAGCGTCTGCAGTGCGTCGTCGCTGGTAAGGGTCAGGGCGGTGGAGGCCTGGGACATGTTGGCCGCTTCGGCATCCAGCCGGCCGAGCACGGTGGAGAACTCGTCGACCATGCTGCGGATCGTGGCCTGGAGGGCGCCGACATGCTGGCTGACCATGGCGCCGGCCTGTTCAGTCTGGCCGATGGCGTCGCGAACGGTGGTCGAATAGGTGGAGGTCTGCTGCGCCACACTGGTCTCGAGGTTTGCCAGGTTGGCCGTCGAGGCATCCAGCACGCGCTGCAGCAGCAGGTTGCTGTCGTTGAGCTTACCAAGGGCGGCGGTAACGTCAGTGAGGATGCGCGAGGTCGAGACGGCCATGATGGCCTCGGCTTCGCGGGCATTCTCGCCCAGAGCATCGCGCAACAGGTTGCCATGGCTGGCAAGCGCGCCCTGCAGCTGGTCGGACTTCTCGTTCACCAGCGCGGCGAAGGCGCTGGTATGCTGTTCGACCGAGCGGTTGATGCCGCTGAGGCGGGTCTCGATCGTGTCCACGGCGTCCACGGCCTTGACCGTGAGCAACTGGTCGATATCGGTGGCCGCGACGCGGATCTGTTCCAGCGCAGTACGCACGGCACTGTCCATGCGGTTGGCCGTGTTGGTGATGTCGGTCGAGATGTTCTGCGTCGCTGCCGTGATGCGGGTGGCGATGGTTTCCTCGATGCGGTCGGCGCCGGCCTCGAGATCGGCCATCGACTGGGTGATCGAGGTATTGATCGATGCGTTGAGTGCCGCGAGGCGCTCGGCGGTGATGTCGGCGCGGGCGGTGATGGCCTCGGGCAGGGTGCCCAGACGCTGGTCAACCATGTCGCTGATGGCCTGGCGCGCCGAGCTGACGCCGGTTTCGATGAGTTCGGCGGCGCGGCGGGCGCTTTCGCCGACCGTGGCACTGGCCTGGTCGATACGCGCGGTGACGCCGTGCTCGGCGTCGGAAATGCGGGCAATGGCGCTATCGAGGCCATGGCCGAGATTGTTGTTGAGCTCGTTCACCTTGTCGGCGATCAGGGCGGACATGCTGCCAACGCGCTCGCCCATCTGGTCGGTGGCAAGGCGCAGCGAACCGTCGATCTTGGTGCGGGCTTCCTCGCCCTGCTGGGCGATGGTATCGGCCAGTTCGGCCGTGCGTAGGCCGATGGTCTCGCCGATCGAGGTGGTATGGGTCGCCAGTGTATCGCTGAGCGCCTGGGTGCGGGTCCCAAGAGCTTCGGAAAGCTGCTGCGTCCGGGTGCCGACGGCCTGCGCGAGCTGCTGGGTGCCAGTGTCGAGGGTGGTGCGCAGCTCGGCCGAGCGGGTGTCGAGCTCGGTGGTCAGCGTGGTAGTGCGTTCGGCCAGCTGGGACACCAGCGTTTCCGTGCGTTCGTCGAGCTGGCTGGCCAGCGTGCCAGTGCGGGAATCCAGTTCCAGCGACAGCGCGTTGGTCTTTTCCGACAGGGTGTCGGCGAGGCGCTGGGTGCGCCCGGCAATGGCCTGGTCGAAGGCGCTGGTGCCACCGGTCAGGGTCTCGCCCAGTTCCTGGCTGCGGACGCGGATGGCTTCGCCCATGTCGCGGCTGCGATTGGCCAGCGTCTCGTCGAGCTCGAGCGCCCGGGTCTCGATGGTGCTGCCCAGCTCGCTCGTGCGCGCCGCCAGGATGTCGTCGATGGCTTTGGTCCGCCCATCGAGAGCCTCGGCGATGATGCCGGCATGACCTTCCAGCGAATCCGAGATTTCGCGAGTGCGGTTGGTGAGGCTCTCGGTGATCGCCTTGGTCCGCGCGCCTAGCACTTCGCCCATTTCGCGAGTGCGTTCGGCCACCACGTCGTTGAAGCGACCCGATTCCTCGTTGAGCGCCATTTCCAGCACGTTGGCGCGGGCGGCGAAGCTGCTGCCCTGCGCGTCGAGCCGGGCGATGAGGCTGTCGCCCTTGTCGCCGATGACATTGTCCAGCGTGTGCAGGCGCGTATCGAGAATGGCGGCGATCTCGTTGAGACGGGCGTCAAACTGGCTAAGCGAATCCTGCCCGGCCGTGGCCAGAGTGATGCGGGCACGCTCGGACGTGTCGTCGAGGGCGCCATTGATCTCGATCACGGCCGACTGCAGGCGGCTGTCCATGGCGTTGAGCTGGATGGAAACGGACTCGTCGAGCTGGCGCGTGAGCGCGTTGAGCAGCACTTCGGCTTCCTGCGAGCGGGCCGAAATGTCCTCGGCTATACGCTGGCCGATCATGTCGAGGCCGCCGGTCACCTGGTGGCCGCGCTCGCGCAACTGCTCGAGCAGGGAAGCGCCGCCGTCGGTAAGGAGGGTGGAAAGGGCAGAGGTGCGTTCGTCCAACGCCGAGGTCAGCTCGGTCGTCCGCGATTCGAGCAAGCCGGTGATCGAGAGCGTGCGCTCTTCGAACGAGCCGGTTAGCGCGGCCGTCCGCTCCTCAATCAGGTGGGCGCGTGAGTCGATGGCGTTGCCGATGGACATCGAATGGGCATCGAGCGCGTCGGTCAGCGTCGCAATACGGCTTTCTACGCCGGCATTGAGCTCGGCGGCGCGCGCGTCGAGCGTACGGGCCATGGCGCCGGTCTGGTCTTCGAATGTCAAAGCCAGGCGGTTGGCGCTGTCGTCGAGCGAAGAGATGAAGTCGGTGGTGCGGTTGTCGACCAGCGACACGAAATTTTCGGTGCGCTCGCCGAAGGTGTTGGTCAGCGTGTTGCCGGCGGTCTCGAGCGCGCGGGTCAGGTTGCCGCCGCTTTCGACGATGGTGCCGGCGATACGCTGGCTGATCATGTCGAGGTCGAAGACGAGGCCGGTATGGCTCTCGGTGATGGCTTCGCGCACACGCTCGGTATTGGTGAGCACGCTTTCACGCTGGCTGGCCAGTTCGGCAATCAGCGCACGCATGCGCGATTCATTATCCGAATAGGTGCGTTCGAGAGCGGTGACCTCGTTGTGGATCATCACTTCGAGCTCGCCGGCCCGCGACAAAGCGCGTTCCAGCCCGTCGCCCAGGGCATTGACCTCGCGCCGCACGGCCTGGCCGACCGAAGCCACCTTGTCCGCAGCAGTCACTTCGGGTTCGGCGAGGCGAATGGCGGCCTGGGTGATGGAGGAGGCGGCGTTGCGCAGATCCTGGGCGCGGCGGAACAGGGTGGCCACGGCAAAAAAGCCGAGCACCGGCAGGAACAGGATGGCGACTAGCCCGATGAAATCGATGGTGCCGACAAAGCTGGCGAAATTGCCCATCTGCGGGCCATAGCGCAGCCAGGCGACCGCGCCGGCTACGCCCAGCCATACCACCGAAGGCACGAGGGCGATCCAGGTCGGCGCGGCCGAGGAGCGGCTCTGCAGGTTGTACAAAATCTTGGAGGTCGGGAAGCGGTCGTCATTGGCGACGCTGCCGGCCTGCTGTGCGATCTTGTCCGCCGCGCGCAAGCGCTCCGAGCGGGCGCCTTCCGAGGGCCGGCGTTCCGGCGCCTGTTGCGGCGTGCTGTCGAGGCTGAATACCGATTCCTTGAGGGCGTCTTCGACGGCTGAAAAGGCCAGCGCGGCGGGATCGTTTTGGGGGGTCGGGTTTTTCGCCATACTCTTTACAACTCTCGCGTCGGCTTCACAGCAACAAGGCGGACTTCGGGAGTTGGTATGACTCCGCACCCGTTTCCGGGCCTGTGGTCATATGGAAACAATTCGATGCAAATGCCCCGCATCGTTCCTCCACCCTCGCCGCCGCGCGCTGGCTTAAACCACATTAATACATTCAATTTGAGCTAAACCGAGCGCAATCTTACCCAAAGGTTAATTTCCTGGGGAGACGGCGCGCATCACAACCGCCAAAGAAAGGCGAAGATGTGGCTTAATCAGCTGTTCACCCGACCGCTCTAGGCTGCTGGTCGTGGCATTGTCCGTTGTCATCGGACGCGTCGCCGCAGCAGTGAAGGAGCCGCCAGAATGGCGCAGCGATCAGCAGCGGTCGAGAAGCACGACCCAGTGGCCCGTACCAGGGCGATGCGACCCATCGACCTCGTCCATCTGGCCAAGCAGTGCCTGGGGGACGAAAACCTCGAATACGAGATCCTTCGCCTGTTCGACACCACGGTCAAAACCTATTTCGGGCGCCTGGAACTGGCGGTCAGCTATGATGACCTGGCCCTCAATCTCCATTCCATCAAGGGTGCGGCAGGCGGCGTCGGCGCCTGGACCATCGCGGACCTCGCCAAGAGCTGCGAGGCCGAAATGCAGGCCGGCCGGCCGCTAACCTCCGAGCGCATCGCCGACCTTGGCCTGGCCATCGAAGAAGTCCGCGCCTTCATCACCCGCATGCTGAGCAACGAACCGGCTTGACGGCTATTCGCCGACCACCGCCGCACGCAACCGCCGCACTTCTCCATTGATCCGGGCGAGTTCCTCGGTCGACATCTGCGATGACGAGACCAGCCGGTCCGTCACGCAATGGGCCTGGCCGCGCAGGGCTTTGCCCTTGTCGGTCAAAGTGATGATCACCCTGCGCTCATTCTCCGGATCGCGACGGCGCACCAGCAGACCGGATTGTTCCAGCCGTTGCAGCAGCGGGGTCAGCGTGCTCGATTCCAGCGACAACGTCTCGGCGATCTGCCCGACGGCCAGGCCGTCCTCGGCCCATAGTGTGATCATCACCAGGTATTGTGGATAGGTGAGGCCCAGTTCGTCGAGCACCGGCTTATAGGTGCGCTGCACGGCCATGCTCGCCGAGTAGAGCGCGAAGCACAGGTGGTCGGCGAGGGGGGCGGGCGGAATTTCGGACATGGTTCAGCTCCTGAAAGGCATGCGAAATATATCGCGATAAATATTTTCTTGACAAGGGTTGGGTGGTCGTCCTACACGATATTTATCGCGATAAATATTGCGACGATAGTTAAATGCCCGGTGAGGGCCGACAGGAGACAGTGAAAATGACCACCATCAAGAACATCGTTCTCGTCCATGGCGCTTTTGCAGACGGCTCGGGCTGGCGCCCGGTCTATGACCGGCTGACCGCCAAGGGTTACAAAGTGAGCATCGTGCAGAACCCGCTGACCTCGTGGGAGGACGATATCCAGGCAACCCGGCGCGTGCTGGCCCGCCAGGACGGCCCCACCATTCTGGTCGGCCACTCCTATGGTGGCCCGATCATCACCGAGGTGGGCACGGACGACAAAGTCGCGGGCCTCGTCTATGTCGCCTCCTTTGCGCCTGATGTCGGCGAGCCGCTGTCCGCCCTCTATGGCGATCATCCGCCGGCCGCCGAATGGGTGGTGGAAGAGGCCGGTGACGGCTTCCTATTCGTCAGCCCCGATCACTTCAAGGCTGGCTTCTCCGCTGACCTGAGCGATGCCGATGCGGCCTTCCTGCGGGATTCGCAGGTGCCGATCGCAGCTTCCGCTTTCGGCGTACCAGCCAAGGGTGCCGCATGGCGGACCAAGCCGAGCTGGATGGTCGTCTCCACCCAGGACCGCTCGATTGTTCCCGAACTGCAGCGCATCCACGCCAGCAAGATCGGCGCCAAGGTCACCGAGATCGAGGGCAGCCACGCAGTGTTCCTGAGCAAGCCCGATGAAGTGGCCGCGGTGATCGAGGCAGCGGCGCAGGGTTCGGCCAATCGCTGAACTATGGCGCGTCCAGGCATGGCCGGGCATGGGACATTCCCGTGCCCGGCCTTTTCGTTTTGCCCGGCCGACACCACCTCTGTTTGACGCAAACGGCCAGTCTCCTTTATAGAGCGGCCAACCCGAGACGCGCCGCGCTTTAGCTTGCGGCCCAACAGCCCAGCAGATCCATGTCCCTGTCTTCCGTCGCCGAGGCCGCGCCCCGGTCCACTGCCGAACCATTCCGCACCCGGCGCACGTTTGCGATCATCTCGCATCCGGATGCTGGCAAGACCACGCTGACCGAGCGGCTGCTGGCCGCCGCCGGCGCCATCCAGCAGGCCGGCGCCGTCCGTGGCAAGGCGGGCGTGCGCTCCACCCGTTCGGACTGGATGGAGATGGAGCAGCAGCGCGGCATTTCCATCACCTCGTCGGTGATGACCTTCGAATATGACGGGTTGACCCTCAACCTGCTCGATACGCCCGGCCACTCGGACTTTTCCGAGGATACCTATCGCACCCTCACCGCGGTCGATGCCGCCATCATGGTGATCGACGCCGCCAAGGGCATCGAAAGCCAGACCCTGAAGCTGTTCGAAGTCTGCCGGCTGCGCGACATCCCGATCATCACCTTCATCAACAAGGTGGACCGCGAAGGCCTCGCTCCACTCGACCTGATCGACGAGATCCAGGGCAAGCTGGCGCTCGACCTGACCCCGGTGCTGTGGCCGATCGGGCAGGGCGTCGACTTCCACGGTTACCTGGACCTGCTGGAAAAGCGAGTGCTCTCGCCGCAGGGCAAGCCGATTGCCGACTATGATGCGATCGAAGACCTGCTGGACAACGAGGCGCTGGTCGACGATCCGGTCTTCATGATCGCGCTTGAAACGCTGGAAATGGCCAAGGCCATGCTGCCGCCATTCGACCTGGCGACGTTCCACGCCGGCCATCTCAGCCCGGTCCTGTTCGGCTCGGCCCTCAAGGGCATCGGCGTTGCCGAACTGCTGCGCACGCTGGGCGAGTGGGGACCCGAGCCGCGGCCGCAGCCGGCCATCCCCGCGCCGATTGAGCCGTCGGACAAGAAGGTCACCGGCTTCGTCTTCAAGGTGCAGGCGAACATGGACGCCAACCACCGTGACCGCATTGCCTTCGTGCGCCTGTGCTCGGGCACCTTCACTCGCGGTATGCGCCTCAAGAATGTGCGTTCCGGCAAGGACATGGCCGTTTCCAATCCGATGTTCTTCTTCGGCAATGACCGCGAGCTGGCCGAACAGGCCGTGGCCGGCGACATCGTCGGCATCCCCAATCACGGCACGCTGTCGGTGGGTGATACGCTCACCGAAGGCGCCACGATCAACGTCACCGGCATTCCGAACTTCGCGCCGGAAATCATCCGCCGCGTCCGCCTCACCGATCACATGAAGACCAAGCAGATGGCCAAGGCGCTCAGCGACCTCGCCGAAGAGGGCGTCACCCAGGTGTTCCGCCGCGTCGTCGGTGCCGACTGGATCGTGGGCGTGGTCGGGCAGCTGCAGCTTGAAGTGCTGTCTTCGCGCGTCGCCAAGGAATATGGCGTGCCGATCACCTTCGAGAGCCTCAACTATGAGGTTGCCCGCTGGATCGAGAGTGACGACCCCAAGGAGATTGAACGCTTCATCACCGCCCAGAAGATGAACATCGCCGAAGACCGTACCGGCGCGCCGGTATTCCTCGCGCAGAACGCCTGGTGGGCCGATCGCGCCAAGCAGGATTTCCCGAAAATCCGCTTCCTCACCACGAAGGAACGGCATTGAACGCGGAACGCATCGAGGAATTCCTGTCAGCAGTGAAGTCGGCCTTCGCCGGCAACACGCTGATCAAGCTCAAGCTCGCCGGCTACCACGGCGCCGAGCCCGATCTCAAATCCATCGACGTCAAGAAGATCGTCGCCAAGGGGAGCGAGAAGTTCAGCTTCACCTTCCACTACAAGACGCGCGACATCATCAAGAACCACATTCAGCCCGAAGCGCTGGCGCATCTGCGCGCCGCGCTCAAGGACGAATTCCGCAGCGCACAGTTGGCGACGTCCGAATTCGACATGAGCTTCGAGCGCAATGGCGACAAGGTGCGCCTCAAGCGGAACGAGATAGCGGGCCGGGCGGCGCCGTCCACCGATCACAACCGCGCCAAGAACCGCCCGCTGACAGAGACCAACAAGCCGTATCTGCATGCCCTCGGCATTACCGGCAAGGACGGTCAGGTGCGCAACGACGCGCAGGACAAGTTCCGCCAGATTAACAAGATGGTCGAAATCTTTGCGCCATTGATTCAGGCGATCAAGGTCGACAAACCGCGCATCATCGATATGGGTGCCGGCAAGGGCTATCTCGATTTCGCGCTTTACGACTACCTCACCTCCACGGCCCACCGGCCGGTCGAGATGGTCGGCGTCGAGATGCGGGGCCAACTGGTCGACGACGGCAATGCCACGGCCGCCAAGTCCGGCTTCGACGGCCTGAGCTTCGCCCCCGGCACCATCCTCGACTATGACGCATCAGGTAGCGACGCCGTCATCGCGCTCCATGCCTGCGACACCGCTACTGACGACGCCATCTTCAAGGGCATCAGCGCCGGCGCGTCCCTCATCGCCGTCGCCCCCTGCTGCCACAAGCAGATCCGCCGCCAGATGGAGGCCGGCAGACCCGAGGGCAAGCTCGACATCCTGCTCCGCCACGGCATCTTCATGGAACGCCAGGCCGAGATGGTCACCGACGCTCTCCGCGCGCTGCTGCTGGAGCTCAACGGCTATCGCACCAAGGTCTTCGAGTTCGTCTCGGACGCGCACACGCCCAAGAACAACCTGATCGTCGCGGAGAAGGATGGCCGTGCCGGACGGGATCGCGACGCGATCCTCAAGCAGATTGCCGAGACCAAGGCGATGTTCGGGATCGAGAAGCACTATCTTGAAGGGCTGCTGGGCCTGTAGTCGGCCGTTTCCAGCCGATGCGCGGCCAATGCCGCGGCCAGGGCCAGCACGGCCGATGCCAGCATGACGCCCAGTAGAGCATAGCGCGCATTTTCCGCGGTCAGCACCGCTCCTGATACGGCCGACATGGTGGCCCCGCCCGCCACGGCAATCGCACCGGCCAGGCCCGCCGCGCTTCCCGTATGCTGGGGGCGAACGGAGACCGCGCCAGCATTGGCGCCGGGCTGGGTGAGACCATTGGCTATGCCCACGGCCAGGCAAGGCCCGAACAGCGCAAACACATGGTCAATGCCGGCCAAGGCCAGACCCAGCAGTAGCCCGGCGCAGGCAAAGCCCCGCCCGGCAACCAGCATTGCGGTGAGGCGGTACCGACCCGCCAGGCGTCCTGCCAGAAAGCTGCCGAACATGAAGCCGGCCGTTATTGAGCCCATGGCAAGGCCCAACATAGCCGGCGACAGGTCGAAGGCCGCGCCGGCCGCAAGCGGTGCGCCAGCCAGAAAGGCGTAGAAGGCCCCCGCCGAAAAGGCCATGCATAGCGCATAGGCCCAGAAACGAGGCGATCCGAGCAGTTCTGGATAGGCCCTGAACTGCTCGGCAATCGTGCTGGAGCGGTTGTGGTTGGTTTCGCGCAGATCAAACCAGCAGAGCGCGAAAACGCCCATGCCGGCGATGGCCAGGAACCAGAAGCTGGCGCGCCAACCGAACGCCTGGTCGAGCAGGCCGCCAAGGGTCGGGCCAAGCATAGGGGCAACGGCCCACGCCATGGCCACGTAACCAATCCTGCCGGCTGTCTGTTCCTTGCTTGTCGTGTCGCGGATCACCGCTATCGAAACGGCGTAGGTCGGCGCAATCACGGCCTGGACCATCCGGCAGGCGAGGAGCGTTGCGGCGTCAGGTGCGAACGCGCATCCCAAACTGGCCATAACGAAGATCGCGAGCCCCCAGAGGATCACCGGTCGTCGCCCGAACCGGTCGGACAGCGGGCCAAGCACAACCTGCAGGCAGGCCGAGACCATGGCATAGGCGGTGAGCGTCAGGCCCATCACCCCGTAATCCACGCCGAAGGTGGCAGCCATATTCGGCAACGACGGAAGAAAGATGTTGATCGGCAGAATGGCGAGGGCCGATAGCAGGATCAGCGTGGACAGGCGTGGTCCCTGGGATGGGGTCGACATGATGGAAGCCATGAAATCGCGGAAAGATCGGGCATGAAAAAAGCCCCTTTCGGAGCCTGCTTACCGCGCATGGGAGCTTACGCCCGGCAGCTACGCTGCCCCGCCCATGCGCCTTCTTACTACGACCAGACTGCTATCGAACCTCATGCCGGAAGTGTCGGTCACTAGCCTCCCTCGTGTCAACGTCCCGTGGTCGCGCCGCGCAAAGCAGCGATGAGGGCGCAACGGCTTTCTAATCCCCCCGCCATCCCCTATATCGGTGCCACCATGACCAAGATCACATTCGTCCAGCAGGACGGCGAACGCATCGAGACCGAGGCCCAGAACGGTGCCACCGTGATGGAAACCGCCATCATGAACGGCATTCCCGGCATTGTTGCCGAATGCGGCGGGGCCTGCACATGCGCCACCTGCCACGTCTATGTCGACGACGCCTGGACCGAGACCGTCGGCGGCCCGTCGAACATGGAAGAAGACATGCTCGACTTCGCCTTCGACGTGAAGGCCTCGAGCCGGTTGTCCTGCCAGATCAAGGTCAAGGACGCGCTGGACGGGCTCGTCGTGCATGTCCCCAGCCGGCAGGGCTAGCTTTGTTCGGGCTCTGAGCGCCCACCAAACTCGATCGGCACCTCCTCCCCGATGGGGGAGGGTGGGAGAGGTTGCGGTTTGGGAGTCACTGGCCTGACCTTTCGCCCGCGCCCCAGAGCAAAATTTGCTTCTCACCCACCCCGCTAAGATTCATTTAGCGGCTTTGGCGTAATCCCATGTGCGGCGTTCCACGGCGGGCCTCCGCAGGGAAATATAAAAGCGATTGAATATCAACGCCTTGCTGCGACGGGCTGGTTTGGATTATTTTCTGTCCATTCACCACTAGGGTTCCAATGGGTCAACTCAACACATTTCCGTTGAGCTACAAAGTTCAGGGTCTGCGCATCGTCGTCGTCGGCGGTGGAGAAGAAGCCCTCAACAAGGTCCGATTGGCTACTAAGACTACTGCTCAGGTCGTGATTATCTCGCGCCGGATCGAGGCCGACTTCGGTGGCTTCGATATCGAGCTGAATGAGCGTGCTTTCGCGCCGTCCGATCTCGACGGTGCCGCGCTGGTTTTCGTGGCCGAAGAGAGTGACGACGCCGAACTGGCCAAGGCCGAGGCGCGCGCCCGCGGCATCCCGCTCAACGTGGTCGATGTCCCGGCGGAATGCGATTTCTACACGCCCTCCATCGTCGACCGCGCGCCGCTGACCATTGCCATCTCGACCGAGGGCGACGCGCCGGTGCTGGCGCGGCTGGTGCGTGCCCGCATCGAGGCCATGCTGTCGCCGCGCATCGGTAGAATCGCGAGTCTGGCCGGTGGCTTGCGCCAGCGCGTTGAAAGCCTGATTCACGACGGCGCCGCCCGCCGCCGCTTCTACGAAACGCTGGTGACTTCGCCCGAGATCGAGGCCGCCGAGAGCAAAGGGCAGGGACCTCAGGCGGCCGAAGCGCTGCTGGCCGCGCATGTGACTCGCGAAAGCAAAGGCGTAGTCTGGCTGATCGGCGCCGGTCCCGGTTCGGAAGACCTGCTCACCCTGCGGGCCCAGCGCCTGCTACAGGAGGCCGATGTCATCGTGCACGATCAGCTCGTGCCATCTGTGGTCGTCGACATGGGGCGCCGCGACGCCGAGCGCATCGACGTCGGCAAGGCCAAGGGCCACCACAGTTTTTCGCAGGCCCAGATCAATACCCTGATCGTCCGGCTGGCGCGCGAGGGTAAGCGCGTGGCGCGCCTCAAATCCGGCGACCCCATGATCTTTGGCCGCGCCGGCGAAGAGATAGCCGCGTTGCGCAAGGTCGGCATTGCCTACAGCATCGTTCCCGGCATCAGTGCCGCCCTGGCCGCCGCAGCCGATACGGCCACCCCGGTCACCCTGCGCGGAGTATCCAGCGGCTTCGTCATGGCGACCGCGCATGGCGCCGATGACAGCGATCTGGCCCATTGGGCATCGCTGGCAAAATCCGGGCTTACGCTGGCGCTCTATATGGGCAAATCCATTGCATCCGACGTCGCAGCACGGCTGGTCGCCCATGGCGCAAGCCCGGCCACGCCTGTGGGCATAGTGGTCAATGCCGGGCGCCATGACATGTCGACTTACTCGGGCAGTCTGTCATCGCTGATCGACGGTCAGGTGACGTTCAGGGACGGTCCCGCAATCATCTTCGTAGGCGAAGCCGTTGAGGCCGGAGACTGGGCCGATGCTGCCCAACTCGCCGGCATGAGCTTCAAGGTAGCATAGCAGCAAATGGAAATTCTGACGGGCAATGAGCTGATATCGGGGGCCACCGTGTACCTCGATGCGCATAATAACTGGGTCGAGGACCTGCAGGCCGCGCGCCTTTTCGCCAAGGAAGAGGCCGCCGAGCGCGATGCCGCGCTGGCTGCGACCAAGGCTGGAGGCCGGGTCATCAGCCTCGAGATCGAGGAAGTGACGCTGGAACAAGGGGTGATCACCCCCAAGCGTCTGCGCGAGCGCATCCGGGCGGCGGGTCCCACCGCGCCTCTGACTTTGAACGGCGAGATCTACGACCGCCAGCATCTGGGTGAGGACGGTCATGTATCGATATGACGAATTCGACGCGGCCTTCGTTGCGGGCCGCACCGCGCAGTTTTCCGACCAGGTCAAGCGCCGCCTCTCGGGCGAGTTGAGCGAGGACCAGTTCCGCCCGCTCCGCCTGATGAATGGCCTCTACCTGCAGCTGCATGCCTATATGCTCAGGATTGCAGTGCCTTACGGGACGCTGTCGTCAAAGCAAATGCGCATGTTTGCCCATATCGCCCGCACCTATGACCGTGGCTATGGCCACTTCACCACGCGGCAGAACATCCAGTTCAACTGGCCCAGGCTCAAGGACATTCCTGTCATCCTTGAGGAGCTGGCTTCGGTCGAAATGCATGCCATCCAGACCTCGGGCAATTGCATTCGTAATGTGACCGCCGACCATTTTGCCGGCGCCGCTGCTGACGAGATCATCGACCCAAGGCCGATCGCAGAAATCTTGCGGCAATGGTCAAGCCTGCATCCGGAATTCTCGTATCTGCCTCGCAAGTTCAAGATCGCCATCACGGGCGCCCCGAACGACCGCGCCGCCATCCGCTTCCACGATATCGGCCTGCAGGCCGCGACCAATGCGGCTGGCGACATCGGCTGGGAAGTCTGGGTTGGCGGTGGCCTCGGCCGCACCCCGATGATCGGCAAGCTGATCAACAGCTTCGTGCCCAACGAGCACCTGCTGGCCTATCTCGAGTCGATCATGCGCGTGTACAACCGTTACGGCCGCCGGGACAACAAGTACAAGGCGCGCATCAAGATTCTCGTACACGAAGAAGGACTTGAGACAATCAAGGGCCAGGTCGAGGCCGAGTTTGCTGAGGTCCGAGGTGGCGTGCTGACGCTGCCGGCGGAGGAAGTCGACCGGATCACCGCCTACTTCGCGCCGCCGCAGTTCAAGGCGCAGCCGGCCACCAAGATCGATGTGGCTTACCAGTCGATCATCGATCCCGCCTATGGCCGCTGGCTCGACAACAACATCAATTCGCACCGCGAGCCCGGCTACGCTTCGGTCACCATTTCCCTCAAGCCTGTCGGCGGCGCTCCTGGCGATGCGACCGACAAGCAGATGGACGATATCGCCGATATCGCCGAGCGCTATGCGTTCGATGAACTGCGGGTGACCCATGAGCAGAACATCGTGCTGCCGCATGTCGCCATCTCCGACCTGCGCGCCGTCTATGACGCGCTGGTTGCTACCGGTGTCGCCGAGGGCAATACGGGGCTGATCACCGATATGATCTGCTGCCCGGGCCTCGATTTCTGCGCCTTGGCCAATGCCCGTTCGATCCCGATCGCGCAGGAAATCTCGCGCAAGTTCGCCGAGCCGGAGCGGCAGGCTGACATCGGCGAGCTCAAGATCAAGATTTCCGGTTGCATCAATGCCTGCGGGCATCATCACGTCGGCCACATCGGCATTCTCGGCGTAGAGAAAAAAGGCGGCGAGCTGTACCAGATCACCCTGGGTGGCGACGCCACCGAGCAGGCTTCGGTGGGCAAGATCATCGGCCCCGGCTTTGAAGCAGAGGAAGTCCCCGGCGCCATCGAGACGTTGGTCGATACCTATATCGCTCGACGCACCAGCGCCGACGAGACGTTCATTGAGGCCTATCGCCGCCTGGGCGAAGCGCCATTCAAGGAGGCCCTCTATGGCAATGCCTAAGCTGGCGCCCGTTCAGCCCGTTCAGCCCGCGCATGACAAGCTGCGCGCGCTGGGCATCCTGGCCCTCAACGGCATGTTCGACGAGATGGACGCCGTTGGCGTGCTGCGCTACGCGGTCAGCGACGTGCTGCCCGGCGATCTTGCCATCGTCTCGTCCTTCGGCGCCGACTCCGCTGTGCTGCTGCATCTGGTGGCCCAGGTCGATCCGTCCATGCCGGTCTACTTCCTCGAGACCGGCAAGCACTTCACCGAGACGCTGGACTATGTCGAGACCCTCAAGAAGCATCTGGGCTTGATCAACGTCCACGCCATTCATCCCAACCCGGATGACGTCAAGCGCTTCGACCCCAATGGCGACCTGTGGGAGACCGATCCCGATAGCTGCTGCCACATCCGCAAGACCGAGCCGCTCGAGCCGATCACCGAGCAGTATGGCGGCTGGGTCACCGGACGGAAGCGCTTCCAGACCAAGGAGCGCGGCGTGCTGCCGCATTTTGAGCTGACCAGCGACAATCGCATCAAGGTCAACCCGCTGGCCTACTTCTCCGACGTCGACGTCAACCAGTATAAGATCGACCACGGCTTGCCCGAGCACCCCCTGTTCGCTAAGGGCTACAAGTCGATTGGCTGCGCGCCCTGCACCTCGGTGGTTGCCGAGGGAGAGGACCCGCGCGCCGGACGGTGGCGCGGCCTCAACAAGAAAGAGTGCGGCATCCACTTCGATTTCAACGGAGCGATTGCCTCGCCGATGACCGCCGCAAACCGCCATACGCTGTGGAAAGACGGCGCCTTCATCGCCGACCCATTCCACGAATGGACCGAGGAAAGCGATCCGACCACGGCCGCTTACAAGCATGTGCCGCTGCCGGTATTCCTGGCCAATCGCGAGGCTTTCCTTGCCAATCCGCACCCGCTGGGTTTGCTGATCGTGCCGGGTGATCGCGTCGAGGACGTGCAAGCTGACCTCGGCCGCTTCGCTTCCGTCGCGATCAAGTTCCCGGCCTTCAGCGATGGCCGCGGCTATTCGACGGCTCGCCTGCTTGCAGAGCGCTACAAATATGCCGGTGAAATCAGGGCTGTAGGCGATGTGCTGCAAGATCAGATTCCGCATATGCGCCGCTGCGGCTTCAACGCGCTGGTCGTGACCCACGAGCCGACCCGCCACGCGCTGATCGAGAACCGCCTGCCGGAAGTCGCGATCTTCTATCAGCCGGTCGGCACCACCGAGGTTCCCGTCGGTACTCGCCCCTTCCTTCGTCGCGTCTCCTAGGCTAAGCGGATCGCGTAACTCATATTAACCTGGGGTGCAGCAAGCCCCGGCGAAAACGGACTTCGAGACGAAATGACCACTGAAATCACCACCGATGTCGTTGTCATCGGCGCGGGCCCCTGCGGGCTGTTCGCGGCGTTCGAGCTGGGCCTGCTCGATCTCAAATGCCATTTCATCGATATCCTGGATCGTCCGGGCGGCCAGTGTGCCGAGCTCTACCCCGAGAAGCCGATCTACGACATTCCCGGCTTCCCCGTCGTCACCGGCCAGCAGCTGGTCGACAACCTGATGGCCCAGATCGCACCCTTTGCGCCCGAATTCCACTTCAACCGCATGGTCAATTCCATCGACAAGCAGGAAGACGGCTCGTTCAAGCTGGCGACCGATGCCGATGAAATCTTCCACACCAAGGTGATCGTGATCGCCGCCGGCGGCGGCTCGTTCCAGCCCAAGCGGCCCCCGGTCGATGGCATCGAGCAGTTCGAGAACAAGTCGGTATTCTATTCGGTCCGCAAGATGGACGATTTCCGCGGTCAGGACGTGGTGATCGTCGGCGGCGGCGACTCCGCCCTCGACTGGACACTGAACCTGCAGCCCATCGTCCGCTCGTTGACGCTGGTGCACCGCCGCGCCGTGTTCAAGGCGGCTCCGGCCTCGGTCAACAAGATGCAGGAGCTGGTGGGCGAGGGGAAGATCAATTTCCTGACCGGCCAGATTGCCAAGCTCGACGGCGAGAATGGTCAGATCGACCACGTGCACCTGAGTACCGACGCAGGCGATCTGTCTTTGCCAGCAACACGTTTGCTGCCTTTCTTCGGGTTGACCATGAAGCTCGGCCCCGTGGCCGACTGGGGCCTTGAGCTCAATGACAACACCATCGTCGTCGATACCGAGAAGTTCGAGACATCGGTTCCCGGCATCTTCGCCATTGGCGATATCAACTCCTATCCGGGCAAGCTCAAGCTGATCCTCAGCGGCTTCCACGAGGCAGCGCTGATGGCGCAAGCCGCCAAGGCGATCGTTTCACCGGGTGAGCGCGTGGTGTTCCAGTACACCACCAGCTCGACCAAGCTGCAGAAGAAGCTCGGCGTCGCCTAAGCCGAAATGTGCAGAGCCCTTCCCTTGCGGGACGGGCTCATCCAGGAGTATGGACGCCCCTGTTGTTGAGGACGCGCGCATGATCATCCACGTTACCGACCAAGAGGGTGAAAGCCACGAGCTCGAAGGGCTCGAGGGTTGGCGCGTCATGGAGGTGATCCGGGATTGGGGCCTCAACATCAAGGCCGAGTGCGGCGGGGCGCTTAGCTGCGCCACCTGCCACGTCTATGTCGACAAGGACTGGCTTGAAATCGTCGGCGCACCCAGCGACGAGGAAGAAGACATGCTCGACAGCGTCGGCGATGTCCGCTCGAACTCGCGCCTGAGCTGCCAGATCTTGTGCAGCGATGCTGTCGACGGGCTCAAGCTGACGCTGGCACCAAGCGCGGCGAAGGACTGATCCTGCTGCACCGGTCATGCCCGCGCAGGCGGGAATGACCGGTGAGCCTCGGCGACTACTCGGCGGCAATACCCAGCGCCCGGTTCTCGCCGTGGCGGTCGATCCAGCTGACGAAGCTGTCGACGAAGCCAGCCAGGAATGCCCGGCTCTGGTCGTCCGTGACCTCAAAATGCTCGTCGATCAGCCCGGGCAGGGACTGGAAATAAACCTCCGGCTGGCCCATCACGACGAAGCCAAGGACGGGCAGCACCGAGCGCAGCTGGCTCTGGACAGCCGCGGTGCCGATGGCACCGACGCTGGCGCCGGCCAGGGCGAGCGGCTTGCCGGACCATGAACTCTGCCCGTAGGGACGGGAGCCCCAGTCCAGCGCGTTCTTGATGATCCCGGGGAATGAGCGGTTGAATTCCGGCGTCACGATCAGCACCGCATCGGCAGACTCCACCCGACGCTTGAGGTCGGTCACCGCTGCCGGCGGGTTGTCCCAAAGGTCGTTGTTGTAGAAGGGCAGGGCCGCGATATCGAGATAATCGAAGCGCAGGCGACCTTCGCCGAGCTTTTCGAAGGTCTTGGCCAGTGTCTTGTTGATCGAGTTTTCGCTCAGGCTGCCGAGCAGGACGGCGACGTTTTTCATGTCAGAACCCATGGTATCTGTTGGTAACTGACGCTATATGAGTGACTGTCCAAACCGCCGCAAGACAGCACTTTTTCGATACGCGAGGCACAAAAATGAAACCAGTTGATCTAGAGCTTCACCATGATTGCCGCCCGGTTGGCGAGATCTTGAACCAGATCGGCGGCAAATGGACGGTGCTGATCATCAACCTGCTCAGCGATGGCCCGATGCGGTTCTCGGCAATCAAACGGATGGTCGGAGGTATCAGCCAGAAGGTTCTCACCGCGACCCTGCGGGACCTGGAAATGGATGGTTTCGTCACCCGTACGGTGACTCCGTCGATTCCGCCGCGGGTCGATTATGAGCTGACGGAACTGGGTCGCGACCTGCAGAAGCCGCTCGACCTGCTGGGCAAGTGGGCGGTCGATAATCGACCCAAGGTGCTCGCGGCCCGCGAGCGCTATTTTGCCAGCAATCCCGACGCCATACCGCAGCGCAAGGGCCGCGTGGCGCCGCGACAAAAGCTTGTCGCGGCCGAGTAGCTACTTCACGGCGTCGCCGGTAAGCTTGGTGAGTTCAGGGATGAAGTCCCGGACCACCGGCTGGGGCTGTGTTTCGAAGGGCAGCGGCCGAACGACGCGCATGGCGGCGATGCCGACGCGCACCGTCATCAACCCGTTGACGACACCCTCCCCAAGCCGCGCCGAGAGCTTGGCAGCCAGTCCCTGGCCGACCAACTGTTCGACGACGCCATCGGTCAGTACGAGCCCACCGGTAACGGCCAGATGCGCCAGGACGGCACCGATGAGCCTCCAGAAGCCAAACAGGCCTGGGCGGGCGCCGTAGAGGGCCGCAATGGCACCGGCGAGGCGGATGCTCTCATAGATTACGAAGGCGATATCGACGAGGGCGCGGGGTGACACGGCCGTAACCAGTGCCACGCGGCGGGCGGAAGCGGCGGTCAGTGCCTTGGCCCGCGCGTCAAGCGGCGCCATCAGGCTGCGCTCGGTCAAGGCGATCATCGCGTCGCCATCAAACAGGTGAGGCAGGTTGTCGGCCACCGTCTGGCGGGTTTGGGCAAGGTCAGGGCGACCGGCGTAAAGCGCCAACAGGCTATCGACCACGCGCCGTGCCTTGCCTGCATCGTTATCGGCAGTGGCAAGAGCTGCCTCCCGCTTCAGTGCGTCGAGCACCCGCAAGCGGCGCAAGGCGACGATTTCGCGCGCTGCCAGGAGCAACAGGGCCAACAGGAAAACCGCCAGGACGCCGAGACCCAGCCAACCGAGCCATTCATTGGCGGCGAAGAGATCACGGACCAACCGATCGGCGGCAAGACCCAGTCCTGCGGAGACGAGAATGCCACCTGCCGTCCAGGCCAGGCGTCCGACCCAGCCAGTGCGACGGGGCGCGGGCGCTACCAGGGTCTCATCGGTCTCCACGTCAAATTCAGGCTCGGCGATCTCAACCTTGGCAGGTGCAAATGCGCGCGGGACGCGGCTGGCTTCGACGCTTTGGGGTTCGTTGGAGGTGGGTCGGGCAACGGGGCGTTTCATGCGAGCCAGTCTCCCAGCAGATAGTCCAGCGCCCGATCAAAGCGAATATGGGGCAGCACCACGTCGCCATTGGCGTTGCGGTCGAGCTTTTGCGGCGGCGTGAAGCGCAGGAAATTGAGCGCTACCGGCGTGCCGTCCTCGAACAATGAATCTGGCCGCTCCGGCAAGTCCCCGGGAAACAAGGCGATTTCGGTCTTGCCGTCATACGTGACGCCGTCGAGTTTCTCGCCAGCAATGGGTGTGCCGATGATGGTCGGCAATGTTTCGCCGGCCTCGACGATGGTGCCTTCACGCGTGGCCCTTATGCCGGCCAGGGCGATGGGTCGCGCTTCTGCCCCGGCAAAGCGGGCGCGCTTGGCGGCGTTGGCCACCAGCCGGTTGAGGATGGCTTCCAGGCGATCGTGGCTGGTGTGATGAACGTGGTCGGCCTTGGTGGCCGCAAACAGGATGCGATCGATCTTGCGCATGAAGGGGCGGAGCAGGGGGTTGGTTTCACCCTGCCGGAAACAGCCCAGTACTGCGGTGAGTGCGGTTTCGAGATCGGCCACCGCGGCGGGCCCGGCATTGAGCGCGCGCAGGGTATCAACCAGCACGATCTGCCGGTCGAGCCGGGCGAAGTGATCGCGGAAGAACGGGCGGACTACCAGATCCTTATAGGCCTCGTAGCGGTGTTCCAGCATTGCGTGGAGGCTGTTGCTGCGCACGGCCTGCTGCGGCGGCGGCAGCGGCGCGAAAGTCAGCGCCGGAGAGCCCTCGAGATCGCCCGGGAGCAGGAAGCGGCCCGGAGGCAGCGTTGACAGGGCGCCGTGCTCGCGGCTGCGCCGGAGGTAGTCGGTGAAGGCGGCCGCCAGCCGTTCGGCATCGGGATCGTTGGCATCCTTGTGCGGGTCGATGCTGCCGAGCAAATCGAGGAAAGGCCCGGCCTCCTTTCCCGATCCCGGACGTCGGGCCCGTTCCAGGGCTTCGGCGCTCCATTCGGCAAAGCTCAGGCCCAGCAACGGGAGATCGAGCAGCCATTCGCCGGGATAGTCGACGATATCGAGATTGAGCGTCGATGGACCGGTCATGCCGGAATACCAGTTCTTCGATTGGAACTTGAGGACGATGCGGAGCTGGGAAATCCGTCGGGTGCTCTCGGGCCAGGTCGGGGTCTTGCCGCTGAGCGCCTCCAGGTGCTGCTCATAGGCAAAGCGGGGGATGGTGGCATCGGGATATTCGGCCAGCTTGGCGCCGATGAACCGACCCTCGGCCAGCGGCGCAAAGCCGGGCAGGCGACCACCGGTCAGCAGGTTGTGCACCAGGGCGGTGATGAAGATGGTCTTGCCTGATCGACTGAGGCCAGTGACGCCGAGACGCAGGGTTGGCGTGAACGCACCTGTGGCCGCGTCGGCCAGGTTGGACAGGGCAATGCCCAATTCGTCGACGATAGTCGTGGGATTTTGGGGCACGCGCGGGTCTCACTGGTCCGTGCGCAAGATAGGGATTTGCAGGGACGGTTCAAGCGCGGTGCGTAGGCGGGCAGCGGTGAGAGGCCCAGAAACCAAATGTGCACGGCTTTTAAGGTGTTTTCTATTCGAGGTTGAGAAAAGCTTCATTATCGATCGCTAGCGTCTGCTGATGCTGAAGACTGCATTAGCCATCGACTTGAACGTCGACCGTCCCGCTGAAGCAGCAGAGCCGCCCTCAGGCGACGCCCTGCAACTTGCCGTGGCGGAACTGCTGGTGCAGCAGAATATCCTCTCGCTGGTCGACTTGGCCACCGCAACCCGGGCCAGCGTGGAGTGGGGGCACGAGCTTGCCCATGTGTTGATCGCGCAGGGCTATGTGCGGCGCATGCAATATTATCAGGCGCTGGCCGCCGTTTATGGCCTGCCATTCGTCAATCTGCGCGAACAGCCGAGCGATCCCTTGCTGGTGGATCCGGATGATCGCACCGATTACACGGCGCAAAACCTCACGCCGTGGCGGGCGGAGGGCGGCAGGGTACTCATCGCGACCACCAGTATTTCCGAAGAGAACAGGCGCTGGGCCGAGGACCGCTACGGCAGCTCCCACGGCTTCGTCATCACCTCGCCCTATGACATCCTGTGGCAGACCCAGGCGATGTTCCGTGAGCGCGACAGCCACACGGCGCGGGAAGGGCTCTACGAGTGGAAGCCGGAGCATTCGGCCAAGTACACCGTCACCGAGCCGCAGAAGACCACCATCTATGTCTGCCTCGCCGTGCTGGCGCTGGCGCTGGGTCTTGCGCCCATCCCGACGCTGGTCGTGCTGATGTCCGCGGCAACAGCACTCTACACGCTCACTTTCGCCTTCAAGTTCCTGCTGACCTGGGTCGGGTCCAGCCGCCGCGCCGACATGGTCATCTCTGACGAGGCGGTGGCCAGTCTCGTTGACCGCGACCTGCCGGTCTATACCGTGCTGGTGCCGATGTATCGCGAGGCGCGGGTGCTGCCGCTGCTCGCCAAGGCGCTGAAGGCTCTCGACTATCCGGCCTCAAAGGTCGAAGTGAAACTTGTGCTCGAAGAGGACGACGACGAAACCATCGATGCCGCCAAGGCGCTCAACCTGCCGGGCAATTTCGAGATCATCCGCGTGCCTGCCAGCCAGCCCAAGACCAAGCCCAAGGCCTGCAATTATGCGCTGCAGTTCTGCCGGGGCGAGTTCCTGACCATCTACGACGCGGAAGACCAGCCGGAACCCGACCAGCTCAAGAAGGCGGTGCTGGCCTTCCGGACGGCCGAGCCGAACCTTGCCTGTGTGCAAGGGAGGCTCAACTATTTCAATCGGGGTGAGAATTGGCTCACCAAGATGTTCACGCTCGAATATTCCCAGTGGTTCGACTTCATGCTGCCGGGGCTCGACAGGCTCAATGTCCCCATCCCGCTGGGTGGCACATCCAACCATTTCAAGCTGGCGGCATTGCGCCGGGTCAATGGCTGGGACCCCTACAATGTCACCGAGGATGCCGATCTTGGCGTCCGCTTGGCGCAGGAGGGCTACACGGTCGGCGTCATCAACTCGACGACCTATGAAGAAGCCAATGGTGTACTGCCAAGCTGGATCAAGCAGCGCAGCCGCTGGATCAAGGGCTATATGCAGACCTGGCTGGTGCATATGCGGCACCCGGTGCGGCTCTACAAATCCATCGGTCCGGTCGGCTTCTTCGCCTTTCACTTCTTCATCGGCGCGCCGGCCTTCACCGTGCTGCTCAACCCGATCCTCTGGGTCATCACTCTCATGGTGTTTGTCACCCAGACGCAGCCGTTTGGTTGGCTGTTTCCCGAACCCTTCGGCACCATGGCCGTATTCAACCTGGTGGTCGGCAACCTGTTCCTGATCTATTTCGGCATCGTCGCGGCGCTGAAGCGGCGCTATTTCGACCTGGTGCTGGTGGGGGCCACCCTTCCGTTCTACTGGGTGCTCCATTCGATCGCCGGCTACAAGGCGCTCAAGCAGCTGATCAGCAATCCGCACTACTGGGAGAAGACCGAGCATGGAACGTCCGCCATGACGCAGGCCAATCTGGCGGCGGTCAAGGCGAGCGAGGAGGAGGCGGCATGAGCCAGGCCGGTCTTCCCGTGCTTGCAGCCCCCAGGCGCGATTGGGCGTTGCCGGTCGGCCTGCTGGTCGCCGCTTTCCTGCTATTTGTCGACGGCAATCTGGCCGGCAACGGGGCCCTTGGGCAGGTTGAATCAACCGGTGTGGCGCTGCCGGGATGGGAGCACGGCAGCCTGTTGCGTGTGCTGGTCGTGTGGGTGGCCGGTTGGTTTGCGATCCTCGACGCCGGCACCGCTCTCTTGCTGGTCCATGTGTCGATGGCTAGCTTGGCGGCGCTTCTCACCTATCGGTTCCTGCTGGTCAGCGGTTGGCCAGCAGTCCAGGCCGCACTGGCGCTGGCGCTGATTGCCTCGCATGGCATGCTGATCTATGCGACGACGACAACGAGCGCGGAGTTCCTGGTCCTGTTGGCAATCGCGGCGCTGATCCCGGCACAGCGCCGGCTGGAAGCCGTGGGCGATGTGCAGTCGGTCATCAATTACAGCCTTACGCTGACGCTGCTGCTGATGGCCGGACCGCCGTTGGCTGTCCTCATTCCTCTCCTGGTGCTGGCGGTGCCCATCCATGAGGCCGAGGCGCGGCAGAAGCCCCAGGTGTTCGCCGCCATGCTGCTGGTGGCCTCCATACCGACGCTGATTATCATCACCGGCGTCTTGGCCATGGCCGGGCGCGCCGGCATCGGCATGGACATGCTGGCACAGCCTTTTGTCGAGCAGTTCTCTCTGGCCAGGCGCCCGGCTACGCTCATGATGGTTCTGCTGGTGGCAACGGCGCCGGTGGCGTTGGTGCTGATCATCCACGGGGCCGTTCCCGACCGCCGGCGCAAGCCGGTCACCACGCTGGTCGCCCTGGCGCTGCCGCTCTACCTCGCCATTGGCAACAGCACCTTTGACTGGCAGTTGGCCGCCTGGTTGCCGGCCGGGGCGATGATGGCGACCGCGCTGGGATGGCTCTGCGCCACGCGGGTGCGGCCGTGGATGCGCTGGCTGACGCTCGCGCTGCTGCTGGTCAGCTCAGTTGCGAGCTGGATGTTGGCCCGGATATGGGCCGATCCGATGTGGCTGGACGGGCTCCTGCCCATCCAGCTTTATGGCCTCCAGATCTCCATACCAGCTCTCGGCTGACCGAGACGAAGAGGCTCAGGCCTTGCCATTGCCGATCTCCGCCATTTCATACGGCGTCGTCTGGTAAATCTCGTTGATCCAGTTCTGGAACAACAGATGCGCGTGGCTGCGCCAGCGATTTTCCGGCGTGGCGGACGTGTCGCCGTCGGGAAACAGGTTCGCCGGCGGTGGCGTGTCGAGGCCTGCCTTGATGTCGCGCTCATATTCGTCGGCGAGCGAGCGGTTGTCGTATTCGAGGTGGTTGAGGAAATGCACAGCCCGGTGCTTGTCGTCCCCCAGCATGCAGACGCCGATCTCCTGGTTGTCGATCAGGATTTCGAGGTCGGGGCCCAGCGTCGACCGGTCGATGTCGTTGTAGCGTGACACCGGGATCATCGGGCTGTCGGAGAAGCCCCGCAGGTAGGGTGAGCGCGGGCTGACCACCTGGTGGCGGAACACGCCGAAGGCCTTGGACGGCATGCGGTAACGCCGCGCCGCGTGGAAGTGATGCAGCGCTGCCTGCGCGCCCCAGCAGATGAACATGGTGTGGTGCACGTTGGTCTGCGTCCAATCCATGATTTCCACCATCTCCTTCCAGTACCGAACATCTTCGAATGGCATGTTGGCGACGGGTGCACCGGTGACGATGAAGCCGTCGAACTTGTGCGTCCGCACTTCGTCCCAGGTCCGGTAGAACGTCTTGAGATAGTCCTCGGACGTGTTCTTGGACTGGTGGTCGGTGACGCGCACCAGCGTCAGTTCCACCTGCAGCGGCGTTGAGCCGATGAGGCGGGTGAACTGAGTTTCGGTGCGCTCCTTGTTGGGCATCAGGTTGAGCAGGCCGATGGACAGTGGACGGATGTCCTGTCGCGCGGCGCGGGTGGAGTCCATCACATAGACGCCCTCGTCTTCGAGGGTCTTGCGAGCGGGCAGGTTGTCAGGAATTCGGATAGGCATATCAGCCCCTTGAGCGAGTTTGATCGAAAAGCGATTCAGGCGGCGCGCGTCTCCCCGAAGGAAGCGCGCTAGCGCATTCGCTTTTCGATGGCCGCCGCCATCAGATCGATGAATTCGTCGCCGTCGCGCACCGTAGCCAGATCCGACGCTTCCACCACATAGCCGAAATTGTCGGCCAGCGCCTGGTAGCGAGGCAACCGGTCATGCAGCAGCGCCTCGAAGCCCCAGGCGCCAAAACCCAGGGGATCGACGTCGCAATCTTCGACAATGCCGTTGATATGCTTGTACTCCGCCCATTTCTCGACGAGGAAAGGCGGGCGGTAATACATGGGCTTGGGCGACTGCTTGAAGCGGCGCACCAGTTCGGTCGTGTCCTTGTCCGTCCCGCGGATGTAGAGCAGGGCGGTGGAGCCGGTCAGGGCCTTGACCACGGGGTCTTCCGGATCGGCGGGGTCGATGACCTCGATCAGTGAACCGCCGGTATCGGCGATGAAGTCGTCGTAGCCGTAAAGCGCCTTGGCACGCTCGATGAAGTGCGGGACGTCCTTGAGGGCGGCAATCTCGGCCACCCGGTGCTGCTCCTGCCGGCGCTGATACTCTGCCAGCGGCAGGCCGCCCTTGTCCGGGTTGCCCGGCGTGCCGAGATAGGTCGACAGCGGATCGAGATTGTCGAAGGTGATGTTGGACGAGATATAGATCGAGTCCGAGCGCAGCAGCTCCGCCAGGAACGGCACCTTCATGGCCTCGCGCTTGAAATTGTCGACGATGTACTCGCCCATGTAGCGCGTGCCGATGCGGTAGTCGGCCGAATAGTGAAACCACTTGCTGGCGCGCAGCATGCTGCTCAGCCGGGTCTTGCCGACGCCGGCCATGCCGAACACGGTCACCGCGCGGCGCGGCGCTTTCACGAACTCATCGGCACTACTGAACAGCATGGAATGCCCCGGAATTTCAGGCCCCTGCATTACTGCAAGCGACCGGCCTTCACAAGCAGGCGGCAAAATCTGCCGCCGGCTCGGACTCAATTGCCGGGATGTTGCCACATTCTTGGGCGCAAGGGCCAAATAACTCAGTAAAATCAACGGCAAGGCAAGTTGGCATCGCGCTTGCATCGTTCCTGGCGAACGCGTCAGGCGACGCAAACGGGTTTTACGGAGTATCACATGGGCATTTATGGCGCTCTTTCCAGTGCGGTGACCGGGCTGCGGGCCCAGGCGCATGCCTTGGAAAACATTTCGGGCAACATCGCGAACTCGCAGACGACGGGTTACAAGCGCATCGAAACCGATTTCCTCGATCTGATCCCCGATGCTCCGATCTCGCGCCAGGTTCCCGGCGCTGTGCTGGCCCAGTCGCGCGGCACCAACAACGTGCAGGGCGACATCAAGACGGTTTCGGACGAGACCTTCATTGCGCTCAACTCCAACGGTTTCTTCGTCGTCGAGCCCAAGGTGGGTCAGTCGGACGGCAATGCCGTGTTCTCCGGCACCAATTTCTACACCCGCCGCGGCGACTTCGAGATCGACAAGGACGGTTTGCTGGTCAACGGCGCTGGCTACTACCTCAAGGGCCTGCCGATCGACACGCTGACCGGCAACATTTCAGGTTCCGTGCCGGAGGTGATCAAGCTCTCGAACAACTTCCTGCCGGCGCAAAAAACCAACCGGATCAACTACCAGGCTAACCTGCCGCAGTTGCCCAAGAATACAGGCTACGATCCAACTGACTATAACAGCGAGCTGATGGAGGCCGCCAACTACCTGCCTGGCTCGACCACAGCGTCGAGAGCCGGTGCCGGCGGTCTGCTGACGAATGGCGCCCTCGATGCCTCCACGGTGATGACCGCGGGTGAGTCCATCACCGTCACGGTGAATGGCACGGCGGTCAAGTTCGACTTCTATGACGGCGAAGCTGGTGCCTATACCGGCTCTGATATCGGGATCGACGTCAGGGACGCCACGCCAGGACCCGCCCCGACCATCGATGCTGCACTGGCTGCCATGCAGGCTGGCCTGCGCTCGGCCGGCGGCCCGGCGGCAGCTACCGCAACCATTGCCATCAATGGTGCCGACAATCTGGAAATCACGCTGGGCAGCGACTACCACGCCTCGTTCTCGGTGGCTGGCTCAGCTGGCACCATGGCTGCCCTGGGGCTGACGGCGGGCAATTCCACCGCCCCGACACGCCCGGATGTGAACACCATCGCGGCTGAGGATGATGCTGAATTCAAGGCCAACTCGATCGCCGGCGGTGCCATCACCGTCTATGCCGAGAACGGCGCACCGGCCAACGTCCAGATGCGCTGGGCCAAGGTGGATAGCGGCGCCGCGGGCGGCACGGATACCTGGAACCTCTATTACATGTCCAACAGCGCCGCCACCGGCACCTCGCCGATGTGGACCCGCGTTGACAGGGACTACACCTTTGCCGGCGACGGCTCGCTGAGCCCGGCCGTTCCCTCCACCACGATCAGCAACCTGGTCGTCAATGGCGTGGCACTGGGCGATGTGGAGCTCAAGCACGACACCAACGGCATTTCGCAGTTCGCAGACGTCAACGGCACCGTGAACGTCTCGACGCTGAACCAGAACGGCTATGGCGCGGGCGAGTTCGTGTCGGTGGCCATCAACGACAACGGCCGTGTCGTGGCGACCTATTCCAACGGCGAGCGCATCGACATGGCGCAGGTGGTGACGGCCGAGTTCAACGCCATCAACAAGCTCAAGCGACTCGATGGCGGCGTGTTCGCGACCACTTCGGAGTCGGGTGAAGCCATTCTCGATCTCTCGGGTTCCGGCGTCATCGGCGGGGCTCTGGAAGCTTCCAATACCGATATTTCGGACGAGTTCACCAAGCTGATCGTGACGCAGCAGGCCTATGCGGCCGGCACGCGCATCGTCACCACCGCCGACAAGATGCTGCAAGAAGCTCTGAACATGATCCGCTGAGGCGGACCTGGCCGGTAGTGGTCCGGGACCAGGGTTCCGGGCCGTATTTCTCAGAGTGGAGTCCTTCTGAATGGGTCTGACAACGTCACTTACCAACGCTGTGTCCGGACTGCGCGTCAATCAGGACTCCATCGACATCCTGAGCCGCAACATCGCCAATTCGGGCACGCCCGGATACCATCGGCAGTCGCTCAACATCATCGACTACAATTCGCAGGACAGCAGCTACGCCCGCTCGGTGGGCACCAATCGCGCCTTCAATTCGAGCCTGCAGGCCTATTATACGCGCCAGGTGTCAGACACGGCCAATTCCAGCGTCCGCGCCAGCTATCTGGACCGTTTGCAGGGCTTCCTCGGCAAGCCGGGCACGGCGGGTTCGCTCGATGGCGTCTTCGGGGAACTGCAGAATGCCTTGCAGGGCATTGCGACCAGCCCTGACGACTACAATTCCCGCGCTCAGGCCGTCTCGGCGGCGCAGAGCATGGTGGAAACGCTCAACCGGCTCTCCAGCACCATTCAGGGCATGCGGCAGGAGACCGAGGGGCAGATCGCTACCGACGTCCACAACCTCAACGGCATGCTGTCATCGCTGTCCGAGGTCAACAACCGTATGCTTGACCTGGGTATGACCGAAACTGCCCGCGCTGCGCTGCTCGACCAGCGCGACCGGCTGGTCTCCTCCGTCGCCGAGATGATCGACGTCCGGGCCGACTACCGGCCCGACGGCACGGTTGCGCTGATGACGCGGTCGGGCGTGGGCCTGATCGACAATGGCGTCTCAACCTTCAAGTTCGAGAGCGCCGGCAATCTGTCGCCCAATTCCATCTTCGATGTCGATCCGGCACAGACCAAGGTCGGCAAAATGACGCTGACGACGCCCTCTGGCCTCACCATCGATTTGGTGACACAGGGCGTATTGCAGGGCGGCGAGCTTGGCGGCCTGGTGGCCCTGCGCGACCAGACGCTGGTTGAGGCGCAGGCCCAGCTCGACGAGATCGCCGCGGGTCTGGCGCTGGCCTTTTCGACTAACAAGACCGCCGGCGTCGCAGCTACCAGCGGCGCTGCTGCGGGGCTTGATGTTGATATTTCCAATCTGGCGCCGGGTAACGACGTCCTGCTGACCTACGCCGAAGACGGCGTGGAAAAGCGCGTACGCATCGTCAACACAGCTCAGGCATCGGACTATGTCGATGCCTCGGGCCAACGGGTCATCGGGGTCGACTTCTCTGCCGGCGCGACGGCAGTTGCTGCAGCGCTCGACGCCAAGCTGCCCAATCTGGACATTACCAGCACCGGCGCCAACAACCTGCGCATCCTCGATGACGGCGCCGCCGGCCGCACCGACGTGCGCACGGCCGTGGCGCGCTCGAGCTCGACCGGCCTGCAGGGTTCCGGGCTTGGGTTCAACCTGTTCGTGGATCAGGGCAACAAGGCCTTCACCAATAACCTCGATACCGATCCGCCGCAGATGCAGGGGTTTGCCGCCCGCATCTCCATCGACCCAGCTATTCTCGCCGATAACCGCCTGCTGGTGCAGTACGAGGTTGGCGGCACGCTGGGCGATTCCGACCGCGCTGACTATGTCATCGACCAGCTCAGCAAGATGCAGTTCGTGTCTGGTGGCAACCCCGCCGCCAATACCGGCCGCTTCCAGCTCTCCGGCAATCTCAGCGAGGTCATCTCGCAGATCGTCGGCTTCCAGGGCTCGACCGTCAATGCGGCTATCACCAAGCGCGACGACCGGCAGCTGACCCTCGATACCATCGTCGATCAGATGCAGAGCGAATACGGGGTCAATGTCGACGAGGAAATGGCCCGCCTGATGGAGTTGCAAAACGCCTATGCCGCCAATGCGCGCGTGGTTTCCGTTGTCAAGGAACTGCTCGATGCCTTGCTGGCTGCGACGTGATGGCTGTGTGCAGTGAAGGAGTAGCGTAAGATGATCGTCAACAAATCCATGTTCCCGCTCCAGACCGGGTTCGGCGTCATCTCCCAGATGCAGGACAAGTTCGCCACGCTGCAGGTGCAGCTGGGGACTGGCATGAAGGCATCCAAACTGTCCGAGATGGGGCGGGATCTGCCGATGTCGCTGTCGGTGCGGTCGCGCCTCAGCAAGATCGAGGGCTTCTCGGCCAATATCGACACGGTCAATCTGCGCCTGAGTTTCCTCGACAAGACCATCACCCGAATAGATGCAATGGAGGCCGAGGCCCGCAATGCGGCGGTGCAAGGCCAATACGGCACCAACAACATCAATATGGCGACCTTGCCGGGCCTTTCTAAGGCCCGACTGGATGAGCTTGTTACACTGCTCAATTCGGATGTCGCCGGCCGTTACCTGTTCGGTGGTTCCAACACGGACCGGCCGCCTCTCCCCGACACCAACGTGTTGCTCGACGGCCAGGGGGGTAAAGCCGGGTTCAAGACGGTCCTCAACGAGCGCAAGGCGGCCGATATCGGCGACGATGGCATGGGGCGGCTGAACTCTGGCCTGGTTGTCGGCGACCCGGCGATACCCGGCCCGGCAACCGCCTCGGTGCTGACCCTCAGCGAGGACGGCGTGCATCCGTTCGGCTTCAAGCTCTCGACCATCTCGTCGACTGCGCCAGCTTCTTCCTTGGCCTATACCACGCCGGTGGCTACGACGCCGCCAACTGCCAAAAGTCTCACCGTCAGCTTCCAGCCGGACCCCGCCGAGCAGGTGAGCTCCGGCCAGACCATCACGATGGGTTTCACGCTGCCCGATGGCACCGAGACGCAGATCACGTTGCGGGCGACAACCGCTGCCGAGTCCAATGGTGGCACGGATGAATTCATCATTGGCGCAGATTCCGGCGCAACAGCCACCAACTTCCAGAACGCGCTCAATGCCAAGCTGGTCGCCGTGGGTGAAACCCAACTCGCCGGCGCGTCGAATTTTGCGGCGGCAGCGAACTTCTTCAATGGGGCGGGCGAGCCGGTGCTGCGCGTCCAGGACAGCGGCAGCGGTTTTGCCAATGCAACATCGCTGCGCGTTGCTGACACCACCGATACCATCATGTGGTATACGGGCCAGTCGCCTGCCGTTGCCGCAGAGGGCCTGGGCCGGATGCAGATTGGCACGGACACGACCACCAACACCGTGTCGCTGACCGAGACCGCGCCGGTGTCCGCCAAACACGGCTTCCAGATCAGCAGCATTTCGGCCAGTACGGCCAATATGACCACGAGCTATACGGCTGCAGATCCCAGCACCGTCGGCGTAGCCTTTGCAGCCGTTCCGGCTGCGGGGGAGAGCGTCGAGATCACGCTGACCGAACCCGGCGGCACGACGCGTGTGCTGGAGTTGACGGCGGTGGCCGGCAAGGCCGGCGCAGGCCAGTTCACGCTCGGCGCGACGGCTGCCGAAACGGCCGCCAACTTTGCCAAGGCCTTGAACGTGGTGGCGACCGAAGCCGCGATGGCAGCGGAGGGGAACCCCCGCCAAAGCGTCACCGCCCAGGTCGACGACTCCACCCGCGTTGCCTATGGCATCCAGGGCAATGAATCGGGTCTGCTGAAGCTGGTGCGCACGATGGCCTCGCTGTCGGTCGAGACCTACCCTTCTGAACAGAACATCCTGGCCTCGCGAGAGCCCATGCGGCTGGCCGCTATGGCGGTGCTCGATCCCGTGCAGCGCGCCGCGGATCTGGCCGCTTACGAAAAGGCGGTGGTCGCCGATCGCCGCAGCGCCACCGGGCGGTTTGACGCTATGGCCACCCGGCAGCAGGCGCAGCTGTCGGAGGCACACAACGCCGAACGCGGATCGGTGGAAATCCTCACGATGGAAATGGCCGTGGCACGGATCAGCCTCAACAATTCCACCGAGCGTCACGTCAACTACAAGGCGCAGCTCGACAATTTGCTGAGCGATGTCGAGACGGTCAGCAAGGAAGACGTGGCCATGGAAATCATGGCGCTGCAGACGCGCCTCCAGGCGAGCTATCAGGCGACTTCGATGGTGAGCAAGCTCAGCCTCGTCAACTTTCTCTAGCGCGACGAACGACTGGCAAACAAAAACCCCCTCGGTGCTGCCGAGGGGGTTTTGCTATTCGGAAATTTGCGTTCAGCTGCCGCGCAGGCCAGCCGCGATCTGGCGGTTGAGGCGGACCAGCACATCGAGCTGCTGCGGCTGTGGATTGAGGTCGAGCAGGATTTCGCGGGTCTGGTTCATGATGAACATGCC
>JAKFDU010000022.1:0-1935 GCA_036675975.1 Devosia sp. | reverse complement strand
CGAAGACCCAAGCGAAGAAACCTTTGAAAGGCTGCGGGACATCAAGAACCAGATTACCACTGTCGATGGCACAGAGGCATTGATCGAAGGATTTGGTTCGTTATCGGGACGCGCGACACGCAGCTTTTAGGGGATCACTCTAGAAGTCCGCGGGTACGCGCGATTTTGCATATGGCGATATGTAAATTCATCCGAGGCGAACTATGGTCGCATGTCAGGCGTTAACGCCTGAGTGACCAAACCTTTACCTTGCCTTGAGGTGTCACCACTTAAGCCTTACCCGGACCCGGGCGCTCGCGGGTTCCGACGGAGTACCACATGGCCACCAAGGCAGCACCGAAGACCACCAAGGAAACCGAGAAGCCGGAAGCCGGCGCCCCCGAGGCGACGAACGATTCCCCGCTGCTCGACCTTTCCGACGCCGCCGTAAAAAAGCTCATCAAGGTCGCCAAGAAGCGCGGCTATGTGACCTATGAAGAGCTGAACGCGGTCATGCCGTCGGACGAGGTGTCGTCTGAGCAGATCGAAGATTTCATGTCCATGTTCTCCGACATGGGCATCAACGTCGTTGACGAAGACGAGGTCGAAGAGACCGAAGTCGAAAAGGACGAGGAAGACCAGGGCCAGGAGGTTTCCACCTCCAGCAGCAGCACCGCCGTTTCGACGACCTCCAATACCAAGGCCGGCTCGGATCGCACGGATGATCCGGTGCGCATGTATCTGCGCGAGATGGGCTCGGTTGAACTGCTGAGCCGCGAGGGCGAAATCGCCATCGCCAAGCGCATCGAGGCCGGTCGCGAGACCATGATCGAGGGTCTCTGCGAGAGCCCGCTGACCTTCCAGGCCATCATCATCTGGCGCGAGCAGCTCGCCCAGGGTGAAATCCTGCTGCGCGACATCATCGACCTCGAAGCCACCTATGCCGGCCCCGACGCCAAGCAGGCCGCTCCGAACCCCGAGATGGTGAACCTCAACGCCGCTCCCAAGATGGAATCGGTGGTCGAGAAGCCCAAGGCGGCCCCGGCACCCAAGCGCGCCTCTGGCGACGAGGACGATGACTATGTGCCTGAGGAGCCCCAGGCTCCCCAGGACCCGGCGCCCGATGACGACGACGACGAGTTCGAGAACGCACTGTCGCTGTCGGCGATGGAAGCCGAGCTCAAGCCGCAAGTGGTGGAGACCTTCGATCGCATCGCCAATGCCTATGGGCAGATGCGCGAAATGCAGGACAAGCATGCCGAGGATCGCTCGGCTTCGGTCTCGGATGCCGAGGCCAAGAGGCTCGAAGTGCTGCGCGGCGAGGTCATCGCCGACGTCAAGTCACTGTCGCTCAATGCCAGCCGTATCGAAAGCCTGGTCGAGCAGCTCTACGACATCAACAAACGCCTGGTGAAGCTGGAAGGGCGCCTGCTGCGTCTGGCCGAAAGCTATGGCGTCAAGCGCGAGAAGTTCCTCGACAGCTATTACGGCCAGGAAGTGAACCCGGCGTGGGAAGAAGGCCTTGCATCCTTCGACGGCAAGGGCTGGGGCGAATTCGCCAAGCGCGAAGCCGACACGATCCGCGAAATCCGCGGTGACGTTGCGACGTTGGCGACCGAAACCGGCCTCAACATCGCCGAATACCGCCGCATCGTGCACAAGGTGCAGAAGGGCGAGCGCGAAGCCGCCATCGCCAAGAAGGAAATGGTCGAGGCCAACCTGCGCCTCGTGATCTCCATCGCCAAGAAGTACACCAATCGCGGCCTGCAGTTCCTGGACCTGATCCAGGAAGGCAATATCGGCCTGATGAAGGCCGTCGATAAGTTCGAGTATCGCCGCGGCTACAAGTTCTCGACCTATGCGACCTGGTGGATCCGCCAGGCGATCACCCGCTCGATCGCCGACCAGGCGCGCACCATCCGCATCCCGGTGCACATGATCGAGACGATCAACAAG
>JAKFDU010000021.1:0-1748 GCA_036675975.1 Devosia sp. | reverse complement strand
AAGATCTTCAACGCCAGTTGGGACATTGACGGCCAGAGCCAGGAAAAAAGCCTGTTCGGCATGATCAAGAACACCTATCAGATGCACAGCGAAGGCGTGTTGTCGGCTTACAAGGACAACGCTTCGGTGATCGTCGGCAATGTTGCCGGCCGCTTCTTCCCGAACCCTGAAACCCGCCAGTACGGCGCGGTGCAGGAGCCGGTGCACATCCTGATGAAGGTCGAAACCCACAACCACCCGACCGCGATCGCCCCGTTCCCGGGCGCATCCACCGGTTCCGGTGGCGAGATCCGTGACGAAGGTGCAACCGGCCGCGGCGCCAAGCCAAAGGCCGGCCTGACCGGTTTCACCGTATCGAACCTGCAGATCCCGGGCTTCGAACAGCCGTGGGAAGTGCCGTACGGCAAGCCTGAGCGCATCGTCACTGCGCTGGACATCATGATCGAAGGCCCGCTCGGCGGCGCCGCGTTCAACAACGAATTCGGCCGTCCGGCGCTGACCGGCTACTTCCGTACCTTCGAGCAGTCGATCAGCACCCCGCACGGTGATGAAGTGCGCGGTTACCACAAGCCGATCATGCTCGCCGGCGGCATGGGCAACATCCGCGAAGAGCACGTCAAGAAAGGCGAGATCGTGGTCGGCTCCAAGCTGATCGTGCTCGGCGGCCCGGCGATGTTGATCGGTCTGGGCGGCGGCGCCGCTTCCTCGATGGCCACCGGCACCAGTTCGGCGGATCTGGATTTTGCTTCCGTACAGCGTGAAAACCCTGAAATGGAGCGTCGCTGCCAGGAAGTCATCGACCGTTGCTGGCAGTTGGGTGACAAGAACCCGATCAGCTTCATCCACGACGTCGGCGCGGGCGGTCTGTCCAACGCCTTCCCGGAGCTGGTCAACGACGGCGACCGCGGTGGCCGTTTCGAACTGCGCAACATCCCCAATGACGAGCCGGGCATGGCCCCGCACGAGATCTGGTCCAACGAATCCCAGGAACGTTACGTCTTGGCGGTCGGCCCGGAAGACTTCGAGCGCTTCCAGGCGATCTGCGAACGCGAGCGCTGCCCGTTTGCAGTAGTCGGTGAAGCCACCGCTGAACCGCAACTGACCGTGACCGACAGCCACTTCGGCAACAACCCGGTGGACATGCCACTGGAAGTGTTGCTCGGCAAGGCCCCGCGCATGCACCGGTCGGTGGTTCGCGAAGCCGAACTGGGCGATGACTTCGATCCGTCGAACCTCGACATCAGCGAGTCCATCGAACGCGTTCTGCATCACCCGGCCGTGGCGAGCAAGAGCTTCCTGATCACCATCGGCGATCGCACCATCACCGGCCTCGTCGCTCGTGACCAGATGGTCGGCCCGTGGCAGGTACCGGTGGCCGACGTTGCCGTCACCGCCACCAGTTTCGACGTCTACACCGGTGAAGCGATGGCAATGGGCGAGCGCACTCCGCTGGCTCTGCTGGACGCCCCGGCATCGGGCCGCATGGCCATCGGCGAAACCATCACCAACATTGCCGCGTCGCGCATCAACAAGCTCTCCGACATCAAACTGTCGGCGAACTGGATGTCGGCGGCCGGCCACCCGGGTGAAGACGCGCGTCTGTATGACACCGTGAAAGCGGTCGGCATGGAGCTGTGCCCTGAGCTGGGCATCACCATTCCGGTGGGCAAGGACTCGATGTCCATGGCCACGCGCTGGAACGACAACGGCGAAGACAAGACCGTCACTTCGCCGATGTCGCTGATCGT
>JAKFDU010000020.1:0-2022 GCA_036675975.1 Devosia sp. | reverse complement strand
AGCCGGCCGTCGTCGGGCCGAATACGCAGAGCAGCTTCGCCCGGGGTCCGCTTGTATCGGTCCCTGCGGCGGGGTAAGTGCCTTTCCGACCCGACAGGAGAGAGCCATGTCCGCCACGTCGATGATGACCGAGCCGAAAACCGTCGAGGAGCCGGCCATCGACAGGGATTGGTGGCGCGGCGCGGTGATCTACCAGATCTATCCGCGCTCCTACCAGGATCAGAACGGCGACGGCGTTGGCGATCTCGTCGGCATCACCAGCCGGCTCGACTATGTCGCCGATCTGGGCGTTGACGCCATCTGGCTGTCGCCGGTCTTCACCTCCCCGATGAAGGATTTCGGCTACGACGTTTCCGACTATCGCGGCATCGACCCCAGCTTCGGTACGCTCGAAGATTTCGACCACCTGGTACAGAAGGCCCATTCGCTCGGCCTCAAGGTCATCATCGACCAGGTGATTTCCCACTCCTCGGACAAGCATGCCTGGTTCGCCGAATCGCGCCAGAACCGCACCAATGCCCGCGCCGACTGGTATGTCTGGGCCGATCCCAAGCCCGATGGCACCCCGCCGAACAACTGGCTCTCCATCTTCGGCGGCTCTGCCTGGCAGTGGGATTCCAGGCGCATGCAGTATTACATGCACAATTTCCTGGTCTCCCAGCCCGACCTCAACTTCCACAATCCCGATGTGCAGGAAGCCCTGCTGGGCGACATGCGCTTCTGGCTCGAGCGCGGCGTCGATGGCTTCCGGCTCGATACGGTGAATTTCTATTTCCACTCGACGGGGCTCGAATCCAACCCAGTGGTCAAGCCCGAGGACTTCAACGCCTCGACGGCGCCGGCGGTGAATCCCTACAATTTCCAGGAGCATCTGTTCGACAAGTCGCGCCCGGAAAATCTCGCCTTCCTCGCGCGCCTGCGCGCCATGATGAATGAATATCCGGGCACGACGACCGTCGGCGAGATCGGCGACAGCCAGCATCAGCTCGCCATCATGGCCCAGTACACCTCGGGCGATGACCGGCTGCACATGGCCTACACCTTTGACTATCTGGGCGGCGAATTCTCGGCCGAGCATTTCAGGGCATCCATTGCCGCCACCGAGGCCGGCGCGCCCGATGGCTGGATCTGCCTGGCTTTTTCCAACCACGACGTGGTGCGCCATGTGAGCCGCTGGGCCGTGCACGGGCAGGAGGCGGCGTTTACCCGTCTCGCTGCCACGCTGATCCTCTGCATGCGCGGCTCGGTCTGCCTGTACCAGGGAGAGGAACTGGGTCTCAAGGAGGCCGAACTAGCCTTCGAGGACCTGGTCGATCCCTATGGCATCGAGTTCTGGCCGCAGTTCAAGGGTCGCGATGGCTGCCGCACGCCGATGGTGTGGCAGGCCCACGCGGCCAACGGCGCCTTCTCGACCGCCAACCGCACCTGGCTGCCGGTGCCGGCCGAACACCTGGTCCATGCCGTCGATACGCAGGACAATGTCGATGGCTCGGTGCTCGAATTTTATCGGGCACTACTGGCCTTCCGCAAGGAGCACCCGGCGCTCGCCAAGGGCAGCATTGAACTGCTCGAGGCCAGTGGCGACGTGCTGGCCTTTGTCCGGGCCGATGGCGCCGAGCGCCTGCTCTGTGTCTTCAACATGGGCGCCAATGCGGCCGAGTTCATCGTTCCAGCGGGTCTGTCGCCTGCCGCCGCCGGTTGCCCGGGAGTCATCGCAGCGGTGATTGACGGCGAAATCGATCTCGAACCGTTCGGCGCCTATATCGGCATGCTTTAGACGAGCCAAAGCGCCGCCTGAGACGCGGTTTTCGTAGTCGGAGCGCAAGAGCGCCCGGGGCCGGAGCGCAAGGGCGCCCGCGGCCGGAGCGCAAGGGCGCCCGGGGGCACGGTGACAGGCGGCCTTTGGGCCAAGAACTGTCGACATAGAACGGACCAAAGGCCGCCTGTCACGCGTTGGAGCTTCCTCACCGGGTCCGGTATCAAGCACGCTGTATCGCAAGCGTGGTTGCCGACTTTCTGCCC
>JAKFDU010000019.1:0-10209 GCA_036675975.1 Devosia sp. | reverse complement strand
CCACTCATGGCCCGGTCGGGGTGACCTCGATGGAGCCGGCCGCCGTATTCGCCCGGAATTCGGGGCGATACATGTCTTCCACCGTGGCGCCCGGGAGCACGAACGTGCCGGGCGACACCGCACGCACCATGTAGGCGGTGGTGAAGCTGCCGGATTCGTCGAAGTAGCGGAACGCCGCAACATACTGGTCGGTGCGGGATTCCACGTGGTTGGCGCTATCGAGGTTGAGCCAGCTGAAGTCGTTGACGCCACCACCGGCCGACAGATCGGGATTTTCGATCTCGAAGCCCGCGGGCAGCGGATCGGCCACCACATACTGACCCGAACCCAGCGTCTGCGGCCGCACCCTCAGCACCACGACCAGCCGCTCGTTCTGCGCCAGGGGCGCCGCCTGCGGATCGATGGGCGTGCCATCGGGCAGGAAATACTCGCGGGTGATGGTGAAGCCGTTGCTGCTTGCCGGCGGCGGGGTGATCGGGAAGCCGGTCACCGTTACCTTGGCCTCGGTGTCGACAGTGCCGGTATTGGCAACCTCCACCGCTTCAAAGCCTGCCTGATCGTAGCGGCGATAGACTTCGCCGCTCAGGGCTTCGCCATTGAGGGTCACCGAGCCATCGGTGCTGGCGGCACCGAGCGCTGCGGCGGCCAGCAGGGTCCAGCTATCTTCCTGCGTCGAGGTATAGTTGGCCCGATCGCGCAGCTTGGCGAGCTGGTTGGCGAGGTCCGTCAGGTCCACGCCCTCAGGCTTGAACTCGGCGGCCAGCGCCAGCACGCCGGCAAGATCGCGCATCCGGCTACCATAGTCACCGCGATAACGCCTGACATTGTCGGGCGTGTTGAGCCCGGCCACCGCCGCCGCAAAGGCGGAGTTGGCCCGTGTCGGATCGCCATACAGCGACAGGGCAGCGCCGAGCTGTGCCTGGGCCAGCGGCGAACCGAAGGCATTAAGGCGCGCCTCGTGATAGTAGCGCAGGTCACCCATCGACACCCGGCCGGCACGCGCCAGATCGTAAAGCGCGTAGGCAATGTCCTCGCCGCCCTTGTCGAAGTCAGCCGCGTAGGACAGCTGGTTGGCAAGGTTGTCGAAAGCCATGGTCATTGACTGCTCTGGCACGTCATAGCCGGCTGCCTTGGCACGCAGCAGGAAATCGGTGACAAAGCCGTCAAGCCACAGGTCGCCGCCAGCGAATGGCCCCCAGAGGCCGAAGCCGCCGCCGGAGCTCTGCTTGGACAAGAGGTTGGCGATGGCGTCGACGACGGTCTGGTTGAGCTTGTCATCACCAGCGGTGCCGACCAGCTTGGCGACATCGTTGAGGTAGAGCAGCGGCAAAGCGCGGCTCGAGAGCTGCTCGGCGCAGCCATAGGGATAGCGATCGAGCGCCAGCAGCAGACCGGGCACATCAAGGCGAGCGATGGGGCCGACGGCCAGGGTCATCGCCCCGGTATCGGCCATGTAGCTCTCGAAGTGATCCGGCCCGATGGTGATGCTCTCGCCCGCCCTGATCGGCAGGACGCGGCTGGTGGTGACCGGCGCGCTGGTCGGTCGCACGCCGAGCAGGAGCTCCTTGGTCTGCGTGCTGCCGTTTGGCGCAGTGATCGTCAGCACCACCGGCCAATCGCCGATCTGCATGCCGTTGAGCGCAAGTTCAAGCGCTGTGCGATTGCCTCTTTCCAGCTCTACGTCACTGTTCTCGGCCGGCGTGGCGATGCCGTCGCCGGTCGAGAGCGAAACGCCGTAAGTGCCTGACTCACCGTCAACATTGTTGATTTCGACCAGGAGGCGGGACTCGTCGCCCACGCGCAGGAAACGCGGCGGGCTGAGGGTAACGACAACCGGATCACGGACGATCACGTCGGCAGAGGCGTGCCCCACGGCCGTTTCCGTCCAGGCCATGGCCATGACCCGCACCGTGCCGGAGAAATCCGGCATGTCGAAGGTGATGGTGGCCTTGCCCTCGGCATCGACCTCGACAATGCCCGAATGCAGGGCAACGAGGACCGATGTCGCCGGCGGCGTACCGGTGCGCGAGGAGCCCTCATCACCGCCCGAACGCATGGCGCCGGCCAGACCCTGGGTCGGATCGATCAGTGAGCCATAGAGATCGCGGACTTCCATACCGAGCTGGCGCTGGCCGAAATACCAGCCGTCGGGATCCGGCACCTTGAAGTTGGTGAGGTTGAGAATGCCCAGATCCACTGCCGCCACGGCGACATAGGCCTTTTGGCCCGCGGCCAGGTTGCCCAGTTCGACCGTCGTGGTGAAGCTCTGCCGGGGCAGAGTGACCTCCGGCGTCCCCAGCGTCACGTCGAGCTTGCGGTCGCCCGGCTCGACATCGGCAAAGGCGAGGCCAAGGGCGCGTGACGGCATGCGCTTTTCGGTGACATCGGACGGGCGATAGAGGATCGCCGTCACATAGGCGCCAGGGCCCCATTCCTCGGTTACCTCGAGCGGCACGGTGGTGCCACCCTCGGGAACCTCGACCGCCTGCATGGCGATGACGCGATTATCGACCACCATCACCAGCGCGGTGCCGGCAAATTGCGGATCAAGCTTGAGCTGGGCCGTTTCACCGACCTTGTAGGCGGCCTTGTCGAGCGCGACCTGCAGCGTATCCGGCGTGTCGGAGCCGGCGTCAGCGTAATAGTAGCCGGCGTAGAATTCGTAGCTGGACGAGGTCGGGTTATCCCCCGTGCTTTCCACCTCGACCCGGTAGAGACCCCAGTCGACATTGGCGCCAATAGTGGCCGGACCACCCTCGGATGTGTCGACGGTGCCGCTGGCGACTTCGCGCGAAGTGGTGATGGCTTCCCACTGCCAGGTGCTGCCGTTGCGGTACCACTGATAGTTGGTGTCGATGCGCGAGATGGTCCAGTTGAGGCCGGTCTTGGCGATGGCCTCGCCTTCCGGCGACACCGCCACGATGTCGAAACTGGCCTGGCTGCCCTCGGCGAGACCCGAGGCGTCGCTGAAGGTCGGCTTGATGCCGATGCGGTCCACGGTGGCCAGCACCGGACGACTGATGCTGCGCTCGATGGTGCGGCCATTGCTGTCGACCAGCCGCATCAACAGCTGCGCTTCGAGCGGACGTGTCGTGGCCGGAGGCTCCGGCAGCACGACTTCGGCCACGGCGTTGCCGGCCTCGTCGGTGGTTCCGACCACGCCCAGCGGTTCGCGGCTGGTTTCGACAGTGTCGTCCTCGCGGCCGAACGTGTAGCCGGGGAAAGCGTCCAGTGTCGTTCTCGCGCTGATGATGGCATCGGCCTCGATGGCGAGATTTGGCGCAGTGGCGCCGTAGAGATACTTGGCGGCGACATCGATCGGAGTGACCTCGCCGATGACCATCGGCGCGTCGGGCGCACTGACTTCGAAAGCCAGGCGTTCCGGCTCGAAGTCCTCCACGAGGAAGCTGGTACTGGACAGCGCCTCGCCTTCCGGATCGGCATAGAGCCGTGCCGTCCACGAGCCGCGCATGGCTCCGTCGACCATGGGCAAAGCGACGAAGTAGCCGCCGGCGCCCTGGTCGCTGAGCACCTGCGTACTGGCGACAACGCCGTCCGGGCGCTCGATTTCGAGCGTCAACGGCAGGCCGGTTACCGCCGCGGCGCGCTCGTCGCGCAGCAAGGCGGTGAGATAGACGGTTTCGCCGGGGCGATAGACGCCGCGTTCGGTGGTGGCGAAAACATCGAGCGGGCCGGGTGATGGCCGGCCCTCGACACCGCGATCGGTGAGATCGAAAGCGGGGCGTGAGAGATCAAGGAAGGCATAGTCGCCGTCCTCGGTCTCGGCGACCAGCAGTTGGGGCGCCCTGCCCCCTTCGCCGCGCGCCAGGCCCGGCGCGAACATGGCGCGGCCATCCGCATCGGTCGTGGCTTCACCGAGGATTTCATTGTTGACCGCGACCAGCCGGACGGCTGCGCCGGCGATGGGCTTGGCATCGTCAAGGCCGCGCACGAAGGCATGGACGCCATCGTCGCCGGAAATGGTGGTGAGGCCGAGATCGGTAACGATGAACCACTGCGTGGCCACGCCGTCCCAATATTCGGAATATTCGTCCTTGATCTTGGCAGTGATGACATAGGCTCCCGCCTCCATCTGGCCAATCGTTTCGGCTACCGGGATGGCGGTGGTTGTCAGCTCGTTGGTTTGGCCCCGGGCAAGATCCACCTCGCCTTTCCAGACCTGTTCGCCAACCCGGTCCGCAATGTCTTCGGCATCGTATTCGGTGAGACTGCCCTGGAAGATGCCGTCGCGGACCGCGGTCGCGATGGAGCGGTCGCCGATGCGATAGATCATGACTTCGGCGATATCGGCATTGACCGAAGTGATCGGCAGCCCGCCGCCGAGGCCTGCCGGCATGACATAGGCATCGTTGGCAAAGCCGACGAAGGGCGAGCGATCGGGCACATAGACATCGAGCACGATGTCCTTGAGCAGCTCCTCGCCATCGGCCGACGGCAGACCGGCGCGCAGGCGAATGGCATAGCGCCCGCCATGCAGCAGGCCCTCGACGCAAATCTGCTGATCCTCAGCCTCGACCGAGGCCTGAGGCATGTCGGCGACGACCACATAGGCGGACAGGTCCGTCGTAGAATAGGGCAAGGGAGCGGAGAAGACCGCGCAGATGCGCGGCGATGCGGCATCGGCGTCGACCACATGATCGGTCACGCGGAAGCCGTTCTGCGCCACGACCTCATCGAGATGGGCCTCGACGGCTTCGTTGGGCGAAAGCTTGAGGCTCAGGCGGTAGGTGGCAATCACCTCGCGCCACATCTGGCGATATTCCATGCCATTGGCGAGAGCGGCCAGGGCATTGGCGCGATCGACAACATCGGTGGAGCGCAGGAACGCGTTCATCGCCGACGCGCTGGCGGCATGCGCCAGGTCGTAGCTATTGTCGCCTTCGGCCTGCCCGGCAACGGCTTCCGCCTGGGTCAGCGAGGCCTGGGCCAGTGCCTGCCAGATGGCGCCGTCATTGGCATTGATGGCCAGTGCCTGGCGATAAGCGGTGATAGCGGCGACCTGATTGCCCGCGGCGGCAGCTTCCTCGGCCGACTCCACCAGCCCGGCATAGGTCACCTTGGGCGGCGGGGCGTCGGTCTGCGGCAACTCATTGGCGAGAGTGCGGGCGTTGTCGATGATGCCCTGCGCCGGAAACGGCAATTCGGCCTGGCGGACGGCTTGGGTCACTGCCGGCGACGGCGCGCGGCTGACCCGGCCCGACGTGGCACCGGCGAACTCGGTCGGCTCACCGGCTGTGCCCTTGAGGAAGCACCAGTTCGACTGGGAATTGAAGGTAAAGGCACGGCAAATGTTGTCGTCCGCACAGGCCGCGCTGCAGGCGTCCAGGTCCGTGTCGCGGATGATGGAATAATCGAAACCGGGGAGGTCGGTATTTTCCAGCAGCGTGATCTTCTGATCCGCCGCCATTGCGGGTGCGCCCAGGGCGAGAACCAGCGCCAGAACCAGCGCGCGCATTTTCACAGCGACCTGCAACATCGTTGCCCTCCCAAGCTCGACGCCACCATATGGCCGAGAAGCTGCGGCGGAAACAAGGCCCTAAGAATATCGCTTTGTCAGAATTTGCCGGTTGCGAGCCAGCCAAGAAAAAAGGCCCGCATCTACTGCGAGCCTCTGCAAAATCGGGTGTCGAGACTTTACTCGTCCCGGTACACCTTCTCGCGGCGCTCGTGCATTTCCTGGGCTTCCAGGCTCAACGTGGCAATGGGACGGGCATCGAGGCGAGCAATGCCGATCGGGTCACCAGTCTCTTCGCAATAACCATAGGTGCCGTCATCGAGGCGCTTGAGCGCGGCATCGATCTTGGAGATGAGCTTGCGCTGACGATCGCGCGTGCGCAATTCGAGGGACCGGTCGCTCTCTGAGCTGGCACGATCGGCCATATCAGGGTGGTTCTGGCTCTCTTCCTGCAGGTTCTCTAGAGTTTCGCGGCTCTCACGGAGGATGTCTTCCTTCCACGTGTTGAGCTTTGCCCGAAAATACTCGCGCTGGCGCGGGTTCATGAACGGCTCGTCGTCACTGGGCCGGTATTCAACCACTTCTGCAATCGAAGACATCAGCAGACTCAACTCCAATGCACCCCTAAGGCGGCCTGTATATGCGCCTAGCACCCACCGGGCAAGCACGCAAGGCGAGGGTGCTTAACATAGGAAAGCCCCACCCTGTCAGGCGCATAGCGCAATATTGACAACATTTTGATGACCGGCGCTCAGCCGGCCGGGTAGCGCCCGACCTTGGCCAGCTCCACCCGCACCCGCAGCTCGATGTCGTCGAGCAGGGCATCGAGGCCAGGAAGCGACCGCTCGCGGGCCTCCGACAGCGTGGCGGTCATCCGATCCAGCCGCTCGGCATCAATCCGCCCGATCAGCAGGTCCGTCCTGATGTCGTCGAGGCTGTCGAGGAGCGATGCGCCGCGGCGTATGGCCTTCTTTCGGCCGGTGAGCGGCCCGTCCGCAGCCTGCAGCGCCAGGATAGCGTCGATCCCCGTCATCGCATGGGCCGGGGTATTGCCGGCAACACGCGCGGGAGCCTCGCCGCCCGCGGGCACGAAGTCCGCGCCCGAGCCGGAGCGGCCCGCGGCACTGCCGCGGCCAACGCCTGTCGTTCGGTTGCTGGTGTCGATGCGCAAGGCCGGGACTCAAATCAGTTCAACGCCGTCCCCGGCAAAATCTGCCGCCAGCCGTTAACAAGGTCTTAATGTGCCCGGCAAGAATTGCTCATCGGGGCAGCCTCACCAACTCCGGCGGATGGTGTTTGGTGACAAACGTTAGGTTTTTCAACGCACTAGCGCCCAGCACCCTGACTGGCACGGTTTTCGCAATGTGATCGGCGAACGCTGCGCCATGGGGATGGCACGGCCAGACGACGGGGATGCCGGATGACCAAACGACTGCTGCACAGGTTGATCGCAGGCGCGCTGACCATATCAATGGTGCTGCTGCCGACGCTGGAAACGCAGGCCGCGGCAGCCCGCATCAAGGATATCGTCGATTTCGAGGGTGTGCGCGAGAACCAGCTGGTCGGCTACGGCCTGGTGGTCGGCCTCAACGGCACCGGTGACAGCCTCAACAATTCGCCTTTCACCAAGCAGTCGCTGCAGTCGATGCTGGAACGTCTTGGCGTCAACACAGCCGGCGAAAACGTCCGCACCGCCAACGTGGCCGCCGTGATGGTGACCGCCAACCTGCCGCCCTTCGCCACGCAGGGCTCTCGCATGGACGTGTCGGTCTCCGCGCTGGGCGATAGCGACAGCCTGCAGGGCGGCACGCTGCTGGTGACGCCGCTACTCGGCGCCGATGGCGAAGTCTACGCCATCGCACAAGGTTCTGTCGCCATCAACGGCTTCAAGGCAGAGGGTGACGCCGCGACCATTATCTCTGGCGTTCCCACCACTGGACGGATCTCCTCGGGCGCGCTGATCGAACGCGAGATCGACTTTCACCTCGGCAGCCAGACCTCGCTGCGCCTGGCCCTGCGCAATCCCGACCTGACCACCGCGCGTCGCATCGCGCTGGCGGTCAACGACTTCATCGGCGCCCCCACCGCCACACCGGAAGACCCGGCCACGGTGCGGCTCACCCTGCCCCCGGGCTTCAACGGCAATATCGTCGACCTGCTTACCGACATCGAGCAGCTGATGATCGAGACCGACCAGACGGCAAAGATCGTCATCGACGAGAACTCCGGCATCATCGTCATGGGCCGGGACGTGCGCGTGTCGAGCGTCGCCGTGGCTCAATCGAACCTGACCGTGACCATCGCCGAGAACCCCACCGTCGTGCAGCCCAATCCGCTCAGCCTGGGGCAGACCGCGACGGAGCCCAACACCAATCTCAATGCCAACCTCTCCGAGACCGCGCTGACGATCGTCAACGAGTCCGTGACGCTGCAGGAACTGGTGGACGGCCTCAACGCCCTCGGCATCTCGCCCCGCGACCTGATCGCAATCCTCCAGGCGATCAAGGCCACCGGCGCCCTGCAAGCCGAGATCGAGGTGCTGTGATGCTCGAGACCATCAAGCAGCCCGGCTCTACCCTCTCGCCGAGCCAGATCGCCAAGGTTCGCCAGCAGGCCGAAGAATTCGAGGGCGTATTCCTCAATACGCTGACCAAAGAACTCTTCGCCTCCATCAAGACCGACGAAAGCGTCATGGGTGGTGGGTTCGGCGAAGAGACCTGGCGCTCGATGCAGTCCGAACAGCTTGCCGCCAACATGGCGCAAAATGGCGGCCTGGGCATCGCCGAACAACTCCTGCCCGACCTGCTCGCCATGCAGGAAGCGGCCAACAACCAGAACACCATCTTGCCGGGAGCCTACAAATGACCGCAGCCGCACGCCTCGCCGCACTCGATAGCCTGCCGGCAGACGAACTCTGCCGCATGGCTGAAATCGCCCTGGCCGCGCTGGTCGACGTGATGAACCAGGAAACCACCCTGCTCCGCGCCGGCCACATGCGGCAGGCGAGCACGTTGACGCCGGAAAAGGCGCGGCTGGCCCAGGACTATGTCGGCTTCGCCCGCTCGGTGCAGCGCCAGGGCCCGCGCCTCAAGGTACAGGCGCCTGACGCCATCGAGCGCCTGCGCCTCGGTCATGAGCGCCTAGCCACCCAGATGGCGGAGAACCTGCGCGTCCTGGCGACGGCTCGCATGGTGACCGAAGATCTGCTCACAGATGTCGCCAAGATCGTTGGACAGCAAAACAAGGCCAAGACTTACGGACGCGGCGGCGCGATCACAGCAGACCCCGCAGCATCGGCCCGCGGCATCGCAGTCAACCGGGCACTTTGATTTAGACTCCATTTACATCAATTGCGGACGTTATCGGTAATCAGACGACAATCGCTGTAGATTTACGGTGCCCACTGGCATTCGTGGGTGCAAGGACAGCGTCATGATCACCGCAATCACGGCCGATCCGCTTTCTACAGGCAGCGTCGGCCTCCCAAACTACCGCATCAGGCCCATCGACGGGGAGCGCAGCATGCTGCCCGACAGCACGCCGCCAGCGCCGAAGAATTCCAGCTCCAGCGACAGCGGGAATTTCCCGCGGCGGGAGCCGCCTCCAGAACCGGCGCCAGAGCCTGACCGCTATGGCGCCGCCTCCATGTTCGCCGCCGCAGTCATTGCCGGCGCCATGCCGCCCGCGCCCACCACTATAGAAGAAGTGATCATGCGCATCGGCTCGATCCCGCTGCCGCCGGAATCCGAGGCCCGGCTCAAGGATCTGATCGCCTAGGTTAATGCGATCTGACCACCGCGCCGCCGTCCACTACACGCAAGCCCCGGAGTTCCGGGGCTTTTTGTTTTGGCTCTGTGCATTATCGAGCGCAATTTGCCCAAATATTCATCAGCCGCTTAATCCTTCTTTAGAGCCTGCCGGTTGATGTTCGGGGTGCCTCAGGAAGAGGCGCTTTAGTTTGCGTAATCCTAGAAAAGGACTCTCAAATGGCCGACATTTCCCTCTCCAAAGCCGTCCGCTCGAACCTGCTCTCTCTCAAGGGCACTGCCGACATGATGGCAACGACCCAGAACCGCCTGTCCACCGGTAACAAGGTGAACTCGGCTCTGGACAATCCTTCCAGCTGGTTCACTGCTCAGGGTCTTTCCAACCGCGCCAGCGACTTGGGCTCCCTGCTCGACTCCATGGCTAACGGCGTCAAGACGCTTGAAGCTGCGGACAATGGCCTGTCGGCCATGACCAAGACCCTGGAATCGATGCAGTCGACCCTGCGTCAGGCTCGCCAGGACAAGTCCTTCCAGACCACGTCCCTGTCGGTCGACGCTGCTACCGTCGGCAACGCTGCTGCCGAAAACCTGACCTTCAGCGGCGGTGCTTTCGCCTCCGCCAAGTCGGTTTCCGTACATAACGGCACCAAGACCGGTAATAACGGCTTTGTTGGTGGCAATGGCCGTCTCGGCTTTGCCGGCACCGTAACGCTGCAGGCCACCAGCCTGAATGCTAACGCTGCCGTCACCGTCAGCCTGACCAAGGACGACACCGCCACGACCTCGGCCGAAAAGATCAACACTGCCCTCGGCGCTGCTGCTGGCGGCAATGGTGGCGTCAAGGCCACGGTCGTCGACGGCCAGCTCAAGATCGAAAGCTCCAAGGGCGAAGCTCTCACCCTCGGCGGCACCGCTGCTCAGTTTGCCGGTCTTTCGGCTGGTGCGGCAACGGCTGACACCGACGCC
>JAKFDU010000018.1:0-3256 GCA_036675975.1 Devosia sp. | reverse complement strand
GCAGGTCTGCACCGGCAGCCTGGCCAGGTCGACGTCCTCGCCCTCCTCGATCACCTCCTGGCAGGGCGCGTCCTTCAGCACCTTGGGCGCCATGGCCAGGACCTTCTTGAAGATCGGCAGCTTGGACCAGGCGTCTTTCAGACCCTTCGGCGGCTCCGGTTCTTTCAGGAAGGCCAGCAGCTTGCCGATTTCACGCAGTTCGCCGACCGCCTCGGCGCCCATGCCCAGGGCCACGCGCTTGGGCGTGCCAAACAGGTTGCCGAGCACTGGCATGGCGAACCCCGCGGGGTTCTCGAACAGCAGCGCCGGGCCGCCCTTGCGCAGGGTGCGGTCACAGATCTCGGTCATTTCCAGCACGGGCGAAACCGCGGCGTTTATGCGCTTGAGTTCGCCGCGCTGTTCCAGGCCGCGGATAAAGTCGCGCAGGTCGCGATACTGCATGCAGGAGCCTCGTGTCGGGCGGGCCAGTCGGGCGCAAAGTTTAGCGCCGAACCGGGTTATTCAGAAGTTATAGCGCCACGCAGACGCACAAAAGCCGGGTTTCCCCGGCCTTTGCGGTACCCGCGCGACTTACTTGCGGCGCATCGACTGGAAGAACTCTTCGTTGGTCTTGGTCGCCTTCAGCTTGTCGATGAGGAACTCGATGGCGGCGATCTCGTCCATCGGGTGTAGCAGCTTGCGCAGGATCCACATGCGCTGCAATTCGTCCTCGGCGGTCAGCAACTCTTCGCGGCGGGTGCCGGCGCGGTTGATGTTGATCGCCGGGAATACGCGCTTCTCGGCGATGCGCCGATCCAGCGGCAGCTCCATGTTGCCGGTACCCTTGAACTCCTCGTAGATCACCTCGTCCATCTTCGAGCCGGTCTCGACCAGCGCGGTGGCGATGATGGTCAGCGAGCCGCCCTCCTCGATGTTGCGCGCGGCGCCGAAGAAGCGCTTGGGCTTCTCCAGGGCATGGGCGTCGACACCACCGGTGAGCACCTTGCCGGAGCTCGGGATCACGGTGTTGTAGGCCCGCGCCAGGCGGGTGATGGAGTCGAGCAGGATGACCACGTCCTTCTTGTGCTCGACCAGGCGCTTGGCCTTCTCGATCACCATCTCGGCGACCTGCACGTGGCGGGTCGGCGGCTCGTCGAAGGTCGAGGCGACCACTTCGCCGCGCACGGTGCGCTGCATCTCGGTCACTTCCTCCGGGCGCTCGTCGATCAGCAGGACGATCAGGTGGCACTCGGGGTTGTTGCGGGTGATGTTGGCCGCGATGTTCTGCAGCATGATGGTCTTGCCGGCCTTCGGCGGGGCGACGATCAGGCCGCGCTGGCCCTTGCCGATCGGCGCGCAGAGGTCGATCACCCGGCCGGTGATGTCCTCGGTGGAGCCGTTGCCGGCCTCCATGACCAGGCGCTTGTTGGGGAACAGCGGCGTCAGGTTCTCGAACAGAATCTTGTTCTTCGCGTTCTCCGGACGGTCGTAGTTGATGGTGTCGACCTTGAGCAGTGCGAAGTAGCGCTCGCCTTCCTTCGGCGGGCGAATCTTGCCGACGATGGTGTCGCCGGTGCGCAGGTTGAAGCGGCGGATCTGGCTCGGCGAGACGTAGATGTCGTCCGGGCCGGCCAGGTAGGAGGCGTCCGCGCTGCGCAGGAAGCCGAAGCCGTCCTGGAGGATCTCCAGCACGCCATCACCGGAGATTTCCTCGCCGCTCTTCGCGTGTTTTTTCAGCAGCGAGAAGATGACATCCTGCTTGCGCGAACGGGCCATGTTCTCGAGGCCCATTTGTTCGGCCATTTCCAGCAGTTCGGTGATCGGCTTTTGCTTGAGTTCGGTCAGATTCATAGGAATGACGTAATCATGAAGGAGGGGAAATAAGCTATTTAGCTTGAGAGGCCGCGCCGCGGAGAAGGCGACAGGATCGCCTGCTGGTGTAGCGAAAGTTTCGACTAAGAGGTGCGTCGGCGACGGAGTGCAGAGGGCTGCATAGGAAATGCAGCGAGGCCGAATGTAACACCGGCCCGACGAGGACGTCTAGCCCTTAAGTGAAAGTCGCGCAGCGACGCCATCCGATGCCCTTCTCCCTCCGGGAGAAGGTGGCGCGAAGCGCCGGATGAGGGAGGCGGGCATGCCCGCCGGACAGAAAAAAGCCCCGCGCTTTGCGGGGCCTCTTTCGGGACGGTGATTCAGATGTTGCTGTCGAGGAACGCCGCCAGTTGCGACTTGGAAAGGGCGCCGACCTTGGTGGCCTCGACGTTGCCGTTCTTGAACAGCATCAGGGTCGGAATGCCGCGCACGCCGAACTTCGGCGGGGTTTCCTGGTTCTCGTCGATGTTCAGCTTGCAGACCTTCAGCTTGCCCTGGTAGTCCTTGGCGATCTCATCGAGCACCGGTGCGATCATCTTGCACGGGCCGCACCACTCAGCCCAGTAGTCGACCAGAACCGGACCGTCGGCCTGGATGACGTCCTGGTCGAAGCTGGCGTCGCTGACGTTGGTGATGAAGTCGCTCATGGAAAGTCTCCGTGTTCGGAAGCAAAAAGTTGTCGACATCATAGCCCGGCTTTTCTGACACAGGAAGGCTCGTGCCATTGAGCTTCTCTATGGGGTCGCGCAAATTTATCCGTCGTTCAATCACCGAGCGCAGCGAAGGCGATCCCGGTGCGCGCGGCCGCCGCGCGAATATGCTGCTGCATGGCCTTCTGTGCCGGCCCGGCGGCCTGCCGGCCAAGGGCCTTGAGAATCTTGCGGTGCTCCTGCCAGGTTTCCATCGCCCGTTCCGGGCGGATGAACGGCAACTTCTGGCTCTCCAGGAAGATATCCGCGCTGGAGCTGACGATGCCGAGCATCGCCCGGTTGCCGCTGGCCTGCAGGATGCGCCGGTGGAACTCGAAATCCAGGCGCGAGGCGCTGTCGAAAGCCCCAGCTCGCAACTCCAGGCGCATCTGCTCGACGTTGTCCTGCAGGGCATCCAGCTCTTCGGCGGTCAGGGTCGCCGCCGCAAGGCCACAGGCGAAGCCTTCCAGGGCGAAACGCAGCTGGAAGGTATCGGCCGCCGACACCTGCGCGGCAAACGGCCAGGCGAAGCCCGTCGGCACCGCCAGCGCCGCCGGCGCCTGGACGAACACGCCCTTGCCGGCCTGCACGCTGACCAGGCCCAGGGCGCTGAGCGAGGACAGGGCTTCGCGCAGGGAGGTGCGACTGACCCCCAGGCGCTCGGCCAGGTCGCGTTGCGAGGGCAGCGCATCGCCGGGGCGGTAGCCCTGTTCGTC
>JAKFDU010000017.1:0-1661 GCA_036675975.1 Devosia sp. | reverse complement strand
GATGCTGCGCGAGGTGAGGGTAAGAAGTTCGGTGAGCTGTTGTTCCTTGGCAGTCATAGCGGCCTTCCTTGGCATGCGTAATTACGCGAATGGTAGAGCAAAGCGCAGCGTAGCGGAGACTTCAGAACAGGCGAAGCCGCAGCAGCAAATAATAGCCATATGATATCACCCGTCTCGCTTACAGCCGCAAGCCTCCCGCCCCTCGATCGACAGCTGAGTCCGGGCTTTCGCGACGGCACGAGGGCGGGCCGGAGCCTGCCTGCCATCCTAGCCACTACCAGGCAAACGGCCGCCCCAAGTTAAAGCAAATCTGTCTTTTTGGTCAGAAAAAGTGCATGGCGCGCCCTCTGCAAGGTCTCCGCCCGCGGCCGATAGCGCCGGGAAACTGCATTCGCCATGCAACTTGGGCACCCCGGACAGGCTCCTGCGGAAATTGGCTTCGTTCTTGCTCCAGCCCCACCAGCCTGACCAACCAGACAGGTTTAAAAGCATAATTCGGCACACCAGGAGCGCACAACCCGATGAACCCTACCCTCTCTTCGCTGATTCTGGCCGGCGGGCTGCTGGCGGGCGGCCAGGCCGTCGCCGGCGAGCTGCTGCATTGGCAGGACAACAGCCTGACCTACCTCTACGGCCATGATTTCAAGATCGACCCGGAGATCCAGCAGACCGTCACCTTCGAGCACGCCAGCGGCTGGAGCGTCGGCGACCTGTTCTTCTTCGTCGACGGCATCAAGTACAACACCGACGCCACCAACGGCGCCGGCGACGGCCACACCTTCTATGGCGAGCTGTCGCCGCGCCTGAGCTTCGGCAAGCTGTTCGACGCCAAGCTGGAAGTTGGCCCGCTCAAGGACGTGCTGCTGGCGATGACCTACGAGTTCGGCGAAGACGACGTCGAGTCCTACCTGATCGGCCCCGGCTTCGACCTGGCGCTGCCCGGCTTCGACTACTTCCAGCTCAACACCTACCTGCGCAGCACCGACGGCAAGCGCGACGGCGACGGCGTGTGGCAGATCACCCCGGTGTGGAGCTACACCATCCCGGCGGGCGACTCCGACATCGTCATCGACGGCTTCATGGACTGGGTGGTGGACAACGACGACAGCTACCACGCCAACCTGCACTTCAACCCGCAGATCAAGTACGACCTCGGCAAGGCCCTGAGCTGGGGCGAGAAGCAGCTCTACGTGGGCATCGAATACGACTACTGGAGCGACAAGTACGGCATCGACGACGACAGCTTCCTCGGCGACGAGATCCTCGGCGGTACCGACCAGAACACCGCCAGCCTGCTGCTGAAAGTGCACTTCTGATCCCGCCTCGCCCGCCTGCTCCGGCTCGGCCGGGGCAGGCGCCGCGACATCCCCGTCGAAAGACCCAGCAGCCTGCCACCTTCCGCCAATCCCCGGCCGGCCCCGACTGTGCTTAGCTGATCGGCATACCTCCACCCAAGGATGGCCGATGACCGCTCGAACCCTGCTGCTGACCGCCCTGGCCATGCTCGCCTTCGCCGGCAACTCGCTGCTGTGCCGCCTGGCGCTGCGCGAGACCGCGATCGACGCCGCCAGCTTCACCAGCCTGCGCATCCTCGCCGGCGCGCTGACCCTCTGGCTGCTGCTGCGCCTGCGCCCCGGCCACGCCGCGCTCGCCGGCAGCTG
>JAKFDU010000016.1:0-2132 GCA_036675975.1 Devosia sp. | reverse complement strand
CCGGTCGCCTCGGCATGCGCGATGACCCCGGCGAGTTGCGCGCTCATGGTCACCAGGAAGGCTTCCTCGCCCTCGTCGAACTGGCGGCGCTCCTTTTGCTGGACGACCAACACGCCCATTACCCGCCGGTGGTGAATGATCGGCGCACCGAGGAAGGAGGCATAGCGCTCCTCGCCGGTTTCGGCGAAGTAGCGGTAGCGCGGGTGCTCGGAGGCATGTTCGAGGTTGAGCGGCTCCTCGCGGGTGCCGACCAGGCCGACCAGGCCTTCGCTCGGCGCCATGCTGACGCGGCCGATGGCCTTCTTGTTCAGGCCCTCGGTGGCCATCAGGACGAAACGATTGCTTTCCGGGTCGAGCAGGTAAACCGAGCAGACCTGGCTGCCCATGGCCTCCTTGACCCGCTGCACGATGATGCCCAACGCCGCCTTGAGGTCCTTGGCGGCGTTTACTTCCTGGACGATCTTGCGCAGCGTATTGAGCATAATTCGGCTCTATTCCGTATCAGTCCCGCGCCAGCAGGCGCGGAGCGAGTTCCTTGAGGGCGCGGCGGTAAACCTCGCGCTTGAATGTGACCACCTGACCCAACGGATACCAGTAGCTGACCCAGCGCCAACCGTCGAATTCCGGTTTGCCGGTCAGATCCATGCGCACCCGCTGCTCGTCCGAGGTCAGGTGCAGCAGGAACCACTTCTGTTTCTGGCCGATGCACAGCGGTTGGCTGTGGGTACGCACCAGACGCTGCGGCAGACGATACCTCAACCAACCGCGGGTGCAGGCGAGAATTTTCACATCCTGCTGCTCCAGGCCGACTTCTTCATTCAACTCGCGATAGAGCGCCTCTTCCGGCGACTCGTAGTCGTTGATCCCGCCTTGCGGGAACTGCCAGGCATCCTGGTTAATCCGGCGCGCCCAGAGCACCTGGCCGATCTCATTGGTCAGAATGATGCCGACATTGGGGCGAAAACCATCGGGATCGATCACGGCACACAACCTCGTAAACGCATGTTACCGCATTGTTCCATAAAGGCCGGGACAGCAGCAACGCGGCCGATCCGGGGAGCGCGTGGGCACAGTAAATGGCGCCAACGGGTCAATGGGAATGCCGTGGAAAAGCCGCTATTCTGGGCGCCTTTACTATGAGAGTCGCGCAGCGACGCCATCCTCATGCCCTTCTCCCTCCGGGAGTAAGGTGGCGCGCAGCGCCGGATGAGGGAAGCGGGTACGCCGCGAGAGGCTTTCATGATTCTGGGCGCCACCCATGGCATGCCCGTTAGACGCTTATGAGGAAAGTTGGCCCGTGCGTTTGGCTCTATTCGATCTCGACAACACCCTGCTCGGCGGCGACAGCGATCACGCCTGGGGCGATTACCTGTGCGCGCGCGGCATCCTCGACGGCGTGGCCTACAAGGCCCGCAACGATGCCTTCTACCAGGACTACCTGGCCGGGCGCCTGGATATCGCCGACTACCTGAACTTCAGCCTGGCGATCCTCGGTCGCAGCGAGATGCCCCAACTCGAGCAGTGGCACCGCGAGTTCATGCGCGACTGCATCGAGCCGATCATCCTGGCCAAGGGCGAAGCGCTGCTGGACGAACACCGCAGAGCCGGCGACAAGCTGCTGATCATCACCGCCACCAACCGCTTCGTCACCGCGCCGATCGCCGCGCGCCTGGGCGTCGACACCCTGCTGGCCACCGAGTGCGAGATGCAAGGCGGCCGCTACACCGGCCGCACCACCGACGTGCCCTGCTACAAGGACGGCAAGGTGACCCGGCTCAACCGCTGGCTGGCGGAAACCGGCTTCAGCCTGGAAGACAGCTGCTTCTACAGCGACTCGATGAACGACCTGGCGCTGCTGGAGCGGGTGACCCGCCCGGTGGCGGTCGACCCCGACCCGAAGCTGCGCGCCGAGGCCGAGCAACGCGGCTGGCCGGTAATCTCGCTGCGCTAGAAAGCGCCTGCTCCTGTAGGTTGGGCTGAGCTAGGCGAAGCCCAACATCGCACCCGCCTCAGGCCGGCTTGGCGCCCATCAGGGCCATGATCGCCAGCAACAGCACTACGATCAGCCCGGCATAAGCCGCGGTAAACCGCAGCAGGCGCGTGGAGGCCGGGGTCTCGCCCAGCGCCTGCCA
>JAKFDU010000015.1:0-23779 GCA_036675975.1 Devosia sp. | reverse complement strand
TGGAACATGTCGGCCTACCGCGCCAAGATGATCGAGAAGATCCGGGCCCAGGTCGGCAGCGGCAGGGTGATCTGCGGGCTGTCGGGGGGCGTCGACTCTTCGGTTGCCGCCGTGCTGATCCATGAGGCGATCGGCGACCAGCTCACCTGCATCTATGTCGATCACGGACTGATGCGGCTCAACGAGAGCGAACAGGTCGTGACCATGTTCCGCGACCAGTACAACATTCCGTTGGTGCATGTGGACGCCTCCAAGGTGTTCCTGCGCGAGTTGGACGGCCAGTCCGACCCCGAGACCAAGCGGAAGATCATCGGACGGCTGTTCATCGAGACCTTCGAGGAGGAGGCCCAGAAGCTCGGCGGTGCGCAGTTCCTTGCCCAGGGCACGCTCTACCCCGATGTCATCGAATCCGTGTCGTTCACTGGCGGGCCCTCGGTCACCATCAAGAGCCACCACAATGTGGGCGGCCTGCCCGAGCGCATGAACATGCAGCTCGTCGAGCCGCTGCGCGAGCTGTTCAAGGACGAAGTGCGCGTGCTGGGCCGGGAACTGGGCCTGCCCGAGAGCTTCATCGGCCGCCACCCCTTCCCTGGCCCCGGTCTCGCCATCCGCTGCCCGGGCGGCATCACCCCGGAAAAGCTCGACATCCTGCGCCAGGCGGACGCCATCTACCTCGACGAGATCCGCAAGTCCGGCCAATACGACAAGATCTGGCAGGCCTTTGCCGTGCTGCTGCCGGTGCAGACCGTTGGCGTCATGGGCGACGGCCGCACCTACGAATTTGTCTGCGCGCTGCGCGCCGTGACCTCAGTCGACGGCATGACGGCCGATTTCTACCAGTTCGACATGAACTTCCTTGGCAAAACCGCCACCCGCATCATCAACGAAGTGCGCGGCATCAACCGCGTTGTCTACGATGTGACCAGCAAGCCGCCCGGCACGATTGAGTGGGAGTAGGACGCAACCGGGCGCCCTGTTCACAAATCGTGCGCCGCGATTGACGCGTGAATACGGCCGCTCTACACTAGAACAAACAGGGAACGACGAGCGATGCGATGGACGGACAACTCGACTTTTTCGGAGGCGGAACGGCGAGAGCGTTGAAGCCTGAGGAGCCATCGCGGGATTATGTGCATCAATGGTATTTCACCCTCGTACCGCCTCCAGCCACGGCGCAGGACCTCGAGCGTGGCGCGCAGTTGCTGGCGCGGCGGTTTGGCGCCCGCTATCCGACCCGTGCAGATCGCCTGCATGTCTCGCTCAATGGCGTCTGGCGCAGCAAGGACGCTATTGAGCCAGCGCTGATCGAGGACGCAATTGAAGTCGGCGATGCGGTCAGGCGGCCGGGCTTTGATATCGCCTTCGACAAGGTGCAGACCTTTGCCGGCGACAGCCGCTCCAAAACCGGTGGACGCAGCATCGTGCCAACGGTGCTCACCTGTTCGAACGGCGCGCGGGAGGTGCTGGCGCTCTATGCCGACCTGCGGCGCGAGATGCAGCGACTGGGCATGGGCGTCGGCCCCAGGGCATTCGTGCCGCATCTCACCCTCTGGTACGGACCCGAGCGCGTGCCAGATTTTATGCTCAAGCGGCCCTTCCGCTGGCCGGTGCGCAAGTTCTGGCTGGTGCATACAACCAAGGGCCAGAGGAGGCCCGACTATGTCGGCGAATGGACGCTGGGCTGATTGCCGGATGGTGCGGGTCTAGCAGGACGCAGGCGGAACGCTCGGAAATCTGCGGGTTTCCTGCGCGCATTTGCTTTCCACGGGAGCCATGCTAAACGTGCGCCCAATTGAAGTGATGACCTTAGGCAGGCCATGTCCCAGGACAATATTTTCCGCGAAGTCGACGAGGAGCTGCGCAGCGATCGCATGCGCGCCCTGTGGCGCCGTTTCGCCCCCTATGTGATCGGCGCGGCGGTTGGCGTGGTGCTCGTGGTGGCCTTCAACGAGGGCTGGACCTGGTATCATGCCAACAATGCCGCGCAGTCGTCGGACGAGCTCTATGCCGCCTTCGAACTGATCGACGGTGGCGACCTGCCGGCCGCACAGACGCAGCTTGACGCGCTGATTGCCGATGGTTCGGGCAGCTATCCAGTGCTGGCCCAGTTCCGCAAGGCGGGCGTGCTGGCCAAGGAAGGCGCTGTCGCAGACGCCGTGGCCGCCTATGACGCGCTTGCCAATACCCAATCGAATGCCCGGCTGCGCGAACTGGCGCTGGTCTTGGGCGGCACGCTGATGGTCGATGCCGGCACATTGGCCGATGTCGAATCGCGCGTCGGCAGCATTGCCGCCGAAGGCAGCCCGTTGCGCAATGCGGCACGCGAGGCTCTCGGGCTGGCGCAGTACAAGGCAGGCGACTTTGCCGCCGCCCAGGCGAACTTCGAGGCCGTCGTCAACGACCCGCTGGCGCAGAGCACCGTGCGCAACCGCATGGGCTATTACCTGGCCCAGTTGCTATCGCAGGGCGCTATCGCCGAGGCGCCGGCGGCTGATACCACCGACGCCGCAGCAGGCGCCATCGACGAGATCGTTAGCGACGAAGCGCCTGCCGCCGAGACCCCCGCAGCGGATGCTCCCGCCGCCACCACCGAGGCGCAGCCGGCCGCGCAGTAGCGGCCGCCTCTGCCTGACGCCGGATCGGAATACACACGCATGACCGTCACCGTTGCCATTGTCGGTCGTCCGAATGTCGGCAAATCCACGCTGTTCAACCGCCTTGTCGGTCGCAAGATCGCCTTGGTCGACGACACGCCGGGCGTCACCCGCGACCGGCGTGAAGCCGAAGGCCGCATCGCCGACCTCACCTTCCGCATTCTCGACACGGCCGGCTATGAGGACGTCAAGGATGGCAGCCTGGAAGACCGGATGCGTCAGCAGACCGAGCTGGCGATCAAGGAAGCCGACGTCATCCTGTTCATGATCGACGCCCGTGCAGGCGTGGTGCCGCTCGACCAGCGCTTCGCACAGGTGCTGCGCAAAGCCGGCAAAGACGTGCACCTGGTTGGCAACAAGGCCGAGAGCGGCGCGGCCGAAGCGGGCCTCGTAGAGGCATTCAAGCTAGGCTTCGGCGAGGCAATCGCGCTGTCCGCCGAGCACGGGCTGGGCCTGTCGGAACTCTATTCCATCGTCTCGGCCGCCATCGACAAGGCCGCCGCCGACAAGGAAGCAGCCGACGCCGCCGGTATCGACGACATCGACGCTCTGCCCGAGGTGGATGTCGACATCACCGAGGACATGCTCGAGGGCGAAGGCGACGAGGCGACGCTGCGCTGGAACCCCAAGCGCTACCTCAATGTCGCTATCGTCGGCCGGCCCAATGCCGGAAAATCGACGCTGATCAACCGCATGGTGGGCGAGGACCGCGTACTGGTCGGCCCGGAGGCGGGCATTACTCGCGACTCGATCCTGGTGCCGTGGGAATGGGAAGGCCGGGTCATCAACCTGGTCGACACCGCCGGTATCCGCCGCCGCTCGCGCGTCACCGAGAAGCTGGAAAAGCTGGCCGTGGGCGATAGCCTGCGCTCCATCCAATATGCCGAAGTCGTCGTGCTGATGCTCGACGCCACCATCCCATTCGAAAAGCAGGATCTGGCGCTGGCCGATCTCGTCGAGCGCGAGGGGCGCGCGCTGGTCATCGCGGTCAACAAGTGGGACCTGATCGAGGACAAGAACGAGACGCTCAAGATGCTGCGCGAGGAATGCGACCGGCTGTTGCCGCAGCTGCGCGGCGTGCCGCTGGTGACGCTATCGGGCCTGACCGGCAAGAATATCGACAAGCTCATGGAAGCCATCTTCGCCATCGAGCGGAGTTGGAATTCGCATGTGTCGACAGCCCGGCTCAACCGCTGGCTCAGCGGCATGGTCGATGGGCATCCGCCTCCGGCCGTTTCGGGTCGCCGCCTCAAGCTGCGCTACATGACGCAGGCCAAGACGCGGCCGCCGAGCTTCATCCTGTTTGCGTCGCGGCCTGACGTGCTACCGATGTCGTACCAGCGCTACCTGATCAACGGTCTGCGCGAAGCGTTCAACATCAAGGGTACGCCGATCCGCCTGTGGGTGCGCGGGGGCAGCGAGAACCCGTATAACGACAAGCACAAGCGGAAGATGGGCTAATGCAATACCCGCGGTGAGAGCCGCGGGTATTCTTGTTTCAAGAACTCGTAGCTGGCAGTCGTCGCCGTCCCCCTTGTGGAGGGATCAAGGGTGGGGCGAGCCACACGCACCGAGCTTGCGGCACCACACCTCCACCCTGCTCAATAGGACTTAGCTAAGCTAAGTCCTATCCCGCTTCCCTCCCACAAGGGGAGGGTGTGGGCCCGGTGGATGGGGGTAGTCTCAAAGCAGGCTATCAGCGCCCGCTGCGATAGTTCGGAGCTTCCCGTGTAATCGTCACGTCGTGCACGTGGCTCTCGCTGAGGGCCGCGCCGGAGATTTTCACGAACACCGAATTGTCGCGGAAGTCCTTGAGGTTGTGGGCGCCGGTATAGCCCATGGAGGCACGGAGGCCACCCGCAAGCTGGTGCAGCACGGCGCCGGCGGCGCCCTTATAGGGCACCTGGCCCTCGATGCCTTCGGGCACCAGCTTCATCTGGTCGCGCACGTCCTGCTGGAAGTAGCGGTCGGCTGAGCCGGAACCCATGGCGCCGACCGAGCCCATGCCGCGATAGGACTTATAAGAGCGGCCCTGGTAGAGATAGACCTCGCCCGGGCTCTCATCGGTGCCGGCCAGTAACGAGCCGACCATGACGCAAGAAGCGCCGCCAGCGAGGGCCTTGGCCATGTCACCGGAGAACTTGATGCCGCCATCGGCGATAACAGGGATGCCGTGCCTGGCCCCCTCCTCCGCGCAGGCCATGACGGCCGCAAGCTGAGGGACGCCGACGCCCGCGACGATGCGGGTGGTGCAGATCGAGCCCGGGCCGATACCGACCTTGACCGAGTCCGCGCCGGCATCGATGAGGGCGCGTGTTGCTTCGGCGGTAGCGACGTTGCCCGCGACGATGCGGGTGGAATTGCTCTCGCGCTTGACGCGCTCGACAGCCTCAGCGACGCGCACGGAGTGACCGTGGGCAGTGTCGATGACCAAGAGGTCCACGCCGGCATCGATAAGCGCCAGCGAGCGCTCGAAGCCCTGATCGCCAACCGTCGAGGCGGCAGCGACGCGCAGGCGCCCCTGGGCGTCCTTGACGGCATGGGGATTGAGCTGGGCCTTTTCGATGTCCTTGACGGTGATGAGGCCCGTGCAGCGATAGTCTGCGTCGACGACGAGGAGCTTCTCGATACGGTGCTTATGCAGCAGCACCTTGGCTTCGTCCTTGGAGACGCCGTCACGCACGGTGACCAGCTTCTCGAAGGTCATCAATTCGCGGATGGGCTGGGCCGGATGGGAGGCAAAGCGCACGTCGCGGTTGGTGAGGATGCCCACCAGCTTGCCGACAGCACGACCGCCGGTACCGCCATTCTCGACCACTGGAATGCCCGAGATGCGATTGGCCTGCATCAGCGCCAGCGCATCGGCGAGGGTAGCATCTGGACCGATGGTGATCGGATTGATGACCATGCCGCTTTCGAACGACTTGACCATGCGAACCTGCTCGGCCTGCTCGGCTGCAGTAAGGTTCTTGTGGATGACCCCGAGGCCGCCGGCCTGGGCCATCGCGATGGCCATGGCGCTTTCGGTGACCGTATCCATGGCCGAACTGAGGATAGGAAGATTGAGGGCTATGTCCTTGGTGACATAGGTGGAAATGTCGGTTTCTCCGGGCAGGACGTCAGAGCGGGCCGGCTGCAGCAGCACGTCATCGAAGGTCAGCGCGTAGTCGCCGGTTGCGGTGCTAATAATCTTCGCCAAGGCCAGACCTTTCCTGCCTTCTGATACAATCAGAAATATTGGGGTGCGAACCGGACGATGGACTCGCCGGGCTCAGGTTGGCGAGGGTCAATAGCACCGGCGGCCCGGCTTGCATAGAGGGGCGCCGGCGCTTGTCCCGGCGGGCGGCCCGGCGCGTAGTGCATGCCTCGAAGCCCGCGAATGGCGGCGCTTGATCCACGGGCGCACCGGCTGAGCCGGGTCGGTTGCGAGTGCCGCCTTTGCTATGCCGGCCTACGCCGAATGTGCACGACCTGTTGATTTAGCCGCCAATCAGCCGAAAAAGTTCCGCGGCACCACAAAAGATTCTCACTTTTCAGGGTGCTAGTGGGCCTTCATAGTGCGCTGGGTCGCGGTCGTGACCTGACGATTCCTCCCCGGTCCAACGCTCGTGATCCGCGTTACCCCCCTCATCCTGGCGGTCGCCCTGTTCATGGAGCAGATGGACTCGACCGTCATCGCGACGTCGCTGCCGGCGATCGCCACCGATATCGGGACAGAGCCGATCGCCCTCAAGCTGGCGTTGACCGCCTATTTCGTGGCCTTGGCCATCTTTATTCCGATCAGCGGCTGGATGGCCGACCGGTTTGGGGCCAAGAACGTCTTCCGGCTGGCGATCTTCGTCTTCATGCTGGGGTCACTCGCCTGCTCGTTCTCTTATTCGCTCGAGACCTTCGTTATCTCGCGCTTCTTCCAGGGCATCGGCAGCTCGATGATGACGCCGGTGGGACGCCTGCTGCTGGTGCGCGCGACGCCACGGAACGAACTGGTATCGGCGATGGCCTGGCTGACCGTGCCGGCGCTGATCGGCCCGCTGACCGGGCCGCTGATCGGCGGCTTTCTCACCACTTATCTCAGCTGGCACTGGATCTTCTGGATCAACATTCCCATCGGCATTGCCGGGATAGTTCTCGCCGGTATTTTCCTCAATGTGCCTGACGCGCGCAATCCCCGACCGATCGACATGGTGGGTTTTGTGCTCGCCGGCATCGCCTTTTCGGGCACAGTGTTCGGCCTCTCGGTGGTCAGCCTGCCGGCACTTCCGCTCATCTATGGCTATCTGACGCTGGCCATCGGGGTCACGGCGGGTGTGCTGTACCTGCTGCACGCGCGGCGGACCAGCTTTCCCCTGCTCGACCCGGCGCTGTTTCGCCACAAGCTGTTCCGCTCCTCGATCACGGGCGGTTCATTCTTTCGCATCGGCATCGGCGCCGTGCCGTTCCTGCTGCCGCTGATGCTGCAGCTCGGCTTCGGACTGACCCCGTTCCAGTCGGGCGCCATCACCTTCGTATCGGCGATCGGCGCCATTGCCAGCAAGATCGTCGCCGAGCGGGTCTATGCCTGGTTCGGATTTCCGCGCACTCTGGCCTTTACCGCGTTTTTTGGTGGCCTGTTGATTGCGGTGCAGGGCCTGTTCAACGTCGATACGCCGGTGCCGGTCATCATGATCGTGCTGCTCCTGGGCGGGGTGCTGCGGGCGGTGTTCTTCACCGGCTCCAATGCCATCGGCTATGCCGACGTCAATGACGACGAGGCCAGCCAGGCGACGGCGATCGTCGCCGTGGGCCAGCAGTTGAGCGTGGCGTTTGGCGTGGCCGTGGCGGGCGGACTGCTTGAACTCACCACACGGGCGCGTGGTACCGAGCTGCAGCTCATCGATTTCCAGATTGCCTTTGTCGTGGTCGGCGGCCTCAGCATGCTGGCCAGCATCATCTATTTCAGGCTGCCCGCCGACGCCGGCAGCAATGTTTCAGGCCACAAGCGTGTGGCCATGCAAAAGGAGTGACCGGGAGTTTTTCCCGGCAGGTTGCCGTGTCTCGAGCCATGCCCCTCATTCTAGCCACCGCCCTGTTCATGGAAAACATGGACTCGACGGTGATCGCCACCTCGCTGGCGGCCATTGCTGCCGATATCGGCACCGATCCGATTTCACTGAAACTGGCGCTAACCGCCTACCTGGTGGCACTGGCTATCTTCATCCCGATATCGAGCTGGATGTCGGACCGATTCGGCGCTCTCAACGTGTTCCGGGTGGCCATGGTGGTATTCATGGTCGGGTCGGTGGCCTGTGCATTGTCGAGCTCACTGGCGCAATTCGTCGGCGCACGGTTCCTGCAAGGCATGGGCGGCGCCATGATGGGACCCGTGGCGCGCCTCGTGATGGTGCGGGCGACGCCGCGCCACCAGCTGGTGGACGCCATGGCATGGCTGACCATCCCGGCGCTGATCGGGCCTATCGTAGGTCCCCCGTTTGGCGGCTTCCTCACCACGTTCTTTTCCTGGCACTGGATCTTCATCATCAATGTGCCGATCGGCATCCTGGGCATCGTCCTGGTCAGCTTCGTGCTGCCCAACAAGCCGGAGCGCAACGAGCCGCGCCGCATCGACCGTCTCGGCTTCGTGCTGGCCGGCGCGGCCTTCGCGCTGTTTGCCTTCGGGTGTTCGGTGATGAGTCTGCCCGCCCTGCCCCCGATTGTCGGCGCTGTGGCGGCAGCCGCGGGCGTCGGCATCGGCGCGATCTATGTACGCCACGCGCTGCGCACTGAATATCCTCTGCTCGACCTGCGGCTCCTGCGCCTGCCGATCTTCCGCATCTCGGTTGTGGCCGGAACATTCTTCCGGCTGGGGCAAGGGGCAGTGCCGTTCCTGTTTCCACTGATGCTGCAGCTGAGCTTTGGCATGACGCCATTCGAATCGGGGATGATCACCTTCATCGGCGCGGTAGGGGCGCTGATCGCCAAGTTCATGTGCAACTGGCTGTTCGCGCGCTTTGGCTTCAAGTATCCGCTGGTGCTGGCAACGGGCATTTCCTGCCTCGGCATCCTGGCCATGGGCGTCTATACCCCCGCAACGCCGCTGCCCTTGATGCTGTCCATCCTTGCCTTTGTCGGCTTCTGGCAATCGGTATTCTGGACAGGCTCAAACGCCTTCGTGTTCGCCGATGTGGACGACAAGGATGCCGGCCAGGCCAACGTGATCAGCCAAGTGTGGGGACAATTGATGTTCGCCATGGGCGTGGCGCTGGGCGGAGGGACGTTAGAGCTGGTGCACCGCATGCGCGGGGAAGGACCGCTGCAGTTGGCCGACTTCCAGACCGCCTTCCTGGTGGTGACGGGCGTGGCGGCGGTCGCCACCGTGCTGTTCCTGCGCCTGCCCAACAATGCCGGCCACCAGCTTACCCGTGGCGGCGGGGACCACTAGCGGTCGTAGTCGCCCTCGCCCGGTATGGTGTCGTTGCTGCCCTTGAAGCCCTTGGCAATGAGGTAGGCCTCAGCCGAATCCTGCCGGCTGGAGGGTGGCTTGGCGTGGAACGTGGTCTTGAAATGGCGCTTGAGCATATGCAGCAGCTCGTGCTCGGTGCCGCCTTGGAACACCTTGGCGACGAAGACGCCGCCCGGAGACAGCACGTCCAATGCAAAGGCTGCCGCCACTTCGATCAGTTGCACGATGCGCAGATGGTCGGTGGGGCGGTGGCCGGTGGTGGGCCACGCCATGTCGCTCATCACGATATCGGCCTTCTTGCCGCCCATGGCCTCGATCAGCATGGCCGGCGCGTCTTCGTCGGTGAAGTCCTTCTGCAGCAGGATAACCCCCGGAATGGGGTCCATCTCCAGATAGTCGATACCCACGATCAGCGGATTGGCGTCGGTCGAGCCGGTCGCCTTGGCGGCAACCTGCGCCCAGCCGCCCGGGGCGGCCCCTAGATCGACGACACGCATGCCCTTGCGGAACAGCTTGTACTTCTCGTCCATCTCGCGAATCTTGAAAGCGGCGCGCGAGCGATAGCCCTCGGAGCGGGCGCGGGCGACATAGGGATCGTTGAGCTGCCGCTCCAGCCACTTGGTCGAGCTGACCTTGCGGCCCTTGGCCGACTTCACGCGGATCTTGAGGTCCTTGTCGGACTTGCGGCCGCCAGTACCGAGGGCTTTATCCACCATTGCCATTCCTCCGCGGATAGCGCGACGCGCGGCTGTGGACGCGATCAGCGTCCATCAGCGAAATCAGGATGCCCTCACGCAGGCCACGATCAGCGACGCGGACGCGCTCGGTCGGCCATTCGCGCCGGATGGCCTCGAAAATGGCGCAGCCGGGCAGCACCAGGTCGGCGCGGTCACGGCCGATGCAGGGATGGGCGACGCGCCGATCGAAGGGCATGGCCAGCAGCACCTTCATGGTCTCGTCGACCTCGCCGCGCTTCATCCACAGCCCATCGACCTTCTGCCGCTCATAGCGTTCGAGGCCCAGATGCAGGCCTGCCAGCGTGGTCACCGTCCCCGAGGTGCCGATCAGATGCACGGGGTGGTTGGCGATCATCTGGCGCAGTTTCTCGCGACCGCGGAACTGGCGCAGGTGTTCGGACACGAAAGCTACCATGGCCTCGAAGACATCCCGGGTGACGTCCACGCCGCCGAATTTCTCGGCAATGGAGACGACGCCCACCGGCAGCGACTGCCACGAGCGGATCGACGCCGACATGCGCCCCTGCGACTTGGGTCGGCCGCCGCGAAAATCGAGCCAGGCGAGTTCGGACGAGCCGCCGCCGATATCGAACATCAGCGCGCCGGCGGCGGCGCCCTCGATGAGGTCGGCACAGCCGGTAACCGCCAGCTCGGCCTCGGTGCGGCGATCGACGATCTCGAGATCGAGCCCCAGTTCCTCTTTCACCCGCGCGAGAAATGCGGGGCCGTTCTCGGCGGCGCGGCAGGCCTCGGTGGCGATCAGCCGCATGCGCGTGGGCTGATGCTCGCGCAGCTTGTTGCGGCACTGGCGCAGCGCTTCGATGGTGCGCTCCATGGCCGCGTCGCTCAGCCTTCCGGTGACCGAAACGCCCTCGCCCAGCCGGACGATGCGGGTAAAGCCATCAAGCACGCGAAAGCCATGGTCGTGCGGGCGGGCGATCAGCAGCCGGCAATTGTTGGTACCCAGGTCCAGCGCCGCATAGATGGGTCCGCGATGCTTGCGCGGATTCGGGGCGGCTGGCGTCCGCTTGTCCGCTGCAGGCAAGGGCGCATGGGCCCCCGCCCTCCCCGCCAGTCCAGGGACGGACGGGGCACGGATTGCCGGCTCGTCGGATAGAGCGAGCTCGGCGGCGGACCGATCGGAATCGGTCACAGAAGTCTCCTGTCGTGCGCGGTCGCCGATCTGGCCTAGCCAGTCGCGCCCGAGCGCACTGTTCATTGCGTGTCGCCGACGACGGTAGTGCAAGGGGCCGGCAAGCGCAATGCCGCCATCACGCGCAGCAGCGATGTCGGATGCGCTTGCAATCTCAATCCGCATTGTCTATGCAGTGCCCGCGCCGGACGCGTATTCGCCTCCCGCCACACCGCCGGACTTTGTCCGGAACCCTTGCTGGGGAATAGTTCAACGGTAGAACAGCGGACTCTGACTCCGTCAATCTTGGTTCGAATCCAGGTTCCCCAGCCAAATTCTCAGCAAGAATTGCACACCGCGGCATCGAACGCGTGCGCTCGAGTCGTGGAGGAGCGCGAGCTGGGGCCCGCGCCCGCAACCTGCGACGTCTCTAGTCAAGCATGACAACGGCTTCGACCTCGAACAGCATCGGGTCGATGGCGAGCTTGGGGACGGGAACCAGGGTCTGCGCCGGCAGCGTGTCGCCGAACATGTCCTTGACGGCCCTGGTGAGCGCTTCAAGCTTGCCCATGTCGTGGTCGACCACGAAGATCGTCAGCTTTGCGACTTGGTCGGGCCGTGCGCCGAGCCCATCAAGGGCGGCGCGCAGGTTTGCGTAGGCCTGCTTCACCTGCACCGCGAAGTCGGGCGACAGAGCCCCCGTGGCGTCCTGGCCGCCCTGCCCTGAAATGTAGGCCAGCCGGGTCTGGTTGGGCACGATCACCGCCGTGCTGTAGCCATTGGGCGTCGGGTCGAAGAGGTTTTGCGGATTGACGATGGTCAGCTTGCGATCGTCCGCTGCAGCCGTTGTGGGAACGCCCATGGTCATGATGATTAGCCCTCCAATAAGCAGGTGTTTGATTGCGTGTGACATGATTTTTTCGTGGCTCCGAGGATCGCAGCGAGGAGTTCGCTGTCTCCAGGATTGAATTTCAGCCTGTCGACGGAATAGCCTCGTACGACGTACGAGTGATCGCATCGTACATCGTACGAGTCAATCGTTCGGAGTCGACATTTGTGGCAGAGCCGGCCTAAGTCGGCCGCTTGAGCAGTGGGAACGCCGATGGTCGTGAAGGGCAGCAGTGGGCAGGGCAAGGCGCCAAGGAGAGGCGCGTCCCAACGGACGGTGCCGGAGGCGCGCAATGAGCCAGCTCTCTCGCTGGAGCGCATTGTGGCGTGTGCGGTAGAGCTGCTGGACGCCCAAGGGGTCGACGGATTGACGATGCGACGGCTGGCCGATCGCCTCGGCTCGGGCGCGATGAGCCTTTATTGGCACGTGGGCAACAAGGAAGCGGTCTTCGATCTGGCGCTTGATTCGGTGCTCGAATATGCCGGGCAGGCCCAAGCAACTGAAGACCAGGACTGGCGCGGGGCCGTCGTGCATATGCTCGAGGACTGGCGCGCCGCCATGCTGCGCCATCCGTGGTCGGCGTCGCTGCTGCCGCGCCGGGCGCTCGGGCCGAACATCCTTGGCCGCCTGGAACTGCTGAGCAGAACCCTGTCCAGGGCGGGTGTAGCGGACAAGGATCTGAACGCCGCGATATGGTCGCTGTGGAATTACGTGATGGGCGCCACCATAACCCGTGGCAATTTCGAGCGCTCGGACGAGGATCGGGCCGACGCGCAGCAGCGCCTTGCGGCTTTGGGCGAACGCTATCCCACGATCGAGCGCTCGCGCCTGCTGCTCGATAGCGATTGGGATGGCGCCTTCAGGAAGGGCCTCGACTTCCTGCTCGACGGCCTCGCGCCGAGACGTTGAACGGCCGACAAAGGCAAAGGCCACCCGACGAACGGGTGGCCTCCATGCGAGAGCAACAATTCGGGGAGCCTTACGGCGCCATCTGGAACTTGTCGGGGCCATTGAAGTTTGGCTTCGGATCGGGATTGTTGTTGGGCGCATCCTTGATGTCCTTGGGACCCTGGAGCCCGCCGCCACCATTGCCACCGCCGTTGTTGCCGCCATTGCCACCGCCATTGCCGCTGCTGGAGGACGGCGCGTCATAGCCGGGAAGGCTGCCGATGACGCGGATCACGTCAATCTGGCGCTCATTGCCCGGCCAGTTGCAGATAGCCTGGCGATCTTCGAAATATTCACAAGCAACCGGGACGGAGGGGGTCTGACAGCTGGCCAGGGCGCCATCGACGCCGAAAGTGCCGCCGTGGTTTTCGCAGCGATATTCGAAGCCTTCGAGCGAACTGCTCATCAGGCGGGTGGCGGCCTGGCTGGGGGCAGTGGCGGCCGCAATAGTCAGCAGGGCGGCGGCGAACGAGATGGTCAGTGAAAGGGTCTTGGTCATAATAGTCTCCTCATGTGGGCATCGCTTGGATGCGTTTGGTTTGATGAGGGGGCTAATACCCAAAGCCATTTCACGCCGGCGTGAACCTGTCGTTTAGATTCCGTTCATTTGGCGAGGTGCGGGACCGTCCAGTTTAATGCACCTGTGCCTTGATGATGGACCGCAGGACATCGCGTTCGGCATCGGTGAGTGACGGCACGCCCGGCAACCGTACGGGTCCGACATCGAAACCCAACATGGCGAGTGCTTCCTTGACCACCGTTACGTTGGAGCCGTTCTTGTTGTGCGTGCGCAACTCTTCAAACCCGGAGAACCGGTTGATGAGCTGGCGCGCCGCTGCAAAGTCGCCGCGTGTAAGCGCCGCGTGAACCTGCAGCGATATTTCGGGAAACACGTTGACGAAGCCTGAGGTGAAACCCCGCGCGCCGATGGCGTAGAACGGCGGGGCCCAAGCCTCGGCCATGCCGCAGACCCATACCGCTGGCAGGTCTTCAGTTCGACGAATGACCTCGGCCAGCAACATCAGATTGGTGGAGGCGAACTTGACGCCAGCCACGTTGCCATGGGCCGCCAAGCGCCGGAAGTCGTCGACCGAAAATGTGTCGGTTCGCACGTAGGCGATGAACGGCACGGTTGCGGCATCGGCAAGCGCGAGGAAGTAATCGGCCTGGGCCGAGGGACTGGCGAACGGATCCATGGGGTGATGGCCCATTATGGCCCCTGCCCCGGCCGCAATGGCATCGCGCGCCAGCACCTTCGCTTCGGTGAGCGAGCGTCCGACGGCAGCGGTGACCAGGCACTTTCCATCGGCCGCCTGGGCGGTGACCGCATGGACCTGGCGGATTTCATCGAGTGAGAGCGAGAAGAACTCTCCGGTATTTCCTGCCGCCATCAGATTGTGGATGCCGGCGTCGGCAAGGCGAGCAATCAGGCGTGCCAGCACCGTGGTGTCGATCGCTCCATCAGGGCCGTAGGGCGTTACCGGAACTCCCGAAATGCCCGTCAGGGCCGTGCGCACCAATGCCATCTGATCGGTCATAGCCGCTGTCCTTGCTTATTCTTGAACACGAGATTGAGGTAGCTTTCGCCCGAGCGCAGCACGTGATCGCGCATGCAGGCCTCGGCCCGGGCGGTGTCGCGGGCGATGATCGCCTCGCCGATTGCCACATGCTCGGCGAGTGCGCGCTGGCGCTCCTCGGGATCGAGGTGAATGACGCGGCGAGCACCTGAGTCATAGAGCTGCTGTCGGTCGGTGAGCCGACCAAGATATTTGCTGCGAGCCATGGTGTGGATGTGGTCGTGGAAGGTCTCGTTGAGAGTGATGAGATCTTCGGGCTCGCCGTGCCCGGTGGCCGCCCGCATGGCGTCGAGAATGGTGCCAAGCACTGCCCCCTCCTCGCCGGCAAAGCGTCTGGCCGCAAGCTGGGCAATAGTGGATTCGAGCGCGGCGCGGGCGAAGATCATCTCTTCGGCCCAGGCATAGTCGAACCTCACTATCACGCCGCTGCGCGGTTTGGTCTCGACCAGTCCGTCGGCTTCGAGTTGCCGCAACGCTTCCTTGACCGGCGTGGTGCTGACGCCCAGCTGCTCGGCCAGTCGGCGCTCGTTAAGGCGCGAACCAGACTCGAACTTACCCGACAAAATCGCCTGCCGCAGGGCCCGGTGGACATGCTCGCGGAGTCCAGCGACCGCAAGAGGCTTCAACGGCGCCATCTCCGTGACATGACCTAGCTTGTTATCCAACAATCTCGTCGTCTCCGATTGACGCCACCCCAAACCTGTGAAATCTGATATATCAGATGCTGTGGCAGGCTGTCGATGACAGATGCTGGAAAATCCTGGCGACTGGCCGTCGGGTCCAGCGTCTCGCTCGAGCCGTCCTGACAGGAGGAAGCCCATGAAGATCGACCGCATGCGGGTGTTTGTGACGCGTGACAAGGATCGCCCGCGCGTCATTGTCGCGCTCGATACCGATGATGGCCTGACTGGCTGGGGCGAGTGCTACAATCACGGCCCCGATCTCGCCCTGCCGCCACTGCTCGACTACCTCTACAATTTCATCGCCGGGCAAGACCCGTCGCGGGTCGACTATCTCGTCAACTACATGATCCAGCAGTGCCGCTTTCCTCCCGGAGCCCTTGGCCTGGCGGCAATTTCCGGCCTCGACCACTGCCTGTGGGACCTTGCGGCCAAGGCCCGCGGCGTGCCGGTCTACAAGATGCTCGGCGGCGAAGTGCGCGACCGCATCAAGGTTTATGCCGGCGTCTATACAGCTCCCGATGTCCCTGCGGCCAAGGACGAACTCGACCGGCTGAACGCCGAATGGGGCTTTACCGCCTTCAAGCTCAGCCCCTGGCGGCTGGAACTCAACAGCCATCGCTGGGGCGAGGTCGTGCGCACCTCGGCAGAGTATTTTCGCCAGCTGCGCGAAACGGTTGATCCGACCTACGAGATCGCTTTTGACGCGCATGCCAAGATCTTCGATGTCAAGTCGGCGCGGCAGCTCGGCAATGCGCTCGCTCCCTACGATCCACTGTTCTTCGAGGAGCCGTTGCGCCCGGAGAATATCGAGCTCTATGGCGAACTGAACCAGGGTTTGAACTGTACGCTGGCCACCGGTGAATCGCTCTATAGCCGCAACGAGTTCCTTCGCCTGTTGCAGGTCAAAGGCGCCGATCTCATCCAGCCCGATATCTGCGTGGTCGGCGGGATATCCGAGATGCGGCGCATTGCAACGCTTGCCGAGGCCCACTTTGTCGGTGTGGCGCCCCACAATCCGATGGGACCGCTCGCCACCGCCGTTAACGTGCATTTCGCCGCTGCACAGCAGAACTTCAGGATCCTCGAATATCGTCTGCCGGTGGGCCAGTGCTACATATATGGCGGCACGGAGATTGAGACTCGAGAGGCTGCCACGCGCTACGTGGTGGACCCCTATCTCCCCAAGGACGGCTACCTAGAATTGCGCCCTGATCGCCCGGGCTGGGGGGTGGAAATGGACGAAAAGGCCATGGAGGAAGATGGCTACGTACACTGGCAACGCCGTGTGCCCAAACGTCCTGACGGCTCCTACGCCTTCGCCTGATGCCGAGCCAAAGCGCCCCAATTTTCGCTGGAGACGCCGTCGCGCCTCCAGCGCTGGAATCAAGCTGCGCTCGGTTCGGCGCTACCCGAGGACGAGAGACGCCGTGGCCGCAGACCCACCCAGATCATCGCCGCGGCGATCAAGGTCGCCGCAACATTGACCGTTAGCGCCAGATGTATCCCGGGCAGCAGGTCGGCCTGGGTCGCCGCGATGGCGCCGAGGATGGGGATGCCGATCGTGATGGCCACCTGCTGGGTCATGGAAACAAGGCCGGTGGCCAGCCCCTGCTCATGATCGGGTAGGTCAGAAGTCGCGGTAACCATGGAAGCAACGATCGCCGTGACATGCCCGAAGAATCCCAGGAAAAGAGCAGCGATCAAGATCCACAGCCAGACCGGCTCGGCCGTAACAAAGACCAGTGGCAAGGTGCACAAAGCCTGCACTGTCAGCGCCACGGCCAGCACGTTGCGCATGCCGTGGCGGGCGATGAACCGACCGGCCAGAAGGCCCGCCACTACCGATGCGAGGCCAGGAACGCCCAGCACCAGGCCTGTGCTCAAGGGCGAAAGGTGCATTTCGTCCTGGAGATAGAGCGTTATCAGGAAGATCAAAGCCGGCTCCATGGTGAACACCACCAGCGTGGCAATATTGCCCCATTTGACGTTGGGCCGGGCCAGCATCCCCAGCGAAACGAGCGGTTGCCTGGCGCGTGACTCAATGACCCAGAACAGCAGCAGGAGCAGCACGCCGCCACCCACTGCATACATATTGCCGCTGGTTACGCCCGCGACGAATGCCAGGAGACCAAGCGTGACCGTGGTGGCGCCGGGAATGTCCAGGCGGACGCCCTTGGGCGACTTGCTGGGTTGCAGCACGAACGGCCCCACCAGCAGGATCAGGATCGCCACCGGGACGTTGACGAAGAACGCCCAGCGCCAGCTCAGCACGCCCACAAGCGCCCCGCCTACCAGGGCTCCCACCGTAAACCCACCGGAAAGCAGGGCACCGTTAAAGCCGAGGACCCGCGCCCGCTGCGTCTCGTCGCTGAAGGCGGTGATCAGTAGGGCCAGGGCCGATGGTATGGCCATGGCCGTCGCAAGGCCCTGGAGCGCTCGGGCAGTGAGGAGGAGCTCAGGGCTGTTAGCCAGTCCGCCGAGAATGGAGGCGACAGCGAGCAACGTTACGCCTGAAAGAAACAGAAGCCGGCGCCCGAACAGGTCCGCCATGCGTCCGAACAGCAGGGTGAAACCCGCTGCCGGCAAAGCATAGGCCGTGGCAATCCACGGCAGTTGCGCGAGATCGAGCCCAACCGCCTCGCCGAGTTTGGGCATGGCGACGTTGAGGATCGAAAAATCGACCGAGAGCATGAAGCTGGTGCCCAGAAGCAGCAGCACTGTCAGCCATTGCTGACGAGTCATGCCGTCAGGCACGGTCGTGCCGGAAGAGCGGGACATGGTTTTTTCCTGTATTGGGATTGTGGTGGCCGTCTGGCTCAGAAGTCATTCGACGTCGTCCGGATTGCCCGTACCGGTCTCGATCAACTGGCGCAGGCTACCCTTGATCAGCCCGCCCCAGACATCAGAGCAGGTGTCATAGCATTCGACGCTTGGTACGAGCCCGCGGTGGGTAAACCGGACCTCGGTCTTTCCGTCCTTCTCCGAGATGTCGAAGATGAGGTCCGTGCCGGTCCACTCGGTCCTGTCCTTAACAAAGTTCAGCGTGCCGTCCGTGACATGCCACACCACTTTCTGGCCCGGAACGAGTTCGACGGTCCGATGCAGGCTGTAGTGGATATCCTTGTAGCGGTAGCTCCACTCCTCCCCGAGGACGTCGGTATTGCCTTCGATATCCTTGCCCCACCAGGCACGCGGGCTGAGGATGGCAGCAAAGGCGTCGGCCGGTGTGTGGTCCACGGTGAAGCTGGTGCTGTAGCCAGCGGCGTTTCCAGACATGACAAGTCTCCATGATGTGCCCGCCACAGCCGTGCAGCGGGCAAGGTTGAGCCGCTGCCGGAGCGAGGCCGCGCCGGCATGGCAGGTCTGATGATGAGGTTGTTGGCTAGCCGCGCCCGTCAGGGATTGAGCGTGGCGCCCTGCAGTCCGTAACGGTCGACATAGACCGCCTGCATCTTGCGAAAGGCATCGGGCTCAGGTCTCGCTGCCTTGCCGTCAAGCAAGGCACCCAGGGCCGCGAAGTAGCTGTGCCAGCCCGGCGAGAACAGGGCGCTGCTGCCATAAGGAATGCCCTGGTGGGTAAACAGCATTTTCGTGCCAGTGCCGGCGCGCTGCAACTCGTAGCGCACCACCGAGTCGTGCGCATGCGCATTGGACCAGGAGAATTCCAGCACATGCGGCGGGTCCCAGATGCGCACCTCCCCCTTCATCGGGAAAGGTCCGTCGGTCATGATCTCGATCCTGCCGCCCTGGCGCGGCTCGACATGGGCTGCGCCCATCCAGTCAGCAAGGCGCGCCGGCTCGGTCAGGGCGCTCCAGACCGTCTCGACTGGTCGCGGGTAGTGTCGCTCGAAACGAACGTCGACCCGATCCCCTACCCGCGTGATTTCTCCCAGGCTTTCCATAGCGGACATTTCAGTCGCTCCTGTTGAGGTGATCGCCAAGCTCGTCAAACTTGCTGGACCAGAAACTGCGATAGGGCGCGAGCCAGGCTTCAAGTTCGGCGAAGGGCGCCGGATCGAGACTGTAGAGACGGCGCGGCCCGTCGGTGCGAACCTTCACAAGGCCTGCGGCATGCAGCGCCTTGAGGTGTTTGGAGACGTTCGGCTGCGGCAGGTTGAGCGTCTCGACCAGGTGTCCAGCGGGCTGTTCGCCGGCGCGAAGCACCGCGAGAATGTCCCGTCGAACCGGATCGGCAATGGCGTTGAATATCGACATGGCAGCTATATGCCGCTAAATGCATATTCCTGTCAAGGAATATTATGTACCCAGTTTGCGCGCAAAAAAGTGGCGCCGGAACCATCGGTCCCGGCGCCGTCGATGTTTTCAGGAAGGCTTAGTTGGCGGCAGCGGTGGCATCCGCCCAGCTCTTGACCAGCTCGTCATAGTTCACCGTGATGCCCTGCTCCTTCTCGTTCTCGATCGGGAGCTGTGGGGCGATGTTGCCCTTGGCTACTGCATCGGCATTCCAGTACGCCAGGTCATGCTCCTCGGCCAGTTTCGGGCCGATGTCACCCTGGACACCGGCACGCTCGAGGCGTTCCAGCACACTTTCCTGCTCGGCACAGAGCGAATCCATGGCCTCCTGCGGAGTCTTGGCACCCGACGAGGCATCGCCGATCGCCTGCCACCAGAGCTGAGCGAGCTTGGGATAATCAGGCACGTTGGTACCGGTCGGGGACCACTGGACACGGGCCGGCGAGCGATAGAACTCGACGAGGCCGCCCAGGTTCGGAGCCCGTTCGGTGAAGCTCTCGTGGCGGATCGTCGACTCACGCACGAAGGTCAGCCCGGTATGCGCCTTCTTCACGTCCACCGTCAGCGAGGTGACGAACTGCGCGTAGAGCCATGCGGCCTGGGCGCGATCGACCGGGGTGGACTTGAGCAGCGTCCACGAGCCCACGTCCTGGTAGCCGAGCTTCATGCCCTCTCTCCAGTAGACGCCATGCGGCGAGGGAGCGAAGCGCCACTTCGGCGTCCCGTCCTCGTTGACAACAGGCAGGCCGGGCTTGACGAAGTCGGCGGTGAAGGCGGTGTAGGTGAACATCTGCTGGGCGATCTTGCCCTGAGATGGCACCGGACCCGATTCAGAGAAGGTCATGCCCTGGGCTTCCGGGGGTGCGTAAGCCTTCATCCAGTCGAGATACTTCTGGATCGAGTAGACAGCTGCCGGGCCGTTGGTGTCACCACCGCGAGCGACGCATGAGCCGACCGGACGGCTGTTCTCGTCGACCTTGATGCCCCATTCGTCGACCGGAAGGCCGTTGGGCAGGCCGAGATCGCCGTTGCCGGCCATCGACAGCCAGGCGTCGGTGAAACGCCAGCCGAGCGAAGGGTCCTTCTTGCCGTAGTCCATGTGGCCATAGACCGGACCATCGCCCATATCGCGGCCGGTGAAGAACTCGGCGATGTCCTCGTAAGCCGACCAGTTGACCGGAACGCCGAGGTCATAGCCGTACTTGGCCTTGAAGTCCGCCTTGGCGGTCTCGTCGTTGAACCAGTCGTAGCGGAAGAAGTAGAGGTTAGCGAACTGCTGGTCGGGCAACTGGTAGAGGTCGCCATCGGGCGCGGTGGTGAAGTCCGTGCCGATGAAGTCATCGAGGTTGAGGTTCGGGTTGGTCACCGAAGCGCCCTCGCCGGCCATCCAGTCGGTCAGGCTGCGAGCCTGCTGGTAGCGCCAGTGGGTGCCGATGAGGTCGGAGTCGTTGATGTAGGCGTCGTAGATGTTCTCGCCCGACTGCATCTGAGTCTGCAGCTTTTCGACAACGTCGCCTTCGCCGATCAGGTCGTGGGTGACCTTGATGCCGGTGAGGGCAGTGAAGGCGGGCGCCAACACCTTGGATTCGTATTCATGGGTGGTGATGGTTTCAGAGACCACCTTGATTTCCATGCCGGCAAAAGGCGCGGCGGCGTCCATGAACCACTTGAGTTCGGCCTCCTGGTCCGCCCGGCTCAAGGTCGATAGATCGCCGATTTCGGCGTCGAGGAACTTGAGCCCTTCGTCCATGCTTTGCGCCCAGACTGGGCTCGTCGCCAGCAGCGCGACCAGCGCTGCGGTCGATGTCAGTAAATTCCGTCGCATTCTAGAATCCTCCCTTTGGATTGCATTCTTGCGATACGGAAGGAGCAGCGTTTTGCCGCCTCCCCCGGTCTAAACTCCCCTAAACGAAGCGGAATACGCAGATCGCGTAGACCACCGATAGGGCGAGACTCCACCACAGCTCGGGGCCAACCAGCCCCAGCCATGCAAGATTGATGAAGGCGCTGCCGAGCAGCGATACAAACAGGCGGTCGCCGCGCGTCGTTTCGAACCGCAGGATGCCCACGCGCGGGCTGCCGCCCGGCACACGCCACTCCCAGATCGCCATGCCCACCAGCATGAGCGCGATGGTCCCGAAGAAGGCGGCCGTCGGCCAGGTCCATGCCATCCATGAAAAGTTCATGACCTTGCTCCCTCACACCCGGCCCAGGGCAAAGCCCTTGGCGATGTAGTTGCGGACGAAATAGATGACGAGCGCACCCGGGATGATGGTCAGTACACCCGCCGCCGCCAGCACGCCCCAATCGAGCCCCGAGGCCGAGACGGTGCGCGTCATGATGGCCGAGATGGGCTTGGCGTCGGTGGTGGTCAGGGTGCGCGCCAGCAGCAGCTCGACCCAGGAGAACATGAAGCAGAAGAAGGCGGCGACACCGATGCCCGAGGCGATCAGCGGCATGAAGATGCGGACGAAGAAACGCGGGAAGGAATAGCCGTCGATATAGGCAGTCTCGTCGATTTCCTTGGGCACGCCGCTCATGAAGCCCTCGAGGATCCACACCGCCAGCGGCACGTTGAACAGGCAGTGCGCCAGCGCCACCGCGATATGGGTGTCGATGAGCCCGAAGGACGAATAGAGCTGGAAGAAGGGCAAAGCGAACACCGCTGGCGGCGCCATGCGGTTGGTGAGCAGCCAGAAGAACAGGTGCTTGTCGCCGAGGAACCGGTAGCGCGAGAAAGCGTAGGCGGCCGGCAGCGCCACAGCCAGCGAGATGATGGTGTTCAGGACCACATAGATGATCGAGTTGATATAGCCCGAATACCAGCTGGGGTCGGTGAAGATGACCGTGTAGTTGCGCAGCGTGAAATCGCGCGGCCACAGGGTGAAGGCAGCAGTGATCTCCTGGTTGGTCTTGAAGCTCATATTGAGGAGCCAGTAGATCGGCAGCAGCAGGAAGATGATGTAGATCGTCGGGACCAGCCAGCCCAGGCGCAGGCCGGAGCGGCTGCGGTTGAGCGCGGCGACCTGGGCGGGAGCGGCCGTCATGGTGCTGGCCATCGGCAATGTGGCGGCCATGGCGTTGCGGTCGGTCATTGCTCGTTCCCCTGCCCGTAATTGGTCATGACGGTGTAGAAGACCCAGCTCAGCAACATCACGATCAGGAAGTAGATCAGGGACATGGCGGCGGCCGGGCCGACGTCGAATTGGCCGATCGCCATCTTCACCAGGTCGATGGACAGGAAGGTCGTCTCGTTGCCCGGCCCGCCGCCGGTGACCACGAACGGCTCGGTATAGATCATGAAACTGTCCATGAAGCGCAGCAGCACGGCGATGAGGAGGACGCGCTGCATCTTGGGCAGCTGGATGAAGCGGAAGACGCTCCAACGCGAGGCGCCATCGATGCGCGCAGCCTGGTAATAGGCATCGGGGATGGAGACGAGACCAGCGTAGCAGAGCAGCACGACAAGGCTGGTCCAGTGCCAGACATCCATCACCACAATGGTGGCCCAGGCGTCGAACGGGTCCTGCACATAGTTGTAGTCGACGCCGAGCCCGGCCAGCGCACGGCCGAGGAGGCCAATGTCGACGCGACCGAACACCTGCCAGATGGTGCCCACCACATTCCACGGGATCAGCAGCGGCAGCGCCATCAGCACGAGACAGACCGGTACGCCCCAGCCGCGCTTGGGCATGTGCAGGGCGATGAAGATGCCCAGCGGAATCTGGATGGCGAGAATGATTCCGGAGAATAGCAGGTTGCGCCACAGCGCTTCCCAGAACCGGGACGAGTGCAGCGTATCGTCGAACCAGTCGAGCCCGGCCCAGAAGAACTGGTTGTTGCCGAACGTATCCTGCACCGAATAGTTGACCACCGTCATCAGCGGGATGATGGCCGAGAAGGCAACCAGCACCAGCACGGGCAGCACGAGGAACCAGGCCTTGTTATTCCAGGTCTTTTCCATGGCCTACGCTCCCAATGCCTGTCGCCACGAGTCGGCGTAGATGTTGATCCCCTTGGGGTCGAAGGACACGCGCGGCTCTGCCGGTAGTTCCTGATGCTCGGGCAGGATGGCGGCGATGTCGCTGCCCTCAAGCGTCCCCCGCACGATGCGATGGCGGCCGATATCCTCCACCGTCCGTACCTGGATGGGCATGCCCTCGCGCCCGACACGGACATATTCAGGGCGGACGCCGAGCTCGATGCGGGCGGTATTTGCCGGGGATGCGGCACCCGGCAAGGCGATGGTTTGGGACCCCAGGCGCGCGGTGGCGCCATCGAGCGTCACCGGCATCACATTCATGCCGGGAGAACCGATGAAGTAGCCGACAAAGGTGTGGCTCGGGCGTTCGAACAGTTCGGCCGGCGTGCCAATCTGCACGATCTGCCCTTCGAACATCACGACCACGCTCTGCGCGAAGGTCAGCGCCTCGGTCTGATCGTGGGTGACATAGACCATGGTGTAA
>JAKFDU010000014.1:0-49016 GCA_036675975.1 Devosia sp. | reverse complement strand
CATACGCGGGGATTTCTTGAACTGGCGATTTGGCGTAAAGGGCATCCAGAACGCATTCAGATCGTTCGGCACCACGGCATTTGAATTGGACACTGACGTCTCGCTCCCGTTGATTTTCTATTTGGTCGTGATTTGGCGCTTGACGTGGGAACGCATTGCCCGGAATTTTGACCAGTTGGAAAAATGTTAGCACTCCCAAACTTTCTAGCAAGGCGAAAATGCCGCCGACCAAAGTGAAAAGTGCCGAGCCGACCGCCGCTCCCAAGCGCCAGCACAAGGCCGACGCCAAGGCGGCCACGCACCCGCATGTCAAACCGCGGCCGCTGACCCGCATCCAGCGGGAGAAACAGGACGTGATCCTGGAAGCGGCGCTGGAGGTGTTTTCGGTGCATGGCTTCCGCGGCGCGACGATCGACCAGATCGCCGAGGTCGCCGGGATGAGCAAACCCAACCTGCTCTACTATTTCCCGCGCAAGGAAGAGATTCACCGCAGGCTGATGGCAGCCTTGCTCGAAACCTGGCTGGCGCCGCTGCAGGAAATGGACGCCGATGGCGATCCTTTCCCGGAGATCCGGTCCTATATCCGCCGCAAGCTGGAAATGGCGCGCGACTTTCCCAGGGAAAGCCGGCTGTTTGCCAATGAGATGCTGCAGGGGGCGCCCAGGATCATCGAGATGATCGAGGTCGATCTCAAGAACCTGGTCGACGAGAAGGCCAAGGTCATGCTGGGCTGGATGGACGAGGGCAAGCTGGCGCGGACCGACCCCTATCACCTGATCTTTTCGATCTGGGCGACGACGCAGCACTATGCCGATTTCGACGTGCAGGTGCGCGCCGTGCTCGGCCCCGACCGCGGCGGCGAGGGCCGCTTCGAGGATGCGGCGCGGTATCTTGAACAGCTGTTTCTCCATGGACTGACGCCGCGGCCCAAGGGCTGATCGTCCAAGCCATGCTTGACAATCACAGTTCGCAGCCCTAACACTTAAGTTATCAATTAAGTATTGGAGCGGACAAATGCCACAGCAGGTTAGCGCCCATATGAGCCTGTCGCTCGACGGCTTCGGCACGGGATTGAACCAGACGCGGGAAAGGCCGTTTGGCGACGGAATGGAGGGGGAACCGCTGCATCGCTGGATGTTCGAGGATGCCGAGAACAATAAGGCCGAACTCGAGGCCATTACCGATTACGGCGCCTTCATCATGGGCCGAAACATGTTCGCCGCGCCGGGACCTGATGTCTGGGAAGAGGACTGGAAGGGCTGGTGGGGACCCAATCCGCCCTATCACGCGCCGGTTTTTGTGTTGACCCACCATGCACGGCCGCCGATCGAGATGGAGGGCGGGACGGTGTTTCATTTCGTTACCGACGGGCCGGAGGTGGCGATGGATCGGGCCAGGGAAGCGGCCGGCACCCGCAATGTCGTCATTGCCGGCGGCGTCGCTACGCTGCGCAACTATCTCAATGCGGGCGCGGTGGACACGCTGCATCTGCAGATATCGCCGGTGGTGCTTGGCAGGGGTGAGCGCTTGTGGGATGGGCTGACGGCAACGCTCGAACCGATCGGCGCGCGTGCCACGCGACTCACCACGCATATGGATTATCGCGTGATCAAGCCATGATGTGACCGGGCGGCTGACCGCCCGGCTCCGATATCAGAGCCCCGAGGCAACCGGGAGCAGGAAGGCGCCGATCAGGCCCAGATTCATGATCGTCGCATTGAAATGGGTGGCGCGGTCGGCGCCCTTGTAGTCCCAGAAATTGTGGAACAGCACGGTCGCAAAGACCAGAAAAACGATCAGCGCCACGCCACCGACAAGGCCGAAGGGACCAATGGCAACCAAGGCGCCGCCGACGATCTGCAGGCCCACGCCGATGATAGCGGAGAGGCGCGGCAGCGGCATGCCGCGGGCGGTCAGCGCGGCAGTGAGGCCGGCAATATTCCAGATATTGCGGATGCCGAAGAGCAGGAAGGAACCGCCCAAGAGAAGTCGGGCCAGCGAAAGGATGATGGTCGTCGGATCGGTGGTCATGATGGATTTCCTTGTTGGCCAATCAGGCGGCAGCGGCCGTTCGATCGATGGGATGGGGGGTACGGAAGCCGACCGCGATGCGGTTCCAGACGTTGATGGTGCCGATGGCGATGGTGATGTTGGTGATCTGCTCGTCGGTGAAGAAGGCCTTGAGTGGGGCAAAATCGGCATCGGGCGCGCGGGTGGCGGACAGCAGTGTCAGGGCCTCGGTCCAACCGAGCACGGCGCGTTCCTCGGCGGTGTAGACCGGCGATTCCTGCCAGGCAGAGACCAGGTTGATCCACTGTTCGCTCATGCCGCTGCGTCGGGCCTCCTTGACATGCATATCCACGCAATAGGCGCAGCCATTGATCTGGGAAGCGCGCAGCTTGATGAGATGGATGAGGTGATGCGGCAGGCCGCTCTGCTTGACCACATACTGGTCGAGCGCCACGACGGCGGCATAGGCTTCCGGGGCAGACTGAGACGGATTGAGACGAGCTTGCATTGGCCACAGGTCCTTAGTTGGCGTTGGCGGATGACCGCCGGGCATGGCGGTCGAGGAAGGCACAACCGCGGGCATCGATGGCGGCGCCCAGCGGGGTTTGCGGGTCGGTCACCAGATCGGCGAGCGTGGTTTTGCGCAATTCTGCGCGATAGGCCTGTTCCGCCCGCAGCATCGCTGCGTTAACGGCGCAGGGGGCGCTGAAGAATTTCTGAGCAAGCGGCGATGGCCCGCGCTGGCGAATTTCGGCGCAGCGAAAGGCCGGTGTCGGCCCCTCAATGGCAATGACGATATCGAGCAGCGAGATCTTGTCGAGCGGCCGGGCGAGACGATAGCCGCCCTTTGGGCCGGGCACCGATTGCAGGATGTTGGCGCCGGCCAGGGCCTGCAGGTGCTTGAGCAGGTAACTGACCGACACCCCGTGATACTCGGCAACGGCAGCCGCCGCGAGTACCGCATCGGCACTCAAGCCAGCCAGCATCAATACGCTATGGATTGACTGTTCGACGCCATCGCTCAGCTTCATCGATATCTCCTATCGTGGATAATTGATATCCATGATTGTGCTGCTTGTCGAGTCCTGGTGGTGACGATTTTTCCAGCCATTGCCGGTTGGCGGAAAGCGCCCGGCTCAGCGCGCCTTGCCGATCGGACCCAGATGGGTCTGCTCGAAGCCGGAACTGAGCTTGAGGCCATAGCCGAGCAGGCGATCGGCGCCGATATGGGCGGTCCAGATAGCGGCGAGGCCGAAGGCTACGGGCCCGATCACCAGTCCCAGCAGCGCCAGCAATGCCGGGGCGGCATAGGTGTGCGCCAGGTTATAGGTGAGCGTGCCTGACGCGGTGGAGCGCAAGTAGCCGAGCATGGCGAGGTCGGGCGCCAGGAGCAGCAGGGCAAACACCCACCACGATTGACCCAGCCAGGCATAGGCCGCGATCCCCAGACCAAAGGCGGCCAGGCCTTCAAGGCGCTGGAGCAGGACGGCATCGGCGAGACGATCAGCGGCGGTGGTGGCGGTGGTCATGGCGAGGCCCTCGGCTTGTTGATGACCAAACCATAGGCCTATTCAGGATTGGTCGAAATTCCTCAATACCGGAGAGGCGCCATTCAAATTTGAATGAGCGCAGCTTTCGCATGGCGGCGAAAGCGCTCGCGCGTCAGGCCCGTTCCAGCTGGATTTCCGCCGACTCTTCCCCAGCAAAATGGAAGGCGCTGTCGGGGCGTGATTTGGCTTGGTAGAGCGCGGCATCGGCCATGGCCACCAGGGTCAAGGGCGTGTGCTGCGCCTGGGCCCGCACGATCCCGAGGCTGGCGCCGACCCGGATGGTGCGGCCACCCACGATAATGGGCCGCTCCACCGCGGCGATACAATCACGCGCCAATGCCCTGAGGGCGGCTCGGTCGACCGAAGCAAGGCGCAACAGCGTGAATTCGTCGCCGCCGACGCGCGCCAGGAGGTCGGCCGGACCGAGGAGCCGCGACAGTCTCGCACCGACGGTGCGCAATACCTCGTCGCCGGCGGGGTGGCCCATGGCGTCATTGATTTCCTTGAACCGGTCGAGGTCGAGCACCAGCAGGGCAAAGGTCGTGCCTGCAGCCGTGAGGTCGGCCAGCATGGTATCGAAGGCCAGCCGGTTGGCGAGACCGGTCATGGGGTCGCTGCGGGACTGGCGATGGGCGAGGTGGCGCTGGCGCTCGATATCGCCGACGATGCGGCGCAACTGGATCAGCACGCCCAGCACCAGCAATAGCATGCCGGCGATGATCGGCAGGCGGATGGGGGCAAAACGCAGGAACACCTGCTCGGCAATGGTTGCCCGGGTCCAGGTCAGGTAGCTGCCCGAGGGGCCCTGCCCGGCCAGGAGCGGAATCTGCTGGAGGGTCGGGTCGTCTGCCAGCGCGTAGGCAAGGTGCGCCTGTTCAAGCCCGCCTATGCGTCCCAGCAGGACGGCGTCGGCGTCGGTCAGCTGTCCGCCGGTAGCCACCATCGCATCAATGGCATTGGCGGCACGGAGCCGCTCGGCGACCAGATCGGTTTCGTCGAGGCTGCGCGCGACCTGGAAGGCAGTGCCGACCAGCAACACGGCCGCAATCACCAGCCCCACGGCGCAAAGCAGCACCAGGCGGCCGATGGTCTTGATGCCATGATGTTCGTCCCGCCGCCCCGCTGCTGATGCAGGCAGGGTGCCGGGCCGTTCAATAGACTGGATAAACATTGCCTGCGTCCTAAGCCCGATCAGTCTGCACCCGCAGAGATTGGGAAAGTGTTAGCGAGTGCGGGAAACTAGAGGGCGCCAGCGACGATGTCCTGCAGGGCGTTCCACGCTGGATTGCGGCGGTGCGGCCCTGCCCCAATCGAGCCACATTTGCCCGATGGCGGCCCTGACAAGATCGAAATTCGGCAGGGAACCGCAGAAATGTGCCAGTTCAGGACAATTGACACGCAACCGTGGCCTCATGGCCACACCGGGCAAGCTGGTTCTCCCATAGGGGCCAATATCGCGGCGAGAACATCCCGGATGTGGAATCAGGAGATTCATATTCTCCAATCATCCGCAGAAGCCAGGCAGCAGGACAGAAATACTGCCAGATTTGGTGCGGCAATCAGGCAACAGGTCGCCCGCCGAGCCCAATCGCGACCAGTACGGGCACATTGTGGCCCCCACCGCCCACTAATCAGCAATTCACCTTAATTGAAGTGAGTGTCTGAGTTTGATTAGAAAAGCCGTTTCCGTCGCCGCAGTTGCTGCAGCTTTCCTCACCCTTTCCACTGCAGCCTATGCCCAATGCGGCGGCGCCTCCTGGTACGGTCCCGGTTTCAACGGGAAGCGGGCCGCGTCAGGGGAAATCTTCAACGAGAACGCCATGACGGCGGCGCATCGTTCCCTCCCCTTCGGTACCAAGGTCACGGTTGTCGACCAGCGTACCGGTGAACAGGTTCAAGTCACCATCAACGATCGCGGGCCCTTCCACGGCAGCCGTATCATCGACCTTTCGAAGGCTGCGGCCACCAAGCTGGGCTTCCGCAATCGCGGCACGACCTCGGTCTGCATCAGCCAGCTCTGATTTCTGAACGAAATCCAACTTGATATGTGCAGGGCCGCTCCATCCGGGGCGGCCCTGTTCATATTTCAGCGCAGGCCGAGGGCCTCGATGGCGGCGAGCTGCTCGGCATCGAGCGGGCCGCGCCGTTCGGCCAGCAATGCCTGATCCAGCTCGGCGACGTTCTTGACGCCCAGCACCAGCGTATCGACACCGTCGATGCCCAAGGCGTAGCGGTGGGCAACAATCGCCGGGTCCTCACCCCATGCGGCGCAGAGCGCGCGGTAGGGCGCGGCGCGGCGGAAGTCCTCCGCGGTCGGGGAACTGTCCGCTCGGTCAAGGCCGAGCGTCAGCGCGCCGGCTTGCACTGCGCGAACACCCATGACGCCGATGCCGTTGGCTTGCGCGGCGGCGATGACGGTGCGCGGACGTGGGGCGAGACCGGTGCCGTTCATCTCGCCGGGGCTATCGAGCAGGTTGGCAATGGCCTGCACGGCCGCCGGGCGCGGCCCGGCGGAGAGAGCATCGATGGTGGAGGCCGCATGGTTGATGCCGGTTATGCCCCAGTGGCCGATGAGGCCTTCGGCGACGAGCCGGGCAAAGGCCGGGCGGACTGCCGAGCGGTAAAGCGACAGCGAGGTGGAGCGTTCGTCCCGGGGCGGCTGGCCAACGGGATACTCGAAGTCATCGGGCCGAATTTCGCTGTGCAGCAGCATCATGTCGACCCGCTCGAGCCGCATATCCTTAAGGCTCGATTCGAGCGAGCGACGCAGGCGGGGATAAACCTCATCCTCGGGCACCGTGCCGAGGCTATGCTTGGTGGTGACACGCACACCGCGCGGCAGCTTGCCCTCGAAGGCGCGGCCGATCATGGCTTCGCAGATCTTGTAGCCGGGCGCGGCATCGATGAGGTCGATGCCATTGCTGACGGCGTGGCGGAGCGTCGCGACGGCGTCGTCTTCGGAGGTGGGGCCCCAGACCTGGCCGATGCCGCCGCCACCCAGGGTGAGACGGCTGACCGGGCCGAAGGGGCCGAGTGTATTGATTTGCATGCTGGTTCTCCGTTTCAGGCGGCGGTATCGAGGCGATGCATCTGCTCGGTCGTGAGCTTGATTGCGGCGGCGCCGAGGTTTTCGGCAAGCTGGGCCTCGGTCGAAACCGCCATCAGCGGGATGATCGCCGGGGTAGAGGCAAGCATCCAGGCCAGCACGACCTGACCGGCGGTGGCGCCCAGTTCGCCCGCGACCTCGTCGAGCGCGACGCGGCGCCTGGCATTGTCCTCGGTACGGACCTGCTCCTGCATCTTTTCGGGATTATGATACGCGCCACGCAGCAGCGGTGAATAGGCGATGACGCGGAATTCGGGGTTGAAGCGGATGTAGTCCAGATGCTGGCCCCGCAACCCGCCCTCGGTGCCCCAGCCGCCACGCAGACCCATGGTTGCATTGCGCTTGAGGTCGGAATCCGGCCGCGGCCGGAAGTAGCTGAAATGCTGCTGCACACCGACATATTCAGGAAAGCCGAGCTGACGGCTCAACTGCCGGGCCCGCTCGATACGCCAGACCGCATGGTTGGAGCAGGCGATGGCCCGCACCTTGCCCGCGCGAACCACCGCATCGAAACCGGCAAGCGTTTCCTCCAGCGGCGTCGTGCGGTCGTCGATATGGGCATAGTAGAGATCGACATAGTCGGTGCCCAGGCGCCGCAGCGAGTCGTCGATATCGCGGATGATGGTGTCCTTGCCCAGGCCCTGGATATCTTCAAGGCCGACGCCCGGCCGGGTGGGCAAGGCGCCGGTCTTGGTAGCGATGACAAGGTCATCACGCCGGCCGCGGGCCTTGAGCCAGCGGCCCAGCAGTTCTTCGCTGGCGCCGGAAAAGCCGTTGGGCGGCCAGAAGGCGTAGTTGTTGGAGGTATCGATGAAGTTGCCGCCCGCGGCAACGAAACCGTCGAGGAGGCGAAGCGAGGTCGCCTCCTCGGTTGATGTGCCGAACAGCATAGCGCCGAGAGAAAGGTTCGAGACCGAGAGGGGCCCGAGTGTGGTGCGGTCCATGTTCTGGGCCCTCAGCAATCGCCAGTGGTGGCAACGAAGCAGGCGATATCCTCGCGCTTGGCGCCGATATCGGCCAGCAGGCGATCGTCGAGCGTGTGCAGCCGGCGGATGGCGACGCGGCGCAGGCGCCAATCGGTGAATTTGCGGGTCAGGGGTTCGAACATTCTCGTCTCCTTGGGATAAGGCAAAGCAAAACCGTTGCCGAAACCTGCGGTTTCGGGTTTTCAGGTCTGGCGGTATCGGCTTTGCGAGGCAGCGCTGTATTGGCGCCGCTGGGACATACCTTGCTCATTTTGCGGGGCTTTCGCTATAGTCGAGACTGCAAGGACCTTTGCAGAAATGAAAAATGGACTTCAGCTGGGATGATCTGCGGCTGTTTCTGGATGTGGCGCGGCTGGGCGGGCTGAGCGCGGCGACCGAGACAACGCGCCTGAGCGCGGCCACACTGGGCCGGCGTGTTACAGCGCTGGAAAAGCAGGTGGGCGAGCCGCTGTTTCACCGCAGCCAGACCGGCTATCGGCTGACCCAGGCGGGCGAGGACCTGCTGGCACGGGCCGAGGATGTCGAGGCGGCCATGCTGTCGCTCAAGCGCTGGAAGGAAGGCGCGGTGGGTGAACGGGTGGTGCGCCTGTCGGCCGGGTCATGGACCTCGGCCTTTGTCGCCAGCCATATCGGCGATATCTGGACGGTAGAGGATCGCTTTGCCGTCGAATTCGTCACCGCAATGCAGAAGGTCGATATCGGCCGTCGCAATGCCGACCTCGGCATCCGCAACCAGCGACCAACCGAGCAGTGGCTGGCCGGACGGCTGATCGGCACGGTGGCCTATGCGCTTTATTCCGGGCTCCACCTGATCAACGGCATCAAGGCCGGCTACTTCGTCGGCGTCTCCGGCGAGGGTGGCCAGACCCACGCCGCCCGCTGGATGCAGGCCCGCTATGGTGACCGCATCGCCGTGCGCGGCAACGACGCGATGAGCGTGCGGGAACTGGTGGCCGGCGGGGCGGGTCTATCGGTGTTTCCTTGCTTTGTAGGCGACAGCGATCCTCGGCTGGTGCGTGTCGCCCCCGCAATTACCGAGCTCCAGACCGACCAGTGGCTGGTGAGCCATCATGAGGAACGGCACGAGCCGGCCGTGCATGCGGTAGGGGACCGGATCGCGGCGCTGATGAAGCGGCATGGAGCGCTGTTTCGCGGCGAGACGCCGCGGGAGTGAGGGTGGGTGCGATGGAAGTGTGCCTCAGGCGGATCAGCACCTCCCCCTTGATGGGGAGGATGGGAGGGGTGACGGGAGCCCAAGATAGGGGCCAGACCACCCCACCCCTTGACCCCTCCCCACAAGGCGGGTGTCGACTGCACGTCTTGCGCCAGCATCCGTCACCCACAAGTTGCTGTTAGCCCTCCCTTAGCAATCGGGCCTTACCATGCGCCGCGGGAATGCATGGAACTGGCAAGCATGAAAGCGGCTGCCTATGTGGTCGGGCCTCTGGACGGGCCGGGCGCAGCATTGATGGACCTGGCACGGCGGCTGAGCTTTTCGGCCGTGCTGCCCTATGCCGGCGTGGCGCAGGCCGAGCAGCAGGCCAATCGGACGCCGGTCTGCTTCTTCCTGTTTGCCGCAGTGCCCGATGTCGGCGCGCTGCGGGGCGTGGCCGAGGCCATCCGCTTCTGCCCCAGCCGGCGCGTCCGCTTTTCGCCGCTGATCTATTTTTCCGAGAGCCCCTCGATCGATACCATCACGCGCTGCATCAATATGGGCTTTGACGACGTCATCACCATGCCGTTCACACGGGCGCGACTTATCGAGCGCATCGAACGGCAGATCGGGCAGAGCCACGTCTATTACGAGACGCCGGGCTATTTCGGCCCCGATCGCCGCGACCGCGTCACGGGTCCGCGGCGCGCCGCCGAAACCCGGACCGGCGGGCAGTTTCGCCGGCTCGAAATCGTGCGCAATCTCATGACGGGGGTCAATGTCGTCCGCGACGATTTCTATGCGGCGCAGACAGGCTGACACGACGGCTGCGACACAATTGCAACGTTGCATAAGTGTTCGGAAAACGTTTCCACTCGCTATTTCCCGGTTGCTGGTTTTCGCATAGTCTCGCCCGCACTGATTTTGCGAGTAGTTTCAGCCATGAGATTCGGCATCGACCTGCCGCCCCAGATCAAGGTGTTCGGGGCGTTCTTCATTTATTCATTTTGCATGGGCAGCCTCTATCCGCGCCTGCCCGCCATCCAGCAGGCCATGGGCGTGGGCGAAGGAGCCCTCGGGCTGGCGCTGATCGGCGCCGCCTTCGGTACGCTGATCTCGCTGACCTTTGCCGGATCGCTCATCGAGCGCATCGGCTATCGCCGGACGCTGTTGACCGCCATCCCACTGCTCTCGGTATTCTATGCCATTTCGGTGTGGGCGCAGGGTCCGGTGATGTTCTTCCTGCTGCTGGTGCCGGTCGGCCTCACCATCGGCTGCATCGAAATCATCATCAACCTGGAAGCCGACCGCGTGGAGCATGCCATCGGCCGCCGCATCATGAACCGCGCCCATGCCTTCTGGAGCTTCGGCTTTTTCTCCGCCGGCATGGTTGGATCCTTCGTGGCCCAGACCGGCCTGTCGCCGCAGCTGCACCTCGCCATCATGGTTCCGGTCGTCCTGGTCATCGTGCTGCTGCTGCTCGGCCGCTATGAGCCGGCCGAACATCGCAGCGGCGGCAGCACCGATGATACGCCGCGCTTTGCGCGGCCTACCGGGGCGATCCTGGTGCTGGTGGGCGTCTGCCTTTCCGCCATGATTCTGGAAGGCGCCGGCATCGACTGGTCGGCCATCTATATGCGTGACGAGTTCGATGCGGCGCCGTTCTGGGCCGGCTTCGCCGTGGCGCTGGGCGCTGGCGCGCAGGCCGTGGCTCGCTTCTTCGCCGACGCCTTCGTCGAACGCTGGAGCCCGGCCGTGGTGGCGCGCGGCCTGCTGGCCATTTCGGGCATTGGGGCCCTGCTGGTCTTCTTTACCCCGATATGGTGGCTGGCCTATGTGGGCTTTGCCATGATCGGCGTGGGCACCAGCGCGCTCTTCCCCCTGGCCATGTCGGCGGCGGCGCAGCGTACCGACCGTCCCGCGGCGGTCAATGTCGCCGCGCTGGCACAGATCTCGTTCGTCTCCTTCCTGCTCGGACCGCCGCTGCTGGGCTATATCGCCGAGCACTTCGGCATCCGCTGGGCCTTTGGCGTCGGTATTCCCCTGGTGATCCTGGGCCTGCTGATGGCTGATGCCGTGGGTACGCGACGCCAGACAAAGCCGGTGCCTGCCGAATGACAATCGCTCCGCAGCACCGGCTCTATGCCTGCTTTTTTCTGTTCGCCCTGACGACGGGCGCGCTGATGGCGCGCCTGCCCGATATCCAGGCCCATCTCAATGTGAGCTATGAACAGCTCGGTCTCACCATGACCGGCATGGCGATCGGCTCGCTGATCTCGCTGACCTTCGGTGCGGCGGTGATCGAGAAGGTCGGTGTGCGCCGTACCGCCTTCTTCACCGTGCTCGGGCCGGCGCTGCTGTTTGCGGTGATCCCGTGGCTGGGCGCGGCACCGGCGGTTTTCGGGGTGTTGTTCGCCACCGGGCTGTTGTCCGGGGCGCTCGAAATCAACCTCAATGTCGAGATCGACCGGCTGGAAATGCATACCGGCGGACGGTTCATGAACCGGGCGCACGGCTTCTGGAGCGTCGGGTTTTTCGTCACGGCCCTGGCAGGCGCCGGTATCCGCCAGTCCGGGCTATCGGTCGAGGCGCATCTGGGGCTGATGGCCGCGATCGTCGTGCTGGTGGGCGGCTACATGATCTGGGGCATCGTTCCAGCGCCAGCGCCGCTGCGCACCCAGTCAGAGAATACCCATCGCATCGCCTTCCCCAATTGGGGCCTGCTGCCGCTCTGCCTGATCGGCTTTGCCGCGTTTCTCGTGGAAGGCGCCGGCATCGACTGGTCGGCCATCTATATGCGCGACGTGTTTTCGGCCCAGCCGTTCGTGGGTGGGATGGGGCTGACGCTGTTTGCCTTCTTCATGGCCGTAATGCGCCTCACCGCCGATCCGATCGTCGCACGGTTCGGTCCGCGCCGCGTCGCCATGGTGCTGCTCAGCATTGCGAGCGTCGGCGTGCTTATGGTCGGCTATGCGCCGCTGCCGGAGATAGCGCTGGCCGGTTTTGCGTTGATGGGCATTGGCTGTTCGGCGGTTTATCCGTTGGCGGTGTCAGCCGCCGCGCAGCGCACCGACCGACCGGCGGCGGTCAATGTCGCCGCGCTCGGGCAGGTCAGCTTCGTGGTGTTTTTCCTCGCGCCGCCGCTGCTCGGTTTCGTCGCCGAATATCTGGGCATCCGCAACAGCTATGTCGTCTGCCTGCCGCTGCTGCTGGCAGGGCTGTGGGCGTCCAGCTTCGCGCTGGGCAATCGCAAGCTCGAGACGCCACATGGCATGCCGCCCGAACCGGCATCGCCGCACGGCTGATGGGAGACCTGCCACCCATCGTTGATCTGCGCCAATCGGCCACGGCCCTGCGCGTGCAGCGCGGGGTGATGCGCATGTTGCGCGAGCGGCACGACATGGCCTGCTATGCCGAGGTGCCGCTGGCCAATGGCAGGCGGGCCGATGTGCTGGCGGTGGGTCCGAAGGGCGAAATCTGGATCATCGAGATCAAGTCGAGCCTGATCGACTTCCAGGTCGACCGCAAATGGCCGGAATATCGGGAATTTTCCGACAAGTTCTTCTTCGCCAAGCCGCCGGAGCTGGAGGCGGAGATCTTCCCAGAGAGCGAGGGACTGATCGTTGCTGACGGACATGACGGCGCCATTTTGCGGGACAGTCCGGATACGCCACTGGCGCCAGCGCGGCGCAAGGCGCTAATGCTCAAGCTCGCCCGGCTTGGTGCCGACCGCATTCACATCCTGATGGACCCCGGTCCCAAGTGAGTTCCATGCCCATCGTGCGCTGGCGCATCATCGCGCTGTTCTTCGTCCACGCGCTGGCCATCGGCGCCATCCATACGCGCATTCCCGACATCCAGCTGCAGATCGGGCTGAGCGAGGCGCAGCTCGGGCTGGTGCTGATGGGCCAGCCGCTCGGGGCGCTGTCGATGTTCCTGTTTTCGAGCCGGATCATCGAGCGCTTCGGGCCGCGCAAGATCATCCTGGTGCTGCTGCCCATGGTGACGGTGAGCGCGGCGCTGATCACGGTTTGGCTCAACCCCATCGCCATGTTCATCCTGCTCGCCATTAACGGCGTCGGCTTTTCGATCACCAATATCGCCATCAATGTGGAGGCCGACCGCATCGAGGCGGCATCGGGCAGCCGCATCATGAATACCTGCCACGGGGTGTGGAGCATCGGGTTCCTGCTGACCTCGCTGGTCGGGGCTGCCCTGCGCGGGTTCGATGTCGCGCCGGCGCTGCATATGTGGCTGCTGTCGCCGCTGGTGATCGTGCTGCTGCTGGCGGTGGTGCTGCCCATGCCCATCACGCCGCCCCGTCCCCATGCCGGCAATGGCAATGCCCGCAAGCTCGCCTGGCCGACGCTGGCGACGATGGGGCTGGTCGCCTTCGGGCTGGGCGCCGGTTTGACCGAGGGCGCGGCGCGCGCCTGGTCCATCATCTACCTGCGCGACAATTTCGAGGTTGCCGCCTGGATCGAGTCGCTGGCGCTGCCAGCGCTGCTCGCCACCATGGCGCTGGGACGGCTGCTGGCCGACCGCTTCATCGACCGCTTCGGTCCGGTACGGGTCGCCCGGATTCTGGCCGGTATTGCCATTGCCGGCATGGTACTGCTGGTGGCATCGCCCAATGCAGCGCTGGCGCTGGTGGGCTTTGGGCTGGTGGGTATCGGCATCTGCGTGCTCTATCCGCTGATGCTGTCGGCCGCCGCCCGGCTGGGCGACCGGCCGGCGAGCCAGAATGTCGCCGCGACGACGCTGATCTTCCAATTGGTCAATCTGGGCGCGCCGGTGCTGATCGGCGCCATGGCGCAGGGCTTTGGCATCCGCATGGCCTTTGCCATGCTGCTGCCACTGCTGGTGCTGACCTGGGCCATGGCAGGGAAACTGGCGCCGAAGGCGGAGAGTAGCCCCTCCTAGCCTCCCCCTGAAAAGGGAAGGATCCGTACGGCGTATGGACTGGATCGTGCTCCAGACACGATCAGTTCCTCCCCCTTTCCAGGGGGAGGTCAGGAGGGGATATCCTTCCTACTCATCAAAACTCTGGCTTTCCACCGGGGTGATCGGCGTCGCGATGGGGGGTGGGGTGGGCGCAGCGCCCAGGGCGTCGAGCTCCTTTTGCAGGGCCCGCATGACCGCCAGCTTTTCCGCATCGGAGCTGGCCTGCAGGCGCTGGCTCAGCCTTATGGAGAAATCGGAGTAGGCATTGTGCCAGTCCGAATGGACCTGAAGCGGGTCGATGCGCGGGACTGCCGCCTGCACCTTGGCGGTGATTCCGGCCGCAGTGAGTTCGAAATAGTCGTCCAGCAGCGGCAGGATCACCTGATCGCCGCCAATGCCCAGCGTCATGATGGCGGCGCGCAGGGCGGCCCGCTCCTCGTCTTCGCCATGGGTCAGGAAGATGGCGCCATGAGCGGGCAGGCGCTCCTTGATCCAGGCCATCAGTTCGGAATGATCGGCATGGGCGGAATAATTGCCCATGGAGCGAATCTGGGCGCGGACGGGGACCAGCGTGCCATGGATGCGCGCTTCCCGGGCGCCGCTGAGGATGACGTGCCCCAAGGTGCCCGGCGCCTGGTAACCGACGAAGAGCACGGTAGCATTGCCGCGAATGAGGTTGTTGCGAAGGTGGTGCTTGATGCGCCCCGCATCGGCCATGCCCGACGCGCTGATGATGATCGCGCCACCCCTGACAGCGTTGATGGCCTTGGATTCCTCGACGCCCTCGACGATGCGGAAGCGGGGATCGTTGAACAGTTCATCGGCGCCCAGCTCGACGTCGTCGAACATTTTCGCATATTTGCGATAGACGCCGGTGACCTTGCTGGCGAGGGGCGAGTCGAGGAAGACCAGGCGCGGGTCGATCTCGCCTGATTTGATGAGGACGCCGATATCGTGCAGCAGCTCCTGGCTGCGCTCGACGGCAAAGGCGGGGATGACCAGATTGCCGCCCCGACCCAGGGCGGTGTTGATCTCCTGCTTGAGCGCGTCACGGCGCTGGGCCAGCGTATAATCCTCGCGCTCACGCCCGCCATAGGTGCTCTCGCAGAGAATGTAATCGAAGCCCGCGGGGCCTTCTGGCTCGTTGTAAAAGACCTTTTCATCGGGCCCGATATCGCCCGAGAACAGCAGGCGCATGGTTTTGTCGCCATCCTTCACCTCGACCTCGATCGATGCCGAGCCGATGATGTGGCCCGCATTCCAGTAGCGGGCGCGCACGCCGGGACCCGGCTCGAGCCACTCGCCATAGGCGCAGGTGTTGCGATGGGCCAGCGCCTCTTCGGCATCCTCCATGGTGTAGAGCGGCTTGGCAGGCTCGTCGCCGCGCCGCGCCTGCTTTTTGGTGGCCCGCTCGGCTTCCGATTCCTGGATGCCGGCGCTGTCGGGCAGCAGATATTCGAGCAGGCCTGACGTCGGCTCGGTCATCCACATGGGCCCGCGCCAGTGCTCGCGATAGAGTTTTGGCAAGAGGCCCGCATGGTCGATATGGGCATGGGTGAGCAGCAGGAAGTCGATGCCCTTGGGGTCGAAGGGGGTGGGCTTGAGATTGAGCTCGCGGACGCTGCGATTGCCCTGGAACAGGCCGCAATCGACTAGGAACTGACCCTGCGGGTGCACGACGCGATAGCAGGAGCCGGTAACGGTGCCCGCCGCGCCGTGGAAGTGAAGGGTGACGGTCATGGGCGCGGCTCCTCGGTTTTCACAACAGAGGACCAGACTAGCGGTTTGACACCACAGAGAAAGAGGGCGCCTGCAATTGCTGAGCGAAATCTGCCAGCCGATGCTGCTACCAGAGCTGCACTTCCTCCGATGCAAGGATCGCAGCGACCTTGTCGGGATAGATACTCGGCAGGCGCTCAACTTCCTCACTGACGAGAACCAGATCGCCCAACAGTCCGGCGAGGTCGACCTTGGTGCCATCGATCACCATGACCACGTTGCTGGTGGGTATCCGGAAATCCTGCAGTGCTGCCAGGGTGTCGAGATACTTCGCCGTCAGCTTCCGGGCGGAGGCGGTGTTGCCCGCAAGGTATTCGGCGCCTGCGCGCAACGACACGGAATTTGCCACAAGCAGAGGATCGAGCTGCAGGTCACGGCGGACCTCATGGGCCAGCCTCGCAAGCTCAGCGCCGCGAGGATCGCCCAAGGCAATGTAGGCCTGGGCAAGATTGTGCCGGACGGTTGCCAATTCCGCGGGATCGTCCCCCTCCTGCTCACGAATGGCCAGGGCCTCCTCCAGGGCCACGCGGGCTTTGTCGTATTGCTGGGCAATAATGTAGGCAAACCCCACCTGGTTCAACGCGAGCGAGACCTGCATCCGGCCATGCATCGCCTGGGAAGGATCGAGCGCGATCTCCAGCTCCAACGCCTGCCGACGATATTCAAGCGCGCGCGTTGCATGGGCGACGGTCTTTTCCGGCAGACCCAGGCCCATGAATTCACGCGCCGCCATGTCATTCCAATATGCCATGAACTGGGGCTGCGGCTCGAGATCTGGTATGGCTTCCACGATGAGGAGGGCTGCCGAGATTGCCGCGACGGCTTCTATTGGTCGGCCAAAATTCATCGCCGCTTCCGCGATGCTGAGAAGCTGATTGGCCTTGACCAGCGCTTCGGGCCCGGTCGGCGGTAGTTCGATGATCATGTCACGCCAGCGGGCCAGAAAGTCGCTCTTCAGCATCGCGTAGGGCTTTTCGCTGAGATATTGCAGTAGCATGCCAGTATAGTCGGACACCCGCTGATCCTCGAACCCCCAGCCGCGCGCACCGATCTCCCAGATGCCGATCATAGCGCGGAGCTGTGCTCTTTCGGAGGGGGTGGGAAGCCCTTCCGGTTCGGCAACGGCGATGATGAGGTCAGGAAACCGTTCAGCCATGGAGGCGCGCTGCTCAGCGTCGGCCTGCAGCCTGACCTGGGTCAGGTACCACAGCCCGGCAAGAAAGAGATCGGGTTCGGCCGGGGTGCCGACGGCCGCGAGCTCAGCCTCGGCCGCCGCCGCATCGCCGCGCCGCCAGGCCAGTGTCGCTTTGAGGCATCCGACAACCGCTTGGATATAGGCGTCTGGAGCGCTCCCTTGCGCCTTGGCTGCGAAGTTGCCGATGGCTTGTTCAGCCAAATCGTCGCCCAGCAGGATCAGACGTAACAGCTGCTCGGCTTCGGCCTCAAGCACGAAGCCGTCCAGCGGCGACACTGGAAGCGTGTCGAGCAGGGGGTCTCCGCCCTTCCAGTCGGCCTCCGGTCGCCCGTCCACTGGCACCTTTTCGGGCAGGACATTGGCCTCGAGCCGTTCCCAATAGCCGGACGTGTCCACCATGGCCGGATAGTGGCGAAACAGCAGTTCGGCCATGGTCAGTACGCGGATAAGCCAAGGCGGATGGCGTTCCGGATTCCACTGCAGGTGAACCGGCAGTGGCACCGAAAAACTTACCTCGCCGCCCGCCGCCCGGATTTCCTCGTAGACCTTCTCGATCGCTTCGGGGGAATGCTCTCGGGCCAGCTCTGCCAGATAGATTGATGTCGCCATCTGGCTGAGCGTCATGTAGCCGGAAAACTGCAACTGCTGGTCGCCCGCCATGTGGGTGAGGACGAATGTGTCTGCGTCGGCTTCCGCCAGGTTGCCCCAGGCGCCCGCCTTCGGCTGGTCCTTGCCATGATCGAGCACGACATGGGCCATTTCATGCGCCAGAAGCCAGAAGGTCAGGAAGCGCTTGTAATAGTCGGACGCCGCTGCCAGGGCTTCGGGCTCGGACGTCCCGGCTAGATCGATCTGAATGGAGTGAACAAAGTCGTTCACGAAATTTGCATCGCAGATCACCGCTTCGTAAAGCGGTGCCACCTCGCATCGCCCGCGGACATCGCCGGCAAAGGCCGCTCTGACCATGAAGATGTTGAGGTGGTTTGGCCGTGGCGGCTCGTTTATCCGCAAGCGCCCCGCATATGGCGTGCCCCTGAGCACATCGTCGGCGACCGTCTCGACGGTCTCATTCAATGTGGCGACCAGGGCGTCCTTCCGAACCCAATACTCCCACAGCCTCTGCACATCCTTGCCTGCGGCATGCGCTTGGGAGACAAGCAGCACGGGCGACAGGGCGCACAGGGCTAGGGACAGCCGACCGGAGGTCCACATGGTCCGCTAGGGCATGAAGGTGGCGGCGCGGATGGATGTCTGGTTCAGCACCTTTGCGTCGAAGCTCTTCTGCTCGTTGCCCCATTGCGGCGGGCGCGACCATTGCGGCATGCGATGACAGGTCGTTGACGCGCACGGATAAGCCATGACCGTCCGGACGCCCCCGCCGGGGTTCTGGAAACCATGACCGTAGGCAAAGGGCGAGCACCCCGAACTGGCTGAGGGGTCATGGCAGGCGCCAAGCAGATGCCCGATCTCGTGCGCGAAGGACAGGTTGGAGACGGCGCAGGTCGCATGCACCGAGGCAAAGGCGCTCGACGCGCCGGCATAGATCTGCCGCGCCATGCCGCAATAGGAATCGTCGTCATTGATGAGCACGACCAGATCGGCGCGGGTCTGGGTCCTGAGCGCTTGAACCTCGTCCATGTGGCCATCATTGCGCGCAGCGAGCCTGGCCACGTCGGTCCGGTGATCGCCCGATTCCACGTAGTCGACATCGGCGACACCTGCCAGGGTGAGCTTCATGTTCACGCCTGAATTGGTATAGGACAGATTGGCAGAGTTGACGGCCAGCTCAGCGAATGTAACCGGGTTTCCGACCAGCGCGGCCCCCGCGGGGGTTACGACCACAAGCACGCGCACATCAGCGACGCTGGCATCGCCCTCAGGCCGCAGTTGCGACATATCCGGCTCCGGCACATCCTGCACCTCTTCGTAGGGAGGGTGCTCTTCAGGGAAATCGGCCGCATCGATCTTGATGATGGCGTGGAGCCGTCCCGGCAGTGGCTGGATCGAGTAGACGCCCTTGGCGGTCCAGACTGTGCCGCTCACCTCGTCTCCCTGGACGGCCATGGTCGCCTGGGCATCATCTGCACCTTCCAGGGCGAAACCCACCGGCGTCTCGCCGGTCCAGTTGATCGTGGCATCCGGCAGGTCCGCGACCTCGGACGTCCGACCGAGACCCACAATAGCGCCCTCCGGCAAGGAGATGTAGAAATCCGCGTCTCCGCGCAGCAATCCGACGTCGATCTCAACCACCTGCAGCGTGTCGGTCGTGGTCAGGTTGCGCAGTCGCGCGATCATGGCGCCTTGCTCTTCGGTCAAGTCCCCGGCGTCGATTGGCGACACCAAGTCCTGGGCAGCGACGCTGGCGACAGACGCCATTAAAAACAACAGGATAGACAGAGTGCGCATCAACACAGTTGAACCCCCCCGTATATTTACGGAGAAGTCTATCAACTGAAGCAAAAAAGTCAATATTCCGGCAATACTTATGCTTCGTCTTGCCGCGACAACCTGCCGATTTGGCGTCCGTTAGCGCGGCGCTCTTTTCGCCAGTATGCGCTGCAGGGTGCGGCGGTGCATGTTGAGGCGGCGCGCGGTTTCGGAGACGTTGCGGTCGCAGAGCTCGTAGACGCGCTGGATGTGTTCCCAGCGGACGCGATCCGCCGACATCGGGTTTTCCGGCGGCTCGGGCTTGTCCTCGCCGGTGGCGAGCAAGGCGTTGATGACGTCGTCGGCGTCGGCGGGCTTGCTGAGATAGTCCACGGCCCCGAGCTTCACCGCCGTCACGGCCGTGGCGATATTGCCATAGCCGGTCAGCACAACGGCGCGGGCATCGGGGCGCTTGGTGTGGAGGGCGGAAACCACCTCGAGGCCGTTGCCGTCTTCGAGGCGCAGGTCGACCACGGCATAAGCCGGCGGCCGGTCCGCCACGGCGGCGAGCCCCTCGGCGACCGAGCCGGCAATGCGGACATCGAAGCCCCGCCGCGCCATGGCGCGCTCGAGGCGCTGCAGGAAAGCCGCGTCATCATCGACAAGCAGCAGGCTGGGGTCGGTGGCCAGGAGATCTTCGATCGTGCTCATGGGCTTCACATAAGGCTTTGAGGGGAAAAGGTCAAAATGTGGCTGACAGTGGGGTTTGGCCGCTCAGTGGGTTAGGCCTCGATCACGCCCCACAAGCGGAGAGAGACCTGCCCTCTGATGGGGAGGCAGGAGGGGATGACGGGAGCCACTATCAAGCCGTCCCGCCCGTCTCCACCGCGCTCCTCGGCCACACGATCCGCACCCGGGCGTGGCCTTCGGCGGCAATATTTTCGAAGGCCAACCGCCCGCCGGTGCGTTCCAGCAGGGTCTTGGCGATGAAGACGCCCAGGCCCAGACCGCCGGGCTTGCTGGCATCGGGACCCTGCGGGTCGCGGGGGCGGCTGGTGAGGTAAGGCTCGCCCAGCCGGGCGATCAGCTCGGGCGCGAAGCCGGGGCCGTCGTCGGTGATCGAGACCGAGACCGCTTCCAGGTCCCAGGACGCCTCGACGCGCACCGAACTGCGGGCAAAGTCGGTGGCGTTCTCGATGAGATTGCCCAGGCCGTAAAGCAGCCCGACGCTGCGCTGGAACACCGGCGGCGGGCCAGCCGCCTTTTCGTAGTAGAACAGGATGGCCTTGCCGCGCCCCTCGTGTGGGCGGGCGACTTCGGCCAACAGGTCCGTCAGCGGCACGGCGGCGAAGGGGTCGCCGCCATCGCTGCCGAGATTGCGCAGCTTGGCGAGGATAGCCCGGCAGCGCGCCGCCTGCTCGATGATGAGCTCGACATCGTCGGCCAGGTCGCTGCCGGGCTCGGCTTCGGCGCGCATTTCCTTGGCCGCGAGGGCAATGGTCGAGAGCGGCGTGCCCAGTTCGTGCGCCGCGGCGGCGGCGAGCCCATCAAGCGCTGAGAGCTGCTCCTTGCGCGACAAAGCCAGTTCGGTTGCCGCCAGTGCATCGGCGATCTGGCGGGCGTCGTGGGCCACGCGGTTGGTATAGGCGGAGATGAAGACCACGCCGCAGACGATCGAGACCCAGATGCCGATGACATAGATGCGGTTGAAGACGATGGTCTCGCCCGGCGCCCAGGGCAGCGGCAGATGCCAGACCGAAAGGGCCGAGGCGATGAGGGCGGCCAACAGGGCAATGAAAAACGTCGCCCGCTGCGGCAGGGTGGTAGCCGAAACCGAGACCGGCGCCAGCAGCAGCAGCGAGAACGGATTCTGCAACCCGCCGGTCAGAGCGAGCAGCCCGCCCAGTTGCAGCAGATCGAAGGCGACCTGGCTGGCCGCCGACAACGAGGTGGGGCGATGGGCGGCGCCGAGCCGCAGCACCAGCCAGAGATTGAGCCCGGCCGAGAGGGCGATCAGCGCGAAGCATTCGAGCAGCGGCAGCGGAAAGCCGAGGCCGAAGGCGACAAAGAGCACGCCGATGGCCTGTCCGCCCACCGCCAGCCAGCGCAAAAGCACCAGGGTTTGCAGGCGCAGCGGCCGCCAGGTGGAGGGCAAGGGCAGGCCATCGGCCTGGGTCATGGTCATATCGGTGCCCTTCCGGGGTATAATTCGGTCGCGCCATAGTGAGGCAAAAACCGCATTTCAAGGCCAAATATCGACAGGCACAGCATTGATCCCACCCCAGGGCGGGCCACGTAAGGGTCATCGTGACTGGGAGAATGAAATCGAAATGACCACAGCAATCATCAAACCTCAATGGTCCCCGCTGACCATCGCCCTCATGGTTTTGGGCTTTATCGTCTTCTGGCCACTCGGCCTCGCCGTCCTCGGCTACATCCTTTGGGGTGAAAAGTTCGGCGGCTCGCCCGAGAAGGCACAGGCCTATTTCAACAAGGGCAAAGCCTGGTGCAGCTCCAACAAGCATGCGCATCGCGGCTGGCACAACAACAACCGGAGCTATGGCATGAACTCGAGCGGCAATGCAGCCTTTGACGACTACCGCGCCGAACAGCTCAAGCGCCTCGAAGAAGAGCGCGCCCGCCTCGACGCCGAGATCGATGCCTTCCACGAATATATGGCCAACCTCAACAAGGCCAAGGATCGGGAAGAGTTCGATCGCTTCATGAACGAGCGCCGCGGTTCGCGCCAGGGCTATACCGAGCCCAAGCCGGAGCAGAATAACGGCGACCAGAACAACAATGGTTGGGGCAACAACGGCTGACCCCAGCCAACCGTCTCTACCCTCCTGAAGCCGGTCGTTTCCCAACGACCCAACTGGCGCCCCGCAAGGGCGCCATTTTTGTTGGGGGCTCCATCCACAACCGCGATGCCGGAATGACCCTGCTGCATGGGGGAGTCACCGTCGCAAAATCCGGCTATTATCGCCCCGCGATTCCCCTGAGCCTCCATGAACCTGTTCTTCCGCGCCAAGCCGAAAATTCCCGCCAGCACCGTCATCGAGCTCGATGGCGCGCCGGTAACGGTCATCGTGCGAGTCAATGCGCGGGCGCGCAGCTATCGGCTGTCGCTGCCTCATAGCAGCGGGCCGGTGCTGACGCTGCCGCCGCATGGCAAATGGAGCGAGGCCGAGGCCTTTCTGGCGCGCCACCGCAATTGGCTGGCCGCCCGGCTGCACCGCGCGCCCCAGGCCAGCTCTTTCGGCGATGGCGGCACCGTGCCGCTGCGCGGCGTCGATCACCGCATCATCGGCACGGGCAAGCTGCGCGGCCGGGTCGAGGTGGCCGACGACGATGGCACGCCGGTGCTGCTGGTGCCGGGCGATCCGGCGCATCAGGCGCGACGGCTGACCGACTGGCTCAAGGACGAGGCGCAGGCCGATCTCGGCGAGCGTACCGCCATCCATGCGGCGCGGCTGAGCGTCACCGTCAAGTCGGTCAAGATGCGCAGCCAGGCGAGCCGCTGGGGCTCGTGTTCATCATCGGGCAATATCAACTACAACTGGCGGCTGGTTTTGGCGCCGCCCTTCGTGCTCGACTATGTGGCGGCTCATGAGGTGGCACACCTGGTGGAGATGAACCACTCGGCGGCATTCTGGGCGACGGTAAAACGCACCCTGCCCGAGATGGAAAAGGGTCGTGCCTGGCTCAAGGCGCATGGACGGCAATTGATGGCGCACGGCGCATAGCCTCACAGGTGCGTGAGGCTCTCGCCTCGCCCTGCACCGCCGGCCTAGAACCGGCCCATGCAGCGCCTGACGACCTTCATCATGCTTATGTTTGCCTTCGCCGCCCTGGCTGGGGCAACGACGGCGCATGCCCATCGCTACGTCAGCACGCCCATCGTGGTACTGAACCACGTCGACGCCGACAACCAGTCCATTCCCGTGGTGGTGGCGGTCCAGCGCGGCCAGATCGACCTGGGCTCGGGCATCATGATGCCATGCGGGCCGCACCAGGCGATACCGGTCGCGGTGATGCAGCTGCCACCCGGCGCGCCTCCTGCCGGAGTTCCGCCGGGCGCCGACGAAGAGGCACCGAACTGGTCCGGGGCCGGACTGCTGCGGCCACCCAGACGGGCCTGACGACACCCTTCCGATCCTTCCTCTCTTACAGCCCCTTGCGGGGCCAAGGATGTTTCATGTCGTCTATACTTTCTGCGTCCCTGCCGCGCCGTGCCGTGCTGGCGGGTCTTTCAAGCCTTGGGGCCCTTGCCCTGGCCGGCTGCGCCACCACGGCCAGCCCGCCGCCCGCCGTCCCGGCCGGGCCGGTGCGCCACGCCGTGCCGCCCGATGTCCTGGCCATGTACGCCGCCCGGCCCGAGGAGGACTATCCCGTCCCCGCGGCCGATATTTCGATGATCGATCCGCTCTACTGGCGGCAGGAGATCGACAATCCGACCGGTCAGGCGGCGGGAAGCGTGGTGGTCGATACGACCAATTTCTTCCTCTACTGGACCATGCCGAACGGGCGGGCGATGCGCTATGGCGTGGGGCTGGGCCGGGCGGGCTTCGAGTGGAGCGGCGAGGGCCATATCGCCTACAAGCGCAAATGGCCGGTCTGGACCCCGCCCAAGGAGATGGTCGACCGGCAGCCGGAACTGGAAATCTACCGCAATGGCCAGCCGCCGGGCCTGCTCAACGCGCTGGGTGCCCGCGCCCTCTACATCCACCAGGGCAATCGCGACACGCTCTATCGCGTGCATGGCACGATGGACGTCGCCACCATCGGCAAGGCGGTGTCGAGCGGCTGCGTGCGGCTGCTGTTCCAGGATGTGATGGACCTCCATGAACGGGTGCCCAGCGGCAGCCCGATCCTGGTGATCTGAAACGAAAAGGCCGCCCGGTGGGCGGCCTTTTTGTTTGAGGTGCCGCCCCCAACGGGCGCCGGTTGTCAGTTCTGCTGGTCGCCGAAGATCAGGTCCATCAGGGTCCGCTGGCTCTGCTCGTTTTCGATCGGCACCGGCTGGCCGACCGTCGCGGGCGGCTGCATCTGCGTCGGAGCGCTAGGCACCCAGACCTGCTGGCCGGTGGCCGGATCGACCACGAGAACCATGGGCTGGCCGGTAGCGGCGTCGATCGGCGCCTGCCCCACGCCATTGCTCTGCGCCTGCAGCGGGAAGCCGGTGACCGGATCAATCGCCTGAGGTTGGACCACCTGGCCGACCGGCAGGCCGGTGGCCGGATCGATCTGGATGCCATTGGCATCCACCAGCATGCCGCCGGTATTGTTGATGGGCATGCCCGTGGCCGGGTCGAGCTGGGCGCCGACAACGGCGCCGGTGGCCGGATCGATCATCTGCCCGGTCTGGATCGGCTGCTGGCTGGCAGCCTGGGCCGCAGTGGCCGGGACGTACTGGCCGGTCGCCGGATCGAGCTGCATCAGCTGGCCGGTGGCCGGGTCAACCGTGGTCTGCACCGGCTGGCCGGTACCGGCATCGACATATTGCGTCATCGGCTGGCCGGTCGCCGGGTCGATGGCCGCCTGTCCGGTGGCCGGATCGATTACCGGCTGGGCCACCAGCTGGCCGTCATAGCTGCCGCCCGGAATCTGGGCAACCTGTTTGCCGGCATGCGCCTTGGTCATGAATTCAGACCAGATGGTCGCCGGCACGTTGCCGCCGGACAAGGTGGTCTCGGTGTCGTTGTCATTGCCGAGCCAGACGCCGGTGACCATGGCAGCGGTGTAGCCGACAAAGAGCGCGTCGCGGGCGTTCTGCGACGTGCCGGTCTTGCCGGCAAACTGCCAGCCGCCCAGATTGGCGCCCTTGCCGGTGCCCACTTCGACAGCGGTTTTGAGCATGTCGTTCATCTCGGCCAGGATATTGGGCGCGATGACGCGGCCGGGGCCGGCGTCGGAGGCCTGGTAGAGCACGTCGCCGGATTTGGACGAGATGGAGGTGATGACATTGGGGATGACGCCCATGCCGCCATTGGCGAACGGCGCATAGGCGCTGGTGAGTTCTAGCAGGTTCACTTCCTGGGTGCCCAGGGCGATCGAAGGCACGGCCGTCAGCGGCGAGGAAATGCCCATGCGGGTCGCCACGTCGATCACCGCCTGCGGGGTGACGTCGATGGCGAGGCGCGCCGCGATGGTGTTGAGTGAATAGGCGAGGCCCTGACGTAGCGTCACCGTGCCGGCATATTTGCCCGAGGCATTGCGCGGGCTCCAGCCATTATACTCGAACTTGGCGTCCTCGGCCAAGGTGTCGGGCGTATAGCCCTTTTCCATGGCGGCCATGTAGACGAAGGGCTTGAAGGTCGAGCCGGGCTGGCGCTTGGCGGTGACGGCGCGGTTATACTGGCTGGCCTGGTAGTCGACGCCGCCGACCATGGCGCGCACGGTGCCGTCCACATCCATGGCCACCAGCGCGCCCTGGCTGAAGCCGCGCTTGGGGCCCTCGGAGGCCACCAGTTCCTTGACGATGAACTCGGCGTCCTTCTGCATCTTGAAGTCGATGGTGGTCTGGACCACCACGTCATCCTTGATCTCGCCGATATAGGCGGTCATCAGGCTTTCGACCCAATCGGCGACATAGTCTTCCGAGCCGGCGACGCGGGTGCGCACCGACTGGCTGGGATCGATCTGGGCGGCCGCCGCTTCTTCCGATGTGATGAAGCCGTCGCGCGCCATGGCGGCGAGCGACAGGCGCTGGCGCTCGATGGCACGCTCGGGGTTGGACTTGGGATTATAGGCCGATGGCGCGGGCAGGATGCCGGCCAGCATGGCGGCCTGACCCAGCGACAGGTTGCGCGCCGAAATGCCGAAATAGGTCTGCGCCGCCGCCTCGATACCCGTTGCACCGGCGCCGAAATAGACGCGGTTCATATAGAGTTCGAGGATTTCTTCCTTGGTGAAGTTCTGCTCCAGCCAGACGGCCAGGATCATTTCCTGGATCTTCCGGCCCAGGGTCTGGTCGGGCGTCAGGAAGAGGTTCTTGGCCACCTGCTGAGTGATGGTCGAGGCGCCGCGGGTAATGCCGCCGGCCTGCACCATTTCGATAGCCACCGAAACCAGGCCAAGCGGATCGACGCCAAAATGCTGCATGAAGCGGCGATCTTCGCTGGCGATGATGGCGGCCGGCACATAGTAGGGCAATTCGCGATAGGTGATGGCTTCGCCGCCGGTGGCGCCGCGATTGGAGATCAGGCTGCCATCGGCCGCCAGGATACGGATATTGGGCGGACGATCGGGAATGGCCCAGGTGTTGGAGGAAGGCAACTGCGCGCCGTAATAGACCACGACGCCAATGGCGGCGATGCCGCCCCAGAGGCAGGCGACAAAGCTCCACCACAGGAGGCCCATGAGGAAGCCGCCGCTGCGCGAGCGCTTCTTGCGGGATGGTTGGGCCTTGCCGCGCCGCGGCGGCTTGGGGGGCTTGCCGCCGCCTGATCCGCCAGTGCCGATGCGTTCATTGGCCACCGAGAACGGCATGGACTGACCCAGAGTGGGCTCCACGCGCTGTTCCTTGCCGCCGCGCGTTGCCGGCTGGGGCTTGTTGCCCTTGCCCGGCTGGTTGCCAACGCGGTCATCGGCGGAAATGCGAAAATCCATCAAGCAGACCCTGAAATCTGGTGCCGTTTGCGCGCTTCTACCCTGTTCGCTCCCGATGGGAAACAAGAGGTTAGCACGCGGTTAAGGCTGATACCGACCGGCTCATGGGCGCGGCATCCCTGCCGAGGCGCTTCCCACGCGATCACAGCCAATGCTTCTCGGGGGCAATTGTGGCCGGTTTATGTGAGGTTTTGCGGGTTTTGCGTCGGTGTTGCGAGGGCGTCACAGCCTTGCCCCGCCGGGGCGGAAAAGCTATGTGCGCCCCGTTCCCAGCGAAAGCCCCACCATGCTTGTCCGCCTCGTCGCGCTCCTGACCGCCCTGCTCGCGGGCCCCGCCATCGCCCAGGATCAGGCGACGCTCAACCGGGCGCTCGACGCGGCAATCGATATGTTCGAAGCCGCACGGCCAAACCTTGGCCCGACCGAGTTGGGCGTCGATGTGGCCGCCTATCGCGACGCGCTGACGCTGCAGCAATTCGGCTCGGCACATTGGGGCGGCGCGGTTACGGTCGAACTCGCCATGCGCTCCACGGCATCGGGATCCTGCGGGCGTTTCGCCGCCTTCGCGCGTATCCCGCCGGAAAATGGGGCGGTCAGCCTGGTGCTCTGCCCGCAGTTCTTCTCAGCGGGTGCCGATGAGCTGCGCCGGCTGACCATTCTGCATGAAATGGTGCATGTGGTGGCGGGGACCGATGAATGCCGGGCCATGGCCTTTGCCGCCCGCGTCGAACAGGCGGCAAGCGGGCGCTTCACGCCGGTTGACGCGTATTGGCAGGCCAGCGGCTGCGCCGGTTCGCGCTACGCGCTGCCCTGAGCGTCTTCCGCGTAAGCGGTGCGAACGCAGTCACGCAACCAGCGATGGGCCAGATCGGCGTCGAGCCGCGGATGCCAGAGCAGGGACACGGTGATATCGGGCATGACCATGGGCAGGACGAAGCTGTGCATGCCCGCGCGGAGCGGTCCGGTCTGCAGTGCCGGCACCGTGGCAATGAGGTCGGACGATCGGGCCAGCGCCAGGGCCGCGGCAAAGCCATCGACCCGGGTGATGATGTCACGGTCCAGTCCCAGCGGCGCCAGGGCATCGTCGGGCGCGCCCCGCTCCGGACTGCGGCGCGTCACCAGAATGTGGCCACCCGCCGCGTAGCGCTCCGGCGTGATCGTGCCCACAGCCAGGGGATGGCCGTGACGCACCACGCCGACGAAATGGTCGCGGAACAGCGCCTGGGTCAGCAGTTCCGGTGAACTGGTTGGGCTGATCACCCCGGTTTCGAGGTCGACGCTGCCGTCGCGCAGCAAGGCGCTGTCCTGATCGGTGCGGGTCATGAAGCGCAGGCGCAGGCCGGGGGCCTCGCGCCCCAAGCGTGCCAGCAAAGCCGGGCCAACAGTCTCGACGAAACCGTCGGCCACCCGCAGCGTGAAACTGCGGCGCAGCCCGAGCAGGTCGAGCGCCGCGGCCGGCCGTAACGCCGCCTGCGCCTGCCGGACCAGCAGCGACACCTCCTCGCGCAGAGCCAAGGCGCGTGGCGTCGGCACGAGCCCGCGCCCGGCCCGGACCAGCAGTGGATCACCGGTGACGTCGCGCAGCCGCGCCAAGGCACGGCTCATGGCCGAGGGGCTGAGCCGCAGGCGCCTGGCGGCGCGGGCGACGCTGGCCTCGGCCAGCAGGGCATCCAGCGTCACCAGCAGGTTGAGATCGGGCACGGACATGACCTTGCTTACCACATGTGGCGTCCGGCGCACGTATTTCGTGCAAATGCTGCGCCTTCCGCCATGCCAGAACGTGGAGTAGCCCAGGGGTGAACGTAAAGGAGTGCCGCCGTGCCCGCTGCCAATTCCCCCTCCGCCCGACGCTGGCCGGTGGTCAGCCTCGCCCTCGCCACGCTGTTGCCGGCGCTCGGCACCAGCAGCGCAAATGTCGGCCTGCCCGCTTTGGCCACCGCTTTCGACGCGCCCTTCGGAACCGTGCAATGGGTGGTGCTCGCCTACCTGCTGTCGATCACGGTGCTGGTCGTCGGGGCCGGCCGGCTGGGCGACCTGATCGGCCGCCGCAAGGTGCTGCTCGGAGGCGTAGCGCTGTTTACGCTGGCCTCGGCCCTGTGCGGCGTCGCACCCGATCTCTATCTGCTCATTGCCGCCCGCGCCCTGCAGGGGGCGGGGGCGGCTATCATGATGGCGTTGGCCATGGCGATGATGAGCGGTCAGGCCGGAGGCCGCGTCGGCAGCGCTATGGGCCTATTGGGCACCATGTCGGCGGTTGGCACCGCATTGGGGCCGTCGCTGGGTGGGTTGCTGCTTGCGGGCCTGGGTTGGCGGGCGATCTTCCTCGTCAACGTGCCACTGGGTCTTGCCACGCTCTGGCTGGCCCTGCTGCACCTGCCGGCCGAGCAACCGGGTGGGGCGTCAAAGGCGGGTCTCGATATCGCCGGTACGCTGGTGCTGGCGCTGACGCTTGCCGCCTATGCGCTGTCCATGACGGTCGGACCGGGTGCGGGGGCCCTCACCAATCTGGTCCTGCTTGCCGCGACCGGCAGTGGCCTGGTGGCGTTCCTGCTGGTGGAGGCGCGCGTGCGCAACCCGCTCATCCGCCCCCGCATGCTGCGCGACCGGCCTCTGGCCAGCGGCCTTGCCGGCAATGGGCTGGTGGCGGCCGTGATGATGGCGACGCTGGTGGTCGGCCCGTTCCACCTGGCGCTGGGCCTGAGGCTCGATGCCGTCATGGTTGGGCTGGTGATGTCAGCGGGGCCGGCGGTCTCGGCGCTGGCCGGCGTGCCGTCCGGGCGGCTCGTCGACCGGTTCGGCCCGCGGCCGATGACGCTGGTGGGCCTGGGCGTCATCGCCGGGGCCTGCCTGCTGCTGGCTGGCCTGCCGTCGGCCCTGGGTGTTGCCGGCTATGTGGTGCCACTCATGCTTGCAACCAGCGGCTATGCCCTGTTTCAGGCTGCCAACAATACCGCCATCATGGGCAAGGTCGAGCCGGAGCGGCGCGGCCTGGTTTCCGGTGTACTCAACCTGTCGCGCAATCTGGGCCTGATCACCGGCGCAGCGGCGCTGGGCGCGGTCTTTGGCGCCGTCGCGGGCCCGGCCGAGATGGCACAGGCCAGCGACGTGGCCGCCGGCATGCGCAGCACATTCGGCGTCGCCGCAGGCCTCATCCTCATTGCGATGGTGCTGGCGGCGGCGACGGGCAACCGGCGCCTTAGCGCCAGCCCAGAGCCGGAGCAACGAGCTTGAGAATGCTCTCGATGACATGGGCGTTGTAGGCGACGCCGAGCTGGTTCGGTACGGTCAGCAGCAGCGTGTCGGCCTCGGCAATGGCCTCGTCCTTGGCCAGTTCGCGGATCAGCATGTCCGGCTCGCCGGTATAGCCACGGCCGAAAACAGCACGCTTTTCCGGCTCGATATAGCCGAACTGGTCCTCTTCAGGGCGGCCGCTACCGAAGTAAGCGCGGTCCATGTCGTTGACGATAGCGAAGATGGAGCGACTGACCGAGACACGCGGTTCACGCTCATGTCCCGCCTCCTTCCAGGCGGTACGGTAAGCGCGAATCTGCTCGGCCTGCTGGATGTGGAAGGGCTTGCCGCTCTCGTCGAATTTGAGCGTCGAGCTTTGCAGGTTCATGCCCAGTTTCGCCGCCCAGACGGCCGTGGCGTCGGTGGCAGCACCCCACCAGATACGGTCGCGCAGCCCTTCGGAATGCGGTTCGAGCCGCAACTTGCCCGGCGGATTGGGGAACATGGGGCGCGGATTGGGTTCGGCGAAGCCGTGACCCTTGAGCACTTCGAGCAGCACCTCGGTCTGCTCGCGCGCCATATCGGCATCGGTCTTGCCCGCTGCCGGAGCGTAGCCGAAATAGCGGTAGCCATCGATGACCTGCTCGGGCGAGCCGCGGCTGATGCCCAGCTGCAGGCGACCGCCAGCAATGAGGTCGGCAGATCCGGCATCCTCGGCCATGTAGAGCGGGTTTTCGTAGCGCATGTCGATGACGGCGGTGCCGATCTCGATCTTCTGCGTCCTGGCGCCGATGGCGGCCAGTAACGGGAAGGGTGAGGCAAGCTGGCGGGCAAAGTGATGCACGCGGAAATAGGCGCCATCGGCCCCCAGTTCCTCGGCGGCCACCGCCAGATCGATGGACTGCAGCAGCGCATCGGCTGCCGAGCGGGTGCCCGACTGGGGCGAGGGCGACCAATGGCCGAACGAGAGAAAACCGATCTTTTTCATGGGTGTGCCCCTGACGTGGGTGGTGGCGCTGCGCCACGTTGTTCAACGCTTAGCTATGCCGCCGCCGTCGCGCAACCAAGCCTGATCTTGGGAACGCATTGTTCAGGCGGGTGAACGACGGCCTTGGAGCGACGGCGGCTTCGATGACAAGGCCGCAGCGCGAGCGTAGGCTCGGGGTTCACCGGGAACCGGACTGAACAGTGTTTCGACTTGTCGGGCTGACATTGGTTGCCATAATCGCGTTCGCCGCCAATTCAGTGCTGGCCCGCCTGGCGCTGGCGTCGGGAGCAACCGATGCGGGGCTCTATACCGGCGTCCGACTGATCTCGGGGGCGCTGGTATTGATTGGCCTGGTATCATTGCGCGGGCAGGGCCTGCGTGCCGTTCTCAGCGCCGGAAGCTGGATCGGAGCCGGCGGATTATCCGCCTATGCGCTGGCCTTTTCGTTCGCCTATGTCGCCCTGGGCGCCGGGGCGGGAGCGCTTATTCTGTTTTCGAGCGTCCAGTTCACGATGCTGGGCTGGAGCATCGTCAAGGGCGAGATGCCTGGGCCGCTGGAGTGGCTGGGCATCGGCCTGGCGCTCTTGGCGTTCGGCTTTCTGATCTGGCCCGGCCTAACCGCGCCCGACCCGCTGGCGTCGGGGTTGATGGTGGCGGCGGGTATCAGTTGGGCCGTCTATTCGCTTGTCGGTCGCAGTTCCAGCAGTCCCTTGCTCGATACCGCCGCAAACTTCCTGCGCAGCGCGCCGCTGGCGCTGCTGTTGATCGGGCTCGGGCTTGTCCAGCCGCTGGGCGACTGGCGGGGCCTCGTCTGGGCCGTGCTGTCTGGCGCGGTGGCGTCGGGGCTCGGCTATGCAGTGTGGTATGCGGCCCTGCCGGGCCTGCAGCGCAAGCAAGCTGCAATCGTGCAATTGAGCGTTCCGGCCCTGGCAGCACTTGGCGGAGTGTTCTTTCTCGGCGAAACGCCGACGATCCGGCTGCTGATCTGCAGCGCCGCCATTCTGGGCGGCGTGTTGCTGGCCATCGTGACCGGCGAAAGGCGACGCCGGACCGGCGCCGCCTCCTAGTCAATCAGACGTCCAGATTGCTCACGCTGAGCGCATTGTCCTGGATGAAATCGCGGCGGGGTTCGACCAGGTCGCCCATCAGGGCGGTGAAGATCTGGTCGGCCTCGTCGGTCTGGTCGATCTCGACCTTGAGCAGCGTGCGGGCATTGGGGTCGAGCGTAGTTTCCCAGAGCTGGGAGGCGTTCATTTCGCCCAGGCCCTTGTAGCGCTGTAGCGATACGCCCTTGCGGCCGCTGTCGGTGACCGCCTTGAACAGGCTCGACGGTCCAAAAATCTGGATCGTGTCGCCCTTGCGGGTGAGCGTGGGGACGCCGCCATAGATTTCGTCCAGCCGCTCGGCCAATTGGCGCAGCTTGCGCGCGTCGGCGCTTTGCAGCAGCGCCTTGTCGAGCAGGTGCCGTTCGGCCACGCCGCGCACGGTGCGCGAAAAGGCGAGGTCTTCGGTATCGGTGATCTCGCCCGACCAGCCCTGTTCGAGCTCGTCCGAGATGCGATCGAGCCGATTGGCGACGCGGCTCATCACCTCGCCGATCCTGGCGGGATCGTTGAGACCCTCGGGGTCGAGGCCACCGACGATGGCGGCCTGTTCGACGAGGCTCCTGTTGTAGCGGGTGTTGAGATTTTCGATGGCGTTCACGATGTTGCGCGCCTGCTGCACGATGGCCTGCAGGTCCGCGCCGGCATGCTGGTTGCCGTCCCGCGTGGTGAGCACCGCCTCGTCGAGCCCGGCGGCGATCAGGTAATCGTTCAGCGCGTCCTCGTCCTTGAGATACTGTTCGGACTTGCCACGCATGGCTTTGTAGAGCGGTGGCTGGGCGATGTAGATGTGGCCGCGCTCGATCAGCTCCGGCGTCTGTCGGTAGAAGAAGGTGAGCAGCAGGGTACGAATATGGGCGCCGTCGACGTCGGCGTCGGTCATGATGATGATCTTGTGGTAACGCAGCTTGTCGGCGTTGAACTCCTCGCGGCCGATGCCGGTGCCGAGCGCCGTGATCAGCGTGCCGACCTGCTCGGACGAGATCATGCGGTCAAAGCGCGCACGCTCGACATTGAGGATCTTGCCGCGCAAAGGCAGCACGGCCTGGTTGGAGCGGTCACGGCCCTGCTTGGCGGAGCCACCGGCCGAGTCGCCCTCGACGATGAATATCTCGGACTTGGCCGGGTCGCGTTCCTGGCAGTCGGCAAGCTTGCCGGGGAGCGAGGAGATTTCGAGCGCACCCTTGCGGCGCGTCAGCTCGCGCGCCTTGCGGGCGGCTTCACGGGCGGCGGCGGCTTCAGCCACCTTGCCCACGATGATCTTGGCTTCGTTGGGATGCTCTTCGAACCACTGGCCAAGCTTGTCGTTGACGATGTTCTCGACGACGGGACGCACCTCGGACGAAACCAGCTTGTCCTTGGTTTGGCTCGAGAATTTGGGGTCCGGCACCTTTACCGACAGGACGCATGTAAGTCCTTCGCGGGTGTCGTCACCGGTCATGGTGACCTTTTCGCGCTTGGCGATGCCAGAGCTTTCGGCATAGCCGACCACCTGGCGCGTCAGCGCGCCGCGGAGGCCGGCAAGGTGGGTGCCGCCATCGCGCTGCGGGATGTTGTTGGTGAAGCAGAGCACGTTCTCGTGGTAGCTGTCGTTCCACTGCAGCGCGACTTCGACGGTGATGCCGTCCTTCTCTGATATCATGGTGATCGGCTTGTCGATCACGCCGGTCTTGGACTTGTCGAGATACTGCACGAAGGCCTCGAGGCCGCCCTCGTAGAACAGCTCGGTGCTGACAGGCTCGGGATGGCGCAGGTCGTGCAGCAGAATGCGGACGCCCGAGTTGAGGAACGCGAGTTCGCGCAGGCGATGCTCGAGTGTCTTGTAGTCGAACTCCACCATGGTGAAGGTCTGGTCGGACGGGAAAAACGTGATCTCGCTGCCGCTGCGACCGTCATAGGTGCCGGGCTGCTTGTTCTCGACATAGGTACCCGTCTGCTTGAGCGGCGCGTCGGAATCGCCATGGGTGAAGCTCATCTCGTGGATTTCGCCGTCGCGGCGGATCTTGAGCTTGAGCCAGGCCGAAAGGGCATTGACCACAGAGACACCCACACCGTGGAGGCCGCCGGAAACCTTGTAGGAATTCTGGTCGAACTTACCGCCGGCATGGAGCTGGGTCATGATGACCTCGGCCGCCGAGATGCCCTCTTCGGTGTGAATGCCGGTCGGGATGCCGCGACCATTGTCGATGACGGTCACCGAGCCATCGGCGTTGAGGGTCACCGTCACGAGGTCGGCGTGACCGGCCAGGGCCTCGTCGATGGCATTGTCGACCACCTCGTAGACCATGTGGTGCAGGCCCGAGCCGTCGTCCGTATCCCCGATATACATGCCGGGGCGCTTGCGCACCGCGTCGAGGCCCTTGAGCACCTTGATGCTGTCGGCGCCGTATTCGTTGGGAACGGGATTTTCGCTATCGGTCATGGGGTCCGAATCAGTGGTTTTCGTCAGGGTTTTGTTCTAGCGGAACGGGGGTATATCCCCAAGCAAAATGGCCGTTTGAAGGGCGTTTGCGGGGGATTGGCGGCTAGTCCTTATGCAGGCGTCCGTCGCGGACGGTAACGGTCTGCGCCCGCTCGCCCAAAGCCTCGAACAGCACCCTGTCAGTGCCGGTCAGGAAGCACTGCGTTCCCAGCCCGTCGAGGGCCAGAAACAGCGCCCGGCGGCGGTCCGGATCGAGGTGGGCGGCGATTTCGTCGAGCAGCAGGAAGGGCGTAATGGAGGTCCGCAGCCTCACCAAACGCGCATGCGCCAGGATAAGGCCGATGAGGAGGGCTTTCTGTTCCCCCGTCGAGCCCAGGGCGGCCGGCATGGCCTTTTGGGCATAGGTCACTTCGAGATCGACGCGGTGTGGTCCTGATATGGTGCGTCCGGCCGCCCGATCAACCCCGCGCGAGGCCCGCCACGCCTCGATCAGCGCCGTTTCGAGGGCGGCTGACGAGGCGGGCTCCGAACCCGCCTCGAAGAGCGGCGTCAGCGCCAGGTGGGCGGCGGGGAAGCTCTGGTCGTCGAGGCTCTGCTCGATCAATGCCTGCAGGTGGGTGAGGCTGTCCGTGCGCGCCAGGTGGATGGAGGCCCCCAGCTCGGCCATTTGCGCCTCCACGGCATTGAGCCAGGCCGGATCGTCATTGTCCTCAAGCAGGCGATTGCGCTGCCGCATGGCCTTTTCGTAATCGCCGACCGAGGCGGAATGGGACGGGATCAGTGTCGTCACCAATCGGTCGAGGAAGCGCCGCCGATCGCCGGCGGGGCCGGAAAACAGCCCATCCATTGCTGGCGTGAGCCACAGCACGCGCAGATAGTCGCTCATGGCCTCGATGGACCGGGCGTTGGCGCCATTAATGCGCACGCGCCGGCCGCCATCGGGCGAGGCCCCGGTGCCGATATCGGACGGGCCGTCATCGGTCTCCACCGTCGCAGCGACCGCCCAGCCGATGTCGGAGCCATGCGCCTGCAGCGTCTCGAAGCTGGCGCCGCGCAGGCCACGGCCAGGGGAGAGCACCGAGATGGCTTCGAGCAGGTTGGTCTTGCCCGAGCCGTTGGGGCCGGTGAGGACGACATGACGGGAATCAAGATCGAGCGCCGCCGCAGCATAATTGCGGAAGGCAGTGAGACGGAGGCGGGAGAGGTGGCGCATTGTTCAGGCTTCCACCATCTCGCCAAACCCACCGCGCGTACCCCTCGGGCTTGACCCGAAGGGTCTTGCGATACCGGAAAGGAAGTGCAGGGCCCTCGGGTCGGGCCCGAGGGTGACGATCCAGTTTAGGGTGAGCAAAGCGGCCCTTACACCCGCATCGGCATCAGCACATAGAGCGCGCGCGTTTCGCCATCGTCCCGCACCAGGGTGGGCGAGCCGGCGTCGTTGAACATGAAGACGGCATTGTCGCTGCGGATCTGGCCGATGATGTCGAGCAGGTAGCGGGCGTTGAAGCCGATTTCGAAGCCGTCGGTGTCGAAATCCACCGCCAGCTCCTCGCTGGCCGTGCCGTGGTCGGGGTTGGTCACCGACAGCTCGAGCAGGCCATCCCTGGCCTGGAGCTTGACGGCCTTGCCGCCGCGATCGGAGGCGATGGTGGAGACGCGGTCGACGGCCGTGGCAAAGCTGGCGCGGTCGACATTCATCTGCTTGTCGTTGTTCTTGGGCGTCACCCGGTCGTAGTCGGGGAAGGTGCCTTCGATGAGCTTGCTCAGCAGCACGACCGAGCCGACGGTGAAGCGTATCTTGGTGTCGCTGACTTCCACCGAAACGTCGCCGTCGGCGCCGTCGAGCAGCTTCTGGACCTCGCCCACGGTCTTTTTGGGCACGATGATGCCGGGCATACCCTTGGCGCCGGCTGGCGCCTCGATCTCGGCGCGCGCCATGCGGTGACCGTCGGTGGCCACGGCGCGCAGCACGGTGCCGACATTGCTCACTTCCACGGTGTGGAAATAGATGCCGTTGAGATAGTAGCGCGTCTCTTCATTGGAGATGGCGAACTGGGTGCGCTCGATCAGCTCGCGCAGGGCCGAAGCAGGCATGGAGAATTCGTGCCCAAAGCTGCCAGATTTCAGGTCGGGGAAACTGTCGGGGCTAAGGCAGGCCAGGTTGAAGCGCGAGCGGCCGGAGGTGAGCACCATGTTCTCGCCGCCATCGGTCTCGAGCCGCACTTCGGCGCCGTCGGAAAGCTTGCGGACGATTTCGTACAGCGTGTGCGCCGGAACGGTGGTGGTGCCCGCGGTCGAGACCATGGCCGGCACGCTTTCGGTCACCTCGATATCGAGGTCGGTGGCGCGCAGCTCGACCTTGTCGTCGCCGGCCTTGAACAGCACGTTGGCGAGGATGGGATAGGTATTCCGCCGCTCGACCACCCGATGCACATGGCTCAGCGACTTGAGCAGATGATTGCGTTCGAGCGTGACTTTCATGCGGCAACTTCCCTGGCACTACGCGGCTGCGCTTGGGGCAGCAAAACCCCCGGCTAGCCGGGGTTGGACATTTACAATTTCATAACAGATTAGCAAGGGCGAGACCGGCATCGGGGCAAGGAAATCCCCGATTTCAGTTGCTGGCGGCACGATGTCGCCCTCGTCCGACTCGGGCTAGACTTGGGGCGACAAATTTGACCCGAGGAGGGCCCCATGCCAGAGAGTTTCGTCCCCGGCGGCATCGCCGTCATATCAGGCGGCGCCAGCGGCATCGGTCGAGCGGCGGCGCGCAGGGCTGCCGCTGCCGGCATGCGCATCGTGCTTGTTGACGTCAACCAGACCAAGCTGGCGGCGACGACGGCCGAGCTGACCGCCATTGTGGGTGCGGACAATGTGTGGGCGGAGATCGTCGATGTCGCCGACCCGCTGGCCATGAGGGCCCTTGCACAGGCGGTGCAAACCGGCTGGGGCAGCCCGACGCTGCTGATGAACAATGCCGCCTTTTTCGTCGCGGGCGGCGCCGGCGGCATTCTTGACCCCATCGAGAATTGGCAGCAAACCTTCGCCATCAATGTGCTGGGCCCGGTCAATGGCGTGCAGGCCTTCCTGCCGGGCATGCTCAAGGCCGAGCATGCCAGCGTGATCGTCAATACCGGCTCCAAGCAGGGGCTGACCAACCCGCCCGGCAACCCGGCCTACAACACATCAAAGGCGGCGCTCAATGCCTATACGCAGAACCTGGCCCGCGACCTGCGCGAGCGCAGCGGCGCACGCGACCTTCGCAAGGGCGAAGGCCCTGATGTCAGCGCCCATCTGCTGATCCCGGGCTGGACCACGACCGGCGAGGCCGAGCACCGTCCGGGCGCCTGGCTGCCGGAACAGGTCATCGATTTCATGGAAGCCGCGATCGCGCGCAACAGCTTCTTCATCCTGTGCCCGGATGACGAGACGCCCAACGAAACCGACTACAAGCGGATATTGTGGAACGCGATGGATATCATCGAGGATCGGCCGGCGCTGTCGCGCTGGCATCCGGAGTGGAAGGAGAGGTTTGCGGAATTCATGAAGCGGGACCTGCCGAGGGGCTAACCTGCCAAAACCTCATGGCGCAGCCGGTGCTGCCCCCTCATCCGGCGCTACGCGCCACCTTCTCCCGCGAAGGGGGGAAGGGGTTCCGACTGCGGATTCAGAGTAGTTGCCTTCTCCCCGTTGCGGGAGAAGGTGCCCGAAAGGCGGATGAGGGCTTCACCGCGGTGACCAACCACTCATCTCGGCCTCCGGCCGATCCACCCTCTCCCTCAAGCAGAGAGGGATAGCAGCTCTACTCCTCAAGCATGCGCTTGAGCAGTTCGATTTCCTGGGCCAGCTCGACGTCGTCCTTGATCATCTGTTCCACCTTGCGCACCGAATGGAGCACGGTGGTGTGATCGCGGCCGCCGAAACGCCGGCCGATTTCGGGCAGGGAGCGTGAGGTCAAGGCCTTGGCCAGGAACATGGCGATCTGGCGCGGACGCACCACGTCGCGGCTGCGGCGGGCCGAGAGCAGCTCGTTGCGCGGCACCTTGTAGTGACGGCTGACGATCTTGAGAATGTCCTCGATGCGGACACGGCGGGCTTCGCGCGAGCGGATCAGGTCGCCCAGGGTCTTTTCGGCCAGCGGCACGGTGATCAGTTCGCCGGTCAGCTGGTTGGCAGCCACAAGGCGGTTGACGGCGCCGTCGAGGTCGCGGCCATGGCTGATGACGGAGCGGGCGACATAGTCGATGACAGGCGCGGGAAAGTGCATGCCGTAGCGGGCGGCCGACTGGTCGGCGCGACGCTGCACGATCGAGCGGCGCAATTCGAGGTCGAAGCCCGAGATCGGCACGACGAGGCCACCCGACAACCGCGAGCGGATGCGCTCGTCCAGCATTTCGAGATCGCGCGGCGGGGCGTCGCCGGCCACAACGACCTGCTTGGCACCGGTGAGCAGCGTGCCGAGGGTATGACCGAATTCGGTGGCCGACTTGCCCTGCAGGAACTGCATGTCGTCGATCAGCAGCAGGTCGACGCGGCGCAGCCAATCCTTGAAGCCGAGCGCTGACTGGCGCTGCACGGCGGCAATGAAGTGGTACATAAAGTGGTCGGCCGTCAGATAGACGATGTTCTTGCTCGGATCGGCCTGCTGCACCTGGTGGGCAATGGCGTTGAGCAGGTGCGACTTGCCCAGCCCGACCGTGGAATGAATGTAGACCGGGTTGAAGGTCACGGTGTTGTTGGCGACCGCCTGGGCGATCTGCTTGGCCACGCCCAGTGCCATCTCGTTGGCGTCGCCGGGCACGAAGCTGTCGAAGGTCATGCGCGGATCAATGGCGCTGCCGGCCAGGGCATCGCCCTTGGCGGCGGAATTGTCCCGCACGAGGCGGGGCTGGCTCACGGGCTGCAGGGCGGGCGGAGCCATCGAGCTGGTGGTCTCGCTGGGAGCGGCCGGTTCGGCGGCCACCTGGGTAAGGCGCGGGCGGGCCTGACCATTGACGCGCAGCGTCACCTGGATGCGGGATACTTCCTCAGCGTCCTGGCGGAAGGCTTCGAGGATGCGATCGGCATAATTGGACTGCACCCAGGAGCAGAGAAAGCGCGTGGGAGCGGACAGGTGCACCACGTCATCGACGATTTCCTCGAGTTCGAGGCGGGCGAACCAGGAGGCGAAAACATCCTCACCGACACCGGCCTTGAGGCGGGCGCGTACCCTGTTCCAGAGTTCGCGCTGACCTTCGGAGGTGTCGGAGCTGATCATGACAGGTTTTTCGCCTTTAATCGTCGGGAGTGTGGAAGAGGGATTGGCTTGGCTCCAATCGTCCCTTCCCGCCGTAACCTGTCGCATCATTGTAGAGTGCCCCATTCTGTTCGATCCGTCCGGCCCGCAAAGCTCGAACGGTATGTGTCTGCCCTGTTGCCGTGCCCCGCGACTAACGTCGTCTGGCCATGGCTTCGCCACTGGCGCCCGTTCGTGCGGACGCACTTACTCTGTCCGGTGGGTTGCCACCGGTTTCAAACCTAGTCTTGTCGTGAACCCGGCCCGGCTGCGCCGATGGCCTTACTGAACCGCGACGGTCTCGATCGGACCGGCCGCCAAATCTGCTGCCAACACAACCTCTACCGAAATGAGAACTTCCTCGGCTTTACCGCCGAAAAGCTGAAATCCAACGCCCCGAAAATGACCCCGTCAGCCGCGCCGGGACACTCGTTTCTGGTGTCCGTTTTCCCGGCTGACCAGATTACTTTAGAGGGACGATTTTAGGCCCGCAACCGTGGAATCTGTAAAATGGGGGCTTGACTCCGAGGATGTCATTTTTGCTTTCGCAGCCCCGCGAAAGTCCCTCAAACCAAGGGCCTGTGACTCAAGGCAGATTCGCAATCTTAACCCCGTCAACGCGGTAAAAATTTTATTTCCGCCGCGTCCCGACTTTCCCGCAAATGCCCATCCCGCCGCAATCACAGGAATTCGATCACGGTCTCTAACTCACGGGAAGATAAGGTAAAAACCGGAACCGGCAGACCTGCCCAGCTCATTCACCCAACCGTCACCGCAATGACACGAAGTCGTCATCCCGGAAAAACCATGCCCGCCTACCATACAAAGAAAAAGGGCTCCCGCGGGAGCCCGATTTCGTTTGCACGCTGGCGCCCAGGGGCGCCGCGACGGGATCAATCAGACGCTGAGCGCCTTGACCCGGTTGTTCAGGCGGCTGACCTTGCGGGCGGCCAGATTGGCATGAACGATGCCCTTGGTCGCAGCACGGTTGATCTCGGGCTCGGCAGCCTTGAGGGCGGCCATGGCAACGGCGTGATCGCCGGCGACGATGGCTTCCTCGACCTTGCGGATGAAGGTGCGCACGCGCGAACGACGCGACTTGTTGACCGCGGTGCGGGCTTCGATCTTGCGGGTAGCCTTCTTGGCTGACGGCGTATTGGCCATAACGGTCCTCTTGGCGTCCAACCGGCCGAAAGCGCGCTGATGGCGCAGGCGACCGGGATGAAATGAAATCGGCGGCACATCGACTGCCGCCAAGTTGCGCGGTCTATAGGGGAAGTATGGGGGAGCGTCAACTGGATTCAGGGGGCTGCGGGCACGCGGTTGCCGCACATTTGTGGCGGAACGGCCGAGCTAGCCGCTCCCGCCGCACGTCACCCTCGGGCCTGACCCGAGGGCACTGCACTTAACGATCGTTTCGCAAGTAAAGAGCCCTCGGGTCAAGCCCGAGGGTGACGATCCCGTTTGCGGTAGCAGCGGAAGCTTACGGCGCCTTCTGGCAGACCGGGCAGAAGAAGGTCGAGCGCCCCGATTGCACGATGCGTTCCACCGTGCCGGTGCAGAGCGGCGTCGGGCAGGGTTCACCCTCGCGATCATAGACCGCAAAGCGATGCTGGAAGTAGCCCGAACCGCCTTCGGCATTGCGGAAATCGCGGAGGGTCGAGCCGCCCACTTCGATAGCCTCGGTCAGCACCTGCCGCACCGCATGCGCAAGATTTTCCAAGGCTGCCTTGGGCTTGCCCTTTGATGTCACCAGCGAGCCGGCGAGGACCGTAGGCAGGATGTGAGACCGATGGAGAGCCTCGGCGACATAGATATTGCCCAGCCCCGCCACCACACGCTGGTCGAGCAGGGCGGCCTTGATCGGCGCCTTCTTGCCCCCAAAGGCAGCGGCCATTTCATCGGCATTGAAGTCGTTGCCGAGCGGCTCGGGACCGAGGCCCTTGAGGTAGGGGCTGTCGCCGACATCGTCATAGAGATCGATGAAGCCGAAGCGGCGGGGGTCGGCATAGATCAGGTGGCTCTTGCCGTGTTCGGGATGGATAAGGTCCCAGATCATGTGGTCGTGCTTGGGCTCAGTGCCGGGCTCATAATAGCGCGGTGGCTTGTCGATCCCGTGCTCGGCAAAGCGCCACGAGCCGGTCATGCCCAGATGGCTGAGCACCGTCTTGCCACTGGAGAGGGTGATCAGCAGGTATTTGGCCCGCCGGCCGACCGAGACGATGCTCTGGCCCTCCAGTGCTTGCGTCAGACCTTCGGGAAAGGGGAACCGCAAGTCCTTGCGGTTCAGGGTCACCTTGTCGACGCGCGCGCCCACCAGCCACGGCTCAAGGCCGCGGCGGACGGTTTCGACCTCGGGCAATTCGGGCATTTTTGGCCTCTTTACCTGTGCGCCTTTGCGCCATGGCAAAGCCGGATTGGGTTGAATATGGTGCGCGCCGATAGAGAGCGTATAGACGCAATACAAAATGGACAGGGCGACCGCCATGACCGACGCGCAAGAAACCACGCATTTCGGCGAGCAGACCGTGGCCATGGATGCCAAGCAGGGCATGGTCAATGCCGTGTTCCACGGTGTCGCCGATCGCTATGACCTGATGAACGACCTGATGAGCGGCGGTATCCACCGCATCTGGAAGGACGCCATGGTCAATGAGCTTGCGCCGCCCAAATCGGGCTCGCGCCCCTACCGCGTGCTCGACATGGCCGGCGGCACCGGCGATATCGCCGAGCGCATCATCAATGCCTCGGTGGGTTATGCGGAAGTGGTGGTCTCCGATATCAATTCGGACATGCTGCGGGTCGGGGCCGAACGCGCCAAGTCCTGGCGCTACCCGGCACAAGCCAGCTTCGTCGAGGCCAATGCCGAGGAGTTGCCCTTCGCCGACAACAGCTTTGACGCCTATACGATCGCCTTCGGTATCCGCAACGTGCCGCGTATCCAGAAGGCCCTGGACGAAGCGCATCGCGTGCTCAAGCGCGGTGGCCGCATTCTGGTGCTGGAGTTTTCGCAGGTCGACGTGCCCGGCCTCGACGCGATCTACCGGGCTTTCTCCGACCGCGTCATCCCGCCCATGGGCAAGCTGGTCACGGGCGACGCCCAGCCCTACCAGTATCTGGTGGAATCGATCCGCAAATTCCCCAATCCGCAGGCCTTTTCCGGGATGCTCGGTCAGGCCGGGTTCAAACGGGTCAAGCACACACCGTTCTCGGGCAACATCGCCACGCTGTTCTCCGGGTGGAAGATTTAGCCTATGCTGATCGGTGCCTATTATCGCCTGATCCGGGCTGGCTACGTGCTGGCGCGCGAAGGCGCGCTGTCGATTCCCGGCAAGTTGCCGCCGGCGCTGGCGCCTTTGCGCTTTGGCATCTGGCTGGGGCGGCTGGTCGAGCGACCCAGCGTACGCAAGACGGGCCATGTCGAGCGGCTGAACAAGGCGCTCAACCGGCTCGGGCCCACCTATGTCAAGTTCGGCCAGACGCTGGCGACCCGGCCCGACGTGGTGGGCGCCCAGATCGCCAATGACCTCGCGGGACTGCAGGACAAGATGGAGCCGTTCGATGCGGCTCTGGTCCCCGGCATTCTCGCCGCCGCGCTCGACAGCAAGGCGTCCGAGCTCACCGAACTTTCGCCCCCCATTGCGGCCGCGTCGATCGCACAGGTGCACAAGGCACGGCTGAAGCCGGCAAGCGGCCTGCCGCGAACTGTCGCGGTCAAGGTCTTGCGGCCGGGGGTCGAGACCCGCTTCCGCTCCGATATCGAGAGCTTCTATGCCGCCGCCCGTCTGGCCGAGGGCCTGGTGCGCTCGACCCGGCGGCTGCGGCCGACCGAGGTGGTCGAGACACTGGACCGCTCGGCCCGGCTCGAACTCGACCTGCGGCTGGAGGCGGCGTCCATTTCCGAGATGGCGGAGAATATCAAGGACGATACCGGCTTCGTCATTCCCACCGTCAGCTGGGACCACGTGGCGCAGAACGTGCTGACAACGAGCTGGGTCGATGGCATCCCCATCCGCGAGCATGCGGCCCTCGACGCCGCCGGCATCGATCGCAAGGCGCTGGCCACCAAGCTGCTGCAGAGCTTCTTGAAGCACGCCATTCGCGACGGCTTCTTCCATGCCGACATGCATCCGGGCAACCTGTTCGCCGATCCACGGACCGGCGACGTGATCGCGGTGGATTTCGGCATTATGGGTCGCATCAACCGCAAGGAGCGCCGCTTCCTCGCGGACATCCTCTTCGGCTTCATCACCCGTGACTATCGCCTGGTGGCACAACGGCATTTCGATATCGGCTATGTCCCCGGGGATCAGTCGGTGGACGATTTTGCCTTGGCCATCCGCTCCATCGGCGAGCCGCTGCATGGGCGCACGGCGTCCGACATCTCCATGGCCCGCGTGCTGGGGCAGCTCTTTGCCATTACGGACCTCTTTTCCATGCAAACCCGGCCCGAGCTGGTGCTGCTGCAGAAATCGATGGTGCTGGTGGAGGGCGTTGCCCGGGCGCTCGATCCCGATCTGGACATCTGGACGGTGGCCGAGCCTGTCGTCGGCGACTGGCTGCGCAAGGAAGCCGGACCCCTTGGTCGCATCGAAGATATCAAGGACCATTTCAAGGTCTTTACCGAGGCCGCTGGCAGGTTGCCTGTCATTGCGGCGCAGGCCGAACTAGCGCTGGCCGACTATCACGCCGGCAAGATGCGACCGCGCGGCGACGGGCTGATGCGCTGGGCGATCCTGGGCCTGATCGGCGTCACCGGGCTCACCATGCTGACATTGCTCTATCGCTTGCTGACCCTGCCGTCCTGGTAAGGTAGCTTGCCGTGTCAATGACTTAACCCTAGATTGCCCCGGCACCAACGGTGCTGGGTGCGGCGGCGGAGCGCGTGTTTGATGGACAACTCGGTCTCGATCGACCTGGTCTGGCTTGCCCATGGCCGGGGCCTGCCACTGCCGCGGCAGCAGACCGCGGGCGCTGCCGGGCTTGACCTGTCGGCAGCCCTCCTGCCCGATGAAGTGATCGAGATTGCCCCCGGCGCCGTCGCGATGATCCCTACCGGTCTTACCATTGCAATACCGCTGGGCTACGAGGCCCAGATCCGGCCGCGCTCGGGCCTAGCGGCCAAGCACGGCGTCACGGTGCTCAATGCGCCGGGCACGGTCGATGCGGATTACCGGGGCGAGGTGAAGGTGCTGCTGATCAATCACGGCACTGCCCCCTTCCCGGTGCGCCGGGGCGAGCGCATCGCGCAAATGGTGGTGGCGCCGGTCAGCCGGGTCACATTCGAGGAAGTGGAGGCACTGGATGAAACCGAACGTGGCGAAGGCGGGCATGGTTCGACTGGGCGCTAGCCTCCTTGGCGTTCTGGCCCTGGCAACCCCCGCCATGGCGGGTGACCGGGCGCTGATCGACATCATCGGCTATTCCGAGAGCGGGCAATATTTTGCCTTCGAGGAATTCGGCATCCAGGACGGCTCCGGCTTTGCCTATTCGAGCATCTATATCGTCGATCTCAGCACCGATTCCTGGGTCGTCGGCACGCCGATCCGCGAGCAGGCCGACGACGAGGGTCTGTCGCTCAGCCAGATCCGGGCGGAAGTGCAGTTGCAGGCCAAACCGGATATCGAGGGTTTCGACATCAGCCGGCCGGCGGAGTATGCAGCGCTGCTCGGCGACGGGGCACCGGGTGCGGACGGCAAATCGCTGCGTTTCGGTTCGCCCGGCTTTGGGCCCGGCGAGGTGTCGGGTGATTACGAATTGCGTCTCTCCACCTTTCCGACCACGGCAGCGGCGCCATGCGCGGAGTGGTTTTCGGTCGATCCCATGGGCTATCAGCTGGTCATCGCCGATAAGGGCAGCGAGCGGCTGATCCATCGCGACGGCGCCCTGCCCCGTTCGCGTGGCTGCCCGGTGACCTATCGGCTGCATGGGGTGGTGCTGCCCTTCAATGCCGGATCGATCAGCGATGCGGTGGCGCTCATCTCGGTCTATCCGGGCGGTTTCGAAGGGCCCGACCGCCGCTTCATCGCGGTGCCGCTTGGCCTCTGATCCGCTCTCGCCAGAGGAAACCCGCCGCTATGCGCGCCATCTCGTGCTCAAGGGCATGGGCGGCGCCGGCCAGCAGGCGCTGAAGCGGGCGCGCGTACTTGTCGTCGGCGCCGGCGGGCTGGGGAGCCCGGCCATCGCCTATCTGGCGGGCGCCGGTATCGGCACGCTGGGGATTGTCGATCATGATGCGGTGTCGCTGAGCAACCTGCAGCGACAGGTGATCCACAGTGAGATCGGCGCCAACAAGGCCGAGAGCGCGGGGCGCTTTGCCCACGCACTCAATCCGCATGTGGCAATCGTGGTCCACCGCGAGCGTCTCGAAGCCGCCAATGCTGCAACGATCCTTAATGGCTACGATCTCGTGCTCGACGGGACCGACAATCTCGCCACACGGCGCATCGTCGCGGGCGCCTGCGAAACGCTCGGCGTGCCACTGGTGTCCGGCGCCGTCTCGATGTTCGACGGGCAGGTGACGGTCTTCGCGCCCGGCGGTCCGCGCTTTGATGATCTCTATCCCACCGAGGCCGACGATGAGGATCTGCCCAGTTGCGAGGCGACCGGTATTCTGGGGCCACTGACCGGCGTCATCGGCGCGCTGATGGCCATGGAAGCCATCAAGCTGATCACCGGCATCGGCGAGCCACTGGTCGGCCGCGTGCTGACCTATGACGGCCAGGGCGGGCGGTTCAGTGAATTTGGGTTTTGAGGAGAGCGCAGGTTGGCACGTACGCGCCACCGCGCGTCACCCCAGGACTTGAACCGTGGGCTCTGCACTTTTCGATCGCGCAGCAAAGTTCAACGCCCTCGGGTCAAGCCCTGACGTGACGATCGAGTGTGCGGGAGAGCTCAGGGATCTGATCAAGCATCAGGGTGCTTGAACACCAGGGCCGCATTGGTGCCGCCGAAGCCGAACGAATTGCTCAACACCACGCCCAGGTCCACGTCGTCGCGGCGCTGTCGCAGGATCGGCATGTCCTCGAAGGCCGGATCGAGATTCTCGATATTGGCGCTTTCGGCGATGAAGCGATGCTTCATCATCAGGATCGAATAGATCGATTCATGGACGCCCGTGGCGCCCTGGCTGTGGCCGGTCAGCGACTTAGTGGCCGAAATGGGCGGGCACTTGTCCTCATTACCGAAAAGGGAGCGGATCGCCTCGATCTCTCGCAGGTCACCCACGGGGGTCGAGGTGGCATGCGGGTTGATGTAGTCGACCTTGGGGCCGACATTCTTGAGCGCCATGCGCATGCAGCGCTCGGCGCCTTCGCCTGAGGGGGCGACCATGTCGAGGCCATCGGAGGTGGCGCCGTAACCGATCAGCTCGGCCCAGATCCTGGCGCCGCGCGCCTTGGCATGTTCGAGCTCTTCCAGCACCAGCACGCCGGCGCCGCCCGAAATGACGAAGCCGTCGCGCGCCGCGTCATAGCAGCGGCTGGCCTTGCTCGGACTGTCGTTGAAATCCGAACTCATGGCGCCCATGGCGTCGAACAGGTCCGACAGTGTCCAATCGAGATCCTCATGGCCGCCGGCAAAGACAATGTCCTGCTTGCCCAGCATGATCTGTTCCATGGCATTGCCGATGCAATGCTTGGACGTCGCGCAGGCGGCGGTGATGGTATAGTTGATGCCCTTGATGCCAAAGGGTGTGGCGAGCGTGGCTGACGCAGTCGAGCCCATGGCCTTGGGGACGGCCAGCGGCCCGATGCGCTTGGGGCTCAGATTCTTGCGGGTGATGTCCGCGGCTTCGACGATGGTGCGGGTGGAGGCACCGCCCGAACCCATGACAATGCCGGTCATGGGGTTGGAGATATCGCTTTCCTCGAGCCCCGCATCGGCAATGGCCTGCTGCATGGCGAGGTAGTTCCAGGCTGCGCCCTTGCCCATGAAGCGGGTGACGCGGCGGTCCAGAATCTCGAACGGATCAAGCTGCGGATCGCCTTTGACCTGGCTGCGGAAGCCGAGTTCGGCATAGTCAGGCGCCGCGACAATGCCGGGCTTGGCCGCACGCAGGCTGGCCGTGACCTCGTCGAGCGAATTGCCGATCGAGGAAATGATACCCATGCCGGTTACGACAACTCGTCTCATCGTGGCCTCGCTTTAGTCTTGCTCGGGCGCCATTGGCCGGCGCCTCCTTATATGGTTCTGAACCGCGCGATAATAAGACCGCTCAGGCGACCTGCTCGGCCTTCATCTGGGCATCGGTGAACAGCCCAACGCGCAGGTTGGCCGCCTCGTAGATCACCTTTCCGTCGGCCTTGACCCAGCCATCGGCGATGCCAAGGGTCAGCCGACCCTTCATCACGCGCTTGAGGTCGATGCCATATTCGACCAGCTTGACGTCATCGGTGACCTGGCCGGTGAACTTGATTTCCCCGCCCAGCGCGCGGCCGCGGCCGGGCTGGCCGATCCAGCTGAGGAAAAAGCCGGTCATCTGCCACACGGCATCCAGTCCCAGGCAGCCGGGCATGACCGGGTCGCCGATGAAGTGGCATTTGAAGAACCAGAGGTCCGGATTGACGTCGAGTTCGGCCCGGACTTCGCCCTTGCCGTAGGCGCCGCCAGTTTCGGAGATTGACGTAATGCGGTCAAACATCAGCATGGGCGGGGCGGGCAGGCGAGCATCGCCCTGGCCGGGCAGTTCGCCCCGGCCGTGAGCCAGCAGTTCCTCATACCCAAATGCGCTCTGCCGTTCGGCCATGCCATATACCCCTGACAACCTTTGTTCGTCTCGTATAGGCGCACACCAGAGGGGTCAAGTCAGCCCCGCTTGACCATTCGGCGCAAAAGGCCGGCCTGCGGCAGCCGTACCGCTTGTGTGAATTTTCCGCCATAGCTATAAGGAAGCCAGCAATTGCCGGTGTTTCCGCCAATAAGGACCCAATGACCGATCGTAGCCAGACCGCCCGTTCCATGCCGTCGCGCAAGCCCTGCCTCACGGCGGTGTTGCGTATGGCCGGTCTCCGCCCGACCCGTCAGCGCGTGGCCCTTGCCGAGCTGCTGTTCGGCGGGCCGCATCGCCATGTCAGCGCCGAGCAGCTGCATGGCGAAGCCACCGAAGCCCGCGTCGGCGTATCGCTGGCAACAATCTACAACACCCTGCACCAGTTCCATGAAGCGGGGCTCCTGCGTGAAGTGGCGGTCGATGCATCGCGGTCCTATTTCGACACCGACACGTCCGATCACCATCACTTCTACGTCGAAGACGAGCAGCGGATGATCGACATTCCGGCGTCCTCGGTCGAGTTCCT
>JAKFDU010000013.1:0-1858 GCA_036675975.1 Devosia sp. | reverse complement strand
GGTGCGACTCAGCGACGGCCGCACGGTCAGCGCGCTGGCTTTCCTCGTTGACGAACGGCACGAGCAGTTTGCCGGCAATCTGACGCTGGAGCAGCAATTGGCCATGGTGCGTGCCGGGGTCGGCCTATCGGGCCGCAATGTCGATTATGTGCTCAATACCGCCCGGCATCTGGGCGCACTGGGCATTCGCGATCGCCAATTGATGGCGCTGGCGGAATTACTGGCGCAAGACGAAGCAGCGGCCGCTTAGCGGTTGCCCTTGATGCGGTGCGAGGAAGGGCCCCTCACCCGTCGGCTACGCCGCCGACCTCTCCCCTAAAGGGAGAGGTGAAGAGCCTTCGAGATCCCAGATGGTGGAGAGCCGTTCGGCGGCGGCGCCGGGCGAGAGCAGGCGGAATACGCGGTCGGCGCAATCGAGCGCCAGGCGGAAGCGTGAACGGCTCATCGGGTCGCCCACCAATTCGCCAGTCGAGCCCACCCACAGAACGTGGCTGCCCTTGGCGATCAGGTAAAGTTCGGCATCGCCCATGGCGAAATGGTCGAGACTTTCGCTGACCAGATCATAGGCGCGGCCGGAGCGGCCCTGCCAATGGCTCTGAAGCCAAACGGGACGATTCTGTTCTCGCTACCAGCCATCTACGCCATCCCCACAGCGTTCATCCAACAAGAACAAAAATAGAACAAAATGCCGCACACGTCAAGCGGCCTCTAGCCTGACGTCTATATCTATGGTGGTGTTCGCTTTGGTCGTCAATATGTAGTAGTCAGGAGGCCTTTGCGCGCGATTGCTTGAGGGCATCGAGCTTGCGGCGCATCTCGGCATCGATGGGTCGAGCAAGGCCTTGTTCCTCGGCCTTCAGAATCAATGCATCCGATTCGGATTCGATGGCTTTTTTGAGTCGGTCCAGGAACACATCCGGAGCGAGCCCGGCCTCGATGGCGGGCAGGAACTTTGCCTCGGCCGTGCCGGGCCAGATGACGAGGCTGTTGCGGCCCCAGAACAGGCCGGAATTGACGGCCACCGGCACCACCGGCACCTTGAGCTCCATATAGAGCCGCACGACGCCCTGGCGGTAATCGGGCGGCGCCAGTGCCGCGCGACGAGTGCCTTCGGGGAAGATGACGATGCGGCAGCCGCGTTCGACAGCAGCGTGGGCCTGCGCCATCATCAGTGGGATGGCTTCGGCACCCTTCCGGCGATCGACCTCGATGCAGTCGAGCGAGCGCGCTGCCCAGCCGAAAAAGGGGATGCGCATCAGCTCCTTCTTGACGATATAGGCGGGCCGCCCGGTATAGGGGAAGATCGCGAAGACATCCCAGTCGCTCTGGTGCTTGGCGGCGATGATGCAGCCGCCCTCGGGGATGTTTTGCTCGCCGCTGACCTTGGTCTTGACGCCGGTCAATACGCGCAGAAAGACCAGGCTGGAGCGGCACCAATACTTGGCCATGGCCCAACTCACCGGCGTGCGGCCGCTGACCAGTGCGATGGTACCGATGGTCACGGCAACGACCACGGTTTGACCAATGAACAGCAGATAGAACAGCGCTGAGCGAACTGCCTGGACGACCACCATGTAACTCTCCCGCGGCCTCCCGCTTTGCCAGCGTCATAGCGGGCAAATGCGAATTTGGCGAGACCGTTCCGGGTGGCTACGAGGTCTGCGCCAGATAGCGTCGGACGGTGAGGCGCGAGGTGATGGCGGTCAGCGCCGCAATCACCGGCACCACGGCGGCAATGCCGATCAGCCCGTCAATGCCTAGGGCAAAGCGGCCGAACAGCACGCCGACCTGTGCGCCGGCTTCGCTCGAGAGCATGTTGCCCGCCGCCATGCCGACGGCCAGGAAGAACAGCAGCGCT
>JAKFDU010000012.1:0-6061 GCA_036675975.1 Devosia sp. | reverse complement strand
TTGGTTCCGCGACCTGGCCAATGTCCCGGCCCATCCCACATCCGCTGCCTATGACGGGCGCGAGCCCGGCGGCGAGAACAGCTTCCAGCATCCCGACCACGACACCGGGCAATGGCCATGAGCACCGCCGTCCTCACCGGCGGCTGCCAATGCGGCGCTGTGCGTTACGCGCTCGATCAGCAGCCGGTCAACGTCCACGTCTGTCACTGCCGCATGTGCCAGAAGGCCGTCGGCGGGCCCTTCGCGGTGATCTGCCCGGTCATGAAACCCGCCTTTCGCGTCACCCGCGGCGCGATCAGCTACTTCCACAGCTCCGACGTGGGCCGCCGTGGCTTCTGCGGCGCTTGCGGCACGCCGCTGACCTTCGACTATCCTGACGGCGACGACATCGGCGTGCTTGTCGGGACGCTGGACGAACCCGATCGCGCTCCGCCGGAAAACCAGTACGGCAATGAGAGCCGGGTCGCCTGGTATGGCAACCTGCTTCAGGTGCCAGGCAGCCATCCGACCTATGCCAGCAACCCCCAGATGCTGCACCGCATCAGCAGCACCAATCACCAGCATCCTGACCACGACACCACCAACTGGCCCGGCCCTGCGGTTGGCCCGGGCCAGAGCCAGACAACAAAGTAGCCCCATGACCAGAACCCGCCTCTACATCTTCGACACCACGCTGCGTGACGGCGCCCAGACGGCCGGCATCGAGTTCTCCCTCGAGGACAAGATTTCCATTGCCGGCCTGCTGGAAGAGCTGGGCGTCGATTATGTCGAGGGCGGCTATCCCGGCGCCAATCCGGTCGATACCGAGTTCTTTGAGAGCAAGCGCACCAAGCGCGCCAAATTCACTGCCTTCGGCATGACCAAGCGGGCAGGGCGCTCTGCTGCCAACGATCCGGGTGTGCAGGCACTGCTCAATTCGCAGGCCGACGCCACCTGCTTTGTCGCCAAGACCTGGGACCATCAGGTCAGGGTCGCGCTCGAGATCACACCGGAGGAAAACCTCGCCAACCTGCGCGAGACGGTTGCGGCCGCCGTAGCCGCAGGCAAGGAAGCGCTGATCGATTGCGAGCACTTCTTCGATGGCTTCAAGGCCAATCCCGACTACGCCCTTGCCTGCGTGAAGACCGCGCTCGATGCCGGGGCGCGTTGGGTAGTCCTTTGCGATACCAATGGCGGTACCATGCCGTCGGAGGTCCGCGACATCGTCGGCAAGGTGCTCGCGGTGGCGCCGGGCGATCACCTGGGCATCCATGCCCATGACGATACCGGTCAGGCCGTCGCCAATACCCTGGCTGCGGTGGAAGCTGGCGTCCGCCAGATCCAGGGCACCCTCAACGGCATTGGAGAACGCTGCGGCAACGCCAATCTCGTCACCATCATTCCCACGCTGGTGCTCAAACCGTTCTATTCCGAGCGGTTCGAAACCGGCATCGACTCCACGCGCCTCGCGCGCCTGACGCAGATTTCCCGTGCCTTCGACGACCGGCTCAATCGCGCCCCGTTCAAGCAGGCCCCCTATGTTGGCGCCTCCGCCTTCGCCACCAAAGCGGGGATCCACGCTTCAGCCCTGCTCAAGGATTTCTCGACCTACGAGCACATTCCGCCCGAAAGCGTCGGCAACGAGCGCTCCATCATGGTCAGCCAGCAGGCCGGCAAATCCAATCTGCTGACCGCTTTGGCGCGCCATGGCATCGAACTGAGCAAGGACGATCGCCGCCTCGAAAAGCTGCTCGCCACCGTCAAGGAACGCGAATCGCGTGGCTATTCCTATGACGGCGCCGACGCCTCCTTTGCCGTGCTGGCGCACGAAGTCCTCGGCACGCTGCCCAGCTACTTCACCGTCGAGAACTACCGCGCCAGCGTCGAACGCCGCCACAATGCGCAGGGCGAGGAGATCACCGTCACCGAAGCGGTAGTGAAAATCCGCGTCGAAGGCGAGCTGTTGATGTCGGTTGCCGAAGGCAACGGACCGGTAAACGCGCTCGATCTGGCCATGCGCAAGGACCTCGGCAAGTATTCCGCGCGCATCGAGGATCTGGAACTGGTCGACTTCAAGGTGCGTATCCTCGACGGCGGCACGGGCGCGGTCACCCGTGTACTGGTCGAGAGCCGCGATGGTTCAGGCGAGCGCTGGTACACGATAGGCGTCTCACCCAACATCATTGATGCGTCGTTTGAAGCTCTGTATGAATCGATCACCTATAAGCTGCTGAAGACTGAAGCGGCGCAGGGGACGACAGAAAAAGTGGCTTAACCGGGTGGTCCGTCCGCGGGACGACTGCCGCAATCGTCCTGGAGGACAAACTGGCCGAAACCGCTCCGAAGAAACCTCTTGCGCTCACCCTTGGGGCGGCGGCGGTTACCCTGGCAGTCATCGTGGGTGTCCTGGCGGGCCCGTCCGTCGTCACCTGCTTCAATTCTCCTGATGGCATGGGCGTTTGCCTGCGCGGCAAGATGACCGATGCGGGCATCCTGCCCAGGCCGGCGGCCGTGGCCACGACCGAGGTTGAGCAACCGGTGGCGGAGGCTGTCGCGGCCGTTGAACCTGGCGCCGCGACCGCCGTGGGCGAGCCCGCGCTCGACGTGACGCCAGCGCCCGTCCCTGACGATTTGATCGCGGCCACGTTCGGCCTGCTGCGCGCTGAGCCCGATGGCTCTGTGGTCATCGCCGGCAGTGGCACCCCTGGCACCGAGGTCGAAGTCTATTCGGGTGAGTCCCTGCTGGGTAAGGCCACAGTGGAATCGAGCGGCGACTGGGTCCTCGTGCCCGACGCGCCCATTCCCCCCGGTGGCACCGAAATCACCTTGGCCGAAGCCGGCAAGACCGGCCGAGCCGCCCAATCCTTCGTCGTCGTCATTAATGACGACAAAGCCAGCGAGCCACTGGTCGTTGCCAGTACGCCTGGCGCCATCAGCGAAGTCCTGCAGGGTCTCGACCGCCCGGGCTCCGAGACCACCACCCAGCTTGCCGCGGCCGATCCGGTCGCGCCCCCGGCCGCAGCGCCTGCAGCCACGCCCGCTCCTGCTGCGACGCCGGCTGAACCTGCTACGGCCCCGGCTGAGCCTGCCGCGCCCGCTCCGCAGGCCACGGTGACAGCGCCCGCTGCTACCCCAGCCGCGGCTCCTGCCGTCGCGGATGCGCCGGCCGTCCCGCCCACGACCGATGCCCCGACATCGCCCGCTGCAAGCCAACCGACGACGGCAGCCGCGCCAGCGCCGGCCGAGGCCGCGCCAGCCGAACCGGCCGCCCCTGCTGCCCCTGCGGTCGAACCGGCTGCGGCCGCTACCGATCCGGTGCCCGCCATTGCCGCAGCCGACCCCGCAGCGCCCGCACCAGCACCAGCCGCTCCGGCTGTCGAGGTGGCGAGTATCCCGCCGACCATCGATGCTATCGAGATCGAGGGTGACCGCACCTTCTTTGCCGGCGCTGGCCCGGAAGGCGCGACCATGCGCCTATACGTCGACGACACCTTCATAGCCGACTCCATCGTCACCGAAGGCCGCTGGCTGGTTGAGGCCGGCAAGGTGCTGACCAGGCCCGAGCAGCGTGTCCGTATCGACCTGCTCCAACCCGGCACGGCCGATGTAGCTGCCCGCGCTGAAGTCAACTTTGTGGTCGAACTGCCGGTGGAAGCGCCAGTTACCGTTGCAGCGGCAGAAACGCCCGCTACGCCGGCTCCAACTGAGCCTGCTGCCTCCGCAACCCCGCCTGCGGCTCAACCCGCCGCAGAACCCGCACCAGCTGCCGTTTCCACCAGCGAGCCCGCTCCGGCCGCCTCATCTGCGCCTGCCAGCACCGAGCCAGCGGCCCCTCCGGCTCCGGCGACCACCGAGCCTGCTCCGGTCGACACCGCACAGGTCGATGCACCCGCAGAACCCGCGCCCGCCGCTGAACCTGCCATTGCCACTGAACCTGCTGTTGCCGCAGCCGAGCCGGCTCCTGCCGCCGAGCCCGCCGTGCCAACCCTGGTCGCAGTGGCCGTTGGTGGTCCCGATGCCGAGCGTTTCGCCTCGGGCAAGGCGATCATTCGGCGCGGCGACAATCTCTGGACCATCGCGCGCCGCGTCTATGGTGAAGGCATCAAGTACACGACCATTTACGACGCCAATACCGGCCAGATACGTGATCCGGACCGGATCTATCCCGGTCAGGTGTTCGAGCTACCCAATTAACTGCGCACAAAATGGCCCGCCCTCCGGCGGGCCATTGATTATTTGTGCGTCACACCCCATTTTATCGTCAAATGACGATTAACCACGGCGAAGTGATGCGCGACGACGATATTGCCACCATCATGCGAGCGATGGGCCACCCGGTGCGGCTCAACATCCTGCGTATCCTGGCCAAGCAGGAGCGGGGCGAGTGCTGCTGCGCCGACGTTACCGACGAACTGACCCTGGCCCAGTCCACGGTCAGCCAACATATCAAGGTCCTGCTCGATGCCGGCCTGATCGTGCGCAAGCCGCGTGGCACGCGCAATTGCTACATTGTCCAGCATGACCGGTTGGCCGCCCTCGGCGACGCCTATTCCGGCATGATCGCGGGCTTTTCCCCCGCACCATCCAAACTGGAAACGGAACCCGCCTGATGTCATCTGACAGCGCTGCGCCGAAGCCGTCCGTTAACGCGGACGAAGGATCGTTGTTCGCTACGATGCGCCATCTGTGGTCCTATATGTGGCCGACTGATCGGCCCGATCTGCGCCTCCGGGTCATCCTCGCCATCGGCGCCCTGCTGGTCAGCAAGGTCGCCACCACGCTCATCCCGTTCGCCTATAAGGGCATTATCGACAGCCTCGACGGCTCGGCGCCCAACGGCGCGGTCATCCTTGGCCTGGCCGTGCCGATCGTCCTGGTCATTGCCTATGTGCTTGGCAATATCATCGATGCCGGCTTCCAGCAGTTGCGCGACGTGCTTTTCGCCAGCGTCGGCCAGCATGCCGTGCGCAAGCTGGCTTTGCAGACCTTCCACCACCTCCATCGCCTGTCGCTGCGCTTTCACCTGGCGCGCCGCACCGGTGGCTTGAGCCGGGTCATCGAGCGCGGCACCAAGGGCATCGAAACCATCGTGCGCTTCACGATGCTCAACATTGCGCCCACCATTGTCGAATTCATCATCACCGCGATCATCTTCGTCTGGATGTTCGGCATCAGCTATCTGGGCGTGCTGGTCGTGATGATCTGGGGCTATCTCTATTTCACCATCAAGGCCTCGAACTGGCGCATCTCGATCCGCCGGGACATGAACAATTCCGATACCGACGCCAACGGCAAGGCGATCGATAGCCTGCTCAATTTCGAGACGGTGAAATATTTCGCCAACGAGAAGATGGAAGCCGAGCGCTATGACGCGTCGATGGCAGGCTACGAGCGCTCCGCCATCCGTATCTGGACCTCGCTGGGCTTCCTCAATTTCGGTCAGGCGCTCATCTTCTACGCCGGCTTCCTCATCATCGCCGTCATGTCGATTGTCGGCGTCATGAACGGCACGCTGACGCTGGGCGATTTTGTCCTGCTCAACACCTTCCTGATGCAGATCTACCGGCCGCTCAACTTCATCGGCTTCGTCTATCGCGAATTGCGGCAGGGCCTCACCGATATCGAGGAGATGTTCAAGCTGCTCGACCAGGCGCCCGAGGTTAAGGACGCCCATGATGCCAAACCCCTGGCTGTGACCGGGCCCGTCATCCGCTTCGACAATGTCAGCTTCCACTACGATCCCGATCGTCCCATCCTCAAGGGCGTCAGCTTCGAGGTTCCGGCTGGCAAAACCGTTGCCATCGTCGGACCCACGGGCGCCGGCAAGTCCACCATTTCCCGACTGCTCTATCGCTTTTACGACGTCACCGGCGGCTCGATCACCATCGATGGTCAGGACTTGCGCGAGGTCACGCAGGAAAGCCTGCGCTCGGCCATCGGCATGGTTCCGCAGGATACAGTGCTGTTCAACGACAGCATCGGCTACAACATCGAATACGGCCGCCCCGGCGCCAGCGCCGAAGAAGTACGCGCCGCCGCGGCAATGGCTCAGGTCGGCCCCTTCATCGAAACCCTGCCCAAG
>JAKFDU010000011.1:0-2035 GCA_036675975.1 Devosia sp. | reverse complement strand
ACGGATATGATCGGCGATCACGCGCAGCGATTTGTGCTCGAGCTCGCCCTGCCGGTTGGTCAGCGCCGCGGCGGCCTTGATGAGGTGCTGGAACAGGTCGATCTCGTAATTGCTGTGCACGTGCTGCAGCACCGCGGAGATACGCTCAAGGCCCATGCCGGTGTCCACGCAGGGCGCCGGCAGCGGCACCAAGCTGCCGTCGGGCTGGCGGTCGTACTGCATGAAGACGTTGTTCCAGATCTCGATGAAGCGGTCGCCGTCCTCGTCGGGGCTGCCCGGCGGGCCGCCGGCGATATGGGCGCCGTGGTCGTAGAAGATCTCGGTGCAGGGCCCGCAGGGGCCGGTGTCGGCCATCTGCCAGAAATTGTCGGAAGCATAAGGCGCACCCTTGTTGTCGCCGATGCGGATGATGCGGTCCGCAGGCAGGCCGACCTGGGTGTGCCAGATGTCGAAGGCCTCGTCGTCGGTGTGGTAGACCGTGACCAGCAGGCGGTCCTTGGGCAGGCCCCAGACGCCGGTCAGCAGTTCCCAGGCGTAATGGATCGCATCGCGCTTGAAGTAGTCGCCGAAGCTGAAGTTGCCCAGCATCTCGAAGAAGGTGTGGTGGCGCGCGGTGTAGCCGACCTGGTCGAGGTCGTTGTGCTTGCCGCCAGCGCGAACGCAGCGCTGGGAGCTGGCCGCGCGGGTGTAGCTGCGCTTCTCGGCGCCCAGGAAGACATCCTTGAACTGCACCATGCCGGCGTTGGTGAACAGCAGGGTCGGGTCATTGCCCGGCACCAGGGAGCTGGACGCCACCACTTCGTGGCCCTTGGAGCGGAAGAACTCGAGGAAGTCCTTGCGGATGTGATTGCTGGTCTTGGTCATGGACGGCGAAGGCTCTGGGATCTCAAGGCGGTCAGGGCCGGCGACGACGCGTCCGCCCCGCCCTGCCCCGGAAGATGCGGGCGGAGCCTGGAGTTCGCAATCGAATCGGCGAGACCGCCAAGGTTAGCAGCCCGGGGGGATTTCCGGCGTCCGGGATCAGCCTCCGGAGTCCTCGCCCGCATGGACCGCCGCCCAGGCACTTTCCTGGTCAAAGCCCCGGCGCAGCAGGAAATCGACGGCTTTGCGCCGCCGGGAGGGGTCTTCGAGTTCGGCCGATCGGAAACGGCGGGTGACCTGTGCCCGCGCCGAAGCGGGCCAGTCCGTCTCGCAGGCGTCCAGGGCGGCCTGCACTTGGTCCCGATCAAGGCCGTGGCCCGCCAGCTCCTGGCGGATACGAACCGGACCATACCCCGCCGAAGCCCGATCCCGGGCGAAGGACGACGCGAAGCGCGCGTCGTCCTGGTAACCCAACCCCGCCAGTTTTTCGATCGCCGCCGCGGCCTCCTCGGGATCGGCCCCCTTGAGGCCCAGCTTGCGCTTCAGGTCGCGGCGGGAATGCTCCCGCCGGACCAGAAGCTCGAGCGCCTTCCGATAGACGTCCGGCTTGTCCCGGTCAGCGTGGCGGTCCATGGGAAAGCGAAAGGCCTGGCCGGGTCCAGCCTCAGGCCTCGACCGGCTCGGCGGACTCGTCGCCGATCACCAGACCGGGCACGAACTTCTCGCGCAGCTTGGCCTCCAGGTCCTTGCAGACGGCCGGGTTGTCCTTGAGCCACTGGCGGACGTTTTCCTTGCCCTGGCCGATGCGCTCGCCGTTGTAGCTGTACCAGGCGCCGGCCTTTTCAATCAGCTTGGCGTCCACGCCCATGTCGATGATCTCGCCCTCGCGGCTGATGCCTTGGCCGTAGAGGATCTCGGTGACGATGACCTTGAACGGCGGTGCCATCTTGTTCTTGACCACCTTGATCTTGGTCTGGTTGCCGATGACCTCCTCGCCCTTCTTCACCGAACCGATGCGGCGGATGTCCAGGCGCACCGAGGCATAGAACTTGAGCGCGTTGCCGCCGGTGGTGGTCTCGGGGCTCTGGCCGGGCATCATGATGCCGATCTTCATGCGCAGCTGGTTGATGAAGATCACCATGCAATTGCTGCGCTTGATGTTGCCGGTCAGCTT
>JAKFDU010000010.1:0-17514 GCA_036675975.1 Devosia sp. | reverse complement strand
GCCGACATCAGTCAGCTCGAAGCCTTGAAGAACGCGGGCGATCGTCAGGGCTATTATTCCTTCCTTGCTCTCAAGGGCTATCGGTATGGCACGCTCGCCCTGGAAGTGGTGACGGATGTGGGGCTGTCGGGCAGCATTGCAAACCTTCATGCGCAGGATGTAGCCGACGCGCTGGGCGTGACCGTCGATTGGGATGTTGTGGGGCAGGGCCTCATCGCGGCGGACTTCGAATTACGGCAGCAAAAGTGGATTGACGCCGGCGGCCTGATGGCAAACGTGCATTTGAGCGGAGAGCAAATCCGCGACTATCACGGTGCCGTTTTCAATGGAGTCGGCCTACCGCCAGAGGCATGGACGGCAGAAATCCTGATGCAGCTTGCAGAGAGCCAGGAGGTGCTCTGGGAGACTTTGCTGAACCACGGATCTTCAATCCTAGATGAGTACACAGGCATCGCGTTGGAGTTGCTAAAAGCTTCGGCGACGGATTGGCTCGAGGCCGGCGCAGGCAACCTCCCTGACTTGGCCGATCCTGCTGCGCTGTTGGCCTATTCCAAGCCGTTGTTTTTGTTTGTATCATTGGCAAAGAATGGCTTCCTAGAGTCAGTCGCTGAATTCGATCTTGTTGACGAAGTGATCGAAAGCGCTGGCAATGCAGCCATAACCAGCTGGTTCCCGATTGCGCTCCTTACAGACTTCGACAATTTCGCATTCGGTCATACAGCGCCGCTCGTCGTTGGGACTGAACTCAACGATATGGTGCTTACCTTCAATGCCCAGGAAATTCTGACCGGGAACGGCAACGACGTTGTGTGGTCGCTCCTTCACGAGGCGCGAGATCGAGAGATTAGAGGGCTTATCGATACGGGGTCAGGAAATGACCACGTCTTGATGCTGGGGGGTGCTGCCGCCGAAATCCGGCTCGGTGACGGCGACGATACTGTGTGGCATGCCACCTTCGGTTCGACAATCAACACGGGGGGCGGCGAGGACAGCGTATTTTTCAGCGGCGGCACCCTTGTCACCGACGCTGACGCCCATGACCGGGTCCTCTTTGGCGGCTTTGAGCTTGAGCTCGCCACCACCTGGAAGTCATCCGAGAGCGAATGGGCTTTCGGGATGATGGGGTGGGTCAAGGTGGGGTTCAACACCGATGGCGAAATGGTCATCGGCTGGACGTGGGACAGCGATACCGAAGACTATATGTACCTGGCCAATGCCAACAATAATCCGTTGGCGCCGAGCTCGGAATTGACCGCCGGTATCCGTGTGGCGGTGCTGAATATCGAAGCCCACCCGCTGATCTATTTCATCCGGAATAATCTCTCGCCCGATTCCAGCAGCTGGTGGCAGTTCTGGAGCCTGGCGATCAAGGAGATGAGTACCTCGGCCCGCGTGGCCGGCTCCGATCCTTTGGTGCTGGATCTTGACGGGGACGGGATCGAGCTGACGGCCATGACAACCGGCCGGAGCCCGCGTTTCGATACCGATGGCGACGGCTTTGCCGAATATTCCGGCTGGGTTGGCGCCGACGATGGCATGCTGGCGCTCGACGCCAACGGAAATGGTCTGGTCGATGATGGATCGGAATTGTTCGGCAACGAAACCATGTCCGGGTTTGCCGAACTCGCGACCCATGACAGCAATGCCGATGGCAAGATTGACGCCAGCGACAGCGTCTTCGCGCAGCTGCGCGTGTGGCGGGATCTCGACCAGGATGGCAGGACAGATGCAGGCGAGATGCTCACGCTGCAGGAGGCGGGCGTCGCCAGTATCAGCCTCGCGGCCAATGCCGCCAACGCCGTCAATGCCGGCAATGTCATCACCGGGACCGGCGGCTTTATACGAAACGACGGTTCGACCGGCGCGGTGGCCGATGTCGAGCTCAAGATCAACAATGTGGACACCGTCTATACCGGCGATCGGTCCGTGCTCGCCGAGGTGGCGGACACGATGCCTAACCTCAAGGGCAAAGGTACGCTGACAGACCTGCACGTGGCGATCTCGCGCCAGGGCGTCAACGGGGCGCTGGCCCAAGCCATCGACGCGGCGTTACCCACGCTCAATGTGCCCGACATCGCCCTGCTGACGGAACGCACCAAGCCCATCATCGAGGCCTGGCTTGCGGCGTCGCCGGGCAGCAACGGGACGCCCAGCCAGGATGTCGCCATCCTGGCGACCCAGACGTCGGGCGCCTATGCGGTGCAGAACTTTGCCATTTCGGTGACCGAGACGATCGCCGGCCAAAGCGTTACATACTGGAAGCTGGCCAATGGCGCGGCGGTGTACGACGCCAATGGCGACATCATCGCCCATCCCACGCTGCAGCAGGTGCTGGATCAGACCGTTCCCTCGGGCAATGCCGCCGCGTGGCAGGTGATCGAGGGGACCACGTTCGATTTTCTCGAGCGGTATTTCGGCGAACAACTACCGCTTGACGGCGTCGAGGCGCTCAACCCGAGCGCTGCGTCGGGATTGTCCAGTATCCTCAACAGCTATGTCGAGCTGAGCGAGAAGCTGGCTGTTCGCCTGGCGTTGCAAGGCCCGCTGGCGGACTTCTTTGAAGGCGTCACCTACGATCCTGTCCGGGACAAGTTCATTGCGGAAAGCAATGCCGGCCTGACGCCGATGTTTACCGCCATCTTCGAGGACGCCCCTGCGGGCTCAGTCGAGGCGAAAGACTGGCTGGACGATTGGATGCCGCTGGTCAATGCCATGCTCAAAGACTACGTGCGCACGCAGTCTCACCTGAGCGTCACCAATCCCTATATGCTGACGTCGATCATCGCGGCGCATGAAACGACCGGCATCAATGTCGATCTTGCCACCGTGACGGCCGCCTTCGGCGTCTCCGCCGGGACCCTCAAGACGGGTAGCGGTACCATCACGGGCGGCATCGGCAACGACATTCTCTACCTGTCCTCGCCCAACACATCCATGAAAGGCGGCAGCGGCGGGGATACGTATATCATCGGCGGCGCGATCGGAAACAGCGTCATAGAGGATATCGACCAGCACGGCCGGGCCTATGATACGCTTCGGTTCGCCCGTCACAATGTCGATGATCTGTCCTTCAGCCGCGTTGGCATGGACGTGATCATAACCGTCGTCGCCACCGGCGAGACCCTAACGATCAAGGAACAATATCACCAACGGCTGGTGACGCTATTTGGGGGGGAGATCGGTCCTGACAAGGGCGTCACCGAGATGGTGTTTGCCGACGGGACAGTCTGGACCAAGGCCAATCTGATGCGCGCAGTCGGCGGCGCCAACCCAGCAGGGACGACGCTCACGGGTACCGACCATAGCGACTACATGGATGGAGGAGCCGGCAACGACACGCTGATCGGCGGCAGCGGCGGCGACTTCTACGTCTTCGGCCGGGGCTACGGGCAGGACACGATCTATGACCGGGGTGCGAATATCTTCATCCTGGATCCCGACTTCCTGCAGTTCGGCCCCGACGTCAAGGAATCCGATCTGATCTTCGGGCGTACCGGCCCATCGGGTACGATCACGATTCAGGTTGCCGGCACAGCCGACATTCTGACGCTCACGAACCAATTCACCGCCACCTACACGGGTGTGTTTGGAGCGGTGTTTCTCGACCGGGTCGAGAACTTCCTGTTCGACAGAAGCTACGGGCTTACGCACAACCAGATCGCCCAGCGCATCATCCGCCAGCAGCAGACCGACGGCGATGACACGGTGTATGGTTTTGACTTGGAAGACCGGCTCGATGGCGGCAAGGGTAATGACACGCTGAGCGGTGGCAACGAGAACGACACTTATGTGTACGGGCTCGGCTATGGCAACGACACGATCATGGAAGGGACGACCAACATCCTTTCGGGTCAGTTCGATCGCGTGGTCTTCGGCGCTGGCGTTGGCCCCCAAGACCTGACGTTCATCCGCAATGGCGGCAGCAATGATCTGATGATCGTGCTGCCCAGTGGGGAAACCCTCAAGATTGTCGATCAGTTCTGGGCAACCTACACGGGCGTGTTCGGCACGCAGTGGTTCGGGCGGGTGGAGCAGTTCGACTTCACGGTCGACGGGGCGACGGTATCGCTCAGCTTCGTGGACATCATGGCACGCACGATCGCCTCGCAGACCACGGCAGGGGATGATCAGATCTATGGCTTCTCCTGGGCCGATACCCTGGATGGAGGCGCCGGCAACGACCTGCTTTCGGGCGGCAACGAGGACGACACCTACATCTTCGGATACGGGTCGGGCAACGACACCATCAAGGAGGGGATGACCAACATCCTGTCCAACAATATCGACACGGTCCGCTTTGGGCCGGGTATCACGCCTGACAATATCAGCCTGTCGCGCAGCGGTCGCAGCAGCGACCTGGTGATTACGCTCGACAGCGGGGAAACACTGACCATCCTGGGGCAGTTCGACGCGGTCTATACGGTGGTCTTCGGTACGCGCTATTTCGACCGGATCGAGCGCTTCGAGTTCGTCAACGAGGGCGTAACGACCGTCCTCAGCGCGCGTCAGCTGGAGCTGCGCCTGCTGCAGCAGGCCAAGACCGCCGGTGACGACGTCATCTATGGTTTTTCGGGTGATGACACGCTGGATGGCGGGGCCGGCAATGACTTCCTGTCCGGTGGCGACGACAACGATACCTACGTTTTCGGGTTCGGCTACGGGCACGACGTCATCTCGGATGAGGCGCAACATCCGCTCAGCGACGTGCATGACCGGGTGATCTTCAAGTCTCCGGTGACGCCCGATGACGTGACCTTCAGCCATATCGGCAATACGGGCGACCTGCTGATCACCCTGACCGATGGTTCGACCCTGACCATTCGCGGCATGTTCGACCAGGCCATTGTCGACGGCAACATCGAGGAGTTCTACTTCGAGGCCACCGATTCATTCCTTTATGAGCACGACATCGCGCAGTTGGCGCTGGACGGGGCGGCCACCAGCGGCAATGACAGCATCCATGGGTTCGAAAACCGCAGCGACGTTCTCGACGGCGGGGCGGGCGATGACTACCTCGCGGGCGGCGCCGGTAACGAGACCTACGTGTTCGGCCGCGGGTCCGGACATGACGTGATCTTCGACTCCAGCGGTTCGGCTGACCGGGTGACGTTCAGCGATGGGGTGACACCGGAGGACCTGCTCATCCAGCGCGGGCCGGGGGGCAATGACCTCAAGATCGTGATTGCCGATACCGGTGAATCGCTGACGATCACGAACCAGAACTGGCGCTACACGATCGGCCCGATCCACAACCAGGTCGAGTATTTCGAGTTCGCGGATGGCACGGCCTGGACGGCAACGCAGCTTCGCCAACGCCTGCTGGCGTCCGAGGCGACGTCCGGCGACGACACGATCGTCGGCTTCTTCGGTGGCGATGTCCTGCACGGTGGCACCGGCAATGACGTCCTGACCGGCTGGGGCGGTGGCGACGTATATAAGTTCAACCTCGGGGATGGGCAGGATCAGATCAATGCCCAGCCGCTTTACATCACCTGGTCGGATGTCGACCGGGTGGATTTCGGACCGGGCATCAGCGCAGGCGATGTGACCTTCTCGCGCAGCGGCCAAAACCTGGTCGTGTCAATCAATGGTTCGACGGACAAACTCACCATTGTCGGGCATTTCGACTATCAGAAGGGCATCGACTCCTTCCGCTTCGCCGACGGCACCGTGATTACCGACGCCGAGGCGGCGGCGCTGACCATGACGGGGAGTGGCGCCGACGAAGTGATCAACGGTCTCAACAACTGGGACGACACGCTGATCGGCGGGCAAGGCAATGACACGCTTGTCGGCTATAGCGGCAACGACACATATCGCTACAACCTGGGCGATGGCCATGAGACAGTCATCGACGGAGAATATGCCGGAGACCGCGATGTCGTGGCGTTCGGCCCCGGAATTCTGCCGGGCGACCTGACGCTGACATTGACTGGCGCCTCGCTGAAGGACCTGCTGATCACGCTGCCCGATGGCGGCACGATCACAATCAGCGGCCAGTTCCTGGGCAGTGGCCGTGGCGTCGAGGCGTTCACCTTCAGCGACGGCACCACCTGGGCGCGCGACGCCATACGCGTGGCGGCCGGCGTCGCGGCCAACGCCGTTGCGGGCACCGCTGCAGCCGAGACCCTCAATGGCACCGTCTCGGACGATGTGCTTGCCGGCGGTGGCGGAAACGACACGCTGATCGGGCGGGCGGGCTGGGATCGTTACGTCTATGACGGCATCGGCAATGTGGCGGTCGATGAGAATGGCGCAACGAGCGACCACGATATTCTCGACCTGACGGCCTTCACCCGTGCCGAAATCGCGCTTACCCGATCTGGCACCCACCTGGTTGCCACGGTCACCCAGACAGGTGCGACGCTCACGGTTCTCGACCACTTCAGAGGCAGGGCCGACGGCATCGAGGCAATCGCGTTCTCCGACGTGCAACTGGGCTGGTATGAAATCGGTATCGCCACGGCGCCCGGCGGAACCGGCGGCGATGACATCATCGCCGGCACGTCGGTCATCGACTTCTTCCATGGCGGCCTGGGGAATGATCGGTTCGCGGGCGAAGGGGGAGCGGACGTCTTCGTCCATGAGCTCGGGCATGGGGAAGATACGATTGCCGATGGGGGTGGCTGGACGCCAAGCGTCGGGGACGAGCTTTACTTCCGCGGCATCCTGCCCAGCGAGATCACTGTGGCCCGGGACGGCCGCAGCCTGATTTTCACCGCCTCGCGCACGATGGAAGGCGTGGCCGTCACCTCGAAGGTCACGGTGCTCAACCAGTTCTGGCAGGTCTACCAGTCCGGTGTCGAGCGTGTGTCTTTTGACGACGGTACCGTATGGACATCCGACACCTTGCGGTCGATGGCCATGGCCTCTCAGACCTCGACCGGCAACGACGCAATCGAAGGGTTCTACTCGAACGACACCCTGCGTGGCGGTCTTGGAGACGACAATCTCTATGGCAGCAACGGCGACGATATCTACATATACGCCGCCGGTGACGGGCACGACGTCATCTCGGAGGAAGGCACCGGCGGCGTTGATACGCTGCAGTTCGTCGACATCAACAGCGATGAGGTCGCATTCTCCTATGCGGGGGAGGTGCTCACCATCAGCTTCACCCGGCCGGGTCTGGCTGGCAGCGTGACCCTGACCAGGCAGCTGACGCAGAACTACGATATGGGCGTGCAGTATCTGCGCTTTGCGGACGGCGTCCGCATGACGCAACTGGAGATTGCCCACCGGGTGATCGCAGAGGCGCTAACGGCGGGCAACGATGTCATCTATGGCTTCGATACCGTCGCTGAGACGCTTCGTGGCGGCCAGGGCAATGATAATCTGCGCGGCGGCGGCAGCGATGACACCTATGTCTTCGGTGCAGGCGATGGCAGTGACTACATCTATGACTATTACAACAATGGCGGTGGCGACGTTCTTGAACTGGTGAGCTGGAACGTCGATAGCGTGCGCATTGCGCGCTCGGGCAATGACATGATCCTGACCTTCCTGGATCAGGACGGCGTGCTGGAAGCCGATACCAGCGTCACGATCTGGAATGGCTTCAACTGGGACTATGGTGCCGGGATCGACTATTTCGAGTTTTCAGACGGCACCAGGCTTGGGCGTGCGGAAGTCTACGGGCTTTACCTGGCAATGGCGCCGACCGAGGGAAATGACATCGTTGCCGGTTTCAACGGCCTCAACGACGTTATCGATGGGCTGGGGGGCAACGACACCCTGACCGGCCTGTCGGGGCATGATCGCCTGCTCGGCGGCGACGGAGACGACATCCTGCTGGGCGGCGACGGGGATGACCGGCTGTTCGGTGGTGGCGGCAACGACACCATTTCCGGCGACACCGGCGCCGACTATCTCGACGGTGGCGACGGTATCGATACGGCCGATTATCTCTACTATTCCGCCAATGCCGACTTCGATCTGGCCACCGGCGTGGTCGTGTTCGCGGACACGTCGGAAGTCATCGTCAACTTCGAGAATATCAAGGCCGGATCGGGCAACAGCAACATCAAGGGCTCGAACGCCGACAACCGCCTCGAAGGCGGAGCCGGCTCCGATACATACTACTTTGCCGCCGGTGCCGGAAACGACACTGTCGTCGAGGTTGTGGCTCATATCGGCGAAGACCTGATCAAGCTCGACGCCCTGCCGAACCAGGTAACCGCGAGCAGGGTCGGGGAAAATGGCCGGGACCTGCTGCTGGCTTTCTCGGCCGGCGGTTCGGTCCTTGTCATGAACCAGTTTGCCGGCGCCACGCCCGCGGTCGAATATGTCCGTTTTTCGGATGGCACTGCCTGGGACATCGTTGCCATGAACGCTGCTGCGCCGCGCATTGGCACAGCGAACGCCGACATCATTACCGGCACGGCCGCCTCTGAAACCATCGAGGGCGGCACGGGCGATGATACCCTGGCCGGAGGCGTGGGCTCGGAGCGCTATGTCTACCGCCTGGGCGACGGTCAGGATGTGATCAACGAGGCTGGAACTGTCGAGGATGTCGATCTCGTCGATCTCGTCGACATCGATCCCGAGCAAGTGAGCTTCGCCCGGTCGGGCGATGACCTGCTGATCCAGATCGCAAAGGGCCTGGGGGTTCTGCGGGTGGTCAACCACTTCGTGGGCCCGGGCACGGGCATTGAGCAGGTGCGCTTCGGCAATGGCCACGTCGTCGCCGCAGCGGACCTGCCCATCGGTGCGGCCTATTGGGGGACCGATGCCAACGAGGTCTTCGCCGGCACTGCTGGCAACGACACCTTCACCTTGAAGGGCGGCAGCGATACGGCAACCGGTGGAGCAGGAAACGACGCCTATGTCCTGACGAGCGCCGCCGGCAGCGGCGTGATCACGGAACTGGCAGCCAATGCGGACACCGACAGCCTTACATTCACGGCGGACAATCCGCAGGACGTTACCCTGGGACGGACATTGGCTGGCGACCTGGTCATCATGCGCCCGGCAACGGCTGGCCAATATACAGTCATCGGCCACTTCAATGGCTCGGGGGCCGGCCTTGAGCGGATGGTTTTCGCCGATGGCACTATCTTTTCGCGTGCAGATATCGCGCTTGCCAGCACGTGGCTTGGTTCAGTCGCCGGTGCCAGCAGCGGCGACGACGTCCTTGTCGGCAATAACAGCGTCAACGTGTTTGACGGCGGCTTGGGCAATGACACCATGACCGGCTATAGCGGGGGGGACACCTATGTGTTCAAGCCCGGCCAGGGCCATGACGTCGTCACCGAGGTCAATGACAGCGGAATCGATCGGCTCTTGCTCACCGGCATTTCGCCTGAGAGCGTGATGGTGCTGCGCAACGGCAACCACGTCACCTTGTGGATCAACAGCGATTCCAGCGACCCGGCCCTGCGCAGCTCGATCAGACTTACCGACCAGCTTGGGGCAAACAGCCGAGGCATAGAGGAGATCGTCTTCGACGGTGGGGGGCCGACCTGGACAAAGGCGGACCTGGCCGCCCGGATCGTGGCCTTCGGCGGCACAGATCAAAATGATACCATTAACGGCACCGGCGGTGCTGACACCATCCTGGCGGGCCGAGGATCTGATGTCCTGGTCGGCAGCAATGGCAATGATACGTATGTTTACGCCAGCGGCGACGGCCACGACACCATCGATGAGTATTCATCGGGATCCGATGTCGACGTGCTGCATCTGGCCGGCATCAACCAGGCCGGCATCCAGGTTGAGCGTCCGACGACTGACCTTACCGACATCATCATTCGTATCGTCGGCACTGGCGAAACAATCCGGCTCGACAACCAGTTCGACCAGCAGGACGGCGTGGAGATCATTCGGTTCGGTGACGGAACAGAAATAGGGGGCGGCTGGACGCTCGACGGAATACTTGCCGGCCTCGCCGTGCTCACCGGCACTGCTGCGGGCGAGACGATTACAGGCTACACCAATTTCAACGATACGATATCGGGATTGGGCGGGAACGACACCCTTCGCGGTCGCACCGGAAACGACACCTACCTCTTCGGCAGAGGCTTCGGAAATGATCTCATCGACGATGAGGGGGGCACCGAAGCGGGATCGGCCGATCGGGTCTTGTTCAACGCGGATGTTGCCGTAGGCGATGCCATCTTCTCGAGAGTTGGATCGGACATTCTGGTTCGCCTCTCCGATAGCGCCGATACCCTGACCGTCAAGGATGGCGTCTGGGCCGCGATGAACAACTCCACCTACACTGTGGATCGCGTCGAGTATTTCGACTATGCGGACGGAACGCGTCTCAGCCTTTCCCAAATCATGGAACTGGCATGGGTGCGGGGCACGAATGCCGGCGAAACGCTGGCTGGTGTGGCATGGGGCGAGACTCTCGATGGCGGTAGCGGGGCAGATACCCTCAACGCTGCTGGTGGTAATGACACCTTGATCGGCGGCGGTGACAACGACTGGCTGGTGGGTGGTTCAGGGGACGACACTTTCCTGTTCAATCTGGGATCGGGCGACGATGTGATCGCCGATTTCACCGTCCATGCAGGCACGGCCATTGGCGACACGATAGAACTCCACGACCAAACCGCCTCTACGTTTGCCGCCATTATGGCCAATGCGACCGAAACTGGTGGCAATACTACGATAAATCTCGACGACGGACATTCGATCCTCCTCAACGGCGTAACGCTCGATCAGCTTGGGCAGGACGACTTCCTTTTTGTCTGATCGCATTCAACATGCGTCGAGAATTCCGGCATCAACGCAGCGGCTCTAGCGGGCCGCTGCGACCGTTCCTGCTTCGCCACTCATTGCTCTGTTCATCGTCAGCTTGAGGTCAATCTGCTCATGCTGACGGGGCCGCTTTTCATGCTGCAGGCTGTGATCGCGTGCTTGCTTTTCCGACGGGCGCTCCATAACGGACCATCAGCAACCCACCCCATTTCGGTCGTCTGCCGCACCCTTGAGGGGATGGCAGCTTTTAGGAACTCGCGGAGGGGACTTGAACGACCAAATGGGGCGCATAGCTCACCGGCAGCTCTCGACCTCCCTGCCTACAGCATTGGCTCCCCACCGGTGACGGGAATGACCGCCCCCGTCATGTAGCTGCCCTGTTCGGAAGCAAGTAAAACATAGGCACCGGCCAGTTCAGCCGGCTGACCGACGCGGCCAAGCGGCGTGTCCTGCCCGAAGGTGCTGACCTTCTCCGGATCCATGGTGGAAGGGATTAACGGTGTCCAGATCGGCCCTGGTGCCACGGCATTGACCCGGATGCCCTTACTGGCCAGCATTGCTGCCAGGCCGGCGGTGAAGTTGGAGATTGCACCCTTGGTCGTGGCATAGGCCAGCAGCTCTGGAGACGGTGATTTGGACTGGATCGAGGTCGTGTTGATGATCGAGCTTCCAGGCTTCATATGCGGCGCGGCTGCCCGTGACAGAAAAAACGGTGCGTAGATATTGGTCCGCATCGTGGTGTCCCACTCCCCCGTAGAGATGTCGGTCAGCTCGGCATGGGTCCTCTGAAAGGCGGCATTGTTGACCAGGATGTCGATGCCGCCCAGCTCTTCGACGGTCCGCTTTACCAAGGCTTTGCAGTGCTCCTCGCTCGTGATGTCGCCGACAGCGACCACGCACTTTCGTCCGGCCTCTTCAATCAAGGCGGCGGTTGAGCGGGCGTCTTCATGCTCGTTGAGGTAGGACAAGACGATATCCGCTCCTTCCCGAGCAAATGCGATTGCAACGGCCCGGCCGATGCCGCTGTCGCCGCCGGTAATGAGCGCGACTTTGCCAGCCAGCTTTCCGCTGCCGGCATAGCTCTCCTCACCATGATCGGGCACGGGCTCCATCTTGTCGGTCACGCCTGGCGGGGACTGAGGCTGCTCCGGGAACTCGCGCTGCTCGTTGCTATTGTCTGCCATTTCGCCCTCCTTGGGATTCTCGGAGACGGCAACTCGACCACCGTGTCGGCGGTTCCGAGGTATTTGTCCACGAGTCGGCGATTGCCCGCGCAGCCGTGAAAGAATGAATCTAGTTCAGCCTTGTACCCTTCCTCTCAATCGTCTCGATCAACTGTGCCGCCGCCACCGACGCGCCGTCGGTTGGAAGACTGTTGGATACAGCTTTGGCTCGTTGAGCCACCGCGGGAGCAAGGGCCTTCTCGATTGACGCTGACAACGACTCGAATGTCGGATTTGGCCCGTCATGCGCAACGCCAATGCGCAGGCCTGCAACGCGGGCCGCCCAGTAGGGCTGATCGACGATCTGGGGCACGATGATCTGCGGCGCACCGGCCATCGAAGCTGTCGTCGTTGTACCGGCACCGCCATGATGAATGACGGCTGAGACCCTTTTGAACAGAGCCTGCTGATTGACCTCGCCGACAAGAAAGCAATCATCCTGATCATCTACCGGCGCCAAACCGGCCCATCCACGCGCCAGCACCGCGCGCTGGCCATTGGCGCGAATGGCGCGGATGGATGCCGCAGCGATTTCTTCCGCATGCTGAATGGCGATGCTGCCAAAGCCTAGATAGACCGGGAGAGTGCCAGCATCGAGAAAAGTCTCGAGGTCGTTCGGCAGGGGCCGCTCATCCTTTAGGATCCAAGCGCCCGTCTGGACCGGGTCGCAGAGGTCGGTTGGTTCCCATGGCCACAGGATCGGGTCCGACGCCAACAGGGGCGTCTGTGTAAAGACATGGTCGCGAATGTTGTCCACCGGCGGCAGACCGATGTCGGTCCGCTGACGGTTGATGACGTGTCCAAACAGCGCATTCATGGCACCGATATTGTGGTCCCACAATGCACGTGGATCGGTCATCTCTGATGGCGCTGCGTGACCCGGATAGGGAAACGGCCGGTGATGGTGTGACGGCAGGAAGAGTGGACAAAAGGTTACGTGCTCATAAAGCAGACCACGCTTTTCGGCGACGCATTGTGCGGCTCCGACCGACGGCATGAGGCCGGTGCCTACAACCGCATCGCAGCCCTCTGCCGCGGCATCAATGGCTTCGTACTGAGCGCTGATCATTTTTGCCCCGTACGCAGGGATGTCCATTGGCGACCGCCGGGCCATGGCGATCCAGTCCCGTACTGCCATGAAGGCCGGCGCGAGTTCGACGCCAGCCCGAGCCAAGACCGCGACGAACTCGTGATCTGCCGGCGCTGATACGACCGGCTCGACGCCAAGCGCTTTGAGCGCTACGGCAAGCCCTACTAGAGGCTCCACATCCCCGCGGGACCCGTAAGTCGACAACAGCACACGCACCTGCGCACCTCTTTTCATTGGTCGAGGTAGGTCTTTTACGTCAGCGAAGGGGCCTTGAAGCAAGCCCCTTTGGCGCTACATATCAGAATGGAAAGAGGCGCCAGCGGAGTGCTCGCGTTAATCTTGCAGCTTGACCAGACCAACTATCCGTCTGCAAGGTCGAGCATGTCGCATCAAATCATCGAAATCCGCCGCGGCGTTCCAAGCGATCACAAGGCTCTCAATGCGGTGATGCGCCGTGCCTCCCTTGCCGTCGAGTCAGGCGAAGTTCTTCGCCTCCTTTTGGCGGAGCCCAGCACCTGGAAGTCTAGGCTTGCTCGAACGTAGCCAGGTCATCGTCGCCACGGTGGAGGGTGAAACCGAACGGCGGCTTTCAACTAGGCACAATGGCCCCCTCCGATCCGAAATGCCTGCGCATGCTGGAACTCTGGGGCACCCGGAAATGGCCGCCAGGAACAAACCGCGTTGCGGGGACAGGAGGGGGACAGAATGGGCGGAACAAAGCCGGATTGGTCGAAACGGGGACAGAAACGCCCTTGACCCGGCATCCTCTGAGACACTAGTGAACACGGGCGTCTCAGACGTGTGGGCCTATAGCTCAATGGTTAGAGCCGACCGCTCATAACGGTCTGGTTCCAGGTTCGAGTCCTGGTGGGCCCACCAAGAAACTCAAGTGCAGGCCGTCGGCCCATGGTCCTGCATCGCCTGCTGCACTCAGGACTATTGACCAGGGATTTCGTCAGTGGGTTGGGAAGCTCTCGCGCAATGGGGTGACGACGCGGTTCGGGTCGAGCCGCTTTCGGGCGGCGTTGCCAACGACGTGTGGGGCCTGCGCGTCCGCGGTCGTCTTGCGGTCGGCCGGCTTGGCACCAGGAGCGATGCCGATCTGGCATGGGAAACCGGGTTGCTTCAGCATCTCGACCGTGAAGGTCTGACCGTACCCGTGCCGATCCCGACAACGGACGGAAGGCTGTTCGCGGACGGCCTGGTGGTGATGAAATACCTTGAGGGCGGGCCGCCCGAGACGGAGGCCGACTGGCGGCGCGTGGCGGAGACACTCCGTCAGGTGCACCGGCTGACACAAGGCTGGCCGCAGCGCCCGGGCTGGCGATCGTCAACCGACCTGTTGCATGCGGAGAGCGGGACAAGGGTCAACCTCGCCGTGATGCCAGCCGAGGGCGTCGCCCGGTGCAGGGCGGCATGGGCGCGGCTGGTCGGACGCCCCACCTGCGTCGTCCATGGCGATGCCAATCCGCGCAATATCCTCATGACCGAGGACCGGGTCGCCCTGATCGACTGGGACGAGTCCCATGTCGATGTCCCCGACCTTGACCTGGAATTGCCGCACAACGCCGCCGATCTGGACCCCCAGGCATGGGACATAGCCGAGCAGGCATCGGCAGCATGGGAAGCTGCCGTCTGCTGGGATGACGACTATTCGAAAAAGCGGCTGGCCCAGGTCAGGGCGGTCTGAATCCAGCGGCGGTGGCAAGAAGCCCCGGGGGTCAGGCCGCGAGGAGCGATTTTAGTTTCACGGATGGATCGGTGAGGTGCTGTGGCGCCGGGCTGGCCCGCCGCGCGATGAGCATTTCGGCAAGCCTGATATCCTTGGCGACGGCGCCGCCTATGCCGAGGCCACTGGCGGCGACCAGCCTGCCATCCGCTGCGAGGTGGAAGAGCACGGTCGCAGCGGCGCCGAGGTCGCGCCGCACGACCGTGACGCCCTCGTCCGAGAGGCCGGCGATCTGCAGCGTGAGTTCGTACTGGTCCGACCAGAACCATGGGACATTGGCTATGGCGTCCCCGGCGCCGAGCATATTGCGCGCCGCGAGGGTTCCTTGCTCTTGAGCGTTGCGCCAGCTTTCCAGTCGGACGCGGCGACCCCCATAGATGTCCAGCGGAAAGCAGCAGCAGTCGCCGGCGGCGAAGATGTTGCTGTCGGATGTGGCGAGGTACCGGTCGACGGCGATGCCATTGTCCACTGCCAGCCCGGCCGTCGCGGCGAGCGCCACATTGGGCATGGTACCGATTCCGACCAGCACCAGATCGGCCTCGACGCGTCGGCCGCTCCCAAGTTGAACGGCGGCCTCGTGGGCGTGGCTCTCGATCGTGGCGATGCCCTCGCCAAAGATCAGCGTGACGCCCTCCAGCTCGTGCCTGGCCTGGATTTGTGCGGCGATGATTTCCGGCACCGCCCGGGACAGCAAGCGGGGCAGCGCCTCGATCAGCGTGACCTCCGCCCCGCGGGCTCGCGCGCTGGCCGCCAGTTCCAGCCCGATGAAGCCGCCGCCGACAATGGCGAGCCGTCGTCCCGGCAGCAATTCACCGCGCAGTCGCCGCGCGTCGTCCAGGGTGCGCAGATAGACGATGCGCTCGCCATCAGCACCGGCTAGTCGGCGCGGCGACGCACCTGTGGTCAGCAGCAATTTGTCATAAGGCAGGGCGCCCCCATCGGCAGTCAGCAGGTGCTTGGTCGATCGGGCGATGGTGGCAGCATGAAGCCCGCTGCGAAACGCCACACCGGCTTCGGTCAGGCGCTCGGCGGTGGCGATCGTCGCGGCGGCGAACACCTCAGCCAGCATGCCCTGCTTGCTGAGCGGTGGCCGCTCATAGGGCAGGTGCGCTTCCTCACCGATCAACGTTACGTCGCCGTCAAAGCCCTCTTCGCGCAAGGCCATGGCCGCCCGTGCGCCGCATTCACCAGCGCCCACGATCACGAAATGCTGTGTCATTGCGTCCTCCGGTCATCAAGGCTCAGACCTCGATGAACACCGCGCCATTTTCGACTTTGACCTTGTAGGTCCGCAGGTTCACGCAAACCGGCGCGCCGCGGGCCTCGCCGGTCTTGTAGTTGAAGCGGCCATTGTGCTTGGGGCACTCGATGATGTCGTCCATCACCAGCCCGTCAGCCAGGCTGATCTGCTCATGGGTACAGAGGCCGTCGGTGGCGTAATACCTGTCGTCGGGGCTGCGATAGATCGCGAAGACCTTCCCGTCATGGTCGAAGCGGATCACGTCCTCTTCGTCCACGTCACCTGCTCCACAGGCTTCGATCCACTGGCTCATCACGTCTCCGGGTTCTCTTTATTCAGCAGCGACGGCGCCGCCACCATCGTGGAAGCTCTGCTTGTAAGGCTTGGCCGTGGGCGGCAGTTCGCGCCTGAGGTAGAAGTCCTCGTTGCGCAACTGGCGCAGGAAGGCCGGGACCATTTCCCTGTAGCCGTCCAGGATCGAGCGGTTGGGCGCCGGCAGATCGTGTTTGATCATTTCGTGCAGCCGCGGCAGCGCGTGATAGGGCACCATGGGAAACATGTGGTGTTCCACATGGTAGTTCATGTTCCAGTAGATGAAGCGGCTCACTGGGTTCATCAGCACCGAGCGGGAGTTGAGCCGGTGGTCGATGACATTGTCGGCCAGCCCGCCATGCTGCAGCAGGCCGCACATTGCCATATGCCAGGCGCCATAGAGCCGGGGCAGACCAACAAGCATCAGCGGCAGGATCGAACCCGCCCAGAAGCAAAGCGCTATGGTCGCGGCATAGATCGCCAGCCAGATGCGGGCCACGCCGATCACCTTGTGCCGCTCCATCTCGGGAATGAAGCTCTGCTCCTCCTTGCTGATGATGCCAGCGGCGTTGCGCAGCATGTCGATCACCGCATAGCCGAAATCGAGAATGCCGAAGAAGTTGAGGATCACGCGGAACAGGTCGGGCGGCCGCATGACCGAGATTTCCGGATCGCGACCGACAATGACGGTATCGGTGTGGTGCCGCGCGTGGCTCCAGCGCCAGGTCACCGGATTGCGCATGATCATGAAACAGGCGATCTGGTAGACCGCGTCGTTCATCCAGCGTGTCTTGAATGCTGTGCCGTGGCCGCATTCGTGCCAGCGGGAGTCCGAGGCCGAGCCATAGAGCACGCCATAGGCCAGGAAGGCCGGCACGGCCCACCAGGTGCCCCAGAGCAGGATGCCGGCGACGGCGAGAACCAGCATCGAGCCCAGCCAGATCACAGTGTCGCGGATCGCCGGACCGTCAGACCGCTGCATCAGCGCCTTCATGGCCTTGCGCTCGACATCGCTGTGATACCACTCGGCGGCGGCCAGACCGTTGGCGACGGCAGCCTCGGCGCTTTTGCCGAGGAGGTTGTAGTCGCGTTTCACGGACTGGGTCATGTGTGAGCCTCGATGCTAGCAGGGTGGTAGCGAATTCGCCGGCTTCGTTAGTCGCAAACTTGCGGTTCTGAGGCAATGCGGGCATGATAGTTTCTATCATTTGCATCA
>JAKFDU010000009.1:0-3069 GCA_036675975.1 Devosia sp. | reverse complement strand
GTCTTCGAGTGAGACCGAAGCAGGACGCTCCAGCCAACCACCCGCGCCATCCGGCACCAGTTCCACCAACTCGATGCGGTCCTCGAACACGCCGGTCACGCGACCGTCGCTCTGCCCCAAATACGCGCCGGGCCGTACCCGGTAAGTCACCTTGTCCGGCGCCATGACGAGTGCGACCAGACCGGCCCCGCCACCCAGCGTGCCCACCATGTCCAGGCTGTCGAGCGGGAACTGCTCGAGGGTCTGCTTGGGTCGGCTCGGATCCGGGCGCGGACCACTGCCACCGCTCAAATCGCTGAAGGCCTCGCTGAACGGATCGCGCAGCGCCTGCGCGGCGTACTCGAAGGTCTCGAACTGCTGCATCACTGGCAAAGGATCAAGCGGCGGCGCAGGCCGTGCCTTGACCTCGGCGATCCACTTCTCGAGATTCGGCGCCTCACCCGGCGTACTCGTAATGCCACGCCCACAGGCCGCAAGGGCGAGGACTAGCGCAGCAAGCAAGACCGGACGGGCGGATCCATGCATGGACGTAAGAGGTGAGCGCATCTCAGGTCCCTCCAGCCGGAGCGGTGGCCGCGGCTGCGGCGGCTTGGGCCGCGGTTTCTTCTTCATCCAGGTAACGGTAGGTCTTGACCGTGCCGGCGAGTTGCAGCGGCGTGTTCGGGCCGATCTTTTCCCCGGGCTTGGCAGCCCTCGGCGTCAGCGAAATGTCGTGCATGGTCATGATGACAACGCGTGGCAGGGAGGCAACACCGCTGACGAAGGCGCCGAACTGGTGGTAGGTACCCACCATCCGCAGCGAAATCGGCTTCTCGGCGTAGAACTCCTTGGGTGCCTCCGGGCCGGGCTGGAACAGCTCGTTGGAGATGCCGGTGGCCAATGCCGTCTGGGAGATGTCGACGATCAGGTCCGGCATTTCCGTCTTGCTCGGCAGCTGGCGCAGCATCTGCTGCAGTTGCTGCTCCATCTGTGCCAACTGCAATTTCAGCGGTTCCAGGTTGGACGCCCGTCCCTGCTTGGTTTCGAATTCGGTACGCAGGTCGCCTTCGGTACGCTCCAGGCCGGCCAGCTCCACCCGCTGGTCACGCACGAACAGCCACCACACGAGCCCGACGATCAATGCGCCGATGAGGGCGCAGAAGGCGATCTTGTATTGCTGCGGCCACGCGCCGATGTTGTTGAAGCTGAGGTCCTTCAGCGCCATCTTCTTCTGGCTCATGGCGTGGCTCCTCCAGCGGCGGGGGCAGTGGTCGTCGTCGTGGCCGGTGCAGGCGTCACGGGAGCCGGTGTCGGCGCAGCGGGTGCGGCCGCCGGGTCAACTGGCGTGCCGGCCGCGGCAGGGACGATCGGCGCATCAGGTACGCCATCGCCATCGGTGTCCTTCGGCGCATTCGGGTTGGCGAGCTTGACCTTCAGGTTGAACATGTAGGGCAGGCCGGTGTTGTCACCCTTGGCCTCGATCACCGACAGGTCGGGGCTCGTCATCCAGCCAGAACCTTCCAGGTTGCGCATGTAGGTGCTGACCCGGGCATTCGACTGCGAGCGCCCTTCCAGGGTGAGCATGTCGCCTTCCTGCTTGATCGACGTCAGGGTCACGCCATCGGGAATGGTGCGCACCAGCGAATCGAACAGGTGCACCATCTGCGAGCGGTTCGCCTGGAGCTGCTCGATCACTTCCTTGCGCGCAAGCAGCTTGGCCTTCTTCTTGTCGAGTTCCTCGATCTCCTTGATCTTGGCGTCGACCTGGGTGATCTGGTCGCGCAGGAACGCATTGCGCTCGTTCTGGCCTTCGATCTGGGCCTTGTGGTAACCGACAATCAGGAAGGCCAGCAGTGCGGCGCCGAGCGCGGACGCGCCCAGCATCACCATGAATTCCTTCTGCCGGAGCTTGCGGCGTTCGGCGCGCCAGGGGAGTAGGTTGATCCTGGCCATCAGTCGAAGCTCCTCAGGGCGAGCCCGCAGGCGATCATCAGCGCCGGTGCGTCCTGTGCCAGCGCATGCGCCTGCACGCGCGGGCCGAGCGTCATGTGCGCCAGCGGATTGGCGGTCACGGTCGGCACGCCGAGCTGCTCTTCGACCATCTCGGCGATGCCGGCGATCGAGGCACAGCCACCGGCCAGCACGATCTGGTCGACCCGGTTGAACTCACTGCCGGCGTAGAAGAACTGCAGGAGGCGGCTGACCTGCTGCACCATCGCTTCCTTGAACGGTTCCAGCACTTCGATCTCGTAGCTCTCCGGCAACCCACCCTGGCGCTTGGCCAGACCGGCTTCCTCGTAGCTCAGTCCGTAGCGGCGCATCACCTCGTCGGTGAGCTGCTTGCCACCGAACACCTGCTCTCGGCTGTACAGGCTGCGGCCATTGCGCAGGATGTTGAGCGTGGTCATGGTCGCGCCGGTGTCGACCATCGCGACGATCCCGTCGCGCGGGGCCGACAAGCCATCGGACAACAGCGCGAAGGCGTTCTCGATCGCGAACGCCTCGACGTCCATCACCCGCGCGGACAAGCCGCCAAGCTCCAGCGCCGAAGCGCGGGCTTCGACATTTTCCGAACGCGAGGCGGCAAGCAGGATCTGCAGCATGTCCGCGTTGCCGGGCATCGGCCCGAGCACCTCGAAGTCGAGGTTCACTTCCTCGATCGGATACGGAATGTAGTTGACCGCTTCGAGCTCGACCTGCGATTCCAGGTCGTCCTCGTCCAGGTCCGACGGCATCGGGATGATCTTGGTGATCACCGCCGACCCGGCGACCGCGGCCGCAGCGTGCTTGGCACGGGTGCCGGAGCGGGCTACGGCGCGGCGGATGGCCTCGCCGACCGCCTCGACTTCGACGATGTTCTTCTCGACCACCGCGTTCGGCGGCAGCGGCTCCACCGCATAGTGTTCGACCCGGTAGCGATTACCGGCGCGCGAGAGCTGCAGCAGCTTGACCGCGGTCGAGCTGATATCGACGCCGATCAAGGGCGGCTGACTTTTTGTGATCAGTCCCACGTTTTCTCCCCTTTTCACGGGCGCTTACGCGCACTTCGTGTCCCGGAACATTAAATAACGGACTTTTCACGATCTGGCA
>JAKFDU010000008.1:0-64359 GCA_036675975.1 Devosia sp. | reverse complement strand
CCGAGGACCGTGCGGCGCTGTGGTCGCGGGTGGGCAGCGCGGAATTTTTGAGCGACGCGGAGAAGCGGGCGATGTTGGGGATTTAGCTGTCGCGAATGGCGGGTCAGGCGGCGCGGGTTTGGCGGTGGCCGGCGAGGAGGCCACGGACAGAGATATCCTCGTCGATGGCGGGCCAGTGGATGCCTTCGCCACGGCCGATCAGGCGCCAGTTGGCGCGGTCGGCGTCAGTAGCGTCGCGCAGACGGGGAAACCATTCGACGGGTACGGAGAGTTCGCGGCCGTCGTCGAGGATGACGCGCAGGACTGTGGCACTGACGGCGACGTCAATGGCCAGCGGTTCAGTTTGAAGCGTCAAAGTGGTCATGCCAGGCCTTCAGGAATTCATCTCGATGTTCGACGACCAATCGCCGGACAGCGCCCAGTTCATGCGAGCGCACGCGCTGCGATGATGCCAGTTCCACCGGCTCAAGCCAATACTTGGCGAGCTTGTCGCCGAATTCAACGTGGATATGCGGCGGCTCGTCATTCTCGTTGCTGAAGAAAAAGAACCGATAGCCGTCGAGGCGAAGGATCGTGGGCATGCCGTCCTCTCTGAAGATGCGCAGAACTTAGCGGCCGACTCGGACGGAAGTCTCGACTAACGAAGGGGTTGTGAACATGGACGAGCTGACCAAAACCGTCATCGAGCGAGGGGATCTGGCGCATCTGGCGCTGTTCCTCTGGGCCAGCGGCGCCAGTGCCCTTCTCGTCTGGTCGCTGCGCGAGATGGCGAAGGTGAATCAACACTTCAACGACTTCGTGCAGGAGATCGCGTCTCTGAATCGGCTTTTCAGGAAGGATGACTAACTCTATGGCAAACAAGCAGAATTTGCAGAATGCGCAGCAGACGTTCCGACAGTTTGCCTGGAACCTGGCCGGCACGCTGGCGAGGCCCGGCAAGTCGGTCGCGGCAAAGCCGGGCAAGCCCTGATGACGGGAATACCCATCGATGCCGAGGGGCGATTTTCAGGTTACGCGAGCATTTTCAACCGGCTGGACAGCGGCGGCGACGTGGTCATGCCGGGGGCGTTCAGCAAGAGTCTGAGCAAGCGGCGCGACCGCATCAGGTTGCTGTTCCAGCATGACCCCAAGGAGCCGGTTGGCAGCTGGGACGCCATCGGCGAGGACGGACATGGGCTGTTCGTGGCCGGGCGGTTGGTGCCGGGCGTGGAGCGAGCCGATGCGCTGCGGCGGCTGATCGAGGGCGGGGCGCTCGATGGCTTGTCCATCGGCTTCCGCACGGTCAGGGCCACCCGCGAGGGCGGGCACAGGAAGCTGTGGCAGATCGATCTGTTCGAGATCTCGATCGTGACTTTCCCAATGATGGAGGACGCGCGCATTGCGCCCTCCGGCTATTCGACCGGCGCCGCCATCGTGGCCGCCACCAACACCATCCGCAACCGATAGGGACACCTACATGGACATGACCAGTGACGGCCTTGAAACCAAGGCCGGCGCGGGGAGCGACGTTGCCGCGCTCTTCGCCGAATTCTCGACGGCGTTCGAGGAATTCAAGCGCACCAACGACCAGCGTCTCGGCGAGATCGAGAAGCGCGGCTCGGCCGATGGCCTGCTGGAAGGCAAGCTCGACCGGCTGAACGCCGTGCTCGACGGGCAGAAGGCGGCGATGGACCGCGCGCTGGTGGAACGGTCGCGTCCGTTGCTCGATGGCAAGGCGCGCCGCATCGACGGCGAATACAAGGAGGCGTTCGCCTCCTACGTGAAGCGCGGCGAGGAGAAGGCGCTCTCGGTGGGCGTCAATGCCGATGGCGGCTATGTGGTGCCGCCCGAAACCGAGACGGAAATCACCCGGCTGATGACGGCAGTGTCGCCGATCCGCGCCATATCAGGCGTGCGGCAGGTTTCGGCTTCGGTCTACAAGCGGCCGATCTCGGTCACCGGCCCGGCCACGGGCTGGGTGGGCGAGACGGCGGCGCGGCCGACGACGAACTCGCAGACGCTGGCCGAGCTGAGCTACCCGACGATGGAACTCTATGCCATGCCGGCGGCCACCTCGGCCTTTCTCGACGATGCGGCAGTCGATGTCGGCCAGTGGATCGCCGACGAGGTCAACGCGGCCTTCGCGGCCCAGGAAACCACGGCCTTTGTCAGCGGCAACGGTGTCAACAAGCCGACCGGGTTCCTGGCGGGGACCGCGGTGGCCGAGGGGAGCTGGAGCTGGGGCAACCTGGGCTATGTTGCCACAGGTGCCGCCGGCGCGCTGCCCGCAAGCAATGCCAGCGACGTGCTGATCGACCTGGTCTATGCGCTCAAGGCCGGCTACCGCCAGAACGCATCCTGGGTGATGAACCGCAAGGTGCAGGGCACCCTGCGCAAACTCAAGGATGCCGACGGCAACTATCTGTGGCAGCCGGCGCTGACGGCCGACGGCAAGGCCCGCTTCATGGGCTTCGAGCTGGTCGAGGCCGAGGACATGCCCAACATCGCGGCGAACTCGCTGTCGATCGCGTTCGGCGATTTCAAGCGCGGCTACCTGATCGTCGACCGCCAGGGGGTGAGCGTGCTGCGCGACCCGTTCAGCAGCAAGCCGTATGTGCTGTTTTATACGACGAAGCGGGTCGGCGGCGGCATTGCGGATTACGACGCGATCAAGCTGCTGAAGTTTGCCGTGTCCTGACATCGAGTGTGCGGCCGTCACCCCCTCCTACCTCCCCCATCAAGGGGGAGGTTTCTCTCCACTCGTGGGCCCGATTCCGCCACATCCACTGGGCGGCACCTCCCCCTTGATGGGGGAGGCTGGGAGGGGGTGCGGGTGCCACGATACTTTGGTCAGCCACCCCACCCGAACCCTTCGGGGTCACCCTGCCCGCAAGGGGGAGGGAGGTCGACTGAGAGATCAGCGAACAACCAAAAGGCAAGAACAATGACTTCATACCTTCTCGCGGGGCCCGCGGAGGAGCCGGTTTCGCTTGTCGAGGCCAAGGCGTTCCTCAAGGTCGACGATATCGCCGAGGATGGGCTGATCACGACGCTCATTGGCGCGGCGCGGCTGCATGTCGAGGGCGTGACGGGCAGGGCGCTGCTGGCGCAGAGCTGGCGCGTGGTGCTCGATGGCTGGCCCGAAAACCAACAGGTCAAGCTGCCGGTGACGCCGTTCATGGCGGTGACCGAGATCACCGCCTATGACGCTGATGGTGCCGCACACGAGGTGCCGCTGGCGCAGTTCATGAGCGAGCCGGACCGGCTGCTGCTACCGGCTGACGTGGCCGGCATGCCCGTGTTGCGCGATCGGCAGGGGATCGAGATCGACTATGTCGCCGGCTTCGGCACCGAGCCGGAAGACGTGCCCCGCGATATCCGCCAGGCGCTGCTCTTGTTGGTCGGCTACTGGTTCGAGCATCGCGATGCGGTGATCGTCGCCGGGTCGGGCACGGTGGTGCCGACGGGCTTCGATCGCATGGTCGCCGGCTACAAGCGGGTGCGGCTGTGAACGAGGCGCCGCCGCCGATCGGCACGCTGACCGACCGGGTGCAGCTCAAGCGTCGTGAGATGACCGGCGAGGACGAGGGCGGGCATATGGCGCTGTTCGTGCCCGTGACCACCATCTGGGCACGGGTCCGCTCGCTGACCGGTCGGCAGGGCACGAGCGCCGATGGCCGGGCAGTGGAGATCTCGCATGCGGTGGTGCTGCGCTTCCGCAATGACATCAAGCCGGGCGACCGCATCGTCTATCGCGGGCGAAACCTGGACGTGGTCAGTGCTGCCGATCTCAACGGGCGCCGCGCCTATCTCAGCTGCGCCTGCAGCGAAACCAGCTTCACGGGGTAGTCCATGCATCCGATTTCGCTGTTGCAGGGGGCGCTGGTGACGGCGCTCAAGTCCGATGCCACCCTGGTGGCGATTGCTGGGGCCGAAGGCGTGTTCGACGCAGCGCCCAATGGCCGGCCGGCGCCCTATGTGGTGATCGCCCGGCACGACGTGATCCAGCGCGACGGCGACGCTACGCCGGGGCAGGAGCACCGGCTGCTGTTGCATTGCTGGGGGGACCAGCCAAGCCGAAAGCGGGCGCTGGACATGGCCGAACGCGTGGCTGCGGTGGCGATGGGTTTTGCCGCGGCGGGGATCACGGTGACGCATCGTGAGCATGTGCGGACGGAGACGGTGATCGACAAGGATACCGGGTTGGCCCGGGCGGCAGTGGGGCTGCGGTTCTTGAGCGAGGCGTCTTAGCCCCGCGCAAGCAGCGGTCACCCCCTCCTACCTCCCCCATGATGGGGAGGTTTCTCTCCACTCACTTGGCTCGATCCAGTCCACCCACCAGGCGGCACCTCCCCCTTGATGGGGGAGGCTGGGAGGGGGTGATGTTTGGGCACTGACAAAGGACGATTTCATGGCCGCTCAGAGCGGGAAGAATATGCTGCTCAAGCTCGACCAGACGGGGTCGGGGAGCTTTCTGACGGTGGCGGGTTTGCGCACCAGGGCGCTGGCTTTCAACGCCTCGACTGTCGATACGACCGACCAGGAAAGCGCCGGACACTGGCGGGAATTGCTGGCTGGCGGCGGGGTGAAACGCGCCTCGGTGACCGGCGCGGGCGTGTTCAAGGACACGACGTCGGACGCACAGGTGCGCTCGCTGTTTTTTGCCGGGACGATCCGGAACTGGCAGCTGATCATCCCCGATTTCGGCACGGTGGCCGGACCATTCCAGATCGTGGCGCTGGAATTTGCCGCCGATCATGCCGGTGAAGTGACGTTCGACCTGGCGCTGGAGAGCGCTGGGGAAGTGACGTTTGCGGCGATTTAGGGCGCGATGTCATCCCGGCCTTCAGCGGGATGACCCGGTGGGCGGGGCGGGTATCAGGAAAGGGAACAACAAATGGCCATCACTCAACGTGGTGAAATCGACGCTGTCATCGGGGGAGAAACCCGCATGCTTTGCCTGACGCTGGGGGCGCTGGCGGAGCTGGAGAGCCGGCTGCAGGCGGGCGACCTCGTCGGGCTCGCCGAGCGGTTTTCCGGTGGCCGGGTATCGGCGCGGGACCTGACGGCGATCCTGGGCGCGGGCTTGCGCGGCGGTGGCAATGCCATCACCGACGACGACCTGGCGCGGTTTTCGATCGAAGGCGGGCTCAAGGGCGCGGCGGATATCGCGGCGCGGCTGCTGCGGGCGACCTTTGGAGATCAGGCATGACGCCGTTTCCCTGGGAGGCGGCGATGCGTTTCGGGCTGGGTGTGTTGCGGCTGCCGCCGCGGCAATTCTGGGCGATGACGCCGCGCGAGCTGGCGGCAGCCTGGGGCGCTGTGCTGGGCGATCGCGGGCCGCTGGGGCGCAACGAACTTGATGGATTGATGGAGCGCTACCCCGATGGAAGATGATCTTTTCTCCCGTGGCTTCCGCGAGGAGCTGACCGATGTGTCGATCGAAATCGAACGCATCGGCGACCTGGCCGACGGCGTGGCGCGATCGATCAGCGCAGGCTTCCGCGGCGCCCTTATGGAAGGGAAGTCGTTCAAATCGGTTCTGGGCGACATTGCCCGCAGCTTTGCCGATATCGCGCTCAAGGCGGCCATCAAACCGCTGGGTGACATGGTCGGCGGGCTGGTTGGAAATCTGTTTGCCGGAACCAATCCGGCGCTCGGCACAGTCACACCCTTCGCCAAGGGCGGGGTGATCGCGACGCCGAGCTACTTTCCGTTGGGCCGAGGCGGGACTGGCCTGGCGGGGGAAGCGGGGCCGGAGGCGGTGATGCCTCTGGCCCGCGGCCCCGACGGACGGCTGGGCGTGGCCGGCGGTGGCGGCGCGGTGAATGTGACGTTCAATGTGACGGCAAGCGATGCACGGAGCTTTGCGGCGAGCGAGGCCGAGATTGCCGCGATGCTGCTCCGGGCGGCCAAGCGCGGAACGCGGGGCTCGTAGGGCGTCCCAAACTCGCTCGCCACCCTCGGACTTGACCCGAGGGCACTGAACTTACCGAAGCGGCAGCAAGTGAAGAGCCCTCGGGTCAAGCCCGAGGGTGACGATCTGTGTTGGGTGAGAGGCCGCGGGCCGGCCCACACGTAGGGAGATATTCATGGCCTTTCACCCGATCCGCTTTCCCCTCGACGTCGCCCTCGGGGCTCGTGGTGGCCCGGAGCGCAAGACTGACGTCGTCACGCTTGCGGGCGGCGGGGAGCAGCGCAATGGGCGGTGGCAGCATTCGCGGCGGCGCTACAATGCCGGTTACGGCGTCAAATCGCGGGCCGACATGGCCGCGGTGCTGGCGTTTTTCGAGGAACGGCGCGGGCGGTTGCACGGGTTTTTGTGGCGAGACGGGCTGGATTTTTCCAGCAACGGCGCGGTGCCGACAGCGTTGGACCAGGCGATCGGGGTTGGCGATGGCATCCGGACCGGCTTCGCCCTGACCAAGCGCTATGGCGCGGCGTTCGACCCGTATTTCCGCCCGATCACGCGGCCTGTCGCCGGGAGCGTATGCGTGGCGGTGGCTGGCGTGGAGCTGCTGGGCGGCTGGAGCGTGGACGTGGACACCGGTCTTGTCGGGTTTGCCGTGCCGCCGGCCAATGGCGCAGCGGTGACGGCGGGCTTCCTGTTTGACGTGCCTGTTCGCTTCGACACCGACCGGCTCGATGTGGAACTGACCAGCTTCGACGGGGCGGAAGCGCCCAGCATTCCACTCGTGGAGATCCTGCCATGAGGGTGCTCGATATCGGGCTCGCGGCGCATGTGGCGCAGAGCGAGACGACGCTGGCGACCTGCTGGAAGCTGCTGCGTGGTGATGGCGTGGCGCTGGGTTTTACCGACCACGACTGGGTGCTGAGCTTTGGCGGCACGGATTTCGTGCCGGCCCATGGGCTGGATGGCGGCGAAGTGCCGGCGCGGCTGGGGGCGCAGGTGGAGACATCGGAGGTGCTGGGCGTGCTGCATGCCAAAGCCATCACCGAGGATGACATTTTGCTGGGGCGCTATGACGGTGCCGTGGTCGAGACCTGGCGGGTCAACTGGGCTGATGTGAACCAGCGGGTGCGGCTGCGTAGCGATACTGTCGGCGAGATCGTGCGCGAGGATGGCGTGTTCCGGGCGGAGTTGCGCTCGGCGCAACAGGGACTGAATGCGACGCGCGGACGGATCTATCAGGGGCTGTGCGATGCTGCCGTGGGTGATGTGCGCTGTGGCGTGAATCTCGCCGTGCCGGCGTTCCGTGGCTTTGCCACGGTGACTGCGGTCGAGGACGACTTTCGCCTGGTCGTGGCGGGACTGGCCGGGTTCATCGAGGGCTGGTTCGGTTTTGGTTCGGCGCTGTGGACGGATGGGCGCCGTATTGGCTTGCGCGATGGGGTGGTGACGCATCAGCGCGGCAGCGGCGGCGATGTGCTGGGTTTTGGGGTTTGCGTGGGCGAGTGGGTCGCGGTCGGCGATACGCTTGAAGTGACTGCCGGTTGCGATCGGCGCTTCGCCACCTGCAGGGAGAAGTACGCCAATACCGTCAATTTCCGCGGCTTTCCGCACATTCCGGGCAGCGACTTCGTGCTGCGCCATCCGCGCAACGGCGATGCGCTGGATGGCAGGGCGGTGGTGCCGTGAGCGCCGACGATGTCGTCGCGGCGGCGCGGTTGTTTCGCGGCACGCCTTATCGGCATCAGGCCTCGCTGGCGGGTGCGGGCTGCGATTGCCTGGGTCTGCTGCGCGGGGTGTGGCGCGGGCTTTATGGGGCCGAGCCGATGGCCGTGCCGGCCTACCGGGCCGACATGCGCGATCCGACCAATGCCGGCGCGCTGCGCCGGGCAGCGGAGGCGCTGTTGGTGGCGGAGGCGGGGCCGATGGCGGCCGGGCAGGTGTTGCTGTTCCGGCTCGGCGGTCTGGCAGAGCCCAAGCATTGCGGGATTTTGGTGAGCCCGACGCGGTTCATCCATGCGCAGGAACGGCTCGGCGTGGTCGAGGCTGACATGACCGAGGCCTGGGCGCGACGGGTGAGCGGGCGGTTCCGGTTTCCTGAGAGGAATTGATACATGGCGACTCTGGCGCTTTCGCTTGCCGGGCAGTTTGTCGGCGGCTTTGTGGGTGGGCCCGTTGGCGCCACCATCGGTCGGGCGCTCGGGGCACTGGCCGGCAGCGCCGTGGATGGGCTGCTGTTCGGCGAGAAGCAGACGCCCACCGGCAGCGATATCAGGCTGCAGGGATCCAGCGAGGGCGGTGCGGTGCCGCGGCTCTATGGCTGGAGCCGGCTTTCGGGGAACGTCATCTGGGCACGAGAGCTTGAGCTGCTGGGCGGCGAGAATGCCGGCGCCAAGGGCTTTGGGCAGGACCAGGACGAGGACGTGGTCGGCGCCAGCTTCGCCGTGGCGTTCTGCGAGGGCGAAGTGCACCGGCTGGGACGTATCTGGGCGGATGGGCAGTTGCTCGACACGCAGGGGCTGACGCTGCGCTTCTATCGCGGCACCGAGGACCAGCTGCCGGATGGCTTGATCGAGGCCACGCAGGGCGGCGTGGCGCCTGGATATCGCGGGCTTTGCTACCTCGTGGTGGAACAGCTGCCGCTCAACCGCTTCGGCAACCGTATCCCGCATCTCAGCGTGGAATTGTGCCGGGTGGTGGGCGATCTGGAGCCCGATATCCGCGCTGTGACGGTGATCCCGGGCGCGACCGAGTTTGGCTACGACCCGGTGCCGCGGGTGCGGATGTCAGGGCCGGGACAGACGCTGGGGGAGAATACCCATGTATCGGCGTTCGTGAGCGACTGGACGGCGTCGATCGACGAGCTGACGGCGCTGTGCCCCAATCTCGAGCATGTCTCGCTGGTGGTGGCGTGGTTCGGCGACGACCTGCGCTGCGGCCACTGTGCCATCGGACCACGCGTCGAGGCGGCGGAGCGGACGGTGCTGGGCGCCGACTGGAGCGTCATGGGACTGGGGCGCGGCGACGTGCCCGTCGTGTCGACCCACAATGGCGGCGCGGCCTATGGCGGAACGCCGAGCGATGCGTCGGTGCTGGCAGCGATTGCCGACCTCAAGGCGCGCGGGCTGAGCGTAACGCTCTACCCGATGGTGATGATGGATGTGCCCGTTGGCAACGGCCTGCCGGACCCCTATGGCGGGACGGAGCAGGCGGCGTATCCGTGGCGGGGGCGGATCACCTGCCATCCGGCGCCGGGGAGACCGGGCTCGCCGGACCAGACAGCCGCTGCGGCGGTGCAGGTGGCGACTTTCGCGGCGAGCTATCGGCAGATGTTGCTGCACTATGCCGGGCTGGCGGTGGCGGCCGGTGGGGTTGATACGCTGATCATCGGCTCGGAACTGCGCGGGCTGACGACTGTGCGCGGGGCGGACAACAGCTTTCCGTTCGTTTCTCATCTGGTGACGCTGGCGGCCGATGTGCGCGCGGTGGTGGGGGCTGGAACGGTCCTCACCTATGCAGCGGACTGGAGTGAATATTCGGGTTATCAGCCTGGCGGTGGTGAGAAGTTCTTTCACCTCGATCCGCTCTGGGCTTCGGCGGATATCGACGCCGTCGGCATCGATAATTACATGCCACTGGCTGATTGGCGGGACGGGCAGGGGCATGCTGATGCGGCGCTGTCCGCTTCGGGTTACGACCTCGACTATCTCAAGGGCAACATTGCCGGCGGCGAGGGCTATGACTGGTTCTATGCCAGTGATGCCGATCGGCATGCGCAGATCCGGACGCCGATCACCGATGGGGCGCATGGCGAGCCGTGGCTGTGGCGGTTCAAGGATATCCGCGGCTGGTGGAGTCATACCCATCACGACCGGCCGGGCGGGGTGCGCAATCCGTCGCCGACGGCCTGGGTGCCGGGGTCGAAGCGGGTGCTGCTCACGGAGCTGGGCTGTGGCGCGGTCGACAAGGGGGCCAACCAGCCCAACATTTTCGGCGACCCCAAGAGTTCTGAAGGCGGGCGGCCGCATTTCTCGAGCGGCATGCCGGACCCGCTGATCCAGCGGCAAGTGCTGCGGGCCCATCAGGCGTGGTGGCGCGAACCGGCCAACAATCCTGATGGCATGGTCGATATTAACAGGATGTATCTGTGGACCTGGGATGCGCGGCCCTATCCGGCGTTTCCGGCGCGCACTGATGTGTGGGCCGATGGCCCCAACCATCGCAACGGGCATTGGCTGACCGGGCGGCTGGGCGGCATGGCCAGCGATGAACTGGCAAAGGCCATCGCCGCTGACCATGGCGTGACACTGAGTGCCGAACCGGCTGCGCCGCTGGTGGGTGGGCTGGTGTTGGGAACGGCGACGACGGGCCGTGAGGCGTTGGAACCGTTGATGTCGGCAGGCGGGCTCAGCCTGCGCAACCGGGCCGAAGGGTTGCATCTGGGCGTGGTCCGTCGTGGCGAGGCCGTAATGCTGGATGCGGAGGCGTTGGCGACGACGGGCGAGGGGGCGACCATGGGGCGGCGGCGCGGCGATCCGGCTGAGGCGCCGGGGCGACTGGCGCTCACCTATCTCGACCGGGAGCGGGACTATCTTGTTGGTACGGTGACGGCGTTGAGCCGCGCCGACGGGCCGTTGGCCGGGGAAACCACCGCGATGACCCTGGATGCGTCTGGCGCGCGGCTGGCGGCAGAGCGGATGCTCGATGCTCGGAGCGGCCAGCGCGAGACGCTTGATTTCAGTTTGCCACCTTCGGCACTGGCGCTGGAGCCGGGCGATCTGGTGGAAGTGCAGGGGCTGTCCGAGGGGCCGTTCGAGATTGCGGAGATCCGCGACGGGGTGGCGCGACGGATCACGGCTCGCACCCTGCCGTCAGGCACTTCCGTCACGACCGGAATTGACCGGCCGCTGGCTGCGGGGGCAGGGCCGGCGGTGCGATCGCTGCCGCATGTGGTGGTGGCTCATCTGCCGCCGCAGCCTGCCGATCCTGCAAGATCGCGACTGGTGGTTGCGGCCTATGCGCAGCCTTGGCCGGGCAGCGTGCAACTGGTGGATGACGCCACCGGCGCGTTGGCGGCAAACCTGTCTCGGCGCGGTTTGCTGGGGACGGTCGCCACGCCAATGCAGTCGGGTCCGACGGGCGTATGGGACAACGGTAATGTCATTGAGGTGACGCTGCTGGCGGGGCACCTAAGTTCGGCGGATCCGCTGGCCGTGCTATCGGGCAGCAATCGGCTGGCCATTGAAGCCGATACCGGCGGCTGGGAGGTCATCGGTTTTGCGCAAGCGGAGCTGGTCTCGGCTGGCCGCTATCGACTGACCCGGCTGCTGCGCGGTCTTGAAGGAACGGCGATTGGGACGGCCGATGTCGGCAAGGCGGTCATGGTGCTCGATGCACGGACAGTGACACTGCCGGTCGAGCAAGGCTGGCTCGGCGAGGTCAGGGATTTCCGCGTCTATGCAGGAGCAGCCGATATCGAGGGGGTGGCGCTTGCCGTTGCGACGGGGGTGGCGCCAGCTTTGCCGTTGTCGCTAGTGCATCTGCGCGCAGTGCGCGCCGAGAGTGGCGATATCGCCTTGCGCTGGACGCGGCGAAGCCGAGCCGATGGCGATGGTTGGGGGGCGGCGGAAAGCCCGCTCGAACATGTTCCCGAGGGGTACCGGCTGACGATCTTCGACGGCGCCCTAGCGGTGCGGACGCTCGATACCGCCGGGCCAGCGGCGCTCTACACCAGCGGCGAACAGGTCATCGACTTTGGGGCGCCGTCAGGTGCCTTCGCTTTCACGGTTTCGCAGATCAGCCCGGTCTTGGGGGCTGGGCATGCCGCCCAGGGAGAGTTCCATGGCTAAAAGCCGCTTTGACATCTGCCTCGACGAGGTGCTGCGGCACGAGGGTGGCTTTGCCGATCATCCTTCCGACCCGGGCGGGGCCACCAATCTTGGTATCACCCACAAGACCCTGGCGCGCTGGCGCCTGGTATCGCCGTGGTGGAAGCTGCCTAAGAGCGCGGTCATGGAACTGCAGCGCGCCGAGGCGGCCAGGATCTACCGGGCCAGCTATTGGGACCGCGTTCATGGCGGGCAATTGCCCGCTGGGCTCGACCTGGCGCTGTTCGACTTTGCCGTGAATTCCGGTCCGGATCGAGCCATCCGCACGCTACAGGCCGAACTCGATGTGGCGGCGGACGGCCAGATCGGGCCGCTGACGCTCGATGGTATCGAGACCTATGTCGCACGCCAGGGGCTGGGTCCGCTCATCGGCGCGCTGTGCGACCGCCGCCTCGGTTTTCTCAACCGGCTCTCGACCTTCGCCGTCTTCGGCAAGGGCTGGACCGCGCGCGTCGCGGCGGTGCGCAAAGCGGCACTGGCCGTGGCCAAGACGACATCAAACCCTGCAACCAAGATTTCCCAATGGAGAACGCTTATGGACATCCTCAATGGCTACAAGACCTACCTCGTCGCAGCCTTCATGCTGCTGGCGGGCCTCGCCCAGATGCTCGGCGTCGACCTGCCGGCGCTGGACGAGGGGGCGGCCGGGCACCTGATCATGGAAGCGCTGGCCGTACTGTTCCTGCGGAAGGGGCTCAAGGGGGATATCGGTCGGGCGTGACCGCTTGTTGCCAATGACAGGTAGGTCACTCATATTCGTGGGATCCAAACGACAAGGAGTGACGCATGGCCAAGCGCATGTTCGGCGTCACCGCCCATTGGGGCGAGAAGGGCTAAGGTTTTCTATTCCGACAGCGATATCATCGGTCTGCATATCGAGGCCAAGACTGCGGGCGCCGGCAGCGATACGAGACTCTGAGAATTTGACCGCTTTGCCTCATTCATGTCCCATTCAGCAACCTCGCCCTATGTTGCTGCCATGAAAACCTTGATCTCAAAAATCCTCGCGTCGGTCGCCGTCGCGTTGGCCATCGCACTGGCCGGCTCTGTTCCGGCGGCGGCGCAGTCATGCCTCGATAACCGCCAGATCCAGGAAGCGGTGTCGTCCGGCCAGATTATGTCGCTTGCTGCTGTGCTGGCTTCGGCCGGCATCGATGGCAGCGCTGAAGTTCTTTCCGTTCAGGTATGTGACGAAGGCGGCGGGCTGGTCTATATTATCGGCGTATTGACGCCGGACGGGGAAGCACAGAACCTTGTCGTGAGCGCGCAGTAAGACGCACCGGGGGCCTGCAATGCGTATTCTTGTTGTCGAAGACGATACCAATCTCAACCGGCAGCTCAAGGAAGCGCTGACAGAAGCGGGCTATGCGGTGGACGTAGCCTTTGACGGCGAGGAAGGACACTTCCTCGGCGACACCGAACCTTACGACGCCATCGTGCTCGATATCGGCCTGCCGCAAATGGACGGGCTATCGGTGCTCGAGGAATGGCGGCGCGCCGGCAGGACCACGCCGGTGCTGCTGCTGACCGCGCGAGACCGCTGGAGCGACAAGGTGCAGGGCATCGACGCCGGCGCCGACGATTATGTCGCCAAGCCATTCCACATGGAAGAAGTGTTGGCCCGCATCCGGGCACTGGTGCGCCGCGCCGCGGGGCTGGCGTCCAACGAGATCGTCGCCGGCTCGGTGCGGCTCGATGCGCGATCGGGCAAGGTGACGGTCGATGGCCAGTCGGTGAAGCTGACCAGCCACGAATTGCGCCTGCTGAGCTATCTCATGCATCACAAGGGCAAGGTCATCTCGCGGACCGAACTGACCGAGCATCTCTATGACCAGGACTTCGATCGCGACAGCAACACGATCGAGGTCTTTGTCGGCCGCCTGCGCAAGAAGCTGCCGGAGGATTGCATCCAGACCGTCCGCGGATTGGGATACCAGATCGCCGAGGACTAGCAGTGCGTAAGGGCTCCATCGCCGCATCGCTGTTTTGGCTGTCGGCGGGCTGGTTGATCCTGGCGCTGGTTGCGACCGGATTCCTGCTGACCGACCTCTATTCGCGGGCGCTGGACACCTCGCTGTCCGATACGCTCGACTTCCATGTCGAGACGCTTGCGGGTGACTTGCTGGAGGTGGGCGATCCGTCCAGTCCTGACATCGCGCTGAGCGATCCGCGTTTCGAGCGGCCGCGTTCGGGCTGGTATTGGGCCATCCGCGACGCCGACGGCACGCTCTACAATCTCTCCACCTCCGTCGTCGGCATCGACCTGCCTGTCATCTCAGGCGCCTTCGATGGCGGTCGCCGCACCGCCATCATGGACGACGTATTCGGCACACGGATGCGAGTGGTGGAACGCGCCGTGACTCTGGGGCCCGCCAGCTACCAGATCGTGGTAACCGGTAATCTCAGCGAAATCCTTGATCTGGTGGGCAATTTCCGCGGCCAGGCCTTTATCGTGCTGGGCGCTGTCGGGGTGATGCTGGCCATCATGAGCGCCATCGTCGCCCGCTTTGCCATGCGGCCGATCGATCGGCTCAGCGCCGCCATCGAAAGCGTGCGCGAGGGCGAAAGCGTCTCGGTTACCGGCACCTATCCGCGCGAAATTGCACCGCTAGCCGAGGAGGTCAACGAGCTGCTGCGCTCCAATGCCCAGATCATCGAGCGGGCGCGCAACCAGGTCGGCAACCTGGCGCATGGCCTCAAGACGCCGATCGCCGTGCTGCGCAACGAGGCGGCGAACAAGAAGGGTGCGCTGGCCGATGTCGTGATCTCTGAAGTCGAAAAGATGAGCACGATGGTCGCCACCTATCTCGAGCGGGCCCGGCTCGCCGCGCGGACCTCGGTGGTGGGCAAGAAGGCCGATCCGACCATGATCATGCTTCGCCTGACGCGCGTGATGCGCAAGATCAACCCGGATTGCACCATTGCCTTCCAGCGCCCCGATGCGTCCCTGCCGTGGTTCCGTGGCGATGAGGCCGATCTCGAGGAAATGGCGGGCAACCTGCTCGACAATGCCTGCAAGTGGTCCAAGGGACAGGTGGGTGTGCGGCTTGATGCCGAGCGCAGCAATGCCGGCACGATGTTATTGATTCGAATTGACGACAACGGGCCGGGCCTCAGCGAGGAAGATGCCGAGAAAGTGTTGCGCCGCGGTGTCAGGCTGGACGAGAAAACACCCGGCAGCGGCCTGGGGCTCGATATCGTCAAGGAACTGGTGGATGTCTATGGCGGCAGCCTGGCGCTCAAGCGCTCGGCGCTTGGCGGGCTGCTGGTAGAACTGCGGCTACCAACGGCACGCCTGGGCGCCATGGCCAGACCCAACGCTGCCTGACGCACTTTCGCCGCATTGCGACAACATGAGCCTTTTCACCGATCACGAGATTTTGCACCCATGAACCGCTTCGCCCTCCTCGCCGCCCCGCTGCTTGCTTTGACCCTGGCCGGCTGTGCCAGCACGGGTACCACCCAGGTGGTGCAGGCCCCAGTGGTGATGACGCCGGTGACCCCGCAGCCATTGGTTGCGAGCCCGGCGCAGACGACGCAGCAGGCCTTGCTGACCACGAGCGTTTCCAATGGCTTCGTCGACCCGGCGGCGCTGGCGATCATGACGGCCAAGGATTCCGCCGAGGCCAACAGCGCCCAGTTCTACGCGCTGCAGTTCGGTCGCCCCGGCGCGCCGCGCCAGTGGGCTGGTGACAAGGGTACGACCGGCACCGTGGCCGTCGGCCCCTATGTTCGCGTCAACAATCTCGATTGCCGCGACTTCACTCACACCGTCAAAGCCGGTGGCAAGGACTACGTGAAGAAGGGCACCGCCTGCCGCGAGCAGAACGGCAACTGGGCCGTGGTGCAGGGCGCAGCCTGATTCAGTTCGACCGCCGGCTGATAAGGATTGTTTACCAACGCGCTATAGTGTCTGGACTGCACAATCTTCCAAACCCGCAGCGTTGATGTCTCAGGCCGCCAATCAAAGTGAAATGCCCGCCACCGCGGCCATCCGTCGGGCTGGCCGCGGCGCGGCGCGGCCGTTTGCCGGCGTGATCGACCCGATTCTGGTGCAGGATCCGGTTCCGTTTCCGTTTGCCGGGTCGGTCTCGCGCAAGTATGCCGAGGCGGCGTGGACCTGGATCCACCGCGACCTGTGCCCCGACCTGATTTCGGCCGATGGCGTCGCCAACGGCAATTTCTCGGCCGCCGACTTTGAAGTCGTGTTGCCAGAAGTCCTGACGCGCATGAAGGACGCCCTGGCGGTTGTAGCCCAGGACCCCGAGAAGGACCGGCGTTTGCGTTCGGCGCTCGGCAGCGCCGAAGCCCGCGACGCGCTTCCCGTTATCATGATGGCGCTGCGCAGCCGCGCGCTGCTGGCCAAGGCGCAGGCCTTCGGCAAGGCCATCAACGCCATAACCGATGACGGTGCGCTGGGCGTGGCGGTGCAGTCCATGCCGCTGCAGGACCCGGCGCTGGCGTCCCTGCTGTTCCATGTCGCTATCGGTCAGATCGCCAATCCGACTCGGCTCATTACTACCCTCATCCGATTAGCCGGCAATGCCACCGAAGTGTCGGTGATCCGCATGGGCTTCAGCCCTGTGGTCGATGCCATCATGGCGCATGCGCAGAACCAGTTGCACGTGCTGCAGCCGATGGGCGCCTTTGCCGATATCGACCTGGTCTGCCGCAGCCTCGACCGCTTCCACCGCCTGGTACGCTCGCTGACCGGCTACATCGAATTCGCCCGCGGCAGCCGCTGGGCCATGGTGCTCGCGGCCCTGACCAAGCAGGCTTCCGACCGTATCGAGCCGCGCCTGCGTGACGTCGTCTCCGACATCAACCAGGCCATGCGCCGTGGCCGGGAGGGCAGCGATCGGCTGGACGATGACCGCATCCTTGCCGCCATTAACGGCGTCTACCTGCTGGCCACAATGCGCGAATGCCGTGACTCGCTGGCGCTGAACGCGCTGTTCGAACAGGCGTGGAGCCAGACGGGCCAGGCGCTGGAAATGCACCTGCAGCGCAATCTCGACCTGATCCGCCAGAACCCGGCCGATCCAGTCATCGGCGCCCGGCTTGATGCCGGCATCAAGATGGCCGAGGTGCGCTTCAACCCCGAATATGCCGAAACCCTGCGGCGCGCCCGCGCCTCCGCCGAGCGCCGCAGCTAGGCATCGAGCGGCATGCCCTCGCGATAGGGGGCGACCAACCTTATGCCTATGGCCCGACCCGGTTCGCGCACGCTGGCGGCCTGGTCCGGATGGCCGGCGACGAGAGCGATGGCCTTGCCGGCGATGATGCGCACCACGACACCAATGGCCTTGAGCGGGTCAGCTTCGTCGGCATTGCGGTAGATCAGTGCTCCGACATCGAGCACGCGCGCTTCCGTCGGCGCAACGAGCCACAGCACTGCGCCCTCGTAGCGGCCCTGCAGGTAAAGCGGCGGCAATGGCGCGGGCTGGCGCTGAACTTCGCTCTCCTCCCCGCTTTCGATGACCACCATGGCGACCCGCTCCTGCGCCACGATGCCGGCGCTGGTGGCGGGAATGGCGCCAAGCTGTACCCCCGCAGCAATATCGGCAATGTCGAGCGGCTGCGGCGTGTCGGCGAGCGACCAGCCCGATGGCGCCGGTGCGAAGGGCAACCAGGCAGGCCAGCGCGACGCCTTGAGGCGCGGCCGCTCGATATGGCGCCAGCCGCCATCGAGATAGGCTGGTTGCGCGACCTCATCGGGGATGTCGCCAATGGGAGCGGGCGCGTCCGGGGTTTCGTAGATCGGATCGATCAGGCGCTCCTCGACAGCGCGACGCTGGCGGCCGATCAAGGCATCGACCGCATCGCTGCCGCTGGCGACGCAGGCACTGCGGCTGAGCCAGCCCGCCGCACCCCCGGCCAGTGCAATCCCCACCGGACCGCCGCGGGCTTCCAGCCGGGCCCTGGTGGCGTTCCAGGCGCTTTCACCGCCCGCCATGTGCCAGAGTGTCAGGTCGGGCTGCCAGCCGCCGCACACCACCAGCCGATCAACGGGCAATGCCGCCTCCGCGCGGGAAAAGCTGCCCATCGCCACTTGCGGCACAGCCACCACGCCCCTGCCTTTGGGTGCGGCTGCGGCCGAGGCGATGATGGTTCCGGCCGCCAGCGTGATGCCGTAGGCCTTGGAGAATTCGATGAAGCGGGACTGCGGATGCGGACGGGAATCGATAATGCGGGGCACGGTGATGCCCGCATCGGTCGCCAGCATGGCGAGCCGGTAGGCCGGGCTGCTGCTGGTCGCCACGAGGGCCGAAGCACCGGCCCACACGCCATAGAGTTGCGCCAGCTCGAACGCCTCGAGCGCGCCGATGACACCGGGCAGCCGGTTGCCTGGAAAGACCGGCAGCCGCTCGAGCGATCCGGTCGCCAGTACGATATGCGGCGCCCTGACATCGATAACGCGGCCGGCGGGCGTACCGTCGAGCATTTCCACCTGATGCAGCCGCACCCCGCCGGGCCGCAGCGCAAACACCTCGGCACAAGTGAGCACGGTGATGGCCTCGGCCTTGGCGAGGGCCGCGGTGAGGCGGGCCATCTCCTCGTCGGGCGTTCGCTCGCCCTCCTGCGTGCCGAACAGCCGCGAGGTGCCGCCGAGCGTGGGGGTGGCCTCGATCAGCACCACCCGCAGGCCACGCTTGGCCGCAGCCAGTGCAGCCGAGAGGCCGGCCACACCACCACCGACGACCACCAGATCAGCGTCCGGTCCTACGTCGGCCGGGCTGCCGAGCCAGGGTCGCGCCAGCGCATCGGCGCGATCCAGATCGATATTGAGCGATCGGCCACTTCGCCGCAGCAAGCGCATAAGCGGGTTGCCGCGAAGCTTACGCGCCGTGGTGACATACTCCGCGCCGTCGGTAGCCGGCGTGCGCTCCATTGGCAGCGTGCGCTGACGGTCCGCGGCAAGTGCGGCGAAGCTGATGGTCGGCGCGTGGCGGCGCGAAAGCGCCAGCGGCCCGCCGCCGCGTTGTCCTATCGTGTCGACGCCGGAGGCCAGCAAGGCGCTCAGCACCGTATCTCCAGCAAAACCGGATACAAGGCGACCGTCCAGCCGGAACTGCAGCGGTCGGCTGCGGTCAACGACGCTCCCTTGCAGATGATGCTGTGGGGTGACGCCAAGGCGATTGGGTTGGCCCTTCATGCGGCACCGCCGAACTCGGTGACCGGCGAGGGTGAGGTCTTGCGATCCACCAGCCGGGCGGTCAGCCAGCTATTCTCGGCCGGCGTGCCCTTTCCGCATAGCCAGCGCGCGATTGATGGTGCGAGGAAGGCGCCGCTCGGCCCGAGGCCCGCCAGAATATCGGGCCCGGTGCCGCGCAGCCGACCCACGGCGGGCGCGGCGTCGGTGGCGAGCAGCGTTTCGTAACTCGACTGCCCCGCCTGGCGGAATTGGTGCTCCTTGTCGAGCAACACGCCCAGGGCAGCGGAAAACGGATCGATGGCGCCAGGGCCCATGGCGGCAATACCCCGACCGGCCTGCTGCTGCACCAGGGTCAGCCCGGTATCGAGCCGGTGCATGACCGGCGCGGCAATCGGTCGGGTCGGCTCGGTCAGAATGGTGCTGGCGACACGGCGAACCAGCAAGGCAGGCCATTGCGCCGCTGGCACATGGGCCATGATAGCGGGGTCGTCGGCCAGCACCGTCTGCGCAATTTCGAGGCGATCCCCATCCGCAACGAGCTCGGCGCTCCCATCGGCGAGCACTGTCAATAACGCGCCGTCGCCCGGGCGATGCACGCCCTGCTGCTCCAGCCACTTGTCGAGGGCGATCTCTAGGGTAGGGCGATGCAGCAGAACGGCATCGCGCAGCAACAGCCCATCGCGTTCAGGCCCGATAGTGGTCGCCGGAACCCGCTCGGCCGCGTGGCCAAAAGCCAGTGCCATGTGCCGGATATGCGCCATGGCTTCCTTTCCCGGCGTTGCCTCACTGAACAGGATCGGATCGACGCGCGACCACGTCCGGCGGCCCCCTATGCGCGAAATCAGCTTCAGCGTCTCGGGAAGGCCCGACTTGAGCAGCGCCCAGGTCTCGGGCCGGGTGATTGGCCCAACAGAAAGATCAATGCCGCGCGGGAGGCGATAGCCGGACTGGCTTTCGCCCGAAAACACGACGCTCTTGCCATGCACAGATGCCAGCAGACCGGCGATCAGCCGGGCAAGCGGCGTGGATCCGACGATGACGAAGTCGGCGCGGGCCTCGGTCATGCGGTGGTTTTTGCCTGTGGCAATGCGTCCGCCCCACGATCACGTGTTTTGGTGGTTTTTCGCTGCATTGGGCTTATAGATGACGCCATCTTGCCGCGTGCCGGCGTCAAGCATCCAGGGCCCATGCTTTTCTGGTTTATCACCATCGCCGTTACCGCCATTGCGTGCGCTGCACTTTACTACGCAGCCGGCTGGCGCATGGTCAACGTAGCGCCCCCTGAATCGGACGATGCCAACAGCCATTTTCGCCTCGTGCTGGCAGGCATCGATGCCGATCTGGCCGCCGGCAAGCTCGGCGAAGGCGAGGCAACGGCCGCCAAGGGTGAACTGGCGCGCGAAATCCTCCGGCTCAAATCCGAAGCGGGTCGCATAGCTGGTGTCGGGCCGACCTTTGGTCGGGCAACCACGCTTGGCGGACTTGCCCTTGTCGTTGCCCTGGCCTTCGGCGCCTACGCGTGGCTCGGCAGCCCGGACTTGCCGAGCCAGCCACTGGGCGGCCGCACCGATGTGGCGGCGCAAGAGCTTGATCTCGATACCGCTATAGCGCGCATCGAAACCCAGCTCACCGCCAATCCCGACGATCTGCGCGGCTGGTCGGTCATCGCGCCTGCTTATGTCGAAATGGCCCGCTATGCCGATGCGGCACGCGCCTATCGCCGGATCATCGAACTCCAGGGCGCAACTCCGGACCTGCAGACAAGCCTGGCGGAGGCACTGCTGATGGCAGATGGCGATGACGGCACTGCCGAGGCCGTCGATCTGCTGCGGGCTGCGGCCGACGCCGATCCCGGTCACGCGATGTCGCGGCTTTACCTGGCCTCGGTGCTGACAGGGACAGAACGATACGAGGAAGCCGTCCCGGTCTGGCAGGCCGTCCTCGCACTGGCCAAGGGCGACGAGCCGTGGCTTGCGAGCGCGCGACAGGGGTTGGCGGTTGCCCAGAATGGCGGCGTGGTTCAGTCGGATGACCAGGAAGCCGAGATGATCGGCCAGATGGTCAGCGGTCTTGCCGAGCGCCTGTCGGCCAATGGCGGGACCATCGCGGAATGGACCCAGCTTGTCCGGGCTTATCTCGTGCTCGGGGACACCGACCGAGCGCAGGCTGCTTTTGACGACGCCGTCGCCGCGTATCCGCAGGCCTTCGATCGCGGCGAGCTCGATACGCTGGCGCTCGGCGCCGGCCTGACCATCAACGGAGCCCAGCCATGACTGTCCAGACCGCCATCCGCAAGAAGGGCTGGTCGCGCAAGCAGAAGCGGCTGGCTGTCATCGCCGGCCTCGCCGTGGTGATGGCGCTGGCGACGACGCTGGTGCTGGTGGCGCTGCGTGATCAGATCGTCTTCTTCTATTCGCCGTCCGATATCGTGGCCCGCGAGGTTGCCCCCGGCACGCCGATCCGCCTCGGCGGGCTGGTCAAGGACGGGAGCTGGGTCCGCGACGGGCAGGACAACAGCTTCGTCGTGACCGACAATGTCAACGATATTGCCGCCAGCTACAGCGGGATCCTGCCCGACCTGTTCCGCGAGGGGCAGGGGGTGGTGGCGGAGGGTAGCCTCGGGCCCGATGGTGCATTCGTGGCAACCAATGTGCTGGCCAAGCATGACGAGAACTACGTTCCGAAAGAGGTTGTCGAGGCGCTGAAAGCCAGCGGCGAGTGGCGGCCGGAGGCGGGGGAGTGAGGGTGTTTTCGTGCGCAACCGACCCCCACCCTCATTCCCTCCCCACAAGGGGGAGGGAAGCCTGCTCAGTGGTCGGAACGACATTGGGCCAAGTGCCATCGTCTCCCTCCCCCTTGTGGGGAGGGATCAAGGGTGGGGGTGATGCTTCCGCATTCTACGATGCCGAGGCCATCCACCCATGAGCATCGAACTCGGCCACTTCGCCCTCATCCTCGCCTTCGCCATCGCTGCGGTTTCGGCTGCGGGCGGGTTTGTATTCTGGCGGTCGGGCCCGCGCATCGCGCTGGTGCTGAGCCAGGGCGCCGTGCTGCAGTTTGTCCTCGTCATCGCTGCTTTCGCGGCTCTGATCCAGGCCTTCGTCACCTCCGATTTCAGCCTGTTGCTGGCTGCCAGCCATTCCCATTCGCTCAAGCCGCTGATTTTCAAGATTTCCGGCGTTTGGGGCAATCATGAGGGCTCGATGGTCCTCTGGATTTCCATTCTGGTGGCTTTCGGCGCCATGGTCGCCGCCTTCGGCCGCCGCCTGCCCAGTGACCTGCTGGCGCTGGTGCTGGCGACGCAAAGCCTGCTGACCGCAGCCTTTGCCGGCTTCACCATTTTCACCTCCAACCCCTTCACCCGGCTGATCCCGGCCCCGATCGAAGGCAATGACCTCAATCCGGTGCTGCAGGATATCGGCCTCGCCATCCATCCCCCGCTGCTCTATGCCGGCTATGTCGGCTTCTCGATCTGCTTCTCGTTCGCGGTAGCGGCACTGGTTTCTGGCCGTATCGACCAGGCTTGGGCGCGCTGGGTCCGGCCCTGGACCATGCTGAGCTGGACCTTCCTGACCCTGGGCATCGCCATGGGCTCCTACTGGGCCTATTACGAGCTCGGCTGGGGCGGCTGGTGGTTCTGGGACCCGGTGGAAAATGCCAGCTTCATGCCGTGGCTGGCGGGCACGGCCCTGCTGCATTCCGCGCTGGTGATGGAAAAGCGCAATGCGCTCAAGATCTGGACGGTCTTTCTGTCCATCATCACCTTCAGCCTGTCGCTGTTGGGCACGTTCCTTGTCCGCTCCGGCATCCTGACCTCGGTCCATACCTTTGCCAGCGACCCGACGCGCGGGCTGGTCATCCTGACGCTGCTGGCACTGGTCATCGGCGGCGCCTTTGCGCTCTTTGCCCTCCGCGCCGCTTCGCTGCGGCAGGGTGGGTTGTTCGCGCCGGTCAGCCGGGAAGGGGCGCTGATCCTCAATAACCTGTTCCTGGCCACCGCAGTCGGTGCCGTGCTGGTGGGCACGCTCTATCCGCTGCTGCTCGATGCCCTCACCGGCACCACGATTTCGGTGGGCGCGCCGTTCTTCAATCTCACCTTCGGCGCCCTGATGGCCCCGCTGCTGCTGGTGCTGCCCTTCGGCCCGCTGCTGGCCTGGAAGCGTGCTGACATTGTCGCGGCCGCCCAACGGCTGATCGGGGCGGCGGCTTTGGCGATCTTTGCCACCATTCTGATCTCTGCCTTGGGCGGCGCGACCATCTCGCTGGCGCCCATCGGTCTGTTGCTCGGCTTCTGGGTTGCCTTCGGCGCCATTGCCGAACTAGTCGATCGAAGCAAGCTCGGACGCATTCCATTGAGCGAAAGCTGGCGCCGCCTGGTCGGCCTGCCGCGCACCGCCTGGTCCACCGCCGTGGCCCATTTCGGTATCGGCATCACCGTGCTGGGTATCGTGGCCACCACGGCCTGGGAGACCGAACTGGTCACCACGCTGAACCCCGGAGAAAGCGCCGAGCTTTCTGGCTATATCGTCGCCTTCGATAGTTTTGATTCCGTGCAGGGTCCCAACTATCTCTCGGATGAAGGTCATTTCACCGTCACCGCTCCCGGCGGCGAGAGGCGCCCGATGCTGGCCGACCGCCGCACCTATGTGGCATCCGGCATGCCGACCACCGAGGCGGCCATCGAGACCTATGGCTTCTCCCAGCTCTACCTCCAGCTCGGCGAGCCGCTTGATGACACCCATGTCGTGCGCATCTGGCACAAGCCCTACATCACGCTGATCTGGCTGGGAGCCGTGCTGATGGCGCTGGCCGGCGTGATCTCGTTGAGCGATCGGAAGATGCGCGTTGGCGTGCCGCGCCGCGCCGGCAAGCCCGTGTCGCAGGCGGCCGAATGACCTGGCTCCGCGCAATATTGCTGGCCCTTTGCCTCGTCGCGCCTGTCGTGGCCTTGAGCCCCGATGAGATCCTGCCCGATCCGGTGCTCGAGCAGCGCGCTCGTGACATTTCTGCTGGCTTGCGGTGCCTCGTCTGCCAGAACCAGTCCATCGACGACAGTGATGCCGACCTCGCCAAGGATCTGCGCGTGCTGGTGCGCGAGCGGCTGGTGGCAGGGGATAGTGACGAGGCGGTGCGCCAGTATGTCGTCGACCGCTATGGCGAATACGTACTGCTCAATCCCAGGTTAGGGGGGCATACGCTGCTGCTGTGGGTTGCTGCGCCGGTGTTGCTGTTGGCGGGGCTGGCGACGTTGTTCGTCATCGGGCGTCGACGCCGCGTGGTGGACGCGGGTCTGAGCGCTGATGAGCAGGCGGTGCTGGACGAGCTGAAGTAGCCCTATTCTCTTCCCATCGGAGGGAAGGCGATGAGTTTTGTGGCAACCCCTCATCCGCCCTTCGGGCACCTTCTCCCGTAAGGGGAGAAGGCAACGCCCCGGAACTCGCAGTCAGAAACCTTCTCCCCTTGCGGGAGAAGGTGGCGCGCGGCGCCGGATGAGAGGGAGGGCACTACCCGGTAGCTTCCCTCGCCACACTTTTCGCCCTATTCCCGCCGCCAACATTGCCAACCTTTAATGTTGGCGCAACCTCGCAGAAAGGCGCGGCATTCCATATCTGTGCCCCACAAGCTGTTGAGGGCTTGCCGAAGGAGAATGACTATATGCGCTCGACCATTCTGAAGCGTACCAGCCGCTGGCTCGGGGCCTCTGCCCTGGCGCTGCTGGTCGGTATCGGCGGTGTCTCCACCGCCTTCGTGATGACCGGTCAGGCTGCGACTGCGCAAGTGCAGAACGCGGCCCAGATCATTGTCCCCGAAGCGGCACAGCCGCAGGCCGGCTTCGCCGATCTCGTGGAAGCGGTCAAACCCGCCGTGGTCTCCATTCTTGTCGAGGCCGAAGAGAGCCCGCGCACCATGCAGCGCCGCGGCGGCGACTTCGATTTCAACTTCCCCGACCTTCCCGAAGGCCATCCCTTCCGTGATTTCTTCGAGCAGTTTGGCGAAGAGTTCGGCGGCCCCGGTGGTCCTAACGGGGGTCCTGGTCCAGCCCCGCGCCATTTCATGGCGGCGGGCTCCGGCTTCGTGATCTCGGCTGACGGCTATGTCGTCACTAACAATCACGTCGTCGAGGACGCCACCAAGGTAACAGTCGTGTTCGATGACGGCACCGAGCAGGTCGCCGAAATCGTCGGCACCGACGAACGCACCGATCTGGCCGTGCTCAAGATCGAAGGCTCCGACCTGCCTTTCGTCAATTTCGAGACCGAAGCCAGCCGCGTGGGCGACTGGGTGGTTGCCGTTGGCAACCCGTTTGGCCTCGGCGGCACCGTGACCGTCGGCGTCATCTCGGGTTCCGGCCGCAATATCGGCGGTTCGAACTATGGCGATTTCCTGCAGATCGACGCTGCCGTCAACACCGGCAATTCGGGCGGCCCGGCATTCAACACCAAGGGTGAAGTGGTCGGCGTCAACACCGCCATCTATTCGCCCAATGGCGGAAATGTCGGCATCGCCTTCGCCATCCCGGCCGCAACCGTCAAGGGCATCGTCGACCAGCTGGTCGAAGATGGCACCGTCACTCGTGGTTATCTGGGCGTCGGCATCCAGGATGTGAACCGTGACATCGCCGACGGCGTTGGCCTCGCCGATGCCAAGGGCGCCATCGTCAGCAACGTCGCCGAGGACGGTCCGGCTGGTCCCGCCGGCATCAAGTCGGGCGATATCATCATCGCCGTCGATGGCGACGCGATCGACGACGCGCTCGACCTCAGCCGCACCATTGCCGGCAAGTCGCCGGACTCCAGTGTCGAACTGACCATCTGGCGCGATGGCGCCGAGACCAAGGTGTCGGTGAAGCTCGGGACGCTGACCGAAGAGCAGGTGGCCCAGGCTGATCAGAACCAGCCCCCCGTTCCGCCGGCTCCGCTGCCGGCCGAGAGCAGCGTTGGCCTGACGCTGGTGCCGAACGCCGATGGCGCTGGTGGCCTGCTGGTGCAGAATGTCGAGCCGGGCTCGGCTGCTGCTGAAAAAGGCCTGGCTGTTGGCGATGCCATCCTTGAGGTCAACAATACGCCGGTGAACTCGCTCGAGGAGTTCGAGGCGGCGCTTGACGCGGTCAAGAGCCAGGGCCGCAGCACGGCCCTGATCAAGGCCAGCCGCGACGGCAATGATCGCTTCATCGGCCTGCCGCTGAGCGAGTAACGTGAGCTCGGCCCCGGGTTATCGCCCGGGGCCGACTTTCCATCCTAAGCCTTGGGGGCTCCGGTGAAAATCCTGCTGATCGAAGACGACCGCGAAGCCGCGAGTTACCTCATCCAGGCTCTCGACGAAGCCGGACACATTACCCACCACGCCGCCGACGGCGAGACCGGTTACGCCATGGCCTCAGGCATGGATTACGATGTCCTGATTATCGACCGCATGCTGCCCCGCCGCGATGGTCTTTCCATCGTCGAGTCGCTCCGCGCTGAGGACGACAAGACCCCCGTGCTCATTCTCTCCGCGCTTGGCGAAGTCGATGACCGCGTGACCGGCCTGCGCGCCGGTGGCGACGATTACCTCACCAAGCCCTATGCCTTTTCCGAACTGCTGGCGCGCGTCGAAGTGCTCGCCCGTCGCTCCAGTCCTTCCGAGGCGGCAACCAGCTACGAAGTGGGGGACCTGTCACTCGATCGCCTCTCCCGCAAGGTCGAGCGCGATGGCGAAACCGTGCTGCTGCAGCCGCGCGAATTCCGCCTGCTCGAATACCTGATGAAGAATGCTGGCAAGGTGGTGACCCGCACCATGCTGCTCGAAAACGTCTGGGACTATCACTTCGACCCGCAGACCAACGTCATCGACGTGCACATGTCGCGGCTGCGCTCCAAGATCGACAAGGGCCACGCCACTCCGCTGCTGCACACGGTGCGCGGGGCCGGCTACATGATCCGCGAGTAGCACTTGAACCGCTTCGCCCAACTCTGGCGCACCTCGACGGTCCGGCTGACGGCAACGTTCATCCTGATCTTCTCCATCTTTTCCATCCTGCTGCTGGCCTTTATCGGCTGGCAGTCCAGCGTGCAGATCCAGCGCCAGCAGGCCAATGACATCGACCGCGAGGTGCGGGTGTTGCAGCGCATCGACGCGGTTCAGGGTATCCGGGCGCTGGCTTTCGCGGTCGAGCGGATTTCCCGCCAACCAGGACCCGGCGTCTATTTTCTCGGCGATGCCTCGGGCCAGTATCTGTTGGGCAATGTCACCGATGTGCCCGCCAACGTGCTGATCGAGCCCGGTATCTATAGTTTCGATTACGAACGGGCCGATCCCTTCATCGATCCTGCGCCGGAGAACGACGACAGCGCCGCCGCCCCACCAACCCGGCCCGGCTTTGCCGTCGTCCGTTCGGTGGAACTCAGCAACGGCATGCGCCTGGTCGTGGGCCGCGATGTGGTGGAGCGCCGCGGTTTCTCGGCCATCATCGTCCAGAGCTTCATGTTCGGCGTGCTCGGCATCATCCTGTTTTCGGTCATCGCCGGCGGCGTCACGGCCCGCCGCGTGCTCAAGCGTATCGATACGATCAGGGACACCTCGACCAAGATCATGTCGGGCAATCTCAGTGAGCGGGTGCCGATCACCAGGCGCAACGATGAGTTCGACGGTCTCGCCACCAACCTCAATGCCATGCTCGACCGCATCGAGCAGCTGTTGCAGGGCCTCAAGGAAGTCACCGACAATGTCGCGCACGACCTCAAGACGCCGCTGACACGCCTGCGTAACCAGGCCGAGTCCGCTTTGCGTGACGGCGCCAGCGAGGAGAGCCGCCAGCGGGCGCTGGAAACCACCATCGCCGAGAGCGACCGCCTGATCCAGACCTTCAATGCCCTGTTGATGATCGCCCGCGCCGAAGCAGGCGCCCCCTCGGGCGCGCTGGTCGATGTCGATGTCAGTGCCGTCGTTGCCGACGTCGCCGAGCTCTATGGGCCGGTGGCGGAGGACGAGGGCATCGTGGTCGAAACCAGCATCGCCGAAGGTGTTCACCTGCGCGCTAACAGAGAACTGATCGGCCAGGCCATGGTCAACCTGCTCGAGAACGCGGTGAAATACGCCAAGCCCGATGGCGAAGGGCAGGGTCGGATCACCGTGGGGCTCCGCCTGCACCAGGGCCGGGTGCTCATCGAAGTCGCCGACAATGGCCCAGGAATTGCCGCCGAGGACCGCAAACGCGTCCTGGAACGCTTCGTGCGGCTGGAGAAGAGCCGTTCCGAAACCGGGTCGGGCCTTGGCCTGTCGCTGGTTGACGCAGTGACGCGCCTGCACGGCGGTGAATTCCGCATTGAGGACAATGCGCCGGGCGTACGGGCGGTTATCGATCTGCCGGGGGCGTAAGGCGAGGGCGAGTCTCAGCTGGATACCCCCACCTAACCTCCCCTGATAGGCGGAGGAATTCGTGCGGGGATTGTCCTGCTGTCTTGCCCCGAGCGCGATCGGTTCCTCGCCCTACCAGGGGGAGGTCAGGAGGAGGTACTCCGATCTATCGGCGGGCCCCGAGTCTTGCCCCACTCCACCCATCACGCTATCCCTCGCTCATGGCCATCAAGCTCACCGCCCTGCCGTCTGTTCCCACGCCGCGCGTCGATGCGTGGCTCGCCGAATTGCCATCCGACCAGCGGGCGGGGCTGGGTAACGCAGCCCCTACACTGGGACCACTGCTGGAATCGGCGCCCTATCTGCTCTCGCTTGCCCAGCAGAATGCCGATTGGCTGGTGGCTACCCTGGCCGACAGTGCCGATGGCGCCTTTGCCGACATCATCGACATCGTCGAAACACTGGGTCGCACCGCATCTAGCGAGGAAGCGCTGGCGCCGGTGCTGCGCATCGCCAAAGGCCGCACGGCGCTGCTTGCGGCGCTGGCCGAGACCGGCGGCGCCTGGACCACGGCGCAATCCACCGCCGCTCTGTCCGACCTCGCCGACGCCGCCCTCGAAGCATCGCTGAACCTGCTGATGCGCCAGGCGGCCGAAAAGGGCCTGCTGGCCATCCCCGCCGCCGAAGCCACCGCGGAAAATTCGGGCCTCGCCATCTTTGCGCTCGGCAAGCATGGGGGGCAGGAGCTCAACTACTCGTCCGATATCGATATCGTCGCCTTTTACGATCTCGAAAAGGGCGTGCTGGCGGACCCATCCGAGGCGACCCGGTTCTACTCCCGCATGGTGCAGAAGCTGGTGACGCTGATGGAGGACCGGCAGGCCTATGGCTACGTCTTCCGCACCGACCTGCGCCTGCGCCCCGATCCCGGCTCGACGCCGGTTGCCATCTCCTTCGATGCCGCACTGGCCTATTACGAAAGCCGCGGCCAGAATTGGGAGCGCGCCGCCTGGATCAAGGCCCGCGCCTGCGCTGGCGATCGGCTGGTCGGTGAGGCGTTCCTGCGGGCGCTGGCGCCCTATGTCTGGCGCAAGCATCTCGACTTCGCCACCATCGCCGATATCCAGGCGATGAAGCGGCAGATCAACATTTCCAAGAATGTCGGTGACATCCGCGTCGAGGGCCACAACGTCAAGCTCGGTCGCGGCGGCATCCGCGAGATCGAGTTCTTTACCCAGACCCAGCAGCTGATCGCTGGCGGACGCGACAAGAGCCTGCGCGTCAAGCCGACGGCGCATGCGCTTGCGGCGCTGGCGGATGCCAACTGGATCACGCCCAAGGCGGCCACCGAACTCACCCAGACCTATTGGTATCTGCGGGCCGTCGAAAACCGGCTGCAGATGCTGCGCGACGAACAGACCCATGTCATGCCGGCCTCAGCCGAGGACGTCGCGGTCATTGGGCGCTTGGTGGGCGAGCCCGACCTGCGTGCCTTCGAGGCAAGCTATCGCGCCGCGCTGGAACGCGTGGTCGGCTATTACGCCGAGCTCTTCACCGAGGGTGAAACGCTGGGCAGCGGCGAGGGCAACCTTGTCTTTACCGGCAATGACGACGACCCCGGCACGGTGGAAACGCTTGCTGCCATGGGCTTTGCCGACCCATCCAAGGCGATCGAAACCGTGCGCAAGTGGCACTATGGCAGCTATCCGGCGACGCGCGCCGCCGCTGCCCGCGCCCATCTCACCGAGCTGTTGCCAGCGCTGCTGACCACGCTTGGCGGCGCCGGTAATGCCGACGAGGCCCTGGCCAAGTTCGATAGCTTCCTCGCGCGCCTGCCCACCGGCGTGCAGCTTTTCGCCCTGCTGCGTAGCCACGCCAATCTGCGTACGCTGCTGGTGCAACTCATGGCGTCGGCGCCCCGCATGTCCGAAGCGGTGATCCACCGCGCCCATGTCATGGACGGGCTGATCGATCCGGCCTTTGCCAATGACGTGACCCATCGCGACGTGCTCATCGCCAAGGTCGATGCTTTCCTGGCCGAGTCTCGCTCCTACGAAGAAATCATCGACCGCGCCCGCATCATCGGGCAGGAGCAGAAGTTTCTCATCGCCGCCGGCCTGCTTTCGGGCACGGTCAGCGCCACTGGGGCAGGGGAGCAGTTTACCGCTCTTGCTGAAACTCTGGTGCATCGCCTGTTCGACAGTGTGCGCGCCGAATTCGAGCGCCGCCACGGCCAGCTCGCCGGCGGTCGCGTTGCCCTCCTCGCCTTCGGCAAGATGGCCAGCCGCGAGATGACGGTCACGTCGGACCTCGATTTCATCCTGCTGTATGATGCGCCGGAGAGCGAGTCCGATGGCGACAAGCCGCTGAGTACCAACCACTACTATACAAGGCTGACCCAGCGCCTCGTCGCGGCGGTAACTTCGCCCACGGCCGAAGGCGTGCTTTACGAGGCCGATATGCGGCTGCGGCCTTCAGGCAATGCCGGGCCGCTTGCCACCAGCCTTTCCGGCTTCCGCGCCTATCATCGCGACAACGCCTGGACCTGGGAGCATCTCGCCCTCAGCCGCGCTCGCGTCATCGCCGCCGACCAGGGTTTTGCCGCCGAGGTTGACGCCGCTATCGCCGAGGTCATGTCGCGGTCCCGCGACGTCGCCAAGACCATCGATGACGTGGTTTCGATGCGGGCACTGATGGCCAGGGAGCGGCCGGCGCGACATCCGTTCGACCTCAAGCTTGCCGAGGGCGGGCTGGTCGATCTCGAATTCATCGCGCAATCGGCCCAGCTCGTTGCGGGTGCGATGATCGGCCTGCCCCAGGCGCTGACTGCCACGGTCCTCTCCCGGCTGGCCGCAACGGATCTCGTGCCCGAGGGCGCAAGGCTCGCCGAAATTCACGGCACCTATTCGACGGTGCTGCAGGTCATGAGCTCAGCCCTGGTCAGCCCGTTCAAGGACGAAGCCTGGACCGACGCGTTCAAGGAATTGCTGGCCGGCCTGACGCACTATCCCGATTTTTCGCGGCTCGAGCTGGATCTGCTGCAGATGCGCAGCGAGGTCAGCGCGGCGGCGGCGAAGTGGTATGAGAAGGCGAGGGGCCTTTAGCCGTCAGGCGGCTTGTACCTGGTCCACGGCCGCCAGAGGCAGCGAGATGGCCACCGTCGTACCCAGCGTCGGGCTGGAATCGATGGCGAGGTTGCCCCCGCTCAGCTCTGCAATGGCACGGGCGATGGAGATGCCCAGCCCAGGGCCGATGCCCTCGCGGGTGAAGGTGGAATCGCCCAGCGCGAAAGGCTGCGATAGGCTGGCCAGCCGCTCTTCGCTCATGCCCAGGCCCGTATCGGTGATTTCCATCACCACGCCATCCCGCGCCGCATAGGCGTTGAGTGTCACCCGGCCGCCTGAGGGCGTAAAGCGCAGAGCGTTCTCGACAATGTTGGCGACCATGCGAGAGAGGCCGAGCCGGTCGCCCCGCACCACGGCGCCGCTAGGTTCACCCAGGACGAACAGCACGCCGGCGCGGGACGCTTGCGCCCGGAAGCGCTGGATGACGCTGTCGAGCAGGTCGTCGATGTCGACCGGCTCGCTGCGCAGTGGCTTCTGCCCGCTTTCGAGTTCGGCGAGATCCAGAATGGTGGCGAACGAGGCCAGCAGATGTTCGCCGGAGGTCTTGATCGACAGCACATAGTCCGAATAGCGCGCATCGCCCAGGGGCCCGTAGGTCTGGTGCCGCATCAGTTCGGCAAAGCCGATGATGTGGTTGAGCGGCGTACGGATATCGTGGCTGAGATGGGCGAGGAAGTTGGTCTTGGACCGGCTGGCTGCCTCCGCCTTGAGCTTTTCCTCGTGATAACGGCGGGCCAGCAGCCGTTGCTCCTGGCGGATGGCGTGCAGCATGGTGTCGGCCTTCTTGGCCTCCGTCACGTCGCTGATCAGCGTCATGACAGCGCCGTCGCCGAGCGGGCGTTCGTCGATCAGCAGGCAGGAGCCGTCCTCGCGGTGCAACTCCAGCATCTTGTTGCCGCCGTCCTCGTTCACCAGCTTGATGTAGCCGCCCATGGTCAGCCGCTTTACCGCTTCCTGGTAGGTCGTGCTCAGGTTCGTCAGGTTGAGGCGATTGCGATATTGCTCATTGCAGACGATCAGCTGGCCGGTCTTGGTCCAGCAGGCCACCCCCATCGGGATCGCGGCGGCCAGCGTCCGGTAATTGTGGCGCTGCACCATGTCCGGCATGTCGTCGCGGCGTCGTCGCGTTGCCAGCAATGCAAGCAAGCCGGCCACGGCGAAGGCCGCGGCGCCGCGTTGGCCGATGCCTGCCCAGGCGCGCATCTGTTCGGTTTCGAGCGAGAGCACGCCGTGCGGCGCCGCCGGAATCACCTGGTTGGCCGCGCCTGCTTCAGTCGGCGAGGTGAGGAGGCTGGCGCGTGCCACGCCGGCGAAACGCTGGCCGGTGGTCTCGAGAGCAGCTTTTGCCTCCTCCGGCGTCATGCCGGCGATTTCCGACGCCAGCACGTGGCCGACAATCATCAGCTCGTGCCTGATATCCTCGAACGTGCGCGCTGTATCGTAGATCACGAAGAGAGTGGCGGCCACGAGCGAGGTCAGCGCCACTGCGGCCGCAACCGGCGTGAAGGAAATGCGGAATGGCCATGCGACGGGCGGTTGACCCTTGTCCGTCGCGCGGCGGGAAACCGCCTGACCTTTGCCAGCACCGAATCCGGTAGCGCTGGCGCCGGATGCCTCCGCCGACCGCATACAATTCTCCATCTGTGAGGGTATTGAGCCCCAGCCCTGATTTGCCCGTTAACGAAGAATGAATCACTCGGACTCCGCTGTCCAGACCCCCATCAGGGTGCGGAGACGGCATTCCGGAAAATCGCGAGTCGGCTGAATCACTTAGCCCACGAAGAAAAATTCTTCCAACAACCACGGATATTTAGCGCCGCTGGCAGGCCGGGTTCAACCCGCCAGCATGCGCGTCAGGATATCCGCTGTGTTCCGGCTGAGCGTGCCGCCGGAAGCCAGGCCGGTAAGCGCGGCTTTTGCCGCTTCCCGCCGACCGCTTTCGAGCATCGGCCAGATGCGGAACCCGGTCAGCACGCGTGCCGCGACCTGTGGATTGATCTTGTCGACCTCGGTCACGAAGTTCGCGACGAAGCGGAAGCCGGCGCCATCGGCCCGGGCGAATTGCGTCGGATTGCTCATCGCGAATGTGCCGACCAGGGAGCGCAACCGGTTGGGGTTGGTCTTGGGGAAACCCGGATCGGCCAGGATAGCCCTCATGTCCTCGATCACCCCGTCACGCGGCGCCGCCGCGGTCACGGTCAGCCACTTGTCGAGCACCAGCGGATCGGCGCCAAAACGGGTGCGGAAATCGGCCAGCATGGCAGGGGCGTCCGGCGTGGTTGCGGCGGAAGCGGCCGAGAGTGCTGCCAGCCGGTCGGTCATATTGCTCGCCTCACCGTACTGCTTGACCGCAAGCAGCGACGCGCCAAAGGCTTCGCTGGCCACAAGCAGGCTCAGCATGCGGTTGCGCAGCGCGCGGCGGCCGGTGCTGATGGGGTCGGGAGCATAAGGTTCGGAACTGGCCAGGGCATTGTAGGTTCCGAGCATTTGCCCTGCGAGTGGCTCGAATACGGCCTGCAGCAGATGCTTGCGGACTGCGTGTATCTTGTCAGGGTCGATGTCCTTGCCGATCTGGCGGCCGATCAACTGCTCGTCGGGCAGGCTCAGCGCCAGTGCCTTGAAGGCATTGTCGAGCGTGTCGCTTGCCAGCGTGTCGCTCATGGCCTGGCTCAGCGCCGTCACCGCCGCGTCGCGCCAGGGCCGGCCTTCGACCGCATCGAGAGCCAGCGCCATGCCAACATCCTGCAGCGCCTGCCAGCGATTGAAGGGATCGCTGTCGTGGCGGGCGAGGAACAGCTGGTCCTCCTGGCTCGCTGCGGTTTCTAGGATTACTGGCGCCGAGAAGCCGCGCAGCAGCGAGGGCACGGGCCGGCTTGGTATGCCGGTGAAGGTCACCTCGGCGCTGGCGTCCTTGAGCACGATCATCTCGTCACGCACCTCGGCACCATCAACCCCACTCCAGCCCATCGGGCTGCCATTGGGTCCGATCAGTCCGAACTTGATGGGCAGCACCAGCGGTACCTTGTTCGGCTGGCCCGGCGTCGGGCGCGTCTCCTGGCTGAGCTTGAGCGTATAGGTCTGCTTGTCGGCGTCGTATTGCTCGGCCACGGTCAAGCGCGGCGTGCCCGCCTGCAGGTACCAGGTCTTGAACTGCTCGAGCTCGCTGCCATTTGCCTCGGCGAAAACCGCGAGGAACGCCTCGATCGTCGTGGCGTCGCCGTCATGCCGCTCGAAATAGAGGTCCATGCCCTTGCGGAAACCGGCTTCGCCGAGCAGCGTTGCCAGCATGCGCACGATCTCGGCGCCCTTCTCGTAGACCGTGGTTGTATAGAAGTTGTTGATCTCGCGGTACTGGTCCGGTCGCGGCGGATGGGCCAGCGGCCCGCCATCCTCGGGGAACTGGGCCGAGCGCAGCGTTACCACATCGGAAATGCGCTTCACCGCGCGGCTGCGCTCGTCGCTGGTGAATTCCTGGTCCCGATAGACCGTCAGCCCTTCCTTGAGGCAAAGCTGGAACCAGTCACGGCAGGTGATGCGATTGCCGGTCCAGTTGTGGAAATACTCGTGGGCGATGACCCGTTCGATGCCATCATAATTGGCGTCGGTCGCCGTCTCGGGCTGGGCGAAGACCAGCCGATCGTTGAAGATGTTGAGGCCCTTGTTTTCCATCGCGCCGAAGTTGAAGTCGCTGACGGCAACGATGTTGAACACATCGAGATCATACTCACGTCCGAAGCGGCGCTCGTCCCAGGCCATCGACCGCTTGAGGCTGTCCATGGCCCAGAGGCACTGGCTCTCCTTGCCATGGGTGCAGTAAATGGCGAGGTCGACCTTGCGGCCCGAGGCGGTGGTGAAGCTGTCGGTGATTGAGCCGAGATCGCCGGCTACCAGCGCAAACAGGTAAGCCGGCTTGGGGAAGGGGTCTTCCCACACGGCATAGTGCAGCCCATCCCCGGCATCGCCCTTGTCGATCAGGTTGCCATTGGCCAGCAGAACCGGCGCGAGCGCTAACGGCGCGGTCATGCGCACCTTGAAGACGGCGAGATTGTCGGGCCGGTCGAGGTAGTAAGTGATGCGGCGGAAACCCTCGGGCTCGCATTGCGTGCACCAGGTGCCACTGGAGCGATAGAGGCCCATCAGCCTGGTATTACCCTCGGGTCGGAGCGTCACCTCGGTTTCCAGCACGAAACGCCGCAGTGGCGGCTCGAACAGGGTCAGCCCATTGCTGTCGGCTGCATAGGCCGACAGCACCAGCGGCGCTCCGTCGATGGCAATGGACCCCAGGCTCAGTTCGTCCCCGTCCAGCACCAGCGGCGTGCCCGGCGCGGTGTCTTCGCGCGGCTCCACCGTCAACTGCGCCGTGACCCGCGTGGCCTCGGCCTCGATCCTGAAATCGAGATCGACCGCGATGATGCGATACGGGCTGGGCGCGTAGTCCTTGAGAAAGATGGTATGCTCTGTTTCAGTGCGCATTTACGGGTCCGCTAAAATCGTCGGTCTGAAATCAACTGTGTCTGCGCCGCAACAGTAGACTCGGCGCGTTCGTGTATCCTGATCGGCCAGCGACCGCTTCGGTCCACTCTTCTACGCCAATTGGGACGGCATTGGGGAGAGGGCTCCTGCCGGTCATGGCACGCTGCTCCTCTGCGTCAATTGTGGGCGTATCGAGCGCGGTATCCAATATTCCCGGTCGGCATCGCATCGACCCGTTCGTCCTGGTTCCATGGGAGTTGGAACGCGGGACGCCGTCTGCGCGATGCTCTCCAGGCACATCTAGGTGAACTTCTATGCTGCGTTGGTTTGAACGACGTCTCGACCCCTATCCCGGCGGCGACCCCGTCGAGCCCCCCAAGGGCCTGCTGGCCTTCTGCCTGCATTACAGCCACGGCGCCAAGAAGTGGCTGGCGCTGATGGCCTTTGCCGCGGCGGCCGTCGCCGCCGGCGAAATCATCATCTTCGGCTTCATCGGCGATGTGGTGAACTGGCTGGCCGGCGCCAATCCGGAGACCTTCCTCCAGACCGACGGCTGGAAGCTCGCCCTGATGGGCGCGATGATCGTCTTCGTCCTGCCCGGCCTGGCGCTGGTCTCGACCCTGACCATGCACCAGACCCTGTTGGGCAACTTCCCGCAGCGCATCCGCTGGATGAGCCATCGCTACCTGATCCGTCAGTCGATGAGCTACTTCCAGGACGAGTTTGCCGGCCGCATCGGCGCCAAGCTGATGCAGACCTCGCTCGCTGTCCGCGAAGTGGTGATGAAGCTGCTCGACATGCTCGTCTATGTCGTCGTGTATTTCACCGGCGCCGTGGTGCTGGCGGCGGCGGCCGATTGGCGCCTGGCCATTCCGTTCCTGGTGTGGCTGGCCGCCTATGTCTCGATGATGGTCTATTTCATCCCGCGTATGGGCAAGATTTCCCAGGCGCAGGCCGATGCCCGCTCGCTGATGACCGGGCGCATCGTCGACAGCTACACCAACATCGCCACGGTCAAGCTGTTCAGCCATTCCAACCGGGAAGAGACCTACGCCAAGGAGGCGATGGACGAGTTCCTGGACACCGTCTATCGGCAGATGCGCCTGTTCACGGTGCTCAACATGCTGGTGCTGTGGTCCAATGCGCTGCTGCTGGCCTCGGTTGGCGGCGTCGGCATCTGGCTGTGGATGCAGGGGCTGATGACGCCCGGCGCCCTCGCCGTCTCGCTGGGCCTCGTCATGCGCTTCCAGGGCATGAGCCAGTGGGTCATGTGGGAAATGTCGTCGCTGTTCGAGAATATCGGCACCGTCAAGGACGGCATTTCGTCCATCTCGCTGCCCCGCGTCGTTTCCGACAGCAAGGAGGCCAAGCCCATCGGCACGGTCACCGGCGACATCAAGTTCGAGAGTGTTTCGTTCCACTACGGCAAGAAGGGCGGCGTGATCGACGATCTCACCCTGCATATCCGTCCGGGCGAGAAGATCGGCCTCGTCGGTCGCTCGGGCGCGGGCAAGTCGACCATCGTCAACCTGCTGCTGCGCTTCTACGACCGCGCCGATGGCAAGATCCTGATCGACGGGCACGACATCGCCCAGGTCACGCAGGACAGCCTGCGGGCGAACATCGGCGTGGTGACGCAGGATACGTCCCTCCTGCACCGCTCGGTACGCGAGAACATCCTCTACGGCCGCCCCGATGCGACCGAAGAGATGATGCGCGAAGCTGCCGATCTGGCCGAAGCCACCGCCTTCATCGCCGGTCTCAGCGATCCAAAAGGCCGCAAGGGCTTCGATGCCCATGTCGGCGAACGCGGCGTCAAACTGTCAGGCGGGCAGCGCCAGCGCATCGCCATCGCTCGCGTGCTGCTCAAGAATGCGCCGATCCTGGTGCTCGACGAAGCCACCTCGGCGCTCGATTCCGAGGTCGAGGCCGCCATCCAGGGCCAGTTGCAGCTGCTGATGCGCGGCAAGACGGTGATCGCCATCGCCCATCGCCTGTCCACCATCGCCATGATGGATCGGCTGGTGGTGCTCGATCAGGGCAAGGTGGTCGAGACCGGCACCCATGCCCAGCTGCTCGAGACCGGCGGTATCTATGCCAGCCTCTGGAACCGCCAGTCCGGCGGTTTCATCGACGCCGACCAGCCAGAAGAGGCGGCGCAGTAAGCCTACCCGGATGCAATCAAGCGTCCGGTCATCTGACCAACCACGGAGAACCCAGATGGGTGACAATATCGGAATGATCATTACCGCGAGCGCGGGTCCCGCAACCAAGCCCGGGGTTCGAACCCCAAAGTGCAAACCCATGGACCGATTCCGAACCTGACCTGAGTTTCCAAGAACCTCCGTCAGGCGCGGCTCAAATTAGAGCTCAAAATGTTCAACCGCGTCATCGACTATTTCGACCATCTCTACTCGCCCACCGCGCTTGCCAAAGACCGGCAGCCGCCCATGGGCCTCCGTCCCTTCGTCAGCTACTTCATCGGTCAGTTCCGTGCGGCCTTCATCATCCGCATTGTGCTGGTCTCGATCGGCTCCATTGCCGATGCACTGATGCCGGTCTTTGTCGGCCTTGTGGTCGGCATGCTGGCCACCACCAATCCAGGCGAGATCTTCGATCTGCACACCCAGACTTTCCTCTGGATGATCGTTGTCGTCGTGCTGGTGCGTCCGCTGACCTTCCTGCTCGACACGCTGATCCGCAATCACGGCATCGTCCCCAACCTGGTCGATCTCGTGCGCTGGCAGAGCCACTGGCACGTCATCCGGCAAAGCTGGACGTTCTTCCAGAACGACTTTGCCGGCCGCGTCGCCAACAAGATCATACAGGCCGGCGAAGCCATCGAAATCGGGGTGAACCTCACCATCGACGCCGCCTGGTATGCCCTGGTTTTCGTGGTGGTGGCGATCATCGTGCTGGCCCAACTCGATCCGGTGCTGCTGGTGCCGATCGGGGTATGGCTGCTGCTCTATGCAATCCTCTTCACCATCACCATGCCGCTCATCGCCCGCCATTCCGAGGAGCTCTCGGAATCCAAGTCGGTGATGACGGGCCGGATCGTGGACAGCTACACCAACATCCAGACCATCAAGACCTTCTCCACCGGCGAGCACGAGGATCTCTACGTCGCCGACTCGATCAACGACCACGCCGTCAGCTTCCGCAAGCTGATGCGGGTGTTCACCTACATGTGGTCGATCCTGTTCCTGCTCAACGCTGGCCTCGTGGTCTCGGTCACCTGGATCGCGCTGACCGGCTGGAACCAGGGTGTGCTCTCGGCGGCGGCGGTGGCCACGGCCATTCCGTTCGCGCTGCAGATCATGAACATGAGCGGCTGGATCCTCGAAATCGGCTCCAACATCTTCCGCCAGGTCGGCAATATCAGGGATTCGATGGATACCATCGCACAGCCCCTGACCATGCTCGACAAGCCCGAAGCCAAGCCGCTTGCGGTGAGCAAAGGCGAGCTGACCTACGACAATGTCAGCTTCAACTACTGGCGCGGCAAGGAGGGCAGCGTCATCGACGCCTTCAACCTCAGGGTCGCGCCGGGCGAGAAGATCGGCCTTGTCGGCCGTTCCGGTTCGGGCAAGTCGACGCTGGTGAATCTGGCTCTGCGCATGTTCGATGTGCAGGACGGCTCCATCCGCATTGATGGTCAGGATGTCCGCGATGTCACACAGGAAAGCGTGCGGGCCGCTATCGGCCTGGTCAGCCAGGACACATCGCTGCTGCATCGATCGGTTCGCGAGAACCTCAAATACGGCCGCCAATCGGCGAGTGATGAGGAGATGATCCAGGCCGCCGAGCAGGCCAAGGTTCACGACGTGATCATGGGTCTGGTCGATCCCAAGGGCAACCGGGGCTACGACGCCCATGTCGGCGAGCGTGGGGTCAAGCTGTCGGGTGGGCAGCGCCAGCGCGTTGCCATCGCCCGCGTGCTGCTCAAGAACGCGCCGATCCTGGTGCTCGATGAGGCCACCTCGGCGCTTGATTCCGAGGTCGAAGCGGCCATCCAGGAGCAGCTGACCACGTTGATGCAGGGCAAGACGGTGATCGCCATTGCCCACCGTCTCTCCACCATCGCCGCTATGGATCGGCTCGTGGTGCTGGAGCAGGGCAAGATCGTGGAGGAGGGCACCCACGCCCAGCTTCTCGCCTCCGGCGGCCACTACGCCCACCTCTGGGAACGCCAATCCGGCGGCTTTCTCGACCTGGACGCGGCGGCCGAATAGCAATCCGGCAACCCGGGCCCGAGGTCCGGGTTGCCATGCGGTTCTGAACTAGCTCGCGGCGCCGAACAGTTGGCGGCGATGCCGCTGCCAGCCCTTGCTCTCGCTGGCGATGTGCTCGTGCACCTTGTCTTCGCTCATCGGCCGGCCGAACAGGTACCCCTGCATCACCGTGCCGCCAAGCCCGAGCAGGGCGTCCAGCTGCTGCTCGGTTTCGATGCCTTCGAACACGCAGGAAATTCCCAGGTTCCGGCACAGGTCGACAGTGGTCTTGATGATGGCCCGACTGGTGGGGTCGCTGGTGACTTCGTTGACGAAACTACGGTCCACCTTGATGCGGTCGAGCGGCAGCTTCTGCACATGCGTGAGACTGGAATGGCCAGTGCCGAAATCATCAAGTGCGATGCGCGAGCCCAGGGCCAACAGCGTCAGCAGGCCCTCATTGGCTTGGGCGATGTCGCCCATTATAGCGGTTTCGGTGATCTCGAAATCAACGCGGCATGGCGTGCCATCCTGTTCCACCAGCCTGGCGATGGCCTCCATGGCGGTGGTGGAGCCCAAGTCGTGTGCCGACAGGTTCACCGACAGGCGTACCGATTTCGGCAGCTTGGCCGATACGCGCAGCGCTTTGCGCAGCACCGCCTGGGTGATCTTGGAGATCACGCCTGTCCGCTCCGCCAGCGGAATGAACTCGACGGGCGACACATCGCCCAGGACGGGGCTCTTCCAGCGGGCCAGCACTTCGTAGCCAGTGGTCCGGTTCAGCGCGATGTCGAACTGCGGCTGCAGCAGGATATGGATTTCCCTGTCGAGGTCGGCGGTGTGCAGCGCATGCTCCATCCGCCGCACCCGGCTCAGGTCCTCGGCATGGCGCCCGGTAAACACCAGGGCGCGGCCCCGCGCCTCGCGCTTGGCTACCCCGGTTACGTAGTCGGCCCGGTCGAACAGCGTGTCGGCCGTATCGCCGGGCCTCGACGCAGCGAGGCCCGCCGATGCGGTGAGATGAACGGTTACGAGCTTCATTTCGAACGACGGCCGCATCGCAGCGGTCAGCACATCGCCACACACCTGTAGCGAAGCCTCGTCGGTGGCGCCGGAAAGGATCAGGGCGAAGCTGTTTGCGCCCAGCCGGGCCACGAATGTCGATGGCCGGCGCAACATGCCGATGCGGCGCGCAACTTCCTCGAGCACGCGATCGCCGGTGAGCTGGCCGAAGATGTCATTGACCGCCTTGAAGCTGTCGAGGTCGAGCCGCGCCACGGCGATCTGTGCATGCTCGGCTTCTGCTTTTTCGATCGCAGCCTGCAACTGCCGGTCGAACGACCGCCGGTTCGGCAAGCCGGTCAGGCCGTCCACATTGGCCAGCCGATAGTTCTCGTCCGACAGCCGTTGCGTTTCGGCCTGCTCGCGCGCCATTTCGGCGCGGGAAGCCACCAAGGCGCTGAAGTCGCGATAGTTGTTAAGCAGGATCGTCATCAGTGCCGCGACCACCAGCACTAGGTTGAAGGCCAGGGCGCCAAAAATCGGATTGCCGCTGATGACGAAAAAGGCAGTGAACGGTATGAGCACGCTCAGCGCCACCATGATGGCAGCGCCGCGCAGATGCATCAGGCAGAACACGCAGCCAATGCTGGTAATGCCCATGTAGAAGGCGATATGCGACTGCGCAAAGGCCCCGCCATAGGGGTAGAGGCTCAGCGCCCAGCTCGAAAATCCGATGCCAAGGACTGCTGCCGCCCAAACGGTGCTGCCCAACAGGCGTCGTGCCTTCGCATCGGTGATGCCGCCATCCCGCGCGCGCCACCACATGACAACTCGCGCCACGCAGATCGCCGCCATTAAGCCGGGTATGTAGAGACGAAGCAGGTCCGGTGCCGCCGGATGACTTGCGGCCAGCACCACGGAGTTGACCAGCAGCATGCCGTACATGAGCGGGACTTGGCGACTGAAGGCCCGCGCTTGCGCCTGAACCAGGTCCGGATCATCCGGAACGGCGAAGAATTGCACCAACCGCTTTATTGCCGACATGGCGGAAGAGCCCTCCAGCTCGCCGTCAGAGGTTATGCGAGCAAACCCTAATACAAATGTAAACCGGTCGGTTCGAATCGGTCATTCGCTCGGATTTGACTGTAGCAACGATGCAATCCCGCTGAAATTCCATTTCCAGCCCCATTGGAAGCCGCCACGAGACGGGCTAGAACCCATGCGAAATCGATTGCACCCGGATTCCCGGACCACGTCCAGCTTAGACCGGCACGTCGCACACCTGCCGCGAGGAGACTTCCATGGCCATTGCTGCCACCTATTCCGCCCTTGACCTCAATGGCACCTTCGCCCTGTCCTCGCCCTCAGCCGACGTAAATGTCCCGATCACCTTGCCGGGCGATGTCCACGCTGCGCTGCTCGCCGCTGATCGCATCCCCGATCCCTATTACGGTGAAAACGAAAAGACGGTGATGTGGGTCAACGAGACCGCATGGTCGGTGGAGCGCAGCTTCTCGGCGTCTGCCGACGACATCCATGGCTACCTGACACTCACCCTGGCCGAGGTAGACTGCATCGCCACCATCCTGCTCAACGGCGAGGTTGTCGCCAAAACGCAGAACAGCTTCATCCGCAACGACATCGATGTGACCGGCAAGGTCCGCGAAGGCGACAACACGCTGCGCATCGAATTCGACATTGCGCCCGATGTCGCCAAGGCGCGCGCCGACGCGCATCCGTTCCCCATTCCCTTCACCTACAACTACCAGACCAACGGGCTGAAGGGCATCCACATGAACTTCATCCGCAAGGCTGCCTGCCATGCGGGTTGGGATTGGGGCATCTGCCTCATGCCGATAGGCGTCTATGGCACCATGAGCCTGCGTAAGTCGCGCCTTGCTCGCCAGGACAGCGTGCAAGTCGACCAGGTTCACGGCACCAATTCAGTCGAACTCTCGATAAAGACTCGCCTTTTTGCCTTCGCTCACGGTGAGGTGGAACTTGAACACACCATCGATGGCCAGGTGATCACGGACAAGGTCGTGGTGCAGAAGGGTGAGAACCTTTTCACCCACAACATCACCATTCACAATCCGAAACTGTGGTGGCCGGCAGGGCAGGGCGAGCAGCCGCTCTATGAACTGGTGACCAATCTCGAAGGCGAAAAGACCACCCGCCAGATCGGCCTGCGCAAGCTGGAATGGATCGTCGAGCCCGACGAGATCGACCACAGCTTCAAGTGCCGCATCAACGGCCGCGACATCTCCATGCTGGGTGCCAACTGGATCCCCGCCGACGCCATTCCCTCACGTATCACGCCAGCTGTCATCCGCGACCTGCTCGAAAGCGCCAAGGCCGCCAACATGAACATGCTCCGCATCTGGGGTGGCGGTCAGTATGAGCCGGACTACTTCTACGAACTCTGCGACCAGCTCGGCATCCTCATCTGGCACGATTTCATGTTCGCCTGCATGAGCTATCCGTCCGACCGGCCCTTCCTCGACAACGTCCGCACCGAGATCACCCAGCAGGTCCGCCGTCTCAGCCACCACGCCTCGATCGCTCTTTGGTGCGGCGACAACGAGGTCATCGGCTCGCTGCACTGGTACCCCGAGACCAAGGCGGCGCCGGAGCGCTACGTCGCCAATTACGACCGCCTCAACAACATGCTCGGCAATATTGTCGAAGACGAGGATCCGGCGCGCCGCTTCTGGCCGTCCTCTCCCTCCATGGGCTACCTCGACTTCTCCGACGGCTGGCACGCCGATACGCGCGGCGATACGCATTATTGGGACGTCTGGCACTCGGCCAAGAGCTTCGAGGCCTATCGCAGCGTCAACCCGCGCTTCGCTTCCGAATTCGGCTTCCAGTCCTTTACGTCGATGAATGTCATCGAGACGTTCGCCGAGGAGAAGGACCGCAACCCGTCCTCCCCGGTGATGGAAAACCATCAGCGCAACAATGGCGGCAATGCGCGTATCCTCGAAACGATGACGCGCTACTTCCGCTTCCCGCGCGACTTCGACCAGATGGTGTTTCTTTCCCAGATCCAGCAGGGCCTCGCCATCAAGACCGCCATCGAATACTGGCGCTCCACCAAGCCGCGCTGCATGGGCACTTTGTTCTGGCAGATCAACGACATCTGGCCGGTCGCCAGCTGGTCCAGCCTCGATTACGGCGGGCAGTGGAAGCTGCTGCAATACATGGCCAAGCGCTTCTTCCTGCCGGTCAATGTCGTCGCCGTGCCCAGCAAGGACAATGCTGAGATTACCTTCCGCGGCATCAATGACACCGGCAAGCCGGTGACGGTCGCACTTGAAGTGCGAGCGGTGCAGGTCGGCGGTGGCGACCGTGTTGTCTTCTCCGGCAACACCGCGATTGGCCCCGATGCCGCCATCAGCATCAAGACACTTGCGGCGGTAGACCTGGCCGGCGACGAATTCCTCTTCTTCTCCTGGCGCGATGCATCAGGCAAGCTCTTGGGTGAAAACGACTATTTCCCCAAGCCCTACAAGGCTTACGAGCTGGTACAGCCCAAGGTTCGTGCGGCCTGGTCCGATGTCGATGGTCAGTTCGTGCTGACCCTCACCAGCGACCAGCCGGCCTTGTTTGTCACCGCCACGGTCGATATCCCGGGCTACTTCTCGGACAATGCGGTGACGCTGCTGCCTGGCCGCAACACCGAACTGACCTTCACACCAAGGCACGGCGCCAAGCCGACGGCATCCGAACTGGTCAAATCGCTGCGGGTCAGGAACCTCAGCGAGACGTTCTAGATTCGCAGGCTCGACCCACCCATCGCACCTCCCCCATCATGGGGGAGGTGCGACTTCGTGGGTGCGATCAGATGGTGCCACGAGAGTGGAGAGAACCTCCCCCTTTGATGGGGGAGGTAGGAGGGGGTGGGGCCACAAGCCCGATGTCCGCCGATCGCTTCCATACAAGATTTATCCTTCTGGCGCATTGACATGCGCCCCCGCATCTACCAACGCTAGCCCATCACGCCGCGTCCTCCCGCGACCCTCCGGACTTGCCATGCCGACCACTATCGCGCCCATCGAGGAGCGCCGCCTTCTTGGCATCGGGCTCGTGCTCGCGGCTTATTTCCTGTTTGTCTGTCTCGACAGTTCAGCGAAGTGGCTGGGCCTGGTCGGTCTGCCGGCCCTGCAGGTGATGTTCGTGCGCTATGCCGTCCATCTTGGCCTCGCCGCCACCATCAACCTGCCCAGCAAGGGGCTCGGCCTGTTGCGCACCAACAATTTCTGGCTGGAGATGGCCCGCGCTGTCGCGCTGGTTGGCTCGACGCTCTGCAACTTCACCGCCGTGCGCTACCTTCCGCTGACCGTGACCGGCGCGATCGGTTTCACCGTGCCGCTGATCGTTACCGCGCTCTCGGTGATATTCCTCCGCGAGCGGGTCGGCTGGCGGCGCTGGACGGCCATTGCGGTTGGCTTCGTGGGCGTGTTGATCATCGTCCGGCCCGGCAGCGAAGTGTTCCATCCGGCAACGCTGCTGTCGCTGGGCGGCGCGATATCTTACGCCAGCTATGCCATGCTGACGCGCCGTCTTGCCGGGGTCGACTCCGCTGGCACCCAGCAATTCTACGGCGCGGCGCTGCCGACACTGGCTCTCGCGCCCTTTGCCATCGCCACCTGGGTCTGGCCAACCAATGCGGTCGACTGGACGGTTCTCGCGCTGATCGGCGTCGTCGGCTTCTCCGGCCATCAGTTTCTGACCGTTGCCTCCCGCTTCGCGCCCGCCTCCGCACTGGCGCCGTTCGGCTATGTGCAGATTCTGTTTTTCACGGCCTCGAGCTGGCTCATCTTCAATCAGCCCCCTGACGTGTGGCTTTATGTCGGCGCGCCCATCGTCATGGCGAGCGGCCTCTATATCTGGCTGCGCGAACGCGCATTGGCCCGGCCCGCCAGCCCCATTACCGAGGAACGCTGATGGCCAGCCCCGTTGCGGTCGAGCAGAACGCCAACAAGGCCATCCTTATCCTGCTGCTGGCCCAATCCATCCTGATTTTCCTTGATGTCTCGGCCAAGTGGCTTTCGACCGCCGGGCTTCCAACGACCGAGATCATGTTCGCCCGCTACGGCATCCATGTCGGTCTGTTGCTCCTGCTGGTACTGCCCGTCCGTGGCTGGAGCCTGTTCAAAACGGGCAACTGGAAGCTCGAACTCGCCCGCGGCCTTTGCCTCCTCGGCTCCACGGCCGGCAACTTCCTCTCCATGCGCTACCTGCCGCTCACTGTCACAGGCGCGCTGCTCTTCACCATGCCGCTGATGGTTTGTGCGCTTTCGGGCCCCATGCTTGGCGAAACGGTGGGCTGGCGCCGCTGGCTGGCCATTGGCTGCGGCTTTATCGGCATCCTTGTCATCATCCGCCCCGGCACGGAGGCCTTCCACCCGGCAGCTTTGCTAAGCCTTGCCGCGGCCTTTTTCGGCGCCGTCTTTGGCATATTCACGCGCAAGCTGGCCGGCGTGGATGGCGCCATGACCCAGCAGCTCTATGCGGGCGGCATCGCCCTCGTGGCCATAACGCCCTTCGCCCTGACCGGCGGCTGGGTCTGGCCGAGTGAGCCGATTTCCTGGGTCGCCTTCTTCACTCTCGGCACGGCCGGCGTTCTCGGGCACCTCTTGATCTCGGTGGCCCACCGTTTTGCCACGCCAGCAACCCTGGCGCCGTTCAACTACCTGCAATTGCTCTACCTGGCGCTGGCGAGCTGGGTCATCTTCAACCAGCCGCCCGACAACTGGTTCTTCCTCGGCGCCACTATCATCATCGGCAGCGGCCTCTACATCTGGCTGCGCGAACGCGCCCTGCACAAGGCGACCACGTCTGTGGATGAGGCGGCCGAGCGCTAAGGCTTCTCCGTCACTTCCCTGATCGGCGCCTTCTTCTCTGCCTCGCCCTGTGTGATCAGCCGGGCGCTGCGCTGCCCGCTGAGATAGATCCATAGCCAGCTCAGCGCCACGGCGAGCCGGTTCTTGGTGTCGATCAGGAAGTAGATATGCGCCAGCCCCCAGGCCCACCAGGCGATCCAGCCCTTGAGCTGGATCCAGCCGAAGTCGATCACCGCCGCCCGCTTGCCGATGGTGGCGAGGTCACCTGCATGCTTGTAGCGAAATGGCAGAAACGTCGCAGCATGCTGCAGGCGTGCACGGATCACTTTAGCCGCGTGCTTCCCGCCCTGCTTGGCCCCGTCTCCCACGCCAGGCACGGGCTTCCCGTCCGGCATGGTGATGGTCGCCGTGTCGCCAACGACGAAGATTTCCGGGTATCCGGGCACCGTCAGGTCCGGCTCCACCTTCACCCGCCCGGCGCGGTCCGGCTCTACACCGAGCCACCTGGCTGCAGGCGAGGCCTGCACCCCCGCCGCCCAGATTACCGTCGCCGCGTCGAGCCGATCGCCGCCATAGACTACCCCCTTTGCGTCCACGCCGCTGACCGCCTCACCCAGGTTGACCGTCACGCCGAGGTCGCGCAACGACTTGAGCGCATAGTCCGATAGCTCCGGCTTGAAGTTGGGGAGTACGCGCCTGCCACCCTCGATCAGCACCACCCGTGCTTCGTCGGGCCGGATGCTGCGGAACTCGCCACGCAAGGTCACTCGCGCCAACTCGATGATGGCGCCCGCCATCTCGACGCCAGTCGGCCCCGCGCCGATGATGACGAAGGTCAGCAGCGATAGGCGCCTCTGCGGATCGGTCTCGCGCTCGGCTGCCTCGAAGGCCAGCAGCAATTTGCGACGGATCGTCGTCGCGTCCTCCAGCGTCTTGAGACCCGGTGCGAATTGCTCCCAATCGTCATGACCGAAATAGGCGTGCCGCGCGCCGGTGGCGAGGATCAGGCTATCGTAGGTGACGCGGCTGCCGTCCTCCAGCAACACGGCTTTGCTGGCTGTATCTACGCCAGTCACCGTCGCCAACAGCGTCGTCACGTCACGTCGGTTCCGCAGGATATGGCGGACCGGCCAAGCGATTTCCGAGGTGCTGAGCGAAGCGGTAGCCACTTGGTAGAGCAAGGGCTGGAACAGGTGGTGATTGCGCCGGTCGATCAGCGTTATCTCGACATCGGCACCTTCAAGCGCCTGCGCGGCGGCAAGGCCGCCAAAGCCGCTGCCGACGATAACGACGTGATGTCGAGCCATACCAACCTCCGTATCGCCGCTAATATGGGCATCGGGAAGCTGACCTGCATTGGCGGCCGGTGCAAGGCTGCTAGGCGATCTCGGCACGCCAACGCGCCGCATAGGCGTCGAACCCAGCCACATCGAGCGGCGTTGCTTCTGGCCCGGCCTCGGCATGTCCCTGTCCGCCACCAAACAGCATGCTCGCCCCCAGGCTTGTCCCGGTTGCGTCGCCGGAGGCACGGACCGGCACGCCGCTGAGCCGTGCTAGCGCCCGGCCGAACAGCGCATTACGCGCCAGCGGCCCTTCGATGATGATCTCGCGCCCAAGGCCGCAGAGATCGAGGCAGGCGCGCGTCACCAGTGCCAGATAGAGTGAAGCCGCCGCGGTGCGCTGGCCTGCCGTGAGGGTTTCCGGCTCATGCGTCCAGCGCCCCCGGGCGTCTGGAAATGGCCCCACGCCAGGGGTAAAGTTTGGCTGCACCCGGATGTCTTCGTTCACGACCCTCGCAACGTCCGCCGCGCTTGGCGTGACGACCTCACGCACCAACTGGTCAAATTCCCGGCCGCCCATGAACCGCGCTGTCGGCACCGCGCGGCCGAATGCGTCGACATTGGCGAGGCTGTCGCGCCGCGGATCGAGTTTGTCGGTATCGCCACCAACGGTCATGGCGATGGCCCAGGTCCCGGTCGAGAGGATGGTGAAGGGCGTTTCATGTGCCCCAAGATGCGGCAGTAGCGACGCGTTAGAATCGTGAATGCCGCAAGTCACCGGCGTATCCCCTCGGAGTCCCGTGACCGCAGCGACATCCGGCCGAACGCGCCCCAGCACCGAGGCGGCAGGCCGCACCGCCGGAAACAATTCTGCCCAGCCCTGGCTTTGGACCAGGCTCGAGAACTCCCCACGCGCCGGCGCCCACAGATCGGTGTGACATCCCAGCGACGTCACCTCGCTCGCCATCACGCCGGTCAGCCGCCAGGCCCAATATTGCGGATAGGTGAGGATGGCCGTCACCTGCGCGAAGGCCGGCGCATGCGCCTGTGCCTGCCAGAAGATCTGCGCGCCCAGATTGAGGCCATGAGGTAGTCTCGGCGATAGCGACTCGGCAAAGCCCGGCCGCACTGCACCGTAGGCCGCGGCGGTGTCCTCAGGTCCGTTGTGCTCATAGTCCAGCACCGGCAAGGCCAGTTGCTCACCCGCCATCAGCGCGGCGGTGGCGCCATGCGTGGTGATGGAAATCCCATCCACTCCTCCATGCTCGGCGCCCAGGCTCTTCAGGCCTTCGATGATGAAGGCCCACAGCATCTCCACATCGGCGTGCGGATAAACGCCGTCGCGGCGAACCACGTTCGGCGTGCTGCGACCTGCCACCTGCTGGTGCGTGGTGGAATCGATCAGCACCACCTTGGCATTGGTCTTGCCGATGTCGATGACGGCGATCAAACGGGGCAGGGACATGGCGAGCACTCGATATCGGAATGCAGCGCCAATACTGGAAATTGCCCGGCCGCGCCACCGCTAACATGTTAGCGGTGGCGCGATGATTTATTTCACCACCAGGACCGGAACGGTCGTCCGCGCCAACACCTCCGCGGCCTGACTGCCCAGCAGCAGGCGCCCCAATCCCCGTCGGCCATGGGAGCCCATGACGATCAGATCGGCCCCCTGCTGCTCGGCGGTCTTGAGGATGGCATCGGCAGCGACGCTCGATGGCACGTGGATCTTCTCGACGGACAGGCCTTGGCTTGCCCCCAGCGCCTCGGCCTCGGCCAGAGTTGCCTGCGCCGATTTCGCCTTGATTTCCTCAAGATCGGCAATGATGGCGCCGGTATCGACGGCCACGAACTCCGCGCCCGCGGTGACAAGCACCGATGGTTCGGTGGAGGTGACGACGAACAGCCTTGCGCCGATCGTCTTGGCCAGCGCCAATGCGTGGCGCAGGGCCTTGGTAGCAAGTTCGGATCCGTCGATACCGACGACAATGCGCGTGTACATGCTGCGTCCTTTCGTTTCTGGTTCCAGACTATGCGCCCCGATAGGGCCGTCTTTGATCCAGATCATAATAGGACGCAGTTCGCCACCGACCAAAGCCGCCACAGCGGGCATCCCGTTGGGACGCCCGCGTACGGTCGGGTGCCGGCGCCAGCGGTCGATTTCTGTCTCGACCCGCGCCGGATCAGTGCACGTTGGTCTGACCGTTAATGGCGATCCGCCTGACCCGGGACTGGGCCGACGCCGACTTGGGCAACGTCACCGTCAACAGACCATTTTTGAACGAGGCCGAGACCTTGTCTTCCTCTATGTCGAAACCAAGCGGAATCCGCCGCTCGAAGCGACCGTAGTAGCGCTCGGAGAATTGGCGGCTCTTGTCCTCGGTCTCCGACCGCTTTTCGCCACGGAGCGTAAGCACGCCATCGTCGAGCAGGATTTCGACGTCCTTTTCATCCATCCCCGCGATCTCGGCCGTGACCGTGATCTGGCTGTCGCTATCCGAGATTTCCACGCTCGGCCAAGCCGAACCAAGGGACGACAGTCGCCCCATTACGGGAAGCCGTGTATCGAAATCCCGGAAAACGTCGTCAAACAGCCGATTGACCTCACGGTGCAGCGACAGGAACGGATGTTGCTCATTCTCGCGATAGGCAGCTGGCGTCTGGTTGTCGCTGCTGCGGTTCCAGGGGATTAGATCACGCATGTTCATTTTGGTTCTCCTTTCACTGGTGTGCAATTCATCGCGCCGGGCGCCCCGGCGCGGTGTTGAGTCGACGCTTGTGGCTAGGCAGCCTGCTTGTCCGTCTCGATCTGGCGTGGCTCGTCCGCCTTGCCGCCCATGCCGATCTCGATCCGTCGGGGCTTCATGGCCTCGGGGATTTCGCGTTTCAGCTCGACCGTGAGCAGGCCGTTGACCAGGCTTGCCCCGGCCACCTTGACGTGGTCGGCAAGCTCGAACCGGCGCTGAAACGACCGCCCGGCGATGCCGCGGTGCAGGTATTGACCGTTATCCTCGCCTGACTTCTCACCCATGACCACGAGCAAGTTGGGCTCCTGGGTCAGCGTCAGCTCTTCTTGCGAGAAGCCGGCGACCGCCATCGTGATCTGATAGTCGTCGTCGCCGCTCTTGCTGATGTCATAGGGCGGCCAGCTGTCGATCGACTGCAGCCGGCTGGCATTTTCGAGCAGGTTGAACATGCGGTCGAAGCCGATGCTCGACCGATACAGGGGTGCAAAATCGAAGTTTGTCCTCATAGCCATATCCTCCTTGAGCAACATGGATACGGGAGGGCGCCCAAGAGGAGCGCCTCCCAGACTTGTCGGTCCACGACAGAACTGATTTGGCATAGACAAGATCAGTTTCAAGGGATAGGCGAAAGAAAAATCACGGCCGATTTCTGCTGCGCCTACAGTAGCTTAAGGATCGCCCGCTCCTCCACCGCGCTAAGCGACGGTCGCGGCATCCAGCCCCTGCACGACCGGTAGGCCTTGGCCCCAGTCGCCGAGCGCGTCCGTCACCGATTTCAGCTTGGCCCCCAGGGGGCAGGGCATACCCCACCTTGGGGGGGAATGACGGGATGGTCCTGGAAATTACTCCATCGTTCTCCAGCTCGCGCAGTTGCATCGTCAGCATTTGTTGGGTGACCTGGGGGATGGCGTGTCGGTCAGGGTCGCGCAGCCCTTGCCAAATCCGAAAGAGTTGATAACGTTTCAACTTACTTGATCGAAATGCCAAAAAGGCGTTCGCTGGTGGTCTTCCTGATCCTTCCAGCACGTCGGTTCGTCGCCGGCTCGCAAGCGCGCAGCGGGCAAGGAGTAACTATGTCTGTCCACACTAACAAGCCGCTGCGCTATCGCCAGATTCATCTCGACTTCCATACGTCCGAGCATATTCCGGGGATCGGCTCCGCCTTCGATCCCGATGACTTCGTCGGCACACTCAAGGCCGCGCATGTGGATTCGGTGACCATCTTTGCCAAGTGCCACCACGGCTGGTCCTACTATCCCACCAAGGTCGGCGCGCCGCATCCTGAGCTGACTCGCGACCTGATGGGTGAGATGGTCACAGCCCTGAGCGCTGCCGATATCGAGTGCCCGATCTACATCTCGGTGCAATGGGACGAGCGCAATGCGCGCATCCACCCTGAATGGCGTGCCCGGTCCGCAACCAAGAACCGCTTCGACCCAGGTCAGCTGGAGGCCGGCTGGCACACACTCTGCCTCAACCACAAGGCCTATCGCGACGAGCTGCTGGAGCACGCCCGCGAAGTGGCGCGCAACTACGAAACCCAGGGGCTGTTTTTCGACATCATCCTGACACCCGATTGCGTCTGCGCCGAATGCCTGGCTTCGATGGCCGAGCATGGCCTGGATCCCGAAAATCCAGCGGACCGGCTCAAGAACGACGAATGGGTCAACGAGCGCTTCCGCAGCGAGACCACGGAGGCCCTGCGGGCCGAGTTCCCGGGGCTGCGTATCTTCTACAATTGCGGCCACATCCATAAGCAGGGAGCGAAGCGCTTCGCCAATTACAGCCACCTGGAGCTGGAAAGCCTGCCTACCGGCGGCTGGGGCTACGATCATTTCCCCTCGAGCGCGCGCTATGCCGCCACGCTAGGCATGGATTTTCTCGGTCAGACCGGCAAATTCCACACCAGCTGGGGTGAGTTCGGTGGCTTCAAGCATCCCGATGCGCTTGAATATGAAGCGGCGCAGATGGTGGCGCTGGGCGCCAAATGCCTGGTGGGCGACCAGCTGCATCCCGATGGCGCGATCAATCCCGATACCTATGCGTCGATCGCCCCGGCCTATGCCCGCATCGAAAAGCTCGAGCCGTTCCTCGAAGCGGCGAAGCAGGTTTCCGAAGTCGCCATCATGTCGGCCGAATATTTCCATCCCGTCGGCGCCCGCAACAACCACAGCGACGATGGCGCGGCCCAGATGCTGCTGGAGCTCAAGCGTCCGTTCGACGTCATCGATCCAAGCGCGACATTCGAAAACTACCGCGTGCTGATCTTGCCGGACGAAATCCCGGTCGAGGGTGAAATGGCGGCGCGGCTGCAGGCCTTCGTGGCGCAGGGCGGCAAGCTGCTGCTGTCAGGCACTTCGGGCTTGGCCGCCGATGGCAGCTTCACCGTCCCGGCAGGCATCCGCCGCAGCGGCGAGCCGGTGGCGTTCACGCCCTCCTACCTGAAGGCGGACGCCGAGCTTGACGCCGATATGACCCGCTCGCCCTTCGTCATGTATGGCACGGCGCAGACCATCACGGCAGAGGGCGCGACGGTGCTGGCTCAGATCGTGCCGCCCTATTTCAACCGGACCTACGCACACTTCTCATCGCATCAGCATGCGCCGGACAACCCGGCCGCTGCCCCGCTCGGCACTGGCGTCACGCTGCACGGGGGCGTGGCCTATGTGGCCTATCCGATTTTCGCCATGTACCACGCGGTGGGCCAGCCGCTCTACAAATACGTCGTCCGGGGCCTGCTCGATCGCCTGCTGCCCGATCCGGCACTGACCACCGATCTGCCTTCGGCGGGGCGGGCCACGCTGACCCACCAGGCCAACGAGAACCGCCACATCCTGCATCTGCTGTACGGGCCGCCGCAGGTCCGGGGCAAAGCGGTGCCGTTGCCCAATGGCGATGGCATAAGGGTGATGGAGATGATCGAGGATATTCCGGCCATCGGTCCGGTCTCCGCCATTGTGCGCCTGCCAAAGCCGCCGGTGCGTGTCTACGACGCTCTGAGCGGCGCAGACATCGCCTGGAGCGAAGCCGGGCAGGGCGCGTACCGGATCGCCGTGCCAGGTCTGCGCATCCATACCGCCATCGTCTTTGATGGCAGTGTGTGAATGGGGCTCACCGAACGGCCACAAGGGCCGGTGGCCCCGGTCAGGTCGGGACGATATCTATGCGATCAGGGCCCGGCCAATAACGGCCGCGCCCGCCATCGCAGGAACTACAGGTCTATGGACAAGCAGCGTGACAAACCGGCAGGGCAGCGCCGACGGCAGGCGACGATCATCGACGTCGCCGAGACGGCCGGCGTCGCCATCGGCACGGTTTCGCGCCACCTCAACGGTCTACCGGTGCGGTCAGCCAACCGGGATCAGATCGAGCGCGCCATCGCCGATCTGGGCTATCGCCGCAACTCCGTCGCCGTGTCCATGAAGACCGACACGACCCACATTGTTGGCCTGATGGTGCCCTCGCTGGGCGAGTTCCACGCCGCTTTGCTCGAAAAGCTCAGCCGCAAGATGCGACTGACCGGTCGCGCGGTGCTGTCGTTCTGTCACGACATGCAGCCCCAATCGATCACCGAGGGGCTTGAGTTTTTTGCCTCGCACCGGGTCGATGCCCTGATCATCGATGGCGAGGAACGCCTGCGCTCGCAAATCCTCAAATATGTAGATGAGGGGCTGATCGTGGTGCTCTACGACAACGATATTCCCGGCTTGCCGGTGGATCGGGTATTCGTCGAGAACCGCAAGGCTAGCGCGCGCTTGGTCGGTCATCTGCTCGATCTCGGCCACAAGCGCGTCGCCACCATCCACGGCAACCTGCGCGACTCCGCTGCGCGTGATCGCCTGGCCGGCTTCCATGACGCCTTTGCTGGGCACGGCATCGCGGCCGCGCCTGAGCTGGTCGTGAGTGGCGATTGGCGAGAAACCGGCGGTTACGCGTGCCTGCGCGACCTCATGGCCTTGCCTGCCCCGCCGACCGCGGTTTTCTGCGCCAATTACAACATGACGCTTGGTGCGCTGACCTGGGCGCGCGAGCACGGCCTCGGCATCCCGGATGATCTGTCGCTCGTCAGCTTCGACGACGTTCCTGCCTTCCGTATGCATAGTCCGGGCATCACGGCCGTTGGCCAACCGTTGGAAAAAATCGCCGAAGCCATCACCGAATTGCTGTCCGATCGCCTCGCCAATCCCGACACCATGGGGCGCAGCACGATCGCGGTTGATTGCGACATCATTCTGAGAGGCTCCGCCGGACGCGCCCGATAGGCGCCGGGATCGCGCCCTGGTCTTCGACGACGCGGACCGTCGTCTGCACGCCCACTAGCTCATTCGGAGTACTTCCCTTGAACGATCTCGAACTCTGGTACCGGTCCCCCGCCTCGAAGTGGACCGACGCTCTCCCCCTGGGCAATGGCCGGCTCGGCGCCATGGTGTTCGGCGGCGTGTCGCGCGATGAATTTCAGCTCAATGAGTCGACCCTGTGGTCCGGCGGTCCCTACCAGCCGACCAATGCTGAAGCACGACCCAACCTGGATGCAGTCCGCCAGCTCATCTTCGATGGGCGCTATGCCGAGGCAGAGGCGATGGCCAATGCCCACTCCATGGCGCGACCCTATCTCGAAATGTCCTATCAGCCGGCGGGACATCTCTATCTCGATGTCGTCCACCCGGAACTGTTCACGCAATATCGCCGCTCACTCGATCTCGATCGCGCCATGACGACCACGACCTATCGTGTGGCCGGCGTGACCTACACACGCGAGGCGTTCATCTCCGCTACCCACGGCATTCTTGTCGTGCGCGTCAGCGCCGATCGGCCGGGCGCGGTCAGTGTCGGCGCCGAGCTCGCCAGCCCGCAGCACGGTCAGGTCCGCGTCGATGGCAGCAGCATTCATTTTGCCGGGCGCAATCCCGGCGAACACGGCATTGCTGGCGCCCTGAGCTTTGCCATGGAGGCGCGCGTGTTGCCGCAAGGCGGCAGCATCACCGCCGAACCAACACGGCTGGCGGTCAAGAATGCCGATACCGTCACCATACTGCTCGACGTCGCCACCAGCTTCGTGCGGTTCGACGATGTCTCCGGCGATCCCCAGGCTCGTATCGCCGCCAGGATGTCTGCCGCAGTTGACAAGGGCTTCGACGCCCTGCTCGAGGCCCATCTGGCCGAACATCGGCGACTGTTCCGCCGGCTCGACATCGATCTGGGCCGCACCGCCGCTGCCGACCTGCCGACCGGTGCTCGCATCAGGGAATTCGCCGAAGGCGATGATCCGGCCCTGGCCGCGCTTTATGTGCAATATGGCCGCTACCTGATGATCACCAGCAGCCGTCCCGGCACACAGCCCTCGACCCTCCAGGGCATCTGGAACAGGGAAACCAGTCCGCCATGGGGCAGCAAATACACCACCAACATCAACCTGCAGATGAACTATTGGCTGCCCGATCCGGCCAACCTGGCCGAATGCATGGAGCCGTTGCTCGATCTGCTCGATGATCTGACGGTCACCGGACAGGCTATGGCCGCAACCCATTACGGCGCGCGCGGCTGGGTCCTCCACCACAATACCGATCTGTGGCGCGCCACGGGGCCGGTCGATGGCGCACAATGGGGTCTGTGGCCCACAGGCGGCGCCTGGCTCTGCGCGCAGCTGTGGGCGCACGCCGCCCACCAGGGGTTTCCCGAGGCCCTGGTGCGCCGGCTCTATCCGGCGCTCAAGGGCGCGGCCGAGTTCTTTCTCGATACGCTGGTGCCGCTGCCAGGCACCGACCTGCTGGTGACCAATCCGTCGCTATCGCCGGAAAACGTCCACCCCCATGGCGCCTCGATCTGCGCCGGACCAGCCATGGACAGCCAGATATTGCGTGACCTCTTCGCCGCGGTCATCGCCGCGGGCGAACAGCTTGAAGTCGATGCTGATCTGCGCGCCGAAATTGCGGCGGCCGCTGCACGCCTGCCGGCCGACCGCATCGGCAGCGCCGGCCAGCTTCAGGAATGGCTGGAGGACTGGGACATGGACGTGCCCGAAATCCACCACCGCCATGTGTCCCATCTCTATGGGCTCTATCCCAGCTGGCAAATCAGCCCCGAAGCTACGCCGGAGCTGTTTTCGGCGGCGCGTCGCTCCCTGGAAATCCGGGGTGACAACGCCACCGGCTGGGGCATCGGCTGGCGCATCAACCTCTGGGCGCGCTTGCGCGATGGCGATCATGCCTACGCGGTTTTGGCGCGCCTGCTGCATCCCGAGCGCAGCTACGACAACCTGTTTGATGCGCATCCACCATTCCAGATCGACGGCAATTTCGGCGGTGCGGCGGGCATTCTTGAAATGCTGGTTCAGTTCCAGCCAGGACGCATCCATCTGTTGCCCGCCCTGCCGTCCCTCTGGCGGAAAGGCAGCCTGCGGGGACTGCACGCCATCGGCGGCATCGAGGTGGATCTCGGCTGGGCGGACGGGAAGGTAACATCACTCCGCCTCACGTCGTCACTGGCACAGTCCGTGACGATGGAAGTCAATGGACAGCAGTACACGGTGCCGTTGACCGTGGGCGCCCCGGTAGATCTGGCCTTTCCTTCGGCCGCCTGAGGAAAACATCTAGCTTGGCCGCCGGCCCGGCCCCTGGGGCTAGTCGGCTGCCTCGCGCGCCGCCTCCACCAGCCGGCGATGGGCTCGATAGGCGCCCAGTTGCTGGTCAACCAGCACGCCGATCAGGATGACCGTACCCATCACCGCGAAATTGAGCGACGAGGGAATGCCGAGCAGGTTGACCAGGTTCTGCAGGATCTGTAGCAGGATGGCGCCCAGCACCACGCCGATGATCGACCCTTCGCCGCCACGCAGCGAAAAGCCGCCGAGCACCGCAGCGGCAATGGCGTAGAGCTCGTAGAAGTTGGCTTGCGACGACGGCGATACCGACCGCGTGTACATGGCAAAGAACACGGCCGAGAGCGCCGTCAGCGCCGCGCAGATCACATAGGCCGCGCCGATTACAAGGTTGGTCCGAATGCCGGAGAACCGCGCGGCCTCCTCGTTCTTGCCCACGGCGAACAGGTAGCGGCCGAACACCGAGCGGTGCAGCACCACCCAGGCGATGACGGCCACCACCACCAGCAGCAGCAGCGAAGTGGGGACGCCGTAGATGCGGGCGGTGAAGAAATCGAGGCCCGGATAGGTGCTGCCGAAGGGAAAACCCGCCGTGGCGTCGCCGGTATAGCCGCGCGCCACACCGCGATAGATCAGCAGACCGCACAGCGTGACCACGAACGGCGGCATCTTGAGCCGCGTGATCAGCAGCGCATGCGCCAGCCCCAGCAGGATGCCCAGGATCAGCACGATAATCAGCGCGATCGGCCACGGCACGCCTTTGTTGCCGACGAGATCGACGAAGAGAACACCGAGCAAGGCGATCATCGAGCCGGAGGAGAGATCGATACCGCCGGTGATGATGACGAAGCCTTGGGCGATGGAGAAGAGGCCGAACAACCCGATCAGATTGGCGGTATTGGAAATATTGTTGGGCGACAGGAACAGCGGATTGCGCAGGTACACGCCCGCAGCAACCACCAGGATCAGCACAAGAAGGCCGATGTCTTTCTTGCTCACTGCACGTTTCTCCCGGAACCGACCGGCTTGCCCACGGCAAGCAGCAGGACGTTTTCTTCACTGAATTGATCCCGTTCCAGCATGCCCGAAATGCCCCCCTCATGCATGACGGCGATCCGGTCGGAAACACCGATCACCTCTTCCATGTCGCTGGAGATCATCAACACGGCGACGCCGGAATCGGCCAGTGCCCGCATTAGTCGGTAAATCTCCGACTTGGCGCCGATATCGATGCCGCGCGTCGGCTCGTCGAAGATGATGACGCGCGGCGCCATGGCCAGCCACTTGGCCAGAACCACCTTCTGCTGATTGCCCCCGGACAGCGATCCGGTCCGGGTGGCGACATCAGGCGCCTTGATCGACAGGTCGCTGCGGCTGCGCTCGGCCTGGCTGCGCTCGCGCTCCCCCGACACCAACGTGGCCACCGCATAGGCGCCCAGGTTGGGGAGCGATATGTTCTCGGCCACTGAGAGATCGAGCAGAATGCCCGTTCCCTTGCGGTCTTCGGGCACCAGGAAAATGCCGTACTGGACCGCGTCGTTGGCGCCGGCAAGGCGGATGGGTTTGCCGGAGCTAACCAGCGTTCCGCCATAAATGGGGTCGATGCCGAACATGACACGAGCGAGTTCGGTGCGGCCTGAGCCGACCAGCCCCGCCAGCCCCAGAATTTCGCCGCGATGCAAATCGAGGCTCACCGCATGGTGCGGATAGGCGGCGGTGCGAATGTCCCGCGCCGCCAGGGCCACGGCGCCGCGGCCGGACTTAGGCGGCGCGTAGATGACCTTGAGCTCGCGCCCTATCATCAGCTTGACCAGCCGGTCGTGATTGATCTCGTCCTTGGTCAGTTTGCCCACCAGCCGCCCGTCGCGCAACACCACGACGCGGTCGCAGGCGCGCTCGATCTCGCCGAGCCGATGCGACACGAATATAACGGCGATGCCGCGCGCCCGCAGCCGGTCGATGACCGCCAGCAGCTTCTCGGTCTCGGCGATGGGCAGGCTTGATGTGGGCTCATCCAGGATCACCAGCCGCGCATCCTGCGACAGGGCCTTGGCGATCTCGACCAGCTGCTGCTGCGCCAGTGACAGCTTGGACACCGGTGTATCCGGAGAAAAATTGGCACCCAGTTGTTCGAGCAGCGGCAGCACAGCTGCGCGCTGCCGGGCGGTATCGACCAGGTTGAGCACACCGAAGCGGCGCGGCTCGCGGCCGATGAACACATTGGCGGCGACATCGAGATTGTCGAACAGGTTGAGTTCCTGATGCACGAAGGCGATGCCCGCGCGCAGCGAGCCACCGACGGTGAGGGCACCATACGGTACGCCGTCCACCTCTATGCTGCCGCTATCGGGCGTGGTCACGCCGCCCAGTATCTTCATCAGTGTCGATTTGCCGGCCCCGTTTTCGCCGACCAGGCCGATGACTTCGCCGGGACGGACTTCGAGATCGAGGCCATCGAGGGCAAGAACACCGGGATAGGATTTGCGCACACCGCTGAGCCGAAGGAATGGCTCCGCCGCTGCAGGTGCAGCCGGGGCAGGGGCGCCAGTGTCAGGTTGGCTCAAGGTCATGGCAGGTCCGAAACTACAAGAAACGGCGGCGTGGCAACAGGGCCACGCCGCCGGACGATCGGCGCAAGGGAATTAGCCGCCGATCTTGGCCTTCAGGTCCGCCTCGAACTCGTCGACATTTTCGGCATTGATCACCTTGGTTGGCACAATGATGAGGCCGTCCTCCGGGATGCCGGACTTGTCGCCTTCCAGATATGCCGCCATCAGCTTCATGCCCTGATAGCCCCATTCATAGGGCTGCTGCACCACGGTGGCGGCGAAGCTGCCTTCACGCACGGCGCCCAGGGTCACAGGATCTTCGTCGAAGGCGACCACGGTGATCTGGCCCAGCTTGCCGGCGGCCTGCAGGGCTTCATAGATCTTGGGCGGGTTGTAGGAATAGAACCCGACCATGCAGGTGATTTCCGGATTGGCGACGAGCACGTCGTCGACATTTGTGCGGGCGCGGGCAAAGTCCACGTCATCACCACGCACGTCGACCAGTTCGATATTGTGCCCTTCGATCGCCTGCTTGAAGCCGGCAATGCGCTCCTTGGCATTGTCGGCGCCCAGGAACCCGACAAAGCCCATGCACTTGCCGCCATCGGGCAGCGCCTTGACCATCTCCTCGCCCGCCTGCACGCCGGCCAGTGTATTGGACGACCCTAGGTAGGCGATGCGATCGCTCTGCGGCGCATCGCTATCGGTGGTGAAGAGCGGTACCTGTGCCGCGATGCGGTTGAAGGCATCGATCGAATTGGCCGGGTCGGCCGAAGAGATCATGATGGCGTCGGTGCCGGCGGCAACCAGGTCATCCATCAGCGAATTCTGCAGCGCTGCGGTGCCCTGGGCCGGATAGCGGAACTGCACTTCGTAATTGGGCAGCTCTTCCTGGGCCTTGTTCACCCCGGCTTCGGCCAGTTTCCAGAAATCGGATGCGGCATTCACCACGAAGGCGAGCTGCTGTTTGTCCTGCGCCTGCGCCGAAACGCCCAGCATCAGGCTGGCTGCCAAAAGGCCAGCGAAAATCACTGTATGCTTCATTGTCGTCCTCCCTCGCCGTGCTGCTTGCACGGCCGTTGCTTCTGGTCTGCGATGTGGAACCCGGCCCCGATCCCTCGTTGCAGCCCTCCTCCTCAGGTGGCTGCGGCCATAGTCACGTTGATACTAGGCATATTAGTGAATATTAGTAAACTGAACTCGTGCCGGTCATCACCTCCCTATTCCCCGATATCCTTGTTGCGCAGCCGATCGAACGCGACCGCCAAAACGATGAAACCGCCGACAAAGGTGCCTTGCCAGAATGTGCTGATGCCCAAGAGGGTCAGGCTGTTGCGGATGATTTCGATAAGCGCCGCGCCGACGATGGCACCCAGCGCCGTGCCGCTGCCGCCCGCCAGGTTAGCGCCGCCGATTACGGTGGCCGCGATCACGGTCAGTTCCATGCCGGTGCCCAGGCCCGTGGTGACCGAGCCCAGCCAGCCCGCCTCGAGAAAGCCGGTAATGCCGGCGCAGAACGAGACGAACATATAGACCGAGACCTTGACCGCCTTGACGGGCACGCCCGTCAGGATCGCCGCCCGCTCATTGCCGCCGATGGCATAGAGATAGCGCCCCCAGCGCGTCCAGCGCAGCGCAAAGGCGGTCACCATGCCCAGCGCCACCATAACCAGCACGGGATTGGGAATTGGCAGGCCGAAGAGGCTGACCGAGCCGCCGCCAATGGCAAAGAGGATGGCCTGGTCAGGGCCGAATTCGTAGATCAGCGCATTGTTTGACATCACCATGCCGATGCTGCGCGCGATCGACATCATGCCCAGCGTCACCACGAACGATGGCATGCCCGCTATGGCGATTAGCGTGCCGTTGATGGCGCCAACCAGCAGCGATGCGCCCATGGCGGCTGGAAAGGCCAGCGCAATGGGCCACCCGGCATGCATGATGACGGTGGTCGTCATGGCTGAGATCAGCACGGTGGAACCCACCGACAGATCAATCCCTCCCGTGATGATCACCGCCGTCATGCCAATGGCGACGATGGCGACAAAGGCGAAGTTGCGGGTGACGTTGAAGAGGTTGTTTGGCGTCGCAAAAGTCTTTGTCATCAGCGACATGGCGATGACGGCCAAAATGGCCGCCAGCAACACCCAGAAAATCTGACGGCTGACCAGCCAGGACCCGAAAGTGGTGTGGGTCTGCTGGTCGATGGCTTTCTGCAGGGACGTATCGGCGCTCATGGCGGATCCTTCTATGCGCGCTCGATGGCGCCGGTGATCAGGCCCGTCACCTCTTGGGGGGAACTGTCGGCCACGCGCTTGTCCGCGACCATCTGGCCGCGCCGCAGCACCAGCAGCCGGTCGCAGACTGCGAAAACGTCAGGGATGCGGTGGCTGATAAGGACGACCGCCATGCCCTGATCACGTAGACGCCGGATCAGGTTCAGCACCTCGGCCACCTGACGTACGCTGATCGCCGCCGTGGGCTCATCCATCAGTACGATGCGCGGATTGGACAGCCGCGTACGGGCGATGGCGACCGCCTGGCGCTGGCCCCCGGACATGCGCCGCACCAGGTCGCGGGGGCGGGTTTCCGATTTCAACTCGGCAAACAATTCGGCCGAGCGCCGATACATGGCCTGGTAGTCGAGAAGTTCCGGCAGCAGAAACTGCCACCATTTGCGGCGCCTGTACCAGGGCAGCTCCGCCTGGGCGGTTGTCTTGGCCAGCGTGGTCAACTCCCGACCAAGAAAGATGTTGGCCGCCGCCGTCAGATTGTCGGCCAGCGCCAGGTCCTGATAGACGATTTCGATGCCCTTGGATCGCGCGTCCTTGGGGCCGTGCAGCTCCACGGGCTGCCCGTTGAGCCGAATTTGCCCCTCGCTGGGATGGAAGTTGCCGGCGATGATCTTGACCAGGGTGGTCTTGCCCGCGCCATTATCGCCCACCAGCCCAACCACCTCGCCCGCATGTAGCGTCAGCGAGATGTCGGTCAGCGCCGTTATCGCGCCGTAGTGCTTGGAAATGCCCTCAAGTTCCAGAACCGCCATGCGGCGCGCCTCCCCAAATATTACAGGTTGTGTCCTGCATTCTATTAGTAATCAGTATATTGCAGCGAGTCCGTCGCGCGTCAATGCTAACTCGACGCGTTTGCCGCGACGTCCGGAAAATCCGGCATTCTGTCAGCGGTGCTGACGCTTTCGCCTGAATGTTTATCACTGATAATTACGCATTGACGACGGCCGTCGCCGCTAATTAGTATTAATCGATGGAGGGGCGTGCATGCTTTTGCTTGTTACCGGCGCAACCGGCAAGGTCGGTCAGGTTCTGCTCGGACGCATTCTGGCGGACCCGCGCTGGGCCGATACGCGTATTCGCGCTATCTGCCACAATCGCGCGCTGCCGCCCCATGCGCGGGTCGAAAGCGTCAAGGGCTCGATCTCCGATCGCGCTACCGTCGAGGCCGCGATGGCAGGGGTGACCCACGTCATCCACATGGCCACCGTCAAGGAAGACCCGCAGCAGGCGATGGACGTGTCAGTCAAGGGCATGTTCTGGCTGCTTGAGGCCTTTCGGGCCAGCCCTACAGCCGAGCAGTTCGTGCTGATCGGCGGCGATTGCTCGGTCGGCCACATCTCTGTCGCCTACGATGCGCCGATCACTGAGACCTCGCCGCGCCGGCCCTATCCGGGCGTCTATGCGCTGTCCAAGGTGCTCGAGGAGGTCATGCTCGAGCAGTATTACATCCAGTACGGCATCAATGGCTGCTGCCTGCGCGCGCCCTGGATCATGGAGAAGGACGACTTCCGCTATGTGCTGAGCTTCGGTGAGGACCAGTTCGGAGGGCCGCCCTGGAGCAGCGTGATATCTGCCGACCAGCAGGCTTCACACGCTCGCGCAGGCAAGGTTCCACTGCTGATGGATGCCATGGATCAGCCCCTCAAGCGTAGCTTCATTCACGTCACTGATCTGGTCGAGGCCATGCTGGCCGCGCTTGGCAACCCCGCAGCCCACCAGCAATTGTTCAACATCGCGATGAACCGGCCGCTCGACTACGGCATCGTCGCCGGCCATCTGGCGCGCACGCGCGGCCTCGAGAGCGTCCGCATAGAGACGCCATTCCATTCCAATTGGCTCGACAACAGCAAGGCGCGGCAGGCGCTGAACTGGGAGCCGAACTACGACGCCATAGGTCTTGTTGATGCAGCCTTCGCCTACCAAAGGGCCGCGGATGATCCGCGAAAGGTCTGGTACGT
>JAKFDU010000007.1:0-1992 GCA_036675975.1 Devosia sp. | reverse complement strand
CTTGGCCGCGACCGTCAGCTCACGAATGATCTTGGTGAAGATCTTGCCGCGCTTGGCGTCCTGACGCCCCTTGCGGTGCTTGATGTTGGCCCATTTGGAATGACCGGCCATAACTCACTCCGTCTCTCTAGCGATATTCGATGTGCTGCCTTGCTGTGGGGGCCGGCTTGCTGGCGATCACGGCAGCACCGCAATCTCGGATCGCCGGCAAGCCCGGATCGTTATTCCGCCTTGGGCTGCTCGCGCAAGCGGATGTGCAGCTCGCGCAGCGCCTTGTTGTCCACCACACCCGGCGCCTGGGTCATCACGCAGGCGGCGCTCTGGGTTTTCGGGAAGGCGATCACTTCGCGGATCGACTGAGCGCCGGTCATCAGCATCACCAGGCGATCCAGGCCGAAGGCCAGGCCGCCATGGGGTGGCGCGCCGTACTTCAGCGCGTCCAGCAGGAAGCCGAACTTCTCCTGCTGCTCCTCCTCACTGATGCCGAGCACACGGAATACCGCCTGCTGCATGCCCTTGTCATGGATACGGATGGACCCGCCGCCCAGCTCGGTGCCGTTGAGCACCATGTCATAGGCGCGCGACAGCGCGGTAGCCGGGTTGGCTTCCAGCTCGGCGGCGCTACAGCTCGGCGAGGTGAAGGGGTGGTGCAACGAGGTCAGGCTGCCGTCGTCGCTCTCTTCGAACATCGGGAAGTCGACCACCCACATCGGCGCCCACTCGCAAGTGAGCAGCTCGAGGTCGTGGCCCAGCTTGATGCGCAGCGCGCCGAGGGCCTCGCTGACGATCTTCGCCTTGTCGGCACCGAAGAACACGATGTCGCCATCGACCGCGCCGACGCGATCGAGGATCACATTGAGGTTGTCCTGCGGGATGTTCTTGACGATCGGCGACTGCAGGCCTTCGACGCCCTTGGCGCGCTCGTTGACCTTGATATAGGCCAGGCCCTTGGCGCCGTAGATACCGACGAACTTGGTGTACTCGTCGATACGGCTGCGCGGCATGCCCGCACCGCCCGGCACGCGCAACGCGGCGACGCGGCATTTCGGGTCGTTGGCCGGGCCGCTGAAGACCTTGAAGTCGACATCCTTGAGCTGATCGGCGACATCCACCAGCTCCAGCGGAATGCGCAGGTCCGGCTTGTCCGAGCCATAGCGGCGCATGGCTTCGGCGAAGGTCATGTGCGGGAACTCGCCGAATTCCACGCCCAGCACTTCCTTGAACAACTGGCGGATCATCTTCTCGGTGATGCCGATGATGTCGCTTTCGTCGAGGAAGCTGGTCTCGATGTCGATCTGGGTGAATTCCGGCTGACGGTCGGCACGCAGGTCTTCGTCGCGGAAACACTTGGCGATCTGGTAGTAGCGGTCGAAGCCGGCCACCATCAGCAACTGTTTGAACAGCTGCGGCGACTGCGGCAGGGCGAAGAAGCTGCCGGCGTGGGTGCGGCTCGGCACCAGGTAGTCGCGCGCGCCTTCCGGCGTGGCACGGGTGAGGATCGGCGTTTCCACGTCGAGGAAGCCGTTCTCGTCGAGGTAACGACGGATGCTGCTGGTGATGCTCGAGCGCAACTTCAGCTTGGCCGCCATTTCTGGGCGACGCAGATCGATGAAGCGGTAGCGCAGGCGGGTTTCTTCGCCGACGTCGGAGTATTCGTTGAGCGGGAACGGCGGGGTTTCCGCCTCGTTCAGCACTTCCAGCTCATAACCCAGCACCTCGATGGCGCCGGACGCCATGTTGGCATTGACCGCCCCGGCCGGACGCAGGCGCACCTTACCGGTCAGTTTGACCACATACTCGCTGCGCACCTTGTCCGCAGCGGCGAAGGTCTCGGCGCGATCCGGATCGAATACTACCTGAGCCAGGCCGTCACGGTCGCGAATATCGAGGAAAATCACCCCGCCATGGTCGCGGCGGCGATGGACCCAACCGCAAAGGGTGACTTCCTGGCCGTCCAGGCTCTCGTTCAGTTGGCCGCAATAGTGGCTGCGC
>JAKFDU010000006.1:0-1989 GCA_036675975.1 Devosia sp. | reverse complement strand
CGGCAACGACGATGACCTGCGCGGCGTGGTGTTGGGTGCCGACGGGGCCTTCACCGGCATGGCGGCGGGCGCGGTGCTGGTCGATCACACCACCGCGTCGGCGAATGTCGCCCGCGATCTGGCCGTGCTCGCGGCCGAGCGCGAACTCGGCTTTCTCGATGCGCCGGTGTCCGGCGGCCAGGCGGGGGCGCAAAGTGGCGAATTGACGGTGATGGTCGGCGGTCAACAGGCCTTCTACGACCGTGCCGCGCCGGTGATCGACAGCTACGCGCGGATGGTCAAGCTGATGGGCCCGGCGGGCAGCGGTCAATTGACCAAGATGGTCAACCAGATCTGTATCGGCGGATTGGTCCAGGGCTTGTCCGAAGCCTTGCATTTCGCCCAGTGCGCGGGCCTCGACGGGCACTTGGCGATGGAGGTGATCAGCAAGGGCGCGGCGCAGTCCTGGCAGCTGGAAAATCGCCACAAGGCGATGCTGGCCGGCGAGTTCGATTTCGGCTTCGCCGTCGACTGGATGCGCAAGGATTTGTCGATCCTGCTCGACGAGGCACGGCGCAATGGTGCGCAATTGCCGGTTACCGCGCTGGTCGATCAGTTCTATGCCGACGTGCAGGCCATGGGGGGCGGACGCTGGGATACCTCCAGCCTGATCGCCCGCTTGCAGGCGCCGAACAAGCCCTAACTCGGTTTGCGCCGCGGCTCGACCGATGGCCTATGGGCTGTTGCCGCGCCGGGCGTCCGCCGCAACGGCCTGCCGGCTTGTTCTTGCAGGCGTGCCAAGTCGGTACCGGCCCGGGTAAAATCGCCGGACTGTCCCGTTATCCCGACCAGCTCGAGGGTCTACCGCCATGAACTGCCGCGCAGGCTGTGGCGCCTGCTGTATCGCGCCTTCCATCAGTTCTCCCATTCCCGGCATGCCGCACGGCAAGGCCGCCGGCGTGCGCTGCGTGCAGCTGTCCGAGGACAATCATTGCGGTCTTTTCGGCAAGCCGGAGCGGCCAGCGGTGTGCTCGGCGTTCCTGGCTGAAGCAGATGTGTGCGGCTCGACTCGCGAAGAGGCCATCCGCTTGCTCGACTGGCTGGAACGCAGCACCGGATTGGCGGGGTGAGCTGCGAGCGTTGGCCGATCGCGCGCCGGGGAGGGGCGGTGAGACTGTTCGCGCACTGGTTGTTAGGCGGCAGCGCGCTGCTGGCATTTGCTGCCGTGCAGGCCGAAGAGTGGCGCCTGGTCAAGGACGAGGCGGGCATCCAGGTCTTTCTCAGTTCGGTGCCGGGCTCGAAGTACCAGGCCTATCGGGGCGTTACCCGGCTCAAGACGAACATGTCGACCTTGTTGGCCTTGCAGGAGGATGTCAGCGGCTCCTGCGTCTGGATTCATGCATGCCGCGAGCAGCGGTTGCTCAGGCATGAGGATGGGCAAAGCTGGATCTATACCCGGTTCGCCACCCCCTGGCCGGTGAGGTCGCGTGATGCGGTGTTGCAGGTGACCACGCGGCGAGGCGCCGATGGTCGTGTCACACGGATTCTGCATGGGGTTCCCGACTACCTGCCGGAGCAGGCAGGTTTCGTGCGGGTGAGCCGGGTCGAAGGGCACTGGACCTTGATCCCGATGGGGGGCGAGGTCGAGGTGATCTATCAGGTGCACAGCGAGCCGGGCGGCAGCGTGCCGTCCTGGCTGGCCAACAGCTTCGTCGTGGATGCGCCGTATAACACGCTATTCTCGTTGCGCCGGATTGTCGAAAAACCTTGAAGGGGTTTTCTCGGGGTGTGAAAAAGGCTGCCAGTGGCAGCCTTTTTTATCGCAACGATGATACCGAGGCGTGGCGAGACGCTTATTTCGGCAAGTCGCGCGGCGGGTAGCCGGTATACAGCTGGCGCGGGCGGCCAATCTTGTACGGGCTGGAGAGCATTTCCTTCCAGTGCGAGATCCAGCCGACGGTCCGCGCCAGGGCGAAGATCACGGTGAACATGCTGGTCGGAATGCCGATC
>JAKFDU010000005.1:0-3493 GCA_036675975.1 Devosia sp. | reverse complement strand
CGGGCAGGACGCCAAATGCTCGCTGCTGGTGGGCGAGCGGGGCGCCGAGGATGTGCAGGCGGTCGGCCGTCTCACTCTGCTCGCCGAAGCACGACAGTTGTGTGACGAAGCGGCCATCGAGGCCGCCGCGGCGCGTTATTACCGCTATTTTCCCCAGTCGCGGGACTACCATCGGGTCCACGACTTCGATTTCTGGGTGCTCGCTCCGGTGCGCTGGCGCTATATCGGCGGTTTTGGCGCGATCCACTGGCTCGACCGGGTGGCCCTGGCCAACCCGTTTGCTGCGGCAGCCGGTGCTGTGGCGGCCACCGCTGCGGCGGCCGATGCCGACGATGTGGAGCAGGGCATGCTCGAGCACATGAATCGGGATCACGCCGCTGCCATCGCCCATTACGTCGAGTTGGCCGGCCTGCCGGGCGATGCCCCGGCCGAATTGGTGGGCATCGACAGCGAGGGCTTTCACCTGCGCATCGGTCAGAGCCTGTACTGGCTGGCCTTCCCAACATCCTGTAACAGTCCCACCGAGGTGCGCCAGGCCTTGGTGCAGTTGGCGCGCGCGGCTACCTGGCCGACCGACGGCGGCGCTTCGGCTTGAATTGGGCGGATTACCCCATACTTCACTCTTATTGGAAGCCGATCTTCCCCTAACGGGCATACCCGCCGCCCTCATCCGGCGCTGTGCGCCACCTTCTCCCAGGGGGAGAAGGGCAAAGGAGGTCGTCGCTCCGCGACTTTCACTCTAAGGAACCCTTGATGCGTGTTTTTCTGTTTTTGTTCCTGCTGTTCCCGCTCATCGAGCTGGCTCTGCTGATCCAGGTGGGCAGCGCGATTGGCGTGCTGCCGACCCTGTTGCTGGTGATCGGCACGGCGATCCTCGGCAGCGTGCTGCTGCGCGTCGCCGGCGTCGCCACTGCCTGGCGCGCCCGCGAGAAGCTGGCGCGTGGCGAGTTGCCCGAACAGGAAATGCTCGAAGGCCTGCTGATCGCCGTTGGCGGCGGCCTGCTGCTGTTGCCGGGATTCATCAGCGATGTCGTCGGCGTGCTGTGCCTGGTCCCCTTCACCCGCCGCCTGCTGGTCAACAAGCTGCGCCAGCGCGCCGCCGAGCAGGCCATGCGCCGGCGCGCCTTTGCCGACGACCTGGCGGCCCGTTCCGGACAGGCCCGGCCGGGTGCGGCCCAACCGAGTGCGGCCCAACCGAACGTGCTGGAAGGCGAATACGAACGCCGCGACTAGCGCCGGTGTCGTCCCGACAGCGGCCAGGCCCGCGCCTGGCGCTGACGCTTGTCCGCCGGGGGGAACGCCGATACCCGGCAATGCGCCGACAGCGGCGCCGGGGACTGCAAATTTTTTCAGCCGTTGCCCTTGAAATCCCCTGGTACGCCCTTATGTAGCGGTCACCGCAAGGTTTTCTGCCGGTTTCGGCAGAACAGACTTCAGCGTTGTGCCAGGTGGCCTGGAAGGGCAGTCAATCGACTGCACGCACCAGCCATCGGGCAAACGCAACCGGCATCGCCGGACTTTGCTAACCCGCCGGTGTATGCACCGGCCGATGAAAATAACCTACTGGGAGAGATCGACAATGAAGCTTCGTCCTCTGCATGACCGCGTCGTGATCCGTCGCAGCGAAGAAGAGACCAAAACCGCAGGTGGCATCGTGCTGCCGGGTTCCGCTGCCGAGAAGCCGAACCAGGGCGAGATCGTCGCCGTCGGTACCGGTCGCGTGCTGGACAACGGCGAAGTACGTCCGCTGGCCGTCAAGGTCGGTGACAAGGTGGTGTTCGGCCCGTATTCGGGCAGCAACACCGTCAAGGTCGACGGCGAAGACCTGCTGGTGATGGGCGAGAGCGAAATCCTCGCCGTCATCGAAGCCTGATTCCTACGAATCTCCGTTCAACCGTCAAGAATTTAAGGATCAATCAACATGGCTGCTAAAGAAGTCAAATTCGGCGACTCCGCCCGCAAGAAAATGCTCGCCGGCGTCAACGTCCTGGCCGATGCCGTCAAGGCGACCCTGGGCCCGAAAGGCCGTAACGTGATTCTCGAGAAGAGCTTCGGCGCTCCGACCATCACCAAGGACGGCGTTTCCGTCGCCAAGGAAATCGAGCTGAAAGACCGCTTCGAGAACATGGGCGCGCAGCTGGTCAAGGACGTCGCGTCCAAGGCCAACGACGAAGCCGGTGACGGCACCACCACCGCCACCGTACTGGCTCAGGCCATCGTCAGCGAAGGCCTGAAGGCCGTTGCCGCCGGCATGAACCCGATGGACCTCAAGCGCGGCATCGACAAGGCCACCATCGCCATCGTCGCCCAGCTCAAGAGCCTGTCCAAGCCGTGCACCGACACCAAGGCGATCGCCCAGGTCGGCACCATCTCCGCCAACTCCGACAGCTCCATCGGCGACATCATTGCCGAAGCCATGGAAAAAGTCGGTAAAGAAGGCGTGATCACCGTCGAGGAAGGTTCGGGCCTGGAGAACGAACTGTCGGTCGTCGAAGGCATGCAGTTCGACCGTGGCTACCTGTCGCCGTACTTCATCAACAAGCCGGACACCATGGTCGCCGAGCTGGAAGCTCCGCTGATCCTGCTGGTCGACAAGAAGATCTCCAACATCCGCGAAATGCTGCCGGTGCTGGAAGCCGTGGCCAAGGCCGGCCGTCCGCTGCTGATCGTCGCCGAAGACGTCGAAGGCGAAGCACTGGCCACCCTGGTGGTCAACAACATGCGCGGCATCGTCAAGGTCGCAGCCGTCAAGGCACCGGGCTTCGGCGACCGTCGCAAGGCCATGCTGCAGGACATCGCCATCCTCACCGGCGGTACCGTGATCAGCGAAGAAGTCGGCCTGAGCCTGGAAGGCGCCAGCCTGGAGCACCTGGGTAATGCCAAGCGCGTCGTGCTGAGCAAGGAAAACACCACCATCATCGACGGCGCCGGTCAGCAAGCCGACATCGAAGCCCGCGTGGCGCAGATCCGCAAGCAGGTCGAAGACACGTCCTCCGACTACGACAAGGAGAAGCTGCAAGAGCGTCTGGCCAAGCTGGCTGGCGGTGTTGCGGTGATCAAGGTCGGTGCCGGCACCGAAGTCGAAATGAAAGAGAAGAAGGCCCGCGTCGAAGACGCCCTGCACGCGACCCGCGCCGCAGTGGAAGAAGGCGTGGTGCCTGGCGGTGGCGTGGCCCTGGTGCGTGCCCTGCAGGCCATCTCCGAGCTGAAGGGCGACAACGAAGACCAGAACGTCGGTATCGCCCTGCTGCGTCGTGCGGTCGAGGCGCCGCTGCGCCAGATCGTCGCCAACGCCGGCGACGAGCCGAGCGTGGTGGTCGACAAGGTCAAGCAAGGCAGTGGCAACTTCGGCTACAACGCGGCGACCGGTGTGTATGGCGACATGATCGAGATGGGTATCCTCGATCCGGCCAAGGTCACCCGTTCGGCGCTGCAGGCGGCCACCTCCATCGGCAGCCTGATGATCACCACCGAAGCCATGGTGGGTGACGCG
>JAKFDU010000004.1:0-21749 GCA_036675975.1 Devosia sp. | reverse complement strand
CCCGCTGGCGCAGCTCAACTGGCAGTCGGGCGACTTTGGCTGGCTCACGGGAAAGTTGATGGACGCCGCCGAGCGCACCTGCGGCAACCGCATTGTGTCGCTGCTCGAAGGTGGCTATGACCTTAAGGGCCTGGCCGGAGGTGTTTCGCACCATGTGGCCATGCTGATGGACGGCGCCACCGGGCGCCTGGAAGACTAGCAACGGACCCCTAAGCCATGGCCGACAATGACGACGTCAAGACGTTGAGCTTCGAAGCGGCGCTCGCCCAGCTCGAGGAAATCGTCGGCAAGCTCGAATCGGGTCGCGCGCCGCTGGCTGAATCCATCGCCATTTACGAACGCGGCGAAGCCCTCAAGGCCCATTGCGAAGCGCTGCTGCGCACGGCAGAGGCCCGCATCGAGAAGATCACGCTCTCCCGCGACGGAAAGCCCACTGGTACCGAGCCGCTGGACGCCTGATACTCCGTGCCACGACCTCGTCCTTCGTCAAGCTCAGGATGAGGTCTACTTAAGCAGCGGGCCTCCCAGTGGACCTCATGGTGAGCCTGTCGAACCACGAGGTCGTGGCACACCATGACAACAGCACCAAGATCTCTCCGCAATTTCCGTATCGTCCTGTGGGCGCTCGTCGCCGTCGTCGCCATCGGCGCCACCGGGCTGTTCCTGTTCCGCCCGCCGGCGCGGCCGCTTGGCGTCACCGGGCAGTCCTTCGAACTCGCTTCGACCCAGGGCGGCACGTTCACACAGGACAGCCTCAAGGGCACGCCGAGCCTGATCTTCTTCGGCTACACCTTCTGCCCCGATGTGTGCCCGACCACCCTCGCCGAAACCACCGCCTGGCGCGAACAACTCGGCCTGACCCCCGAACAGCTCCGCATCGTCTTTGTCACGGTCGATCCGGCCCGCGATGACCTCGACACGGTCAAGGGCTATATCGAAGGCTTCGATCCCTCCATCATTGGTCTCGTCGGCGACGAGGCCCAGACCACGGCGGTCAAGGCCGCTTTCGGCGTGGTCGGCGAGCGCGCCGATGGGTTTGCCGAGGACGATCCTTATTACCTGGTCGATCACACCGCGCTGACCTTTCTGATCGGCGCCGACGGGGCCTTCGAGGGCACCATTGCCTACGAAGAGCCCAGCGAAACCGCCCTCGCCAAGGTCAAACGCCTGGTCGAAGGATGAGCGAGCGTATCCGCATCGACCTGGCGCTGGAGCAACGCGGCCTGGTCCCCAGCCGGGCCAGGGCGCGCGACGCCATCCTGCGCGGCACTGTGACCATCAACGGCGTCACCGCGGACAAGCCCAACCGCATGGTGGGGCACGACGACAAGCTCGCTCTCAGCGATCCGGCGGCCAACTATGTCTCGCGTGCCGCGCTCAAGCTGGTTGCCGGCCTCGAAGCGGGCAATATCGACCCTGCCGGAAAGACCTGCATCGATGTCGGCGCTTCCACTGGCGGTTTCACGCAGGTGCTGATGGAGCGCGGGGCGCGCCGCATCTATGCGGTCGATGTCGGCCACGACCAGTTGCACGAGCGCCTGAAGGGCAGCGACCGGGTCGTCAGCATGGAGGGCGTCAATGCGCGCGATCTGACGGCGGCGATGATCCCCGAACCGATCGACCTGCTGGTGTCCGATGTCAGTTTTGTCTCGGTCACCAAGGTACTCGCAGCGCCGCTGGGGCTCTGTGCCTCGAGCGCCGATGCGGTGATCCTGTTCAAGCCTCAGTTCGAGGTGGGCCGGCAGAATGTCGGCAAGGGCGGGATCGTCCATGACCAGGCCGCAATCGATGCAGCATTGACCGAGGTCATCGCCTTCATGGCCGACCAAGGCTTTCGCCACCACCATTCCGTGACCTCGCCCATCGCCGGGGGCGACGGCAATGTGGAAACGGTGCTGGTTTTTGGCCGGGTCGCCTAGCGATCACTCGCCTCTCATACAAGGAACGAATACCAGCATGCCCGACAGCAACGACGACTACGTCTATGACGAGCAGACAGGCGAGTGGCGACCGGCCTCGGAAGTGGCGGCCGCGGCACACGAACAGGCCATGGTTGTCGTCGATTCCGCCGGCACGCCTCTGGTCGACGGCGATCAGGTCGTTCTGATCAAGGACCTCAAGGTCAAGGGCGCCGGCCAGACAATCAAGCAGGGGACCGTGATCAAGTCGATCCGGTTGACCGACAATCCCGAAGAAATCGACTGCCGTCACGACGCCATCAAGGGGCTGGTGTTACGGACCGAATTCGTCCGCAAGCGGTAGGTTCCTGCTTCAGTCGCAGATGGGTGCAGTCGACACCCTCCCCCTTGTGGGGGACCAAGGGGGGTGTTTGGCCCCGGGGTTCTCGCTACCCCCTCCCAACCTCCCCCATCAAGGGGGAGGCGTCGTCCAGGGGGGCCGGGCTGTGAGCTAATTCCTCACAAACCCAACGGCGCCTTCGCGCCCGGTCTGTCCGCGGTGCCGCAGTGCGTGGTCGGCCAGCACCAAGGCCATCATCGCCTCACCAACAGGCACGGCGCGGATGCCCACGCAGGGGTCATGGCGCCCCTTGGTGATGATATCGGTATCCTCGTTGCCAGTCGTCACCGTCTGGCGGGGCGTCAGGATGGAAGAGGTCGGCTTCACCGCAAAACGGCAGACAACCGGATCGCCATTGGAAATTCCGCCAAGGATGCCGCCAGCATGGTTGTTGAGGAAATAAGGCCGCTCGGGACCGGCCCGCATCTGGTCGGCATTCTCGACGCCGGTCAGGCTGGCGGCCTCAAAGCCGGCACCGATTTCAACGCCCTTGACCGCGTTGATGCTCATCATCGCCGAGGCAAGATCGGCGCTGAGCTTGCCATAGACCGGCGCACCCCATCCCGCCGGCACGCCTTCGGCGACCACCTCGATGACAGCACCGACCGAATTGCCGTCCTTGCGGATGCCGTCGAGATAATCCGCCCACAGCGCGGCGGCCTTGGCGTCGGCGCAGAAGAACGGGTTCTCGCCCACCTGATCCCAATCGAAATTGTCGTAATCGATCTTGTGCGGGCCCACCTGCACGAGACTGGCGCGAATGGTGACGCCTTCAAGCACCTGCCGCGCCACGGCTCCCGCCGCAACACGCGCTGCGGTTTCACGCGCCGAGGTGCGACCACCGCCGCGATAATCGCGGATGCCGTATTTCTGATCATAGGTATAGTCGGCGTGACCCGGCCGATACTTGTCGCGGATTTCCGCATAGTCCTTGGAGCGCTGGTCGGTGTTCTCGATGACAAGCGAGATCGGCGTCCCCGTGGTCCGCGGCCCGTCGGTACGCTCGTCCTCGAACACGCCCGAGAGAATCTTGACCTCATCGGCCTCGCGCCGCTGCGTAGTGTATTTCGACTGCCCCGGCTTGCGCCGATCCAGGTCGCGCTGGATCATTTCCGGCGTCAGGCTGAGGCCCGGCGGGCAGCCATCCACCACCACGCCCAAAGCCGGCCCATGGCTTTCACCCCAGGTGGTGAAACGGAAGAGATGCCCGAACGTATTGAAAGACATGGCGCGGCCCCGTGATTGCAGGCTTTCTAGGCAGCGTCATGGCCCGGGTCAATCAATCCTTCCACGTGTCGGTCGCCGAATAGAGCGTCATCCGCCCCCGCACAAAATGGGCAATGGCGCCTTGCGGCGGCGGCCAGTCCACCGCCTGCTCCCTGTCGACGCCCTCGACGAGGTGCCGCAGGACGCGCAGCACGCCGCCATGGGCCACGACGACAGAATGCTGGGTCAGCTCGCGCGCGAAATCGAGCAGGCGCGCGCCGACGTCATCGTAGCTTTCGCCCTGTTCGGGCCGAAAATGCCAGCGCCCGCCCCGATTGTCGCCGGCCACGTTCATGGCGCTATGGACCACGGAATGAAGCTGCCCCTCCAGCGCGCCGAAGGAAATCTCGATCAATCGAGGATCGAGCACAACTGGCGGCAATTCGAAATCGAACGCGGCCCGCATGCGCTCCATGGTCTCCGTCGCCCGGCTCAGGGGCGAGGCAAACCAGCGCAGTGAAACGGGGTCGACGCCGTCGCGCTCCAGCAATTCGCGCAGCAGTACGCCGTTGGCGTCCGCCTGGGCGCGGCCGGTACCATTCAAGGGAATGTCCACTGTGCCCTGGTAGCGCCGCTCGCGGTTCCAGTCAGTTTCGCCGTGCCGGGCGAAATAGAAGTCCGGCCAGTCCGTGCTCATCGTTGGTTGCTTCTCTTGTGGGGTGGTCCCCGGCGCCGGCGCGGTTCAGGCTCGCAGCAGCTCCATCCGCCCCGGGGTGAAATGCATGATGGCATCCTGGGGCGGCGCCCAGTTGATGACGTCGATAATCGGCGCGTGTTCGATCAGCACCCGCAGCGTCCGGGCGATGCCGCCATGCGCCACCACCACCGATGGCCCCTTGAGCACGCTGGCGAACTCGGCCAGCCGGGCCTCGACGTCGCGGTAGTTCTCGCCATTTTCGGGGCGATAGTCCCAATAGTCCTCGGTGCGGTTGCCGGGGGCGACGGCCATCGTGGCTGGTAGCTGCTCGAACAGCTCCCCCTCCAGGACGCCGAAGGATATCTCCATCAACCGCACGTCGTACTTGACCTCGGGCAGGTGAAGGTCGAAGCCGGCGCGCACCCGCTCCATGGTCTCGCGTGTTCGCCCGAGCGGGGAGGCGTGCCATTCGAATTTGCTCGGATCGAGCCCGCGCGCGGCAAACAGCGCCGCCAGCGCCTTGCCATTCTGGCTGGCTTGACCGCGGCCCTTGTCGTTGAGCGGAATGTCCTTGCGTCCCTGATAGCGGCGCTCGGCATTCCAGGGCGTTTCACCATGCCGGATGAAGTAGATTTCCGGCCAGACCAGGGCTGTCATGATATTCCCGCGCCGCTGAGCCGACGCGTCCTACACGGGGGTGGCAGCGAGCGACTATTCGCTCGCCTCGGGCGTGGCGTTGTCGGGCAGCTTCATGCCGACCACGTTGAAGCCTGCATCAACGTAGTGGATTTCGCTGGTGACGCCACCCGCAAGATCGGAAAGCAGGTATGTCGCGGCCCCGCCCATGATCAAGCCGCGCTTGCCTGCCATCAATCCAGTGGCCATTGTCACTGTCCCTTGCTGGAGTCGTCGCGCCGTTGTGGCACATGGTGACCTGCAGGGGCAAGTTCGCCTGCCTGCCAACAGCCCGCCAAACTCCGGTTTTTCCATGATCCTCTCCGCTGCCGATGTCGTTGCCCAGCTCACCGCGCTTGTTGGTGCCAACGCAGTCATCGGCGAAACCGAGCGAATGGCTGGCTACCTCAACGAGCCGCGCAAGCGCTTCCACCAAAAAGCCGCGGCGATCGCGTTGCCGGCCTCGGTCGAACAGGTGCAGGCCGTTGTGCGCTGGGCCGGCGAAAACGGCGTCGGCATCATTCCGCAGGGCGGCAATACCGGCCTGGTCGGCGCCCAGGTGCCGCTGCGGGGCGACGAGGTCATCGTGAGCCTGTCCAAGCTCGACCGCATCCGCTCAGTCGACGTCGCCGCCGGCACCATGACCGCGGAAGCCGGCGTTATCCTCGAAAATGCCCACAGGGCAGCCGAGGCCGAAGGCACTATCTTCCCCCTATGGCTGGGCTCGCAGGGCTCGGCGCGCATCGGCGGCGTGCTGTCGTCCAATGCCGGCGGCGTCAATGTCCTCGCCTATGGCAATGCCCGCGAACTCACCATGGGCGTCGAGGCGGTGCTGGCCGATGGGCGGCTCTACCGCGGCCTCAATTCGCTGAAAAAGGACAATACCGGCTACGACCTCAAGGACCTGCTGGTCGGCGCCGAGGGCACGCTGGGCATCATCACCGCGGCCACGCTCAAGATCTTCTCCAAGCCCGAGGACTACGAAACGACGCTGGTCAGCATCACGGGTCCCGAAGCCGCCCTGACCCTGTTCCAGCTGCTGCGCGAGCGCACCGGCAGCCGGCTCAACGCCTTCGAGATCATCCCCGTCATCGGGCTCGACATGCAGTTGCGCCAGGGCATGCTCGACCGCGACCCGAGCGCTGGCCCCTCCCCCTGGTATGCGCTCATCGAGGTCTCGCGCATGAAGGGCGGTGCCCCCGGCGCCCTCATGGCCGCCATCGAGGCCGCCTTTGCCGATGGCATCATCGACAATGCCGTCTTTGCCGAGTCGCTGGCCGACCGGACCCGCATGTGGGCCTTCCGCGAGCAGATGAGCGAGGTGCAATCCAAGGAAGGCGCCTCGATCAAGCACGACGTGTCCGTCCCCATCGCGGCCATCCCGCAACTCATCGCCGAGGGCGTCGCCGCTGCCGAGCGCCTGGTTCCCGGCATCCGCCCTGTGCCCTTTGGGCATATGGGCGACGGCAATATCCACTTCAATTTCAGCCAGCCCGTGGGCGCCGATGCCAAGGCCTTCATGGAGGCCGCCGACGAAACGCTGCATGAGGCGATCTACGAAATCGTCCTCCGCCTCGGCGGCTCGGTCTCCGCCGAGCATGGCATCGGCCAGCTCAAGGTCGAGCTGCTGAAGCAGGTGAAGGACCCTGTGGCGCTCGACATGATGCGGGCCATCAAGGCGGCGCTCGACCCCAAGGGGATTTTGAACCCGGGGAAAATGCTGGGCTGAGCCTCGGGGGAACGGTTACCTTGGTGTCACCGTGTCACTTGCCGGTGCCGTCTTGCGCCGGCCAACGCGCAGGGCCATTTATGCGCCATGCTGCTCAACATCCAATTCCTCGATGACGCCACCCGCCCGCCGCTGCAGACGCTGGAAGGCCTGACCGACGAACAGCGCGGGGCCGGCCAGCACCTGCGGATGGTCCACGACCACTTGCGCGACAACATGAAGACGCTCGGCAAGCTCATCGAGCGCGCCAATGCCGGGACCGTCAGCCGCGCCGAGATCGCCGCCGAAACCGATGAGCTGGCGATGGTGGCCAACTATCGCCGTTTCGGCAACCTGTGCGGCCAGCACTGCCAGATCGTCAACACGCACCATTCCATCGAGGACGCGCATGTCTTTCCCGTGCTGGCCATGCAGAGCGCCGGTTTCAAGGCCATCGCTGATCGGCTGACCGCCGAGCATGTGGTTGTCCACGAACTGCTTGAACGCCTGGTCGATGCGCTCAATGCGCTCGCAACCGAGCCCAGCCCTGCCCGCTTCGAGGACGCCAGGACCGTCTATCATGCGCTTGAGCGGGTCCTGCTGTCGCATCTGGGCTGGGAAGAGGACGCGATGGGCGACGCCCTGGGCTATTTCGGGCTGTTCTAGGAAGGATCCTCCCCCCTCAGAACAGGCTCATCTGGCCGCCACCAGCGGCCTTCTTCAGCTTTGGCTCCGGCCGGACGATCTCGGCCGGCTCGATCAGACCCGGATCGTCGTCGCGGGCCGAGTTCACGCGCGTCGACACCGGATGGAACTTCAGCGCCCCATCAGCCAGCGGCAGCGCCAATTGTCCGGCCTCATGCGCCCGCACCTCGCGAACGTTGAGCCACTGGTCGATCGCTTCGCCTTCGAGAATGGCCGGCATGCGGTCGTGGACCTGCGACAGTTGCGCATTGGCGGCCACGGTGATCGTCGCGACGCTGTCGATCTCTTCACCGTTGGGGCCCATCCAGCTGGCATAGAGGCCGGCCAGCGCCATCGGCCGCCCGTCCTCCATGGTGATGTAATAGGGCTGCTTGGTCTTGTCGGGGTTGGTGTGCCACTCGTAGTAGCCGCTGGCCGGGATGATGCAACGACCATGCTTGAGCGCATCGCGGAATGCCGGCTTCTCGGCCATGGTCTCTACCCGCGCATTGACCAGCAGCGGGAACTCGCGCGGGTCCTTGACCCAGCCGGGGACCAGCCCCCAGCGCGCGAAATGCGCCTCGCGCCGGCCATGTGCCTCCCAGATGGCCGCCACCGGCTGCGTCGGCGCGATATTGTAGCGCGGTACGAGGTCCACACTATTGAGCAACTTGAACAGCTCTTCCATCATCTCCGGCGGGAGCGTGGAAGCGTAGCGTCCGCACATCGGTAACTCCTGAATCAGCAATCAACAGGTAAGCTGCGATGGCCCGAATCGCAAATGAGTCCCCCCGTGACCGATGAAGTCCCCAACGCCGCCAGCGTCGCCATCGTGCGTGACGGCAAGGTGCTGCTGATCAAGCGCGCCCACGCCCCGTATCAGCACCTCTGGACCCTGCCTGGCGGCCGGCTCGAGCCGGGCGAAAGCATCGAGCAATGCGCCGTCCGCGAGATTGCCGAGGAGGTTGGCCTGGTCATCCGCAACCCACGCCCGGTGCTGGTGCAGCCTTTGGGGCGGGACGGCACCTTTCTGTTGGCGGTCTTTGCCACGCGTGATTTCTCGGGCCAGATACGCGCGTCCGACGAAATTGCCGACCACAAATGGATGGACCCGGCGGCGATCATCGCCCTGCGCACCACCAGCCGGCTCGATGTCGTGCTGACGAGAGCCTTCGCGATCCTCGCACAAAGCTGATAAAGAAGGACATCAAGCTGCGGACCGCCACCGTGAAAATTCGCCTCGCCACCGTTGCCCTGCTACTCGCCATCGGCGCCGCTCCTGCCTTTGCCGTCGACCCGCCCTATCAGCGGCAGATGGAGCGGCTGGCAGAAATCATGGGCAGCCTCTATTTCCTGCAGCCGCTCTGCAGTCCCGGACCCGAGGACTGGCGAGCCCAGATGGCCGAACTCATCGCCCTGGACGAGCCCGACGAAGACCGTCGCCAGCGTCTGGCTGGTGCCTTCAATGTCGGCTACACCGCCTATTCCCGCTTTCATCGCGCCTGCACCCCGGCCGCGCGCTCGGCGATGACGCGGCTGCTGACCGAAGCCGAGCGTACGGCGCGGGAAATCCATACGCGTTTTGCCGAATAGGCCGGTATGCCGGCGCGGGCTCGTTACAATCGACTACCGCCCGTTAACCTTCGGGTTACTTCCTGCGGGCCTGTGCGGCCCCACCGTGCTAACCCCGACGGTATGACCACGAGCAAGACCATGTTTGCGCCCGCCTCCGGGCATGGTGTCTTCGACCGCGACAATGGCGAACGCCAGCTGGCGCTCGAATATCTCGCCGAAGCCTGGAATGTCGCCGAGGACGATGGCGTCCAGAGCGCCTCGCTGGCCCACGCTTCGCTGTTCGCGGCGCTGGCCACCTTCGTCAAGATGCATGGCGATGAGGCCACCGCCGACCTGATCGCGCTCCTGCCCGACCGTATTCGCTCGGGCGAATACAATCTCGAACGCATCCTGCAGTAGAGCGCGCCCACGTCATCTCATACGGGCTTGCTTTTCATACGGGCTTGCTTTCATCACATTGCCGAGCATTCTACGTCCCTCTCCAAGAGGACCGACCATGCGCCATGCCCTGCTGCTGACCGCTATGCTTGCCCTTTGCGCTCCCGCCGTCCTCGCGCAGGAGCGGATCGTTAGCGGGGACGTCGCCGCGCTTCCCGAAGCCGTCCGCGCCACCCGCGATGCCATGCTCGCCGCAGCCAAAGGCGCCGACCTGGCTGGTCTCCAGGCCATCATCGATGCGCAGGGCAAACCCATCCAGCTCGGCTTTGGCGGCGCTGAAACCGCCGCCGAATTCGCCACCGGCAATTCGCAGACCGCCGACGGCCTCGACGTTTTGGCCGACTTGGTCGATATCCTCGAAGCGCCCTATGCCAAGGTCGCCGATAGCGAAGGCGGCAGCTTCTTCATCTGGCCTTATCTGGCCGGCGTCGAGGACCTCTCTGCCCTCACCGATGCGGACAAGGTCGTCGCCTACCAGCTCATTACGCCCGACGCCCTGGTCGATTTCGCCGACTATGGCGGCTGGCTGGGTTTCCGCACCATCATCGACGACGACGGCACCTGGCAGGCCTGGGTCGCGGGCGATTGATCGCCCCGCTCTCGCGTCGGATAGGCCTACAAGGCCTCGAGGAACCGCATCGGCTGCCCAACTGACGGCGTCACCAGTTCGCCCTGCCACATCACCGTATTGCCGCGCACGATCGTACCAACTGGCCAGCCGGTCACGGTGACGCCGTCATAGGGCGTCCAGCCCACCCGGCTCTTCACCCAGCCATTGGTGATGGTCTCGCGCCGCTTGAGGTCCACTACAGTGAAATCTGCGTCATAGCCCACCGCGATCCGCCCCTTGTTGGCGATGCCGAACAGCCGGTTCGGTCCGGCGCTGGTCATGTCGACAAAGCGGGAAAGGCTGAGTTTGCCTGTATTTACGTGGTCCAGCATGATGGGCACCAGCGTCTGCACGCCGGTCATGCCCGAGTGGCTTGCGGGGTAGGGATGGTCCTTCTCCTCGCGCGTATGTGGCGCGTGGTCGGAGCCCAGGATGTCGGCAACGCCATTGGCCACGCCTTTCCAGATGCCGTCGCGATGCGCCTTGTCACGCACCGGCGGGTTCATCTGGGCGTAGGTGCCGAGCCTGACATAAGCGGTTTCATCGAGGGTCAGGTGATGGGGCGTTACCTCGACGCTGGCCACGTCCTTGTGGTCGGCCAGGTAGACGATTTCCTCTGCCGTAGAGATATGCAGCACATGGATGCGCTTGCCGGTCTTGCGGGCGAGACCGACCAGGCGCTTGGTGCAGTTGAGGGCCACTTCGGGCGAACGCCATACCGGGTGGCTCGACGGATCGCCCGCGACGCGCAGGTGCTTGCGCTCCTCGAGCATGTACTCGTCTTCCGAATGGAAGGCAGCACGCCGCGAGATTGCTTGCAGAATTCTCTCGACACCATCGTCATCTGCTACCAGCAACGAACCGGTGGAGGATCCCATGAAGACTTTCACCCCGGCACAGCCCGGCAGCTTTTCCAGTTCGGCCAGTTCGCCAACATTTTCGTGGGTGCCACCGATGTAGAAGGCGAAGTCGCAATGCATGCGGTTGGTGCCAGCCGCGACCTTGGCCTCGAAGGTCTCTCGCGTCGTGGTCAGCGGGTTGGTGTTGGGCATTTCGAACACGCCCGTCACCCCACCCATGACGGCGGAGAGCGAGCCCGATTCGAGATCTTCCTTGTGCGTCAGGCCCGGTTCGCGGAAATGCACCTGGGTGTCGATGACACCGGGCAGGATGTGGAGGCCCTTGCAGTCGACCACATCGGTCGCGTCGCCGCCGACGCTGCCCAGCGCCACGATGCGTCCGCCGCGCACCGCGATGTCAGCCAGTCCCTCGCCGTCCTGGTTGACCACGGTGGCGTTCTTGAAAATGGTGTCGTACTGCGCCATGTCTGCGGTCCCGTTGCATCTGTGAGGTGCTTGTAGCACGACATAGGCGATGGGCGCTTCGAGAGGCAAGACCATGACCATCCATCTGCGCGCCGACCGTGCCGTGTTCCGCTTCTCCGGCCCCGATGCGCACAAGCTGCTCAATGACGTGGTGACCGGCCACATCCCCGATGGCGCCAACGATACCGCCGCGTGGTGGGCACTGCTCTCGCCGCAAGGCAAGATTCTGGCTGAGGGTCTGGCCGGCTGGGCCGAGGACGCCCTCTGGCTCGACGTGCACCAGACCGTTGCCGAAGATTTCCTCAAGCGGATGAAGATGTATCGCCTACGGGCCCAGGTTGACATCGATGACTTGCGCGAAAGCCACCGGGTCGGCTTTGCGACAGAGGCGGGCGTTGGCTTGATCAGCCATATCGACCGGCTTGGCTCGGCTCGTGTCGGCTGGCGCATCATTGCTCCGGTGGAGGCAGTGACCGATTGGTCCAGTGATGATTCCACCTATCGTGCCGCCCGCATCGCGGCGGGCATAGCCGAACAGGGCGCCGACTTTCCCGCCAACGAAGCCTTTGCCCATGACATCGGCCTCGATATCCTCGATGGGATCGACTTCAAAAAGGGGTGCTATGTCGGTCAGGAAGTCGTCAGCCGCATGAAGCATCGCGGCACTGCCCGCCGCCGCCCCGTCATCGTCTCAGGCGTCGACGCACAAGCGGGAAGCGCAGTTATCACCGGCAGCCGCGAGGCGGGTACAATCGGCCAGGTCGAGGATGGAAAGGCGGTTGCGGTCCTGCGGCTCGACCGCATCACCGATCCAGCGGCCGTCACGGTGGACGGCAAGCCGGTAACCGTTACCCTGCCCGCCTGGGCCACATACCAGTTTGGAGACGCGGTGGCCGACGAGTAAAGCCCTTTTGGGGTGTCACTCGTTCTCCGAATCGAGCCTCGATGCTACGGTCGTTACTAACAGTCTGCTAGCATTTGGGGCATGATGGCACGGAACAGTGCACGTGCCTGGCAACGTATGTTGTCAGGTCGCCGACTTGATATTCTTGATCCGTCGCCGATGGATGTCGAGCTCAGCGACATCGCCCACGGCCTCGCCCGCGTTGCCCGCTGGAACGGCCAGACCGAGGGGGACTACCCGTTTTCGGTGGCGCAGCATTCAGTGCTGGTGCTCGAGCTTTTCCGCGCCCACAACCCGGATTGCGACCAGGTCTCGCAGGCCCAGGCCCTGCTGCACGATGCCCCGGAATATGTGATGGGCGACATCATCTCGCCCTTCAAGGCGGCGATGGGCGGCAACTACAAGGACGTCGAAAATCGCCTGCTCTCGGCGATCTATCTGCGTTTTTCGCTGCCCGCTTCCATGCCGGCGGCGCTGGCCAAGCAGGTCAAGAAGGCCGATCGCGAAGCCGCCTTCTTCGAGGCTATCCACCTTGCCGGGTTCGAGGATAGCGAGGCCCGCAAGTTCTTCGGCGAACCCAGCCTTCCCGCCTTCGACGTCGAGGCCTTCGACCGGTTGATCCGCCCCTGGCCGACTCGCGAGGCGCATGACCGCTTCATCGACGCCTTCAAGGCGATTTCGGTCTAGCCGCCCGGCTCGGACCTGTGAAGATTAACCCTAACAAAGGATGAACTTTGCCGCCGCGGGGCCGGTATGGTTTCTGAACCGTTAAGACAGTGTCGCCATTCGCTTCATTTCGGGACGGAACGCCATGAACCTGCCAGATCGCCATCTCTTGCTCGGCATGACCCTGGGCGCCGTCTGCGCCACAGCCCTCGCCGCCATCGGGCCGGGCATGGTTTTTGAGGCCCTGGCCGACGAATTTGCCCCTAGCGGCGTCGATGCTGCCAGCCTCGTGAAGTACGAGGACCGCGAATATGTCGTCGACTATGACGACTCGATTGCCACCGACCCGCTGTCGACTGTCCGCGTCAAAAAGGTTGAAGCCGGCAAGGTCAGCTACGTCACCATTACGACCACGGCGACCGGCACCTATTCGACCGACGCGATGTTTTCCAGACATGTCCAGTATCCCGGCATAAGCGTCGAAGCGACCGAGCCGAGCCGCAACTATTTCCGCTACTGGAGCAATGGCCGCTGGTGGGGGTTCCGCACCGGCACAGCCGGGTCGTTCTCCTATTACGGCTTCAGCCACCGCTGATCTGATGGTCAGGCGGGACGCGGTGCCAGCCTGACGGTCAAGCCCCGGCGGATCGCCAGTTCAGCCACCGCGAGGTTGATCAGCCAGGCTGTGCCCAGCAGCAGGTCCCCGACAATGGGCTGCAGCGGACCGAAGGCAACCAGGTACGCGATACCCAGGACAATCTGGGTACTCGTTCCGATTCCCAGCGCGTAGGCCCGGATCATATGGGCACGATGCAGGGGAATCTGCCGGCGTGTGGCGGCGATATAGCCCTGGGCGAGAAACCAGAGCATGGAAGTACCGGCCGCCAGCCGGAACCAGTAGAGCAGCGGCCCGTCACTGGCATTGGGCGGAAAGAACTGTGTCAGCCAGAGGGCCGACAGCCCTGCCACCAGCCCGGAAAGCACCAGCAGTCGCCCGGCCAGTCGGTGCCATGGCGTTCGCCGCAGGCCCGGGGCGAATTGCAGTGCGCCCAGCACGGTAAATGTACCGCCACCCAGGACATGCAGGATGACGGCCCATGGCATGGCGAAGTAGCGGATGGTGTCCGCGTCTGGCCCTGGTTCACCGAAGCGCATGGCCATGCGGGCAATGCCCACCGCGACCGGCAACAGACCGAAGATGAGCAAGATAACCGGTATGAACCGGGTATTTGGGGCACGGCTATTGGCTGTCATGGCGACCTGCTGCTTGGTCCCTGACAGGAACCACGAAGGGCCACCGAACGAAATCGGCGAAAACCGTCCAATCCTCATGCATAAATGCATGAATACTGGCTCTAGCCGAACAGCCAGCCGCTCTTGAACTTGTAGAAGACGTGCAGCCCGATCTGGGTGAGTTTGGTCATCCGCGGTGCCCAGGCCGGCCGGACGTAAGTGGCGTGGTAGTGCGTCGCGTTGGCGACTTCGGTCAGGTAGAGCTCGCCATTGGTGTATCGCTTGGCGATGTCCTCGGCCTGCGCCCAGGAGGTGCGGTCATTGATGGTCTCAGGGATACCGTCGCAGGCGAAGGAGAATTGGCAGGAATTGCGCCGGCTCTGGTTCTGGAACACCACGCCGCAGATGGTATCGGGGTAGCGGTAATCCTTGACGCGATTGAGCACGACTTGCGCCACGGCCACCTGGCCGCGATAGCTTTCCCCCCGCGCCTCGAAATAGATCGCGGTGGCGAGGCACCAGAGTTCCTTGTCGGAAACCTCCATCGCGGTGCCGGTCGAAAAGCCGCCGGTAACCGGTGCGGTCGAACGGGCATAGGCCAGTTGCTCGGAAGCAACTACCGGCATGGGGGTGGCGGAGGTCGGCGCTATTCCGGCAATGGCATCGAGCGCCGCGGCCGTTGACGGATCGATCGAGGCGATCGACATGCGCGGTCCGATTTCGACATCGCCGGTTGCCTCAATGGCGACGTCAGCCAATCGCGACTGGCCCAAGTCCGTGGGGTCAGCGGGGCCGGCACGCAATGCGGCGAGGCGGATGCGAACCTCCTCGAAGCTGCGTGACACAGCGAGGACGTCCACCGGCGGACGCAGGCGATCGGTCTTGGCGGCCCGGTTGGGCCCGGTGAAGCTCGATGTTTCGAACAGGTGGTCGACCGAACCGGTGATGACGGGATCAGTTCCAGAATAGGAAATGCTGGCAGCGACGAGCTCGACCCCGGACGGCAACGCGTCGGCAAGATCGGAAGCGGGGCCAAAGGCGCCGTTGGTGAGCCCGACATAGCCGAGGCCACAAAAAATCCCGACGACCAGAAACCTGGTGAAGGGATGTCGGCGGACCGCTCTGACCGGGCGCGACTGCACCGGCCGGTGGGAAGAAGCCATCAAACGCTACTCAACGCTACGCAACAAAACTACTGATCGGCGAAAGTGACGCTAAAATGCCGACGTCCGTGATGATGTCTGATTAGGGTTAGCGCTGGGTAAACAGGCTTTAGGGCGCAGCAATGGGTTAACCATGGCAAGCGCCGGGCAGAAATGTGGACGGCGGATTTGTCGCAGGTGGGGGCTGGGGACCGCAGTGGTTCTCGTTCCCCTTGTGGGGATCAAGGATGGGGATGGGCCGCTTGCGCTGAGTGCGCAGAGAGAACCCCCACCCGACCCCTTCGGGGCCACCTCCCCCAAGGGGGAGGGAGAGGAAGGAGCCGAGAGATATGGACGAGGTCTTGGCTAAGCCCCGCAGGCGCTGCGCACTGGCGCGACACGGTCGCCGAAATCGCCAACGCGGTAGCGTACGGTGAGGGAACGCGAACTAACCGGCGTAACCCGCACGGTGAGGTTGGTTGCCCCCACCACGCTCTGGATGAAAGCAAGCGCGTCGCGGGTATTGTCGAGCAAGACGGCAGTGTTGTCGGCGTTGACCGGAAGCGTCCGGCTGCGGGCCGCCTGCAGGTCGAACTGCCAGGTGATGCCGGCATCGTTGCCCAGCGCCGACATGGTATTGCCGGCAAAAGCGAAGGCCACGCGCAACACGCCCGAGTCGCATGATACCGTGATGGTGGCCGGCTGACGCCCGTTGGGGCGGGCGGGGATGAGCTGTTCGGACTCGAAAACAACGCTGTCGGCAGTTGCTGCAGCAACCGGTGCGGCGAAGGCGGCGTCGAAGCAGGCCAGCCGTTCGGCATCAGCAGCTATCGTGGTGCATTGCTCGCCGACCGGCTGGGCCATGACGGCAGGGGGGGACACGTTAAGCAGAGGCAGCAGCACCAGAACCGGCAAAAATCTCACGTTGGTATCCCCATTGCGCCGATGTGAAACCGGCGCCGTCCCCTTCATATGGGGATCAGTGATCAGCCATTTAAGCAGAAGCCTGTGCCAGCGTCAGCCGGGCCACCGGGACACGATAGGGTGAGCAGCTGACATAGTCGACGCCCAGACCAGCAAAGAACTTCAGCGAAGCCGGATCGCCAGCATGTTCGCCGCAGATACCGATCTTGAGCTTGGGATTGGCAGCCTTGCCCCGCTGGATGGCGATCGAGATCAGTTCGCCGACGCCCTTCTCGTCGATAGTGACGAAGGGATCGCGCTCATAGATGCCCTTGCGCTGGTAAGCGGCAAGAAAGGTGGGCGCGTCGTCGCGGGAAATGCCGAACGTGGTCTGGGTCAGGTCGTTGGTGCCGAACGAGAAGAAGTCGACCATCTGCGCGATGTCGCCAGCGCGCAGGCAGGCCCGCGGCAGCTCGATCATGGTACCGAAGGCAAAACGGACGCGGTCGGTGCGCAGCAGGCCGGAATTAGCAGCGATGGCATTGACCCTGTCGCGCACCCAGGCCACTTCGCTGGCCGTAGATACGAAGGGCACCATGACCTCGACGGCGACCGGCTCGTTCTGGGTTTCACTGGCAGCACGGGCGCCGGCCATCAGGGCCTGCATCTGCATCTGCAGCATTTCCGGATAGGTGATGGCCAGCCGAACGCCGCGATGGCCCAGCATAGGGTTCACCTCGGCAATCCGCTCGAGATTGATGCGCAGCGCGCGCACTGCCAGCCCCAGCGATGCGGCTGTCTCTTCGATTTCCTCGTCGCTGCGCGGCAGAAATTCGTGCAGCGGCGGATCGAAGAGGCGCACCGTGACCGGCAGCCCCTGCATGGTCGAAAACAGCGCCGAATAGTCGCCGGTCTGGTAATCCACCAGACCGTTAATCGCCCGGCTACGGTCGCTCTCGTCCTCGCTGAGGATAACGCGGCGCAGCGCCACCATGCGCTCGGGGGAAAAGAACATATGCTCGGAGCGCGCCAGTCCGATGCCCTCGGCGCCAAAGCTCAGCGCCGTCCTGGCCGATTCTACCGTCTCGACATTGGTGCGCACCGCGATGGTGCGACTGGCATCGGACCAGCCCAGCAGCGTACCGATGGCGCCACCGATATGGGGCTGCGCCAGCGACAGCTGGCCGGCATAGACATGCCCGTCACTGCCATCGATGGTGAGGCGGTCGCCGGTGCGGAACTCGCGGTCGCCGATGCGGCAGACCATTTCAACGGCGTCAACCGACAGCGTGCGAACGCCGGCGACGCAGGGCTTGCCGGTGATGCGCGCGATGACGCCGGCATGGCTCGACATGCCGCCTCGCGCGGTCAGAATGCCGGTAGCGGCCTTCATGCCCTCGATATCGGCCGGGCCTGTTTCGGTGACGACGAGGATGCAGTGCTTGCCCCGCGCCCGCATCCGCGCCGCGTCTTCGGGGTTGAACACGACGATGCCGCTGGCCGCGCCCGGGGAGACGCCGAGCCCGATGGCGATGGGCGCCGTGCCCTCGGTGGACCGCAGCCGCGGATGCAGCAATTGCGCCAGCCTGTTAGGATCGACGCGGCTTACAGCATTGTGCGGCGACCAGATCTTGCGGTTGACGCGATCGACGGCTGCTTCGAGGTCAGCTGCCGCCGAGACCTGCGACGGGCGAGCCGAGAGAAACGTGACCTGACCGCGCGTGATCGCCACGGTGCAGCACATATGCCGGCCGGCCTTGGCGTCGACCAATGCCACGAGCGCCGACACCGATTCGGGCAGTCGCGGCAGTGGCCCGCCCTGGACCGGCGCGGGGCCCATCGCCCCGGTCGTCGCATTACGGGTCAGGAACTGCTCGATCTCGCCCTCGGCGGTGGCCTGCACCAGCACGATCTGCTTGCCGCGATCCTCGTCCGAGCGGCCGGTCCAGCCCTGGCCGAAGCCATAGCTGTCGAATGCCGCCTTGATGGCCTTGGCCAACGGCCGCGTCGGATCGACGGAATCCTCAGGGTTGGCGGGAGCGGCGATGCCCATCTTGGCCGGCGCCAGGCCGCCATTGTGGCTGGCCGCGGAGGTGCGGACCACCAGCATGGGCGGCCGGGCGTCCTTGCCCACCAGCTTGAACAGGCAGGCCACCCAATGGGTGCGCAGCTTGGACTCCTTGCGGGCGCGCTCGCCCTGCAGCGCCTCCCAGGCGGCGCGGGTCAGCGCGATGGTCGGAACTGTCGGAAACCCGGCTTCGCCGACGCGGAAAATCCAACGCGCCTTGCCACTCAATAGCTTGAGTTGGCTGGCAGACAGGTTCGCCTTCCCCGTAGCGGGGGCGATCGCGAACATTTCCTGGGCCAAACTCACCGTTAAGTCCTTGCCATAATTGGACCTGCATATTGCCCATCAGCCCATGCGACCGCAACAAGACTTGACTTGCCGACCTGCCGAAAGCATCTGACTGATATGGAAAAGCGGCCACAACTAGACATTCTGCTGTGCGCCCCGCGCGGATTTTGCGCCGGGGTGGATCGGGCGATCCAGATCGTCGAACTGGCGCTCGAAAAATATGGCGCGCCGGTCTATGTGCGCCATGCCATCGTGCACAACAAATATGTGGTCGATGGGTTGCGCGACAAAGGCGCCGTCTTCGTCGAGGAGCTGAGCGAGATTCCGGAGACGGATGCGCCGGTGGTGTTCTCGGCTCACGGCGTGCCCAAGTCGGTGCCGGCGGATGCGAAGAGCCGCAACATGTTCTTCCTCGATGCCACCTGCCCGCTGGTGAGCAAGGTGCATGTCGAGGCACAGCGCCATTTTGCCGAGGGCCACGAAATCGTGCTGATCGGGCACAAGGGGCATCCCGAGGTGGTGGGGACGATGGGGCAGTTGCCGCCTGGTGCCATCACGCTGGTTGAGACGGTTGCGGATGCCATGGTGTTCGAGCCGCGCGATCCGCAGACCCTGGCTTTCGTAACGCAGACGACGCTGTCGGTCGACGACACGCGCGAGATCGTCGCGGCGCTGAAGTCGCGGTTCCCCGCGATCAATGGCCCGCATAAGGAAGACATCTGCTACGCCACGACCAACCGGCAGGAGGCCATCAAGGCCGTGGCGCCGGAGGTCGATGCGATGATCGTGGTGGGTTCACCCAATTCGTCCAACTCGCTGCGGCTGGTGGAAGTGGCGGAACGCGCCGGCTGCAAGGTGTCGATGCTGGTGGACCGGGCCTCCGAGATCGACTGGTCGCGGCTGGAAGGCATTCGCACACTCGGCGTTTCGGCTGGCGCCTCAGCGCCGGAAAAGCTGGTGGACGAGGTGATCGAGGCCTTTGCGCAGCGTTACGACATCAAGGTTGAGGCGCGCGTCACCGCCAAGGAAAACATTGCCTTCAATATCCCACGCGAACTCCGCACCATCGAAGCTGCCGTCACTCGATGAGCCAGCTCGATCTGCTCGAAACCGAGCGGCTGGTTCTCTCCGGCTGGACCATGGAGCAGGTCGATGACCTGGTGCGCCTGCATGGCACCCAGAACGTGGCGCGCTATCTCAATGCCGATGGACTGCCATGGACGCGTGCCCAGGCCGAGGCGGCTGTTGCCCACTGGATCGAGCTGTTCGAGACGCGCAAGCTGGGCAAGATGCGACTGACCCGCAAGTCCGATGGCGCCTTCATCGGCCGTGCCGGCTACGGCATTTATCCCCCCACCGGAGAACCCGAGTTAGGCTTTGCCCTGTTCGAACAGCATCACGGGCAGGGTTATGCGACCGAGGCGGCGACGGCATTACGCGACTGGATCTTCCGGGACACCGATGCAAGCCATTTCATCGGCATGGCCGATGTCAGAAACGCCCCTTCGCTCGCTGTCCTCCGTAAAATCGGCATGGTCCCGACGCGGGTCGAAACCGAGCCGACCGGGCTCAGCTACCAGTTCCACATCTACGAGCGTTCAAACCTCCATGACTGAGACTGAGACCGTAACCATCCACACCGACGGCGCCTGCTCGGGCAATCCGGGCCCCGGCGGTTGGGGCGCTATTCTCGAATATGGCGGGCACACCAAGGAATTGAAGGGCGGCGAAGCGCTGACCACCAACAACAAGATGGAGCTCACGGCGGCCATCGAAGCGCTCAATGCGCTCAAGCGTCCCTGCACGGTCGAAATCCACACCGACAGCCAATATGTCAAGAATGGCGTCCAGAGCTGGATGCATGGCTGGAAGAAGAATGGCTGGAAGACTGCCGATAAGAAGCCGGTGAAAAATCTCGAACTCTGGCAGGCGCTGGACGAGGCGACCAAGCGGCACAAGATCGAGTGGAAATGGGTCAAGGGTCATGCCGGGCATGAACTGAACGAACGCGCCGATCAGCTCGCCAATGAGGGCATGGCGCCGTTCAAGCCCAAGCGCCGCGACGAGCGGTTGATGCCGCCGGTCTAACTAGGCCCGCGCCGGTAGCCGGCCCTTTACCGCCTTCCAGGCCGGGGCGATGACGTAGCCCGCGACCGGGATCAACAGGGCGCCAAGCATCAGCCCGAAGATGAAATCCACGCCTGCCGTCGCAAGCCAGCCGGCAAAGCCCGCTATGGCGGGGAAGGTGTGTTCGGCCCAATGGGCGGCGGCCTCGATGACATGCTCGGGACCATCGACGCCGAACTCATAGAGTCCGTGCGCGACGATGCTGCCACCGACCCAGGTCATAGCGGCGGTTCCGACGACGCTGAGGATCTGCATGAAGACGGGCATGCCGGTCACCAGGCCGCGACCGAAACCACGGCCGGGACCGGTGCGCGCATGCGTAGCCATCCAGAGGCCGAAATCATCGCCCTTCACGATCAGGGCCACCACGCCATAAACGGCGACAGTGATGCCAATGCCGACGACCGCCAGAATGGCGGCGCGGGTCCAGAAATTGTCGACCTCGATGGCGGCCAGAGCAATGGTCATGATTTCGGCGGACAGGATAAAGTCGGTCTGGATGGCGCCGGCTATCTTCTGTTCCTCAACCGTCTTGGCGTTAAGGGCCACCGGCTCGAGCCCCGCCTCGTGATGCTCGGCTTCGTGCGGCGCCACCATGTGGAACACCTTCTCGGCGCCCTCATAGCAAAGATAGGCGCCGCCGATCATCAATAGAGGCGTGATCAGCCAGGGGACGAACAGGCTCAGAACCAGTGCCGCCGGCAGCAGGATCAGCAGCTTGTTCTTGATCGAGCCCCAGGCAATGCGGCCCACAATGGGCAATTCGCGGTCGGCGGTGAAGCCATCGACATAGCGCGGGGTGACGGCCGCATCGTCGATGACGGCGCCTGCCGCCTTGACGCCGGCCTTGGCGGCCTGGCCGGCGACGTCGTCGAGGGAGGCCGCGGCGACCTTGACGAGTCCGGCAACGTCATCAAGCAGGGCAAGCAGACCGACACTCATGGGGGGCGCTCCGTTTAGCCGGCGACTTTGGAGAAGTCGGCGACCAGATGCATGGTGTCGCGCAGGCGGGCCAAGAGGTTGAGCCGATTGGCGCGCACGGCCGGATTGGCATCGTTGACGAGGACGGCGGTGAAGAACGCATCGACCGGGGCGCGCAGCGAGGCCAGTTCGGCCATGGCGCCCCTGTAATCGTCCTTGCCAACATGGTTGGTCACCGCGGCGTGGACGGCGTCCACAGCGAAGGCCAAGGCGGTCTCCTC
>JAKFDU010000003.1:0-9674 GCA_036675975.1 Devosia sp. | reverse complement strand
AAGATGGCGTCATAGACGCTGCCGGCCAGACTGTTCGGCCGCGGAAGGCCCGCAGGCGTCTCTCCCGGAGGGTTGATCACTATCGATTTCATCACCGCCGCTCGCCACTTGACATGGGCTGTCATCTAGCATGATGGTGGCGAGCCTACAATAGTATATCCTATACGATCTGATTAACGAGATAGGGCTTGGTGGGTGGAGGAGCTGTACCATGGGGCTGTTTGGCGCGCTCAGGCTGCCGCGCGAAATTTTGTTTGGCAGCGGTCAACGCCGGGCACTTGGCGTTGTCGCGTCCAAGTCCGGCATGCGTGCGCTGGTTTGCACCGATGAGCGTTTTGCCGCGACGCTCAGCTTTGCAGAAATGATGGCGGATCTACGGGCTTCAGGGGTCGAAGTGCTGGTCCAGGACGGGGTTCTGCCTGACGTTCCGAGCGACACCGTCGGCGCCTGTGTCGAGGCGGCACGATCCTTTGCGCCCGATATGGTGATCGGCATAGGGGGCGGTTCGTGCCTCGACATGGCCAAATGCGCCTCCCTGCTGCTGACGCATGGCGGGACGCTCTCGGACTATTATGGCGAGTTCAAAGTGCCTGGAGCGGTACTGCCAATCATTGCCGTGCCCACAACTGCAGGGACCGGCTCGGAAGTAACGCCCGTGGCGGTCATTTCCGATCCCGTACGAACGCTCAAGGTCGGCATATCCAGCCCGCACCTGATCGCCACCGCTGCGATCTGCGACCCCGAGCTCACCCTGACCTGCCCGCCCGGTCTCACCGCCATTGCGGGAGCCGACGCGCTTACCCATGCCATCGAGGCCTTCACGGCCGTGCGCCGCCAGGGCGAAGCGATGCTCCCCCAGCAGCACGTCTTTATCGGCAAGAGCGCTCTCACCGATCACTACGCCCTGCTTGCCATGCGCCTGCTGGGCCGCAGCCTCGAAACATCGGTCAAGGATGGCGGCAACGCCGATGCCCGCGCCGATGTCATGCTTGCCGCGATGGCCGCAGGCTGCGCCTTCGGCACAGCCGGAACCGCGGCGGCTCACGCCATTCAATACCCCGTTGGCGCCCTCACCCACACAGCTCATGGCCTCGGCGTGGCGTGCGTCCTGCCCTACGTGATGGCTTACAACCGATCATCAAGTCTGCCCGAGATGGCCGACATCGGTACGGCCCTCGGTGTGGAGGGCGGCAATATCGGGGAACGGGCGCAGGGCGCCATCGACACGGTTCGCAGGTTGTTCGGCACCATTGGCATCCCTCCGACGCTGGCCAAGCTCGGCCTCGCCGAGGACAAGCTCGACTGGACGGCCGAACAGGCCCTCGGCATTGACCGCCTCATCAAGAACAACCCCCGGCCCTTCGACATCGAGGGCATGAAGACACTGCTCCGCGCCGCCTATGATGGCGACATGGCCGGCGCAGCGGCATGACTGGACCATGGCAATGACTGACACCCCAGACCTCAAAGCAGCCTCGCGGGGCCTTTACATCGGCGGACAATGGCTACCCGCCAGCGGCGGCGGCAGTATTGACATCGTCGACCCTTCGACGGAAGCCGTGCTGACCTCAGTCCCGGATGCAACGCTGACCGATGCGAGCGCTGCGGTCGAAGCGGCCGCGAAGGCCGCTCCGGGCTGGCGTGATACGGCTCCGCGCAAGCGCTCGGAAATCCTGCGCCGCTGTTTTGAGCTGATGACCGAGCGGGCGGAGATGCTCGCCACGCTGATCTCGCTCGAAAATGGCAAGGCCCTGCGTGACGCCCGTGGCGAGGTCGCCTATGCCGCCGAGTTCTTCCGCTGGAATGCCGAAGAGGCGGTGCGCATCACCGGCGAATTCGGCACGGCACCTGCCGGCACCAATCGAATCGTGGTGGACTATCAGCCCATCGGCATCTGTCTGATGATCACGCCGTGGAATTTCCCCGCGGCGATGGCGACGCGCAAGATCGCACCTGCCCTCGCCGCCGGCTGCACGGTCATCCTCAAGCCGGCCTCCGAAACGCCGCTGACCGCATATGCGCTGGCCGCAATCTACGAAGAGGCCGGCGTGCCACCGGGTGTGGTCAACGTGCTGACCACCACCACGCCCGGCCCGCTGACTTCGGCCATCATGGCCGACCCGCGCGTGCGCAAGCTGTCCTTCACCGGGTCGACCGGCGTTGGTCGCGCCCTGCTGGCTGAGGCGGCAAAACACGTCATTTCCTGCGCCATGGAACTTGGCGGCAACGCACCTTTCATCGTGTTTGATGATGCCAATCTCGATGCGGCGCTCGACGGAGCAATGATCGCCAAGATGCGCAATGCCGGCGAAGCCTGCACCGCGGCCAATCGACTCTACGTCCAGTCGGGCATCCATGACGCCTTCGTTGCCGGCCTGACAGGACGCATGGAAGCTTTGCGCGTCGGGCCGGGAGCCGAGGCCGAAACCGAATGCGGGCCGATGATTACCCGCAAGGCGGTCGACAAGATCGAGCGGCTTGTCGAAGACGCCATCGCCAAGGGCGCCAAGGTTGTTACCGGCGGCGCTCGTCCCAATCGGCCGGGCTTCTATTATCCGCCGACGGTGATGACCAATGCCTCCGACAGTGCTGAAATGGCTGCCGAGGAAATCTTCGGTCCGGTGGCGCCGATCTATCGCTTCGAGGATGAGGCGGAGGTGATCGCGCGCGCCAACAACACCGAATATGGGCTGGCGGCATACATCTTCACGCGCGACCTCTCCAAGGGCATGCGTGTGGCCGGGGCGGTGGAGGCGGGCATGATTGGGCTCAATCGCGGCCTGGTGTCAGACCCGGCCGCGCCATTTGGCGGCGTGAAGCAAAGCGGACTTGGGCGTGAAGGTGGACAGCACCACGGCATAGCCGAGTTCATGGAGGCGAAATACATCGCCACCAGTTTCTAGGAAGGCAGAAGCCATGGAAACCGACGCATTTCGAATACGTGGGCATGTTTCCAATTTCGACGATATCGTTGCCGACATCGTCGCTCGCAGCGCCGCCACACGCTCTGCCGTGTCGATGAAGGCCGATATCGCCTATGGCGATGGTCCTTCCGAAGCCGTCGACCTGTTCTTCCCTGATAAGACAGGGGCGCCCTGCCCTGTGCACATGTTCATCCATGGCGGCTATTGGCGAGCCTTTTCCAAGAGCGACTACTCGCTGGTGGCCGATACGGTGGTTGCCGCCGGGGCCATCGCCGTTATCGTCGACTATGCACTAATGCCCACCGTGCGGATGGCCACGCTGGTGGACCAGGTTCGCCGCGCCAAGCAGTGGGTGCTGGATAACATTGCCCAATATGGCGGCGATCCCGAACAGCTGACCATCAGCGGCCACTCGGCGGGCGCGCATCTGGCAACGACGCTGTTCCAGCATGATCGTGGCCCCAGCCGCGTGCGCTCGGCGCTGCTGCTGGGCGGCCTCTATGACCTCAAGCCGTTGCAGAAGTCATTTCTCAAGGACGAGATCGCCCTCACTAATGACGAAGTAGCGGCGTTTACGCCGATGAAGAAGCAGTATGACGCCAGCACCAACGTGATGGTGATCGTCGGGGCCAAGGAGACCCCGCCGTTCCACGAGCAGGCCAATACCTTCGCGCACAAGCTGTCCGACCAGGGACTGGACGTGTCGCAGCGCATCGTGGTCAACCGCAACCATATGGACAGCGTGCGCGACCTGGGCGTGCCCTATTCACTGACCGGCCGTTATCTGGCCGAACTGATCGCTGGAGCGCGGTAGGCCTATCCGGCCGCACAGAACGCCTTGCGCTCAGCGTTTGCCAAAATCGGGCACCTTGACGATCTCGCCGCCCTTGAGAGCCGATTGGTGGGCGCAGATGCCCACCGATGTCCAATTGGCCGATTGCTCGACATTGGGGAACGGATCACGGTTTTCAAGCAGAGCGTTGACGAACTCATTGACCATGTGTGGGTGCGAGCCACCATGCCCGCCGCCCTGGATGAAGGACAGGTGATCCTCATCGACGATGGCGCGGGTGAATTTCCGGATTTCCTGGGGCAACAGGTGAGCATAGTCGGGCACCTCGACGCGCTCGGCAATCTCATGCTCGGGACGCTTTGCAGTGTGCAGCACGGGACGCTCGCCGGTCATCAGTTCCCATTCGAAGGATTTCTTCGAGCCGTAGACGTCGATGCTTTCGCGATACTGCCGCGCCGTGTCCCAGAGGAAGCGCCAGACGTGGGCGGCCAGGTCGGAATCCTTAATCTTGATGTGGCAGGATTCCACTGCAAAGCTCGAACCCGAGCGGCGGGCGATCTCGTCATTGACCGCGCCTGAGCCAAAGCAGCTGACATAGTCGGCCATGCCATCGACCATCGCCATCAGCGGGCTGACGACATGGGTCGCATAGTGCATGGGCACCATGTCTTTCCAATAATCGGGCCAGCCCTCCATATCCTGGGGATGCGACGCCTGCATATACTGGATACGGCCGAGCTCGCCCTTGTCGTAGAGCTCCTTGATGAACAGGTATTCGCGGCTATAGACCACCGTTTCGGCCATCATGTATTTGAGGCCGGTTTCTCGAACGAGGCCGACAATTTCACCCGCCTCTTCCAGAGTGGTCGCCATGGGCACTGTGCACATGACGTGCTTGCCGGCCTTGAGCGCAGCGATGGTCTGCGGGGCATGGTCGGGAATGGGACTGTTGATATGGACAAAGTCCACATTGGGGTCCGTCAACACGTCACGAAAGTCGGTGTAGCGGGCCGCGATGCCGAACTTGTCGCCGATTTCGTCGAGCTTGGTCTGTGACCGCTGACAGATGGCGGCGACCTCGGCCTTCGGGTGGGCCTGGTAGATCGGAATGAACTCCGCTCCGAAACCGAGCCCGATCAATCCCACGCGCGCCCTGTCCATGATCACCTCCCCTGTTGGTGCGACAAGTATTGCCGCCACGCCGGGCATGGCCATGAGCATTCGCGCGAGATTTCTGAGATATTTCCCGTTCGCTGCCGGGCCAGATGCCTCAGTTGGCCATCTTGGGGACCGATCGCGCTCGCGCCTGGTCGCGGTATTCGCGCGGTGTCAGACCCGTTTCCTTCTTGAAAAACACACTGAGATATTCGGGATGCTCGATGCCGATGGCCTCGCTGATCTCGGACAGGGACATATCGGTTTCGAGCAGCAGTTCACGCACCGCGTTGGTCCTCACGCGCAGGATTTCCTGGTGCGGCGTACGGTTGAGGGCCTTGCGGAACCGAGCCTCGAGCACCCGGCGAGACAGGGGAATGGAGCCCAGCAGATCCTCGACGCCGATATTCCTGTGGGCATTGTTGCGGATGAAGGCCACGGCCTCGGCAACATGCCGGTCATCCACGGCAAGAACGTCGGTCGACACCCGCTTGCGCACGCCAAGCGGTTCGATGGAGTGCTTGCGGCCAGACAGCTTTTCCCCGCGCAGCAGGCGATCGAGGATTTCGGCGGCATAAACGCCGGTACGGAACGCATTGGGGACGACACTGGACATGCTGGGAGTGGTGATCTCACACAGCAGTTCGTCGTTATCGACGCCGATGATGGCGACGTCGCTGGGCACGGCTATTTCATAGTAGCGGCAAATTTCGAGCAACTGCTGGCCGCAGCCATCATAGCAGGCGAAGATGCCGACGGGCTTGGGCAGGCTGTCCAGCCAGGCGCGGATGGCCTCGCGCTGCGTCCACCAGCGCACGCGCGGCTCCGTGCGGGCAGGCAGGTTGAAGATGCGCGACCTGACGAGGTCGGAACGGCCGAGAATTCGCTCGAAGGCCCGCTGTCGCCAGATCGACCAGTTGTAGAACGGATCGCCGAAGAACGCGAAATTCTGCAGCCCGCAATCGCGCAGGTGCTCCAGTGCCAGCCGCGTAATGGCTTCGTCGTCGGTCTCTACCCACGGAATGCCCTGCACCAGCCGGGCCGCGCTCACATCCACGGTTGGTACATCCATGGCCGTGACGATCCGCGCCATCCGGTCGGTTTCGATCCGCGCGATGATGCCGTCGAATTTCCAGTCGCCGGCAAAGGATTCGTCGATTTCGTGCCGGCCATGCTCGGTCAGATACAGCGTCCATCGGCGGCTCTTGGCATAGTCATGGATACCCCGGAGGATGCCGCGCGCATAGCTGTTAGACGTCTCGACAATGACCGCTACATTGAGCTCGCCGACCATCGCCCCTCCTGCGCATGACCGTGCTCAATAGGAGCCTCGGATCAGGGGCACTATACGCAAGTTCGCGGCATTGCCCATGCATGCCGGGCGAGCTAGTCAAGCAGTTCGCGCAGGAAGCGAGCGCCTTCGCGCGCCAGTTCGTCCTGGGATGGCGCCAGCGGCCGCCAGATGGCCGCGGCCTTGGCAATCTCCACAATTCCCGGGGTAAAGGACTCGATGACGACGGGCCCGGCATAGCCGATCTCTCGCAGGGCATCGCGGACACCGATCCAGTCGATGTGACCGCTTCCGGGGGTGCCACGATCGTTCTCGCAGGCGTGGAAGTGCCCCAACAGGTCGCCCGCCATGCGGATCGCGTCGGGTATGCTTTTTTCCTCGATATTGGCGTGGAAGGTGTCGATATGCACCTTGTAGGCGGGCTGTCCGACTTCGTGGATCAGAGCGATAGCCTGCTCCACCAAGTTGATCATGTCGGTCTCGAAGCGGTTGAGCGGCTCGATGCCGATGGTCACCCCGGCATCGCCGGCAATCTTGCCCAAGTCCCGCAAATTCTCCACACACCAGGCGCGCTCGCGGGCCTTCTGGTCGGCGGATACCATGCGCGTCTTGCCGACCGCCGAGTAGACGGGGCCGGCAAATAGCGAGCTTCCCACCGCCTCCGTCAGCCGGATGCATTCGGCGATGTAGGCCGCGCCGTTTCGCCTGATTGCCGGATCATCGCTCGAGATATCGCGTGTCGTCCCAAAGGCGCCGCAGATCGTGATGGACAGGCCTTCGTCCTCGGCCGTTTTCCGCAACAGCGGCACGTCGATGAGCGATGCATCTTCCACCGCGATCTCGATAATGTCGAAACCCATGGACTTGATCTTGGCCATCAGGCCGAAATCCCTGGTGGTGAACGGCGAAGTCCACACAAAGGTATTCACACCGATCTTCATCGTCGCTCTCCTCCCGAACGCGTATCGCCCTGCGGCGACGGCGCCCACTTTCCCTCCTTACTGTGTCGTTCCGCGGCGCGGTCCCGTAAATGAGTATTCGCGCTAAAAAGATGTGATTTCTGACGAAAGCCGTGCAGCGGCAACGGATTGCCAGCGCCTAACGGCGCGGCGGACCGACCGAGGCGCGCTCGACCAGCGGGCATTCAAGCTTGGTGATCGGATAGCGCTTGGATTCGCTTGCCGGGGCGGAGAGTTGCTCGACGGCCCACATGCCCATAGCCCGATGGGGGAGAATGGAGGTGGTCAGGGGCGGATGCATATGGCGAGCGATTTCCTCGTCGTCATAGCCGACCACCGACATGTCTTCGGGGATGGAAAGTCCGGCGTCCTTCAGCGCCTCGTAGCAGCCGATGGCGGTGCGGTCGTTCTGGCAGAAGATGGCGGTGGGCCGGTCCGGCAGCGCCAGCAGTTGCACCGTTGCCCGATAACCCGCGCCGGCCGACCAGTCACCCTCGACTACCAGGTCGGGATCGAAGGGGATGTCGGCCGTCGCCAGGGCGCGGCGGTAACCCTTGAGACGGTGTTCGGCCGCCTCCATCCAGGGCTCGCCAGTGATGGTGGCAATGCGCCGGTGTCCCTGGTCGATAAGGTGGCGCGTCGACATCTGGCCGCCGACAATCTCGCTCGGCACCACGGCCGGGAAAGCCTGATCGGCGGTATAGCAGTTCAGCAGCACGACAGGGATATCCAGCTCCGACAGATAGGCCGGAGCGACGATTTCGCGCGTGAAGATGGCCATGTAGATCAAGGCAGATACGCCCGCCCCGGTCAGCGCCCGGAGCGTCCGCGGCTCCATTTCGGCATCGCACAGGGTCTGCGCCACGAGCACGATATTGCCGGCGTTCCACGAGGCCTGGCGCACGCCTTCGATCGCCACCACGGCTTCGGGACTGGTGGCCAGCTGATCGACGGCGAAACCGATGATTCCGTCTATTGGCTGCACAAGAGCGGTGGAACTGGCGGTCCGGCCGGGGAAAATCGGGGACACGTAACCCAGGTTGCGGGCGGCCTCGACAACACGGTCGCGAGTTTGCTGCGACAGCTTCATGCCCGGGGTGCGATTGAGCACAAAAGACACCGTTGCCTGGGAGCAACCGGCAGCTTTGGCGACATCGGTCATCGTGATGCGCCGGCGCTGTTCCTTGGTGCCATTGCCGGTCTTTTTTGCCGATGCCCTGTCAGCCATGTTTTGCGCGTCTTTCAATCAAGTCTTCTATGCCGCACGCCGATTGCCGCGGGCCGCCAGCAGATTCGCGCCAGGAACAGCATGTGGGCGCAATGACTTGCGCGCAAAAGGCGGGTGGTGGACGCATCGAAACGCGTCCACCGGTCGCGGGAGGAGACTATGGGGCGCAGATGCCCGGGTCTTCCAGCGTGCACAGATCAAGGCCCGTGAACTTGGGATCTTCAACCGTGCCGCCCTCGATGAGGGTGATCAGGATATCGGGCGCTTCATTGCCCATCTGGTATGGCCGCTGGCCGATCTGGAAGTGGCTGCGTCCCTCGTTGAAGGCCTGAACCTGCGGCGGCAGCGTGTCGCCGGCAATGATGATCAAGTCCTTGCTCTTGAGACGATCCATGACCTGGTCGGTATTCTGCGCATAAGCCTGAGGGCCAAACTGAGCCCAGCCACCGACGAGAATGAAGGCGGTCAGGTCCGGATTGGCGGTAAACACGTCGGCCATCTGCTGGTTGGCCGTCGGGATATCGTCGTTGGTGAAGACTGGGCAACCTTCGATTTCGGTCCAGCCATTGGTATCGGCCAAACGCTCGATGCCCTTGGTGCCGGCAATGGTGTCGCGGAAGCCCGCGGCACGTTCGTTGATATTGGCAGCCGCGACGTTGCCGAGCTGCAGGCACACTGTACCGCCTTCCGGCTTGAGCTTCATCAGCTCATTGGCCATGCCGACACCCATGTCGTAATTGTTGGTGCCGAAATAGGTCTTGCGCAGATCTGCGTCAGCCGGCAGCAGGTCGGCGTCGACAGTGATGATCGGCATGGTCGGTGCCGCGGTGCGCAGCATATTGGCCATGGCCGGGGCGTTGGACGGCGAGATGGCAATGCCAGCGACGCCGCGGCTGATCAGATCCTGTACGATCTGGACCTCGCCGGCTTCGTCCGAGCTAAGGGCCGGGCCGGTATAGAGGCACTCATACTCACTGTCGGCATGGGCTGTATTCCAGTCGGCACAGCCCTGTCCCATGACCGTGAAGAACGGGTTGTCCAACCCCTTCACCACGACTGCCAGGATCTTCTTGTCCTGGGCATAAGCGCTGCCGGAAAGCGCTCCAACGATGGCAAGTCCGGCCAAGGCAAGCATAGTCTTCTTCATAGCGTCCTCCCTATGTGACTTTTGTCCGTTATCGGACCCCGGTTGCTTCAGCCCACGTACCAGACCTTTCGCGGATCATCCGCGGCCCTTTGGTAGGCGAAGGCTGCATCAACAAGACCTATGGCGTCGTAGTTCGGCTCCCAGTTCAGCGCCTGCCGCGCCTTGCTGTTGTCGAGC
>JAKFDU010000002.1:0-2573 GCA_036675975.1 Devosia sp. | reverse complement strand
ACACGCCAATATGCCCGGCTGGTCGATGAGTGGGTCATCGCCATTGGTCTGCGACCAGAAGAGTACGGCACCCACTCGCTCCGCCGGACCAAGGCGTCGCTCATCTACAAAGCGACCGGCAACCTGAGGGCGGTCCAGCTACTGCTTGGGCACAGCAAGATCGAAAACACCGTTCGGTACCTGGGCGTTGATGTCGACGACGCACTGTCGTTGGCGGAAGCCACTGAGATCTGACGATGAGCCTTCGCTGGCGATCAAAACACCGCGTCGGCGAAGCGCCCCATTCCAGACCCTACGCCCCATTCGCGGTGTCCTAGAAGCTGCCGTTATCGACGGTTTCGGCATCGCTGGAGCGGTGCGAGACGGTGGAAGTAGGCGGCTCCGAGCCCATGCATCCCATTTGGCACATGTGAAGGGCCAGCTGCTGTGGCCGCCGGCCCTTCAGCGATGAGCTATGCGGCTTCGGCAAGTTGGCCGAGCTTGACCTGCACCAGCAGGCTCAGCTCGTCATACACGTTCCATTCGTCGACGATCTTGCCGTCCTTCCAGTGATAATGGCTCATGCCCATGACCTGGACGCGCTTGCCGGTCGGATCGCCCAATTCGTTGAGGATGCCGTAGCCGAGGTGGTGACCCTCCATGATCCAGCGCACGGCGACCTTGGTGCCGCCTTCGTCGCACGCGTTAGACGCCACGTGCTGGACCTCGTAGGAGGCATCAGGCAGCGAACCGATCAGGCCCAGATGCTGGTGGATGATGGCGGCGACGCCATAGAGTTCCCTCATCAGCGGACCGTGATACTGCGCATTGGGCGCGTAATCCTGAGCGATGCGGCCGAACATGCGCTTGGTGAACACTTCGTGCAGCATTTCGATGGTCTGCGCTTCCACATCGTTGTGGGCTAGCGAAGTATCGGCCCTTTCCGCTGGTGGCGTCTGGCCGAGGAAGCGTCGGTTCTCGCCGATATCGAGCGAGGTCAGGCCAGCATCGAACTTGGTCTTGGCGGTGCGCGCTGCGAAATGGTTCGGGTCGAGTCCGAGCTGCTTGATAATGGCCATCTGGTCGGCCACGACCCATTCGCGATAGATCTTGTTGCGATGGATCATGCAGTCGGCGATCGTCCGACTGACGAAGGGCTTGAACGTCGGCTGGCCAAGATGGCCATATTGGGTGTGGCGACCCGAGCCGGTGACTAGGTGGCTGGTATAGAAGCCGTCCTGGTCATTGCCGTTCCAGATCACCTGCGTACCCATGCCGCGCCGCTCGGGAAACGAGACCAGGCGCTGGATGGTATCGCGGACCACGTCCTCGCGATTGTAGATGGTGCCTGTCGTGCCATAGAGCACGCAGTTGTGGGTGTAGTGCGTATAGATCAGCCCGATATCACGCTCGTCCCAGATCTTGTGGGTGCAGCGGATGATGTAGTCGACGATATCGGTATAGATGTCGTCGAAGCCTTCCAACGACTGGCTGCGCGGGCGGTCGTTTGGCGCCAGATCGGGATAGTCGCGACGCTCGACCTGCAGCACGTTCTCCGAGTTGCGGAGAGACGGAGAGCCGCCCTTGGCTTTGGGGTTAGTCTCGTTGTCGCTCATGATTGCTCCTTGGTCGTCTGCCGATTGGCGTGATGAATATCGGTCCAGTCCAGCCACTCGCGTATATGGCGCGCCACTGCGGCGGGATTTTCAAGCGGGGCAAAGTGCCCGGCATCGGGAATGGTAAAGTAACGGGCGCCGGCAATGCCCTGGGCCAGTTCGGCATGTGCCTCGAGTGGGCAGACCTGTTCGGCCTCGCCGGCCAGGATCAGCGTCGGCACGGCGACATCGCCCAACCTCGGCCTGCTGTCAGGGCGATGGATGGCGACTTCTGATTGGCTCGCCAGAGCACCGGGGCCGGCATCGTACGCCATGGCAGTGATCAGCGCCTGCAGTTCGGCATTGTCCGCATTGAGCGGCGCTACGAGGCTGGTCCAGGCCTCGGCGATGTAACCCTCCATGCCCCCTGCCCGCGCCCTGGCAACGGCGGCCCGGCGCTTTTCGGCATTGGCCTCCGGGTCCGGACGGGGCGTCGTGTCGATCAGCGCCAGTCGGGCAATGCGCTCTGGCGCCTGGGCGATCATTTCAAGCGCTACGATGCCGCCCAACGAAAACCCAAGCAGCGAAAACCGCTCCGGCGCCTCCCGCAGGATGCGAGCGGCCAGGGTCGCGGCGGATACTTCGCCGCCCATATCGATCACGGTGGTGATGGGCACTGCCAAGCGGCGCAGCATTGGCTCGAACAGCCGCGCGTCGCAGGCCGTGCCCGGCAGCAGCAATAGCGGCAGCGGCACCGTGACGGCGCGCTCCATATCGACGGCAGCGGAGATAACTTTATTCATCACGGTCCGTATCGTCCCGACCATCGAGACTGCCCCGACCAATGGCCGAGACCGATCTTGCCAAAAAACTCTGGCAAATTTTGAATACGTATGCAAGATCAAAATCAGCAGCTGGCAGCAAGCAATCCGCCAGCAATCTCGCAGCAAATTGCCGGCATGCTTGACGCATGCCCGGTGCATTTCCCGCATTCGGAGC
>JAKFDU010000001.1:0-65112 GCA_036675975.1 Devosia sp. | reverse complement strand
ACGACGTTGCGCGGCCCGGCGAGCGGGTGGGAACGCGGGTGCTGGTCTATCTCCGGCGCCGCGATGGGGTCGGCGGACGGAGCTTCCGGAAATTCATCGATGACGAGTTTGCGCCAGCCCTAGCCGAGATCGGCGCCCTAAAGGAACTCAGAACCCAGTCCTTCCTGCCCTGGAGCAAGGGACTGTTGAACACACCCAATGTTGCCCACGACAATCCGGCCGATCAGCGGTTCCATGCCTCGCTCATGCTGGGCTTTGCCGACGAAGCGGAACAGGAGGCCTTCCTCAAGAGCAGCCGCCTTGCTAGCCTGTCGACCAGGCTGGCCCGGTTCGCCTTTGCGGCCCACGCTTACCAGGTCTCGGAGGCACTGACCTTTGTGCAGGACGGCGCTATCCTTCCCCATTATCAGGAGTAGTGGGTGACTCGAAAAGGACAAGCAATGCCACAAAGCCCGCAGCCGATCGGACGCCGCGAGCGCAACAAGCGGGACAAGCTGGAACGTATCATCGCCGCGGCGCGTGAACTCTTCGACGCCTATGGTGTCGATGCGGTCACCACGCAGCAGATCGCCGACAAGGCCGATATCGGCACCGGTACGCTCTTCCTCTACGCCAGGAGCAAGAGCGAGCTGCTGCTGCTGGTTCAGAATTCCGGCTATGTCGCCGCCCTCGAGGAAGGCATGGCAGCCGCGGAGAGCACCACCGATGTGCTCGAGGCAGTGCTGGCCATCATTCGCCCGGTTGTGGAATGCAACCGCACCCATGTCGAGAACGGACGGACCTATCTGCGTGAGCTGGTCTTCGGCGACCCCCAGGAGCCGCATCACCGGGACGCCCTCATGCTTACGCTCAAGACAGAGGCGGCCGTTGCCGCCGTCCTCGGCCGCGATGGGCGGATAGAGGGCAGCGACGCGGCCACGTTCGCGCAGATCATCTCGGCCATCATGTTCGTGGGCATGGCAGCCACGATCAACGCGACGCACACGGTGGACGACATCATCGCGGAGATCGCCGGCCGAGTGCGGGTCATGCTGCCGCGCTGAGCTGCGGGAAACGCTCGCGTCACGGCCGGTTTGGCCCGCCGCTATGTCGACGTACCCACTTTTTGGGCCGGTACCCGCGACGCACGCCCAAGCCAGGCCCATGCGATGAAGGTTGCCAGGAGCCAGGGGAGCAGCGTGAGGTTCATCAACTGCCATCCGAAGTTCTGCAGGAGCGCTCCGGAGCTCAGAGACGCCGCGAGGCCGACTACGTAGATCAGCACGTCATTGGCGGCCTGGGCACCCAGCGACATCATCATTAGGGCGTGGTGGCAAGTTCGCCGCGGATATCGAGGGCGACGGCACTCAGGTCGTTATTGAGTTGGTGGTCTTGATCCGGCAGGATCCGGGTCGTCGCGTGCGGAATAGCCTCGGCGTAGAGCTTCATGTGCCCAGGCGGGACTTCACTGTCCGCAGCACCATGGTAGAGGAACACGGGGACATCGGCGCGGAGCTCGTCTGCAAGCTTGGCCACCAGGTCGGTTCCTTCGGCCGGCCAGCCACCCTCGCCGAAGAAGGGTGGCGCGATCAGCATGATCGCTCCCCACTTTCGCTGCGGCCGATGCTCGGCCACGGCGTGGATGAGAAATGTGCCGCCGATGGAATGACCGACAAGGATCGCATTGTCGTCCAGCGCCTCGAACTGGCTGAACAAGACGGCCTTCCAGGTCGGGTAGTTCGGGTCGCCTTCGTTCGGCATAGGCGGGTAGCGGACGGTATAGTTCGGGCCGAGCTCGGTCTCGAGGCTGTGGACGAGCTTGTCGTCCCATGCATCATGCGTGCCTTCGCCGCCACCTTGAACGAACAGGATTTGCCTGGGCATTTCATTTCTCCTTGGGATCGGAGCGACTATCGAAGCGTGGCAGCCCTGGCTTGACTTTCGATCTCCTGGATCAGTTGCTCGCGGGTAATGCCGACGTCGCGGAGCAAGTGCTCGGGCGCAAACAGGAGGTCCAGCAATGCCTGCTTCTTGGCGCGCGCTACCCGGCGGGCGGCGACCCACCGGACAATGGCACGGAAACCCCTGATAAGGGGGAACTGCGCGGAACTGCGGCCCACTGGGGCCAAATCGGCGATAGCCATCTTTGCTTCTCCAACGGTTTGACTGAATGCGACGCCCCTAGCGGGCAGGGCCAAAGCTATGGCAAACTGGTCAGGCGTTTAATGACCAGTTGGGGCGGAAACACTTGTCCAGTCGAGACACCGAGCTGCTGATCAGCGTGGACCGCGAGGCGCGCGCCTCCATGCAGGCGCAGGTCGAAAAGCAACTGCGCGATGCCATCCGGGGCGGCACGTTGCGGCCGGGGAGCGAGGTGCCGTCGACCCGCGACCTCGCCCGCGATCTGGGCATTTCGCGACCCCTGGTGATGGAGGCCTATGCCCAGCTCGCAGCCGAGGGTTACCTTGCCTTGCGCCAGGGCGCGGCGCCGCGCGTGGCGGATACGGCGCCGGGACAGCCGGTCCACGACCTCCCCCCCGAGGGCATATCGAGCGTCAACTTCCGCTACGACTTCCGGCCCGGCAGCCCGGACCTCTCGAGCTTTCCCTCGGCGCGCTGGCTGAAAGCGCTCGAGGCCGCCCTCAAGGCAATGACATCGGACGATTTCGGCTACGGGCAACGCTACGGCGTCCTGCCGCTGCGCCTTGCGCTGGCGAATTATCTCGGGCGCGTGCGGGGTGTCACCGCCGATCCGCGCCAGATCCTGATCACCAGCGGCTTCGAGCAGGCCCGGACCTCCATGGCGCGGGCGCTGCAGCGCCGTGGCGTCAAGGCACTAGCGGTTGAGGACCCGGGCTATCATGATCGGGAGATCTGGCTGGCGGCCGGACTAAAACTCATTCCCATCCCTGTCGATGAAAACGGCATCGACGTTGCCGCACTCCGCAATAGCGAGGCGCAGGCGGTGCTGCTGACGCCCGCGCACCAATCTCCAACCGGCGTCGTGATGAGTGGCGGGCGTCGCCTGGCGCTCGCGAGCTGGCTGCGGGACCGCAATGCCGTGGCCCTCGAAGATGATTACGATGCCGAGTTCCGCTACGACCGCGCGCCGATCGGTGCATTGCAGGGCCTGGCGCCCAATCACGTGGTCTATGCCGGCACGACGAGCAAGACCCTTGCCCCGGCCCTGCGGCTGGGTTGGGTGGTGGTGCCCCCCGATTGGCTGCAGACGCTGGAGGAGGAATTGCGGCTGATGGACTGCGGGCGCGGTCGCATCGACCAATTCGCTCTCGCCCATTTCATCACCAGCGGCGACTATGATCGCCACCTGCGCAGGATGCGTGCCGTCTATCGCGACCGCCGCGAGACCCTCCTCGCCCTCCTGGAGACGGAGTTGCCTGAGGCCGAGGTCGGGGGTATCTCGGCCGGGCTGCACGCAACCGTACGCTTCCCCCGGCGCCTCGACGAAGCGGCGATTATCGAGAGTGCCACCAGGCGCGACATGGGCTTGAGCTTCATGCGCCGACACTATCTCGGCGCAGCACCTGACGAGAGCACCCTGCTGCTCGGCTATGCGAGCATTCCCGAATCCGCCTTGCGCACGGCGCTTCGCACACTTGCCGGGATCATCATGGACCGTTAGCCCCGAGAGGTAGGCGCGACGAGCCGCCCTCCCGATCAATCGGGCGACTGGCGAGCCTGATCGCAAAGCCAGTCACAGAAGCTTCGGGAGGCCGGACGCCTATCGCCCTCGCGGATTAGCGCGAAGTACCAATCGGGGCCCTTTAACACCGTGGCCAGAGGCGCAAGCAGTTGGCCACTATCCAAGAGCGGCCGGAAGAGCGTCGGCGATAGCAAGGCCACGCCCAGACCGGCCACCGCCGCGTTGGCGATCAGTTCAAAGATCGAGTAATCGACCCCAACAAAGTGCAGACCATCGGGCATGGGCCGCTCGGCCCGAGCAAACCACTTGCCCCAATCGGGATGCGGCAGGAGATCGAAATTGGTGAGGTCCTCCGGCACCGCGAGCGTCCGGGCGCCAAGGAGGGTCGGCGCTACCATCGGCGTGACGTCGACCGGCGTCAGGGGGCATTCGTCAAGGCCATCCCATCCGCCCCGACCCGTACGGATTGCGACATCAAAGGCAGAGGGATCCCGCACGTCCGACGATATGTCGAGTTCGATGGCGCCGCCGCCGGGCGAGCGATAGGAGGACAGTCGCGGCGCCAGCCACCGCGAGGCGAATGTCGGCGGCACCGTTACCCGCAAGGGCGCTGTCGCTGTCTGAAACGCGTCGAGCGCATCGCTAATGCCATCCAACCCCTGCCGGACGCGGCTCGCCAATGTCACGGCGCCGGGCGTTGGGATCACCCTCCGCCCAACCCGGTCGAACAGCGGTTGGCCTAGTTCGGCTTCGAGCGAGCGAATACGCAGGCTCACCGCGGCCGGGGTGAGCGCCAGGCGATCCGCCGCGCCGGCAAAGCTGCCAACGCTGACACACATCTCGAGTATGCGGAGGGATTCAAGCGAAGGACGAATGATTAGTTTCCCTTGTCATATGGGCAAGGAATGCGCGTTTTGCGACCGAAGTGCCCTGATGCACAGTCGGTCTCGTCAGAAGGATAGGAGTTCTGCCGTGTCCCCGCAATCGAGCAGTGCAACCTTGGTCGCCGGACTCATCGACGTGTTTGCCGACACGCCATTGAGCGGCAATCCGTTGGCGGTCGTCGAGGGCGCCGATGGGCTTTCCGAAGCCCAGATGCGCCGGATCGCCGGCGAATTCAATCAGGCCGAAACCACCTTTATCATGCGCAGCGATCGGGCCGATCTGAAGCTCAGATCCTTCACCGCCGCCGGCGCGGAAGTGGGGGGCGCCGGCCACAATGCGCTGGGCGGCTGGCTTTGGCTGGCCGAGGACGGCAAGCTGGGCCCGATCGAGGTGCCTCGCCTGTTCCGCCAGGAAATCGGCGGTGAGGTTCTGCCGATCGAGCTTCGTCCGGTGGACGGGCGGATCTTTGGACGCATGAAGCAAACCGCGCTCAAGCTGGGACCGGCACTGACGGATATGGCGCCCTTGACGGCAGCGTTGGGTCTTGCCCCCGAGGACGTTGTTTCCGAGCCGCCACCGCGCGTCGGCAACACTGGCGTGGCGCACCTGCTGGTCCGCCTTCGCGACGCTGCGACGGTGGATCGCGCCGAGCCTTCAGCCAAGGGGCTTCTCAAGGTGTTGAGCGCGGCTTCCGCGGAGGGGTGTTACGTCTACGCCCTCGATAGCTCGGCGCCGGTTCGCGCCTATGCACGGTTCTTCAACCCCACCGTGGGTCTGTGGGAAGACGCCGCAACCGGCACCGCGGCCGGCCCGCTCGCCGCCTACCTGGCGCGTGAGGGCCTGATCTCAAACGCCATCGAGATCGAGCAAGGCACCAGGATGGGGCGGCGCAGCGTTCTGCGCGTCGGCCTCGCCCCCGAGCCTGAAATTTCGGGCGCCGGCATCATCGTCATGCGCGGCAGGCTTTCCATCTGAGGCAATCGACCAACCGCCAGGGCGTCGCGACATTCGTTGCGCGTCAACGCGAGATTGCGCGTCCTCGACCGCTTCCATGCACATCCCCAAGTGAAAGGAACGACATGACCCTGACCCGCCGTCAATTCAGCAATGCCCTCGCCGCCTCAGCTTTGCTCAGCGGCTTCACCAGACCCGCCTTCTCACAGGAGACCTCTGTCATGACCCCGCCGACAGCTTTCGAAATCGCCATCCCAGAGGCCCAGCTTACCGACCTGAAGTATCGCCTCGAGCATACCCGCTGGCCGGACGAGCCGGCCGACGCAGGCTGGTCCATGGGAACCAATCTCTACTACATGAAACGGCTGACCGACTATTGGCTCAACAACTACGATTGGCGCCGGGCCGAGGCGACTTTGAACGCCTTTGCCAACTTCAAAGTCGGCATCGACGAGATCGATCTGCATTTCGTCCATCAGCCCTCAAAGAACCCGGACGCGGTTCCGCTGCTGCTGCTGCATGGTTGGCCGGACTCGTTTTATCGCTACCACCGCGTGATCGCACAGCTGTCCGAGCATTTCCATGTCGTCGTCCCCTCGATCCCCGGCACCGGCTTTTCCGGCAAGACCGCCCTGCCGATGGACAAGGTCGCCGATCTGTTCGCCCGTCTGATGACTGAGACGCTCGGGTATGGAAAGTTCATCGCTGCGGGTGGCGATGGGGGTTCCATCATCTCGATGTCGTTGGCCCAGCGCCATCCCGACGTGCTACTCGGCTATCACGTGACCGACGTGGGCTATCCCGACCACACCACGGATTTCACCGTCCTGACCCCGCCGGAACAGGCCTATGCCGGCGCCATCCAGCAGTGGTTCTTCGCACACGGCGCCTTCAATCTGGTGCATGCAACCAAGCCGCAAAGCATCGCCTTCGCTATGAACGACTCGCCGGTGGGGCTTGCAGCCTGGATCATGAGCTTCATGGCCGGAATGGGTCATGGCGACGAAGCGGATGCGCGCTTTGGCCGTGATGAACTGCTCACCAATATCATGATCTACTGGCTGACTGAGACGGCCGCCTCATCCTTCCGGATCTATAGCCAGAACATGATGCAGCCACCGACCATCATGGGCACCAACACCGGCATTCCGGTTGCGGTGGCCAGCGAACTGCCCATCCCAGGCGGCGTGCGCCTGCCGCGAGAATGGGCCGATCGCCAGACATCGGGCAACGTGGTTCAGTTCCACGACATGGAGAAAGCAGGCCATTTCGCGGCCTGGGAGGACCCGGCATTCTTTGTCAGCGACATCCGCGAGTTCGCGGCACTTCTGAAGCGCTGACCCTGGGCGCCGGGCGGGGCATCCTACCCGGCGCTCGACTGCCCCCTCAGCCACCAGGCCATGCCTCCAGCACAACTTGGACGACGGCGGACAGGTCTTCCACGGAGACGCCGCTGGACATGGCGGTGATAGCGATGCCCGTAGCTGGACAGCGGACTGCTTTGGCGGTGCAGCCCGTCCATTCGCCGCCGTGAATATAGAGCGCTTCTCCATGGTGACGGCGCAGCCCCAGCCCCCAGCCGTAGTCCACGACATCACCGCTGATCAGCCTGCCGGGCGCGGTGACAATATCAGCGATACCGAGTGTGTTGCGGTTCTGATGGTGTAGCCACTTCGAAAATGCCGCTGCTGTCGTCCAGAGCCCGCCATCGCCGCTCGTAAGTGGCAGGCTCGCCCCCATCAGGGCAGTCTGGGGGAAGATGCGGATGTCGCGCTCCGCAAACCCCATGTCACCCAGGCCAAGCGGCTCGAACAGCCGAGTTTGGGTAAAATGCGGGAAAGCATGACCGGCAGCTCGTGCGATGACGTGGGCCAACAGGACATAGCCGAGATTGGAATATCGATAGGCCGTGCCGGGCGCCGAACCGAGCTGGGGGAGCCGATGCAGGGCTGCCAGCGCAAGTGCCTCGGTCCAGTCATCCTCGGTTGGCTCGATTTCCCCGGCGGCCGGCAGGCCCGCGATATGGTGGGCAAGATGGCGTGCGGTGATGTCCTCAGCCCATGGGGGCAGGTCCGGAAGATAGTGTGCGACGGGCAAGTCAGGATCAAGCCGGCCCTCGCGCACCAACACTGCAGCGGCGGCGCCGGTGATCTGTTTTGCCAGGCTTGCTGCATAGAAGCGATCGGCCGTCTGAACCGATCTCCCGTCGGGCCACCTGCCGCGCGCGACCTCCTCCACCTGGCCGGCACCATTGTAGACGGCGATCACAAGGGGCCCTTGGGAGGCCAGCGCGCTTTGATCAACAAGCCGGGCGAGGTCGTCCACCATCCAGCCAGTCTAGGATATCGGCAGAAGCCCGGCGAGCCGAAATGCCTGCCGTTGCTATCAGACTATCCAGGTGAGCTGCGGCCGCACACAGCAAGTGTCCAGGTTTCGCGGCCGACTGTTCTTGCTTTATCTATAAAAGACAATTGACTACCGACATCCTCGCTGATTGCATACCGAGGCGAAGTTGCACGCTCGACGTCAAGATCGAGGCACTGACGCAGCCCGCCACGGGCCGGCGGTCATAATGAGGCCCAGGGAGAACACTATGAAACACCTCGTTGTTTTGACTGGCCTCACCATCCTTTTGACCTCGACCGCTATGACGTCCACTACCGTGGCCGACACGGCGGCCAAGCGTATTGCGCTCTCCAACAACTATGCCGGAAATTCATGGCGCCAGGCCATGTTGCAGAGCTGGGAGACGATCACCAAGCCGGCTGTGGAGGCTGGTATCGTCGCTGCGGCCGATGCCTTCACCACCGCCGAAAACCAGGCTACCGAACAGGCCGCCCAGATTCAGAACATGATCCTGGAGGGCTATGACGCAATCGTCGTCAATGCCGCTTCGCCGACCGCGCTCAACGGCGCTGTCAAGGAAGCCTGCGACGCCGGCATCATCGTCGTCTCGTTCGACGGCATCGTTACCGAGCCATGCGCCTGGCGCATCGCGGTGGATTTCAAGCAGATGGGTAAGGACCAACTGACCTATCTGGCCGAAAGGCTGCCTGAAGGCGGCAAGCTCCTCGAAATCCGGGGTCTGGCTGGTGTGTTCGTCGATGACGAAATCTCCGCCGGTATCCATGAAGGCGTCGCCGAGAATCCGCAGTTCGAAATCGTCGGCTCGGTGCATGGCGACTGGGCGCAGGACGTGGCGCAGAAGGCCGTTGCCGGCATCCTGCCGAGCCTGCCCGAAGACATTGTGGGCGTGGTCACCCAGGGTGGAGATGGCTACGGTGCCGCCCAGGCATTCGCCGCGGCGGGTCGCGATATGCCGCTCATCATCATGGGCAACCGTCAGGACGAATTGGCCTGGTGGAAGGAGCAGAAGGACGCAAGCGGCTACGAGACCATGTCCGTTTCCATCGCACCGGGCGTTTCCACGCTCGCCTTCTGGGTGGCGCAGCAGATTCTTGATGGCCAGGACGTACCCAAGGATCTGGTCGTGCCGTTCCTCCGCATCGATCAGGATGGTCTCGAAGCCAGCCTCGAAACCACCCCTGCCGGCGGCGTCGCCAATGTGGAATATAGCCTTGAGGATGCCCAGGCGGTCATTGCTGCCGCCAAGTAGGTCTGTCAGTCTCCAAGACCATGGCTGAACAAAAAGACAATCCTGTCTTGGCAGTGAACGGCGCCAGCAAGAGCTTTGGCGCCGTTCGCGCGCTCAATGGACTGAGCTTCGCGCTGGCCCCGGGCGAATGCGTCGGGTTGGTCGGACACAACGGCGCAGGCAAATCCACGCTTGTCGGGATCATGAACGGGGGCATCCGCCCGGATAGCGGCACAATCCATCTCGAGGGGAACGACGAAACGGCCCGCTATTCGGTCGCGGTGGCGCGAAAGTCCGGCCTGCGCTGCGTGTTCCAGGAGCTGTCGCTCTGCCCCAATCTGACCGTCACCGAGAATGCCCGCATTGCGCATGCTTCCATCAGCGGGTTTGGCTGGCGTCGACGCGCCGAGCGCGTGGTTCGGAGCAAGCTGGACGAAATCTTCCCCGGCCACGGTATCGATTGTGGCCAGGCGGTGGGCATGCTGAGCATCGCCCAGCGCCAGATGGTGGAAATCGCCATGGCGTTTTCCGAGAGCGAGAGCCCCGCGCGCATTGTCATCCTGGATGAGCCAACCTCGTCGCTCGATGCCAGTATCGCGCGACAAATGCTGGACCATATCCGCAAATTCGTGGGTGGCGGGGGCTCAGTGGTCCTCATCTCCCACATCCTGAGCGAAATTCTGACGAGCACAGACCGCATCGTGGTGATGAAGGACGGCGGTGTCGTTGCCGACGGGCCCTCCAGCGGCTTCACCATGGAGACCCTGGTGGGCGCCATGGGGAGTGTGGTCCGGGCGCGCGATGCCGCTGCGCCCCCACGCGACCGCACTGGCACCGAGCCGATCCTCATCCGGCGCGGCACCGAGGGGGCTCCTGAATTCCGTGCCTTTGCCGGCGAAATCGTCGGCCTTGCGGGCCTGGGCGGTCACGGCCAGACCGAGATGCTGGTCGAACTCTTTCATGGCTTTGGCGGCGACTGGACAGCCCGTACCGATATCAAGGCCGCCTTCGTTGCCGGCGACCGCCATGTCGATGGCAACCTGCCGATGTGGAGCATCCTGCGCAACATCTCGATCACGCTGCTGACCGACCTGACCCGGGCGGGAATCGTTAGCGAACGCGATGAACGCGCCATTGCGCAAACCTGGCGCGAGCGCATCGGCATTCGTACCGATGACCTCGATAATCCCATCCTGTCGCTGTCGGGCGGCAACCAGCAAAAGGTGCTGTTCTCACGCGCGCTGGCCACAAGGGCACCAGTGGTGTTGATGGACGACCCCATGCGCGGCGTCGATATCGGCACCAAGCAGGACGTCTATTCCATGCTGCGGGCCGAGGCCGACAGTGGCCGGACCTTCGTCTGGTACTCAACCGAAATCGACGAAATCTGCCAATGCGACCGCGTCTATGTGTTCCGTGAGGGCCGGATCGTCGTCGAACTCACCGGCGCGGATATTCGCGAGGATCGCGTGCTTGCCGCCTCTTTCTCGACCGAGGCCGCATGACCTGGTTCACCGCCGACCGTCTGCGCCTGCTAGTACCCGCTCTGTCGCTGGCTATGTTGCTCGTCGCCGTCTTCTGGGTGCAGCCGCGCGCCATGAGCTATACCGGGCTCAATCTGCTGTTCAATCTGGCGGTGCCCATTGCGCTGGCGACCATCGCCCAGATGCTGATCATGACGGTCAACGACCTCGACCTCTCCATGGGCACATTCGTCAGCTTCGCCGCCTGCGTGACAGCCACGTTCCTCCAGTCCAACCCGGTGCTGGGCATACTCATTCTCGCCGGCTGCGTCGGCGTCTACGCCATCCTCGGCGTTGTCATCTACCTACGCAACCTGCCCTCCATCGTGGTGACCCTTGGCATGAGCTTTGTGTGGGGTGGACTCGCCGTGCTGCTGCTGCCCGCACCCGGCGGCGTCGCGCCCGACTGGATCCGCGCCATAATGGTGAGCAAGCCACCGCTGGTGCCGATGGCTATCATCGCCAGCGTGCTGATCGCAGCTGTCGCCCACTGGATCGTCATCCGGTCGGCATTCGGCGTGGTCATTCGCGGCGTTGGCGGCAATGAACGCTCGGTGACCCGGGCCGGTTGGTCGGTCCTCAAGGCCCGCGCCGCGGCCTACGCACTGGCGGGGGTCTTCGCAGTCCTCGCCGGCATGTGCCTGGTGGGGCTTACCACCTCCGCCGACGCCAACATCGCCCTGCGCTACACTTTGCTTTCGATTGCCGGGGTGATCCTGGGTGGCGGCGAATTCGTCGGCGGGCGCGTGTCGCCGATCGGCGCGGTCATCGGCGCGCTGACCCTGACGCTGGCCGCCTCGTTCCTGTCATTCCTCAAGATTTCTCCAGATTGGCAGATCGGGGCGCAAGGGGCCATCCTCATCGTCGTTCTCGCCCTGCGGCTGGTGCTGAACCGCCATGAAGGTCGGAGGGCAGCCAAATCAGCGTGATCTGTACCCTGTTCGCCAAGCCCTGGATCTGGTCGTTCGTGGCCGCGATGGGCGTCTGGCTCATCACCATCCTCTTCACCGGCGGCGCCGCCGCGGCGGGCCTGTCGCAGGCGGCGCTGACCTTCGCTGCATTCTCCATCATCGTCGGCATCGGCCAGATGTTCGTCATCACCCTTGGCCCGGGCAATGTGGATCTCTCCATTCCCGCGACCATGACGCTGGCTGGCACCGTGGCGCTCAAGATCATGGATTCCAACGACGGCCTTATCCTGATCGGAATTCTTGTAGCGCTCGTGATAGGGCTCGCGATTGGCGTGGTGAACTACGGGCTGATCAAGCTGCTGCGGATTCCGCCAATTATCGCCACGCTGTCCTCGAGCTTCATTATTCAGTCTGCCGCGATTTCCTACAATCGCGGCATCCGCATCAAGCCGCCGCCGGCCCTGGCCGAGTTCACCACGGCAACGACATTGGGCATTCCCAATCTGGCTTATCTCGCACTGGTGGTGTCGGCCGTGGCCTGGGTGGCGCTCGAAAAGGGCATCTATGGCCGCTGGGTCTCCGCTGTCGGCCAAAACATCCGGGCGGCGCGCATGGCCGGCGTACCGGTGGATGGCGTGCGCGCCGGCACCTATCTGGTATGCGCCGCGCTGGCCTCGCTCACCGGCCTGCTGCTCAGCTGTTTTTCCGGGGGCGCGGCGCTTAATATGGGGGCCGAATACCTGCTCACCTCGATTGCCGTGGTGGTGATCGGCGGCACTGCGGTGGCCGGGGGCTTTGCCAATGTCCCCGGCATCTGGGGCGCTTCGCTCTTCCTGTTTCTGGTCGTGTCGATGCTCAACACCTATGGCGCCAGCGCCGGCATCAGGCTGCTGCTGACCGGCACGATCATCATCGCCGTCATTGTCGCCGCCAGCCGCAGTCCACGGACCTGACCGCCGCTTAGTGCTGCGGTGGGCTGTGCATGCTCATGATCGTGGCGGCCAGATTCATGCTGTGGGCGGCATAGCCGAGAAGGCCAATGATCATCAGGACGCCGAGGCTGATGAAGAGGGTGCGGCGCATGAGGTTCTCCTGAAGGGGTTCAAGTGTAGGCGAGGGCTTCGCGCACCACGAGGCGCGCCGCGCGTAAGGCTGGCCAGATCGAGGCGACCGCTGCGATGACGAGGATGATCGCCAGCCAGAGGGCAAGAGCAGACGGCGGCAGCGTGAAGGGGAGCGCCGATCCGAACATGCCGGATGCAAGCTGGCCGATGGCCAGGATCAAGGGCGCCGCGACCACGATCGCGACCAGCCAGCTCAGCACGGCAATGGTCACGGCTTCCCCCAAAACGATCTGCAGCACCAGGGCCGGGGTGGCGCCGATCGCCTTCATGATGCCGATCTCGCGGGTCCGCTCGAGCACGTTGACGGTCATCATCGAGGCGAGACCCAGCCCGCCAATGGCCGCCAGCAGCACCGCTGCCGCCACGATCATGCGCACCGGTACTTCCACATGCCCGACCAGCGCTTCGTAAAGCATGGTCAGCGGCGCTGACCGCTCGACCGGGAGCGTTGCGGCATTGAACGCCGCCTCGATTGCTTCGATTGCCTGGTCGCGGTCGATGCCCGGCGCAAGCCGGATCCGCAGCATCTTTCCGACTTCCGCAGCGCCGTAGAGCTTATCGAACGTGGCTTTTGGCACGTACGCGCCGCCGCCACCCAGCTCCCGGACGAAGCCGACAACCTGCCATTCGGATGGCTTGCCCTCGACCGAGATCGTCACCCAATCGCCTATTTCGGTGCCCGCCTTGAGGTGTCGCCCCTGGCCCAGCACAATGGCGTTGGTATCGTCAGGCTCCAGCCAGCGACCGCCGCGCACCGGCAAGTCGAGGGTCGACATGTCCTCGGGGACACCGAGCACGGCAAAGCTGCCGTGCCCGCCATCGGGATAGGTGCGCATCAGATCGATGGCGCCGGCGCTGGTCAGCGCCGCTTGCTCATAGCCCCAGAGTTCGGCCGTCTCGACACCCGAAACCAGGGTCAGTGCCTCGCCGATGACAGAACGCGCTACCGGCTCACTGAAGGTGAGTTCGAGATCGTAGTTGCGGTCGGTCAGGACATTGGCCGCCATGACCTGCCAGCCGTCGCGGACGCTGAGGGCCGTGATGAACAAGCCCCCGGCCGTTGCCAGCATGGCGATCGACAGCGCCAGTCGGCCGGGCCGCCGGATGCTGTTGCGCACGGCCAGCACGTAGCTGACGCCGAACACGCCGATGCCGGTCAGGAGCGGGGCGACTATCCCTATCGGGCTGCCGGTCGCCGTTCCGCCTGAGCTGATCGCTTCCCGGACCGTGATGCGGCTCGCCTTGAGGATGGGGAAAGCGGCTGCGGCCAGCGGCATCAGGATGCCGGCGGCCACGACGACGCCGAACACCCAGGTGGGCGGCGTGAAGTCGGCGATGGTGAAATTCATGGTGTCAGCCATCAGCAGGGACAACTGACCGGCCGCCCAAAGCCCTGGCGGTACGCTGACGGCCAACGACACGACACCGAGCCCGAGCAGAAAGACCGCGTAGAGCCCGGCGATCTGGCTGCTCCGCGCGCCCACGGCCTTCATGATGCCGATTTCTCTGCTTTGCCGGGCGAGCGTCGCTGCCAGAACGGCGGCTACCAGGATCGCCGCCAGCACCAGGGCCAGAACGGCGAAGCTCAAAAATGTCGCGAGCGAGATGGCGATCTGACCGCCATGCGGGTGCTGTCCCGGTGGAGGCACTTTCACCCCATGTACGTCGAAACCCGAGGCCTTCAGCTGTTCGGCGAGTCCCATCGCGATGCCATCGACTTCGGCTTGGGTCGGCTTGCCGGGCACGAGGATGCGCAACTCGCCGAGATCAGGTGCCTCGCCCAGCATCGCAAGCGTGGCACGGGAGATGTAGCCATAGCCGCTCTGTTCCTGCCAGGCCGGCGCGAGGGTCGTGTCATGCACCATTCCATCGACACGCACGGCAGTCTCGGGGCCGTGCGGCGTTTTGATGATGATGGTTTGCCCTTCCACCGCGCCAATCAGCGGCGCCGCAACCTTCTCGACCAGCATAGCGCCATCTGCCGGTGCCGCTGCGCCGGAATAGGGCTGGAACAGGTTCATGCGGATAGTGACAAAATCGTCGACGACGAAGAGCAGCATGCGCATCCACTCGCCGCCGACCTTTACCCGCGCCTCGACAACGGAGCGCGCCTCGGCATCGGCGATGCCGGGGTATGTCTTGGCCACTTCGAGCATCTGTGGCGTCACTTCGGCCACGTCGATCGTGGCCGAGGCAGGGTTGGTGCTCATGTAATTGCGCGTCACCTCACGGGTGACGATGCCATAGGACGCGAGCATGGCGGTAACAGCGAAAAGCGCAAAACCCACCGCCGCGAGCATCAGCATCGTCCGCCCGCGCTCGGCCTTCACGTCACGCAGCAGCTTGATCCAGCGCATGGCTCAGCTCCGCGCTGTGTCGCCGACGATCCGGCCGTCGGCGAGGGTTATGGTGCGATCGACGAGGCTCATCACGTCGTGCTCGTGGGTGACGATGACGATGGTGGTGCCGGCCGCAGCGAGGCCGGAGAACAGCGCGAGCACGCCTTCGGCCGTCTTGCTGTCGAGGTTGCCGGTCGGCTCATCCGCCACCAGCAGCGGCGGATCGTTGGCAAGCGCCCGCGCTATTGCCGCTCGCTGCTGTTGGCCGCCCGACAGCATGGCAGGGAACTTGTCCGCTTGGTCGGCTATGCCCACGCGGCTGAGCAGATCCATTGCCCGCTGTCGGCGCTGACCGGCGGGCACCGCCCGCGTCAGATCCATCGGCAGGATGATGTTCTCGGCGATGGTCAGGGTCGGGAGCAGTTGGAAGAACTGGAACACGATCCCGACATTCCGACCGCGCCAGGCGGCGAGTTCGGACTCGGTCTTGCCGGTCACCGCCTCGCCAGCGACCTTGATCGTGCCCGAAGTTGGTCGATCAATCCCCGTCAGCAGGTTGATCAACGTGGATTTACCGCTGCCCGACTTGCCGACCACCGCGAGAAAGGCACCACGTTCGAGATGGAGATCAATCTCCGAAAGAGCGGTGAAGTGACCCGCTTGCGTCGCGTAGCGCTTGCCGACCCCGCTGGCCGTCAGCAAGGCTCCACCTTCGCCGCCATGCCCGACTCTTGTCTTCGCTAGATCCAACGTCATGCTCAACTCCCGTGACTATGAGACGGGAGTGTGATACTGGACACATGTCTTGAAACGCAACGAACAGGACCAGGTCTTTGTCCGATAAGAGACACCGCGGCCATTTCGTCTACGAAAACACGCCCGGCATGTTCACCGAGCTCGAGCCCGGCATCGATCGCCGCTCCCGCCGCACTCGACAGGCTTTGCATCAGGCATTGATCCATCTCATCGTCGAGCGCGGTTATGACGAGATCACCGTCGCCGATATCGCCGAGGCGGCTGACACCGGGCGCTCGACCTTCTATGCCCATTTTACCGACAAGGACGATCTGCTACGCAGCGCGGGCAGCTACCTCAGGCAGGTGTTGATCAAAGAACATGAAGCGTCGGCAACCGGAAGCGACCGACCCGAAGACCGGTTTTTCGGCTTCAGCGGCTTCATGACGGCCCATCTCTACGAGCAGCGGCTGATTTTTCACGCGCTGATGCGGGGCCAGGGTGGACCGATCTTCCTCGAAATGATCCGGGACGTGCTCTGCGAGATCGTTCGCAAGGAACTTCCCGCCACTACCGCCAGCGATGCCCTGGAGAGAGAGGTGGCCGTCCAGTTCATTGTCGGTGGCTATATCACCGTCGTGACGTGGTGGCTGCGATCCGGCGCCAGACAGGAGCCCGATGCCGTAGAGGCGGCCTTCAGGGCAATCGCCTCATCCGGACTGAAGCGGTAGACCGCCGCCGTCTGGCTAGCGGCCGGATTTCTCACGACCATAGAGCAGCAGCATGACGATGATGACGCCGCCATAGATGATCTGGCGACCGAATTCAGCGATCTGCATCACCGACAAGATGGACTGCAACAGGGTGATGAGAATGACCCCGGCAATCGTGCCGAGATAGTTGCCGCGACCGCCCAGGATCGAGGTGCCGCCCAGCACAACGGCAGCGATGGCCGGCAGCAGGTAGGCATCGCCCATCGACTGCGCCGCCTTGCCGGCGTAGCCGGCGAGGAGCACTCCGCCGAATGCCGCCAGCCCGCCGCAAAGAGCAAAGGTGATCATCACCACGCGCTGCGTCGGTACGCCCGAGAGATAGGCCGCCGCTTCCTTGTTGCCGATGCCATAGATGGCACGGCCGAAGGTGGTGCGACCAAGCAGAAACACCGCCAGCGCCCCGGTGATGGCCCAGACGATGACCGCGTTGGGAATGCCCAGGACTGTGCCGGCAGCAAGATACCGCATGGTGGGGGAGGCGCTGTCCTGCGGCGCGAAGCCGCCAGTATAGGCTACCATAAGCCCTTGCGCGACCGCGTTGACCGCTAGCGTGATGATCATCGAGGGGATGCGCAGATAGGCGACGCCGATGCCGTTGACCAGCCCCATCAGGACGCCGCAGAGCACGCCGAAGGGGATGGCGAAGACCTCGCCCATCGGGCCATAGGCGGCGGCGGCCGACGCCATCATGGCGCCCAGGGTCACCGCCCACGGCACGGAGAGATCGATCTGGCCCAGCAGGATGACCAGCATCATGCCGGTGGCGATCACCCCCAGAAAGGCGCCGACCTTGAGCTGCTGCAGCAGATATTCCGGCGACAGGAAGTTCGGCGAATAGAGGCTGCCAATCAGCAGCAGCAGGATGATGCAGCCGAAGGCGGTCGCCACCGGCACATCGATGCGGCTGGTCCAGCTGGCGCGGGGCGTCACAGGGGCGTCGAGTTTGTCTGTGGTCATCGGCGCCTCAGGTGAACAGGTCGAGCCGGTTGCGCACCTGGAACAGGCGCGCCGAACCCAGCGACACCGCGAGCAGCAGCACCACGCCCTGGAACAAAGGCTGCCACAGCGGGTCAAAGTCGAAGACGAAGAGCAGATCGCCGATGGCGCGGAACGCCAGCGCGCCGAAGATGGCGCCAATGGCGCTGCCGCGGCCGCCAAACAACGACACCCCGCCCAGCACCACCGCGGCGATCGAGCTCAGCGTATAGGTGTTGCCATTGGCCAGCGACGCTTCGCCCGAATAGGTGAAGAAGGTCATGAACAACCCGCCCATGGCGGCAAACAGACCTGACAACACATAGGCGGTGAACTTGGCGCGCTTCACCGGCACGCCGGACATATAGGCGGCCGGCTCAGACGAGCCCACAGCATAGACCGCGCGACCGATCACCGAGCGGCGGAAGGGTATCCAGACCAGCAGCACGAGCACGATGAGGAACAGCAAGCTGGCGGGGATGATGCCGAACACTTTGCCGGTGAGCGCATCCGCCAGATCGGACGAAAACCCGTCGGCACTCCCAGGATAAGGCCTGATCCACAGCGCAATGCCGAAGAACACCGCGCCCGTGGCAATGGTGATGACGATGGGCTGCAGCCTGCCATAGATCACCAGCAGGCCATTGAGTGCTCCGCAGGCAAGGCCGGTCAGCAGCACGCCGCCCACCCCCAGCGCCACGTTCACCGGTGTCCCCACCAGCACGTAGGAGGCGAGACAATTGGCGAGGATGAAGATCATGCCCACCGACAAATCGATGCCGGCGGTGAGCACCACGAAAGTCTGCGCCATGGCCACCAGCGCCAGCAGCACGCCCTTGTTGGCCGCCGTCTGCACCACATTGGGGGTGAAGCCGGCTGGATGGTTGGTCACGTAAAGCGCGAACATAAGGATGAAGATGGCCAGGGCCAGAAGCATGCCCCGCTGCTCGGCAAAGCTGTAACGCAGCCCGTTCATGCCACGGCCTCCCTGACATCGATATTGAGCGCCGAGGCGATCAGCGCATGCTCGGTGATGTCGGGGCCCACCAACTCGCGCTTGACCGCCCCGTCATAGAGCACCAGGACGCGGTCGCAGCAGCCGATCAGTTCGTCATAGTCAGTGGAATAGAGGATGATCGCCGCGCCCTCGGCCGCGAGCTGCCGCAGCAATGCATAGATTTCCTGCTTGGTGCCGACATCGATGCCGCGCGTCGGATCGTTGAGCAGGATGATGCGCGGCCCGACCAGCAGCCACTTGGCGATCACCACCTTCTGCTGATTGCCGCCCGACAACGATCCCACCGGAGCCGATGGACTCGCCGCCTTGATGGCGAGCAGCTTGATCATGCGGTCGATAGCAGCGCTTTCGGCGCGCCGATCGACGATGCCGCCGCGCGAAATCTGGCTCATGGCGGCGAAGGACAGGTTGTCGCGCACCGACATGGGCAGCATCAGCCCCTCAGTCTTACGGTCCTCGGGGATCAGCGCCATGCCGATATCGGGCGCCTTGGCCGTCCGTGGCCCGTTGATGACGCGCTGGACGCCGTCGATCAACACCTCGCCTGAGACCCCACGCAACACGCCGAACAGGGCCAGCAGCAATTCGCGCTGGCCTTGCCCATCAAGGCCCCCCAGCCCCACGACTTCACCGGCCCGGGCGCTCAGCGACACCCCGTTGAGCCGCTGCATCCAGCTCAGGTTGCGCGCCTCGAGCACCGGCGTCGTCGTCCGGTCGACAGTGTCGGTCTTGGCCGGGAAGACTGAATTGTATTCGCGGCCGATCATCAGCTCGACCACTTCATCGTCGGTCTTGCTGCCGGCGGCGTAGGTGGCGACCTTGCGGCCATTGCGGAACACTGTGCAGTCATCGGCCAATTCGGCGATCTCGTGCATGCGGTGGGAAATGTAGAGCAGCGCAATGCCTTCGCTGCGCAGGCGCTTGAGGACGCCGAACACCGTTTTCACATCAGCTGCGGTCAGCGCCGAGGTGGCTTCGTCGAGGATCAGCACGCGCGGCTTGCGCGCGAGTGCCTTGGCGATCTCCACGATCTGCCGGCGCGACAGCGGCAGGTTCTTGACCAGTTCCATGGGGTGGATGTCAGCCCCGCCGGCGCGCTCCAGCGCTTCCATGGCGATGGCCTGCTGCGCCTTGCGGTCGATCATGCCGAACCGGGTCGGCGGATTGGAAATGACGATATTGTCGGCCACCGAAAGGTCGGGGATCAGCGACAATTCCTGGAAGATGCAGACGATGCCAGCGGCAGTGGCGGCGGCGGGGTCGGCGAAGCTGACCGGCTGACCATCGAGGAGCATGCGGCCTTCATCGGGGGCCACGACGCCAGCCATGATCTTGATCAGGGTGGATTTGCCGGCGCCGTTCTCACCGAGGATCGCATGCACCTTGCCTGATCGGACCACAAGGTCCGCCTTGTCGAGGGCGTGCACCCCCCCATAGCGCTTGGAAATGCCTTCCATGCGGAAGAGCGGAACTGCTTCGTCCATCCGAATACCCCTGCCCGATCGACCGCGGGAGACGCCCCCGCGGCCGCATTCCATCGTCAGCTTACTGGTTAGCTTCCGACTGGCCCATGATTTCCTGGGCAGTGAAATTGATGTCGCAGGTGGGGAAGGCGTTGCCGACGAAGAAGTTGTCGGACTGGTCGGCATAGAAGTTCTCGCCGTCCTTGAAGTCCGGGTCTTCGACGATGGCCAGCGGCAGCTTCACCGACTGGGGCACGATCTTGCCCTGGAGGGCATCGATCGCCGTCTTGATGGCAACGGCCACTTGGGCCGGGCCGGTACCAGCCGACGAGCACTTGAGCCCTTCGGCGGCATGGGCGGCGCAGAACTTGCGGAAGCCGTTCTCGGTCTCGCCGCCAAACGGCACGAATGGATGGCCCGCATCAATCATGGCCTGCACCACGCCGGTATCGCCGCCCTGGGCGGTGATACCATCGAAGTGACCCTGCACGGCAATGGCGTCGGCCGTGGCCTTCTGGGCGGTACCATCATCCCACTTGCCGACCACTTCGAAGATTTCGAAGGGCTTGCCGCTGGCAGTCAGCGTTTCGTGGATGCCGTTATGGCGGTCGGTATCGACCGAGGTGCCGGCAACGCCGCGCACTTCGAGGATCTTGCCGCCTTCGGGCAGGTGTTCAACCAGCCAGTCAGCCCACAGCGAGCCAAGACCCTTCTGGTCCACATTGACGTTGATGGCGTCGGTCGTGTCGAGGATGTTGTCGAACGCGACCAGCACGATGCCGGCTTCCTTGGCGCGCTTGATCACCGGAGCGAAGGCTTCTGGGTTCTGCGCGTTGACCACGATAGCGTCATAGCCGCTGTCGATGAAGTTGTTGATGGCCGAGATCTGGGCGGCGACGTCTTCGCCGGTCGAAACCACCTTGAACTCGGACAGCAGCGCCGCCACGTCTGGCTGGGCGGCGTAAGCCTTGGCCGTCTGGATCATCTGGATGCGCCAGGTATTGGCGATATAGCCATTGGCCAACGCGATGCGGAACGGGCCTTCCTTGGCCGGGAACTGGAAGAACTGGGTGTCTTCCGCCCACGGCACATGGCATTCGGGATCGCTGGCCGGTCCGGCGACGATAGCAGGCTCTGCCATGGCGACGGTGCTGAGTGCGGTCGACAGCGCGAGTGCAGCGGCTGTGCCGCTGGCAAGCTTGAACAATGCAGACAATTTCATCGGTTTCCTCCCAAGAAATTCAGGCATCGAGTGCAAGGCCGGCGTGCCGTATCGGCTACTCCCGGCCGCCCAACGTGCGCCTGAACATGTTTCATTAATAAAGCACCAGGTCACGGCCATCAAGGTCATATTAGTGATATTAATTATATGAATGAGGTTTTGGAAGGTGCTGGGGGTCGGAGCCGCCACAGCATCCTTGCCAAGCGAGGATGAGACGCCCGCTACGACCCGATAGCTCCCGGCCGGATCTGAAACACGCTACCGATCGCTGGTCGGTGCCCAGAAAGCTTTGCCGGATGGCAGGCCGCCCGTGACGTCGCCACATGTGTTTAGAATCCCGCCCACGTCCGCCCATCGGAGCGATGGTGAACCAGTTCTTGGCGTCGCGGAATTTGAGCAACGTCAAAGCGAGGGTCGATGAGGCCGTGCATCTCTGAACAATTGTCGAAGGGAGTTGTGATGGAGCCAAAGACTCTGGACATACGAGACATTCCGCAAGCGAAGGGCGAGCCGTTCACCAGCATCATGGCGGCGGTCGATGCCCTGCGTCCCGGAGAGCCGCTACTGCTGACTGCTCCGTTCAAGCCCGAACCCCTGCTGCGACTGCTCGACAGCAAGGGCTTTGATCACCGGACCAGCTCCGACGGGGACGGTAATTGGCAGGTTCTGTTCACCCGCCGGTCCCAGCCGGAGCCAACAGTAGACGCCTCGAACCCGCTCACCTGGCCCCGACCAACCGTGCTGGTGGACTTGACCACCCTGGCCCTCGAGTCGGCCACCGATGCTGTCCTTGCAGCGCTTGAGGGCCTGCTGCCCAAACAGGTGCTCTTCGCTCTATTGCGTGAGGATCCCAGCGATCTGCCTTTCCGCCTGCTCGACGACGATCACCTGTGCTTTGGCCGGTGGCAGGACGGAACCTATCGCGTCATGGTCCTGGTTCGGGGCGCGGCGGGAATGTAGGGCCTGATGGCCCACCCGGCGTCCACTCGAGCCAACTTGTTCCGGCGCAACGAAGATAACGCGCTGGTGCCATAGAAGACGTTCGGATGAAACGTTGGGACCCGTGAAAATGCTGGCATTCAAGGGAGAGCATGTCGAATCGAAGGTGTGGATCATCGACGTTTCGCCCGACGATTTGGCAGATGCACTGGTGATTGAACTTCGCAACCACTCTCATTTCAACAACGTCCTGACTCATATTTCGGACGCCAACTGGCCCAGGCTGGAGGCAGCCTTTGGCCGTCTTCTGGACCCCACCGGCGATATGGACATTACGCCCCTGCAGAAGAACCTGCTGGCGCTCTTGTGTGGTGGCAGCGGAACCACGGGCAGGATGCTCAAGCCCTGGTTCGAAGATTGGCTGCGCTGGGCCTGCGGCGCATCGGAAGCTGAATCCCTGATCGACCACCTTTCGCGTCTCCATGGTGTGGCCGCGGCGGCGCCCCGACGCCGGAGGAAGTCGGCGATGCGCATTTTGCGGGAGCATGACGAGCGCTGCATGGCTGCGGCATTTTCCGTGGCCAAAGGGGTGTGATCACCGCGCCGACCTCTGGAGTCGAAGAAACGATCCATGCCGATCGTTCAATTTGCGCTTAATCAACGATGGAACACACGACGCGTGCTGATCTGGGGCGAATCTGGAGCAGCCTCATGAACGCTATCTTACCTCTTGTCGCCGTCGAGCAGCCACCCGCACGGCAAGGCAGCGTTCGGTGGCCCGACCCGACGACACTCGCCATCGTCGGTTGTGCTGCGGTCGCGATGCTGGCGGCAGCGGCGCTGATGACCGCACTGGGCGAGGCGGAGAGCGCCGGACCCGCTCTGGGCGGCAATGTCGCGCTGATCCTTTTCGCGGTGATGAGTGCCAATCGCCCATACCGCCGCTATTGGGGGCCCGGCCTGATCTTTCTCGCGTTGGCAGGAGCAAGCGGGACCGCACTGGCGCTCCTACCCGCCGCCGAACACTTCGTGACGCCGTCGGCTGTCGCGCGTTTCGCTATCGAAGGCCTGCATGGCCTCGCCCAGCTGGGCGCGATGGCGATGATGGCGTTCGCCTGGGCAACGGCGGGACGAAGCGTCAGGGGTGCGAGGTGGTCGATGACGGCACTGGCCGTGCTGGTCAATCTGCATCTGGGGGAAGCCGCCGCTCAAGCGCTGGCCGGCTCAACCGACGATGCCTGGGCATTCGCGGGCGAGTTGCTGTTTGCCGCATGGCTGCTGGCTACCGTGCTGGGACTGACGCGCCGCCTCGGCGGCCATATTGTCACCGACCAGATCGTGACGCGAGTGGAGCACCTTGCAGCCGATCAAGTCGATGTTCTGCGCGAGGTCGATCGGCACGGCGATCGCGTGCGATGACGATCTCGTTTGACCGATACGGAAACCACCACAAGCAGGAGCCAGGGATGAGCCAAACCCAACATAGGACAGACGTAGTATTCCTGGCAGCGAACGACCGCCCGCAAGACGACCCCATGTTCGTGTTCGGGCGCTGGTTGGGCGAAGCGAAAAGCCAGATTGGCTTTGCGGCGTCCGCCATGTCGCTTGCCACAGTCACGCAATCCGGCGATCCCGACGTGCGGGTCGTGCTGCTGCAGTCGATACAGGGAGAGGGCCTGGTGTTCTTCACCAACCTGACCAGTCCCAAGGGCAGGCACATGCTGGCCAGCGGCCGAGCCGCCGCCTGTTTCCACTGGCCGGCACTGGGCCGGCAGGTCCGCATCCGGGGCGCCGTTCACCAAGTCGAAGACGTCTATGCCGATCAATACTTCGCCGGTCGACCGCGCGGCTCGCAGATAGGGGCCCATGCGTCGGCTCAGTCTTCTGTCATCGCCGATCGAGCCGCACTCATCGAGCGAACCAACGAACTCGAGAACCGGTTCGCGGGCCGGACTGTCCCCCGCCCCGCGCACTGGAGCGGCTTGTCCCTGGTGCCCTCCGCGATCGAGTTCTGGGAGGACGGCGTCGACCGCCTGCACGACCGAATGCTTTTCACCAGACCGATAGGCGGGGACGTGTGGTCGGCGGCCAGACTAGCGCCTTAGGGCAAGCCGCTCGGTATGCGACGCGGTTCGGGAGAGCCCGGCTAGCCGGCCTTGGGCTTGGGCTTGGGCTTGGGCGGGGCGACAACGAGGATGGCGAATGCTGCAAGCGCCAGCATAGTCATGAGGCCCGACGCCCACCGCCAATCCATGAAGAAGGAGTCGGCAAGGACACGGTAGCACACCGCTGCCTGAAGCAGCGCGAGAGGGGCGAATAGTAACGGGGAATAGGCTATCCTGACCCCCGCGACCGCAGGAAGGATTACCAGAGCGTGCCCCATGACCATCGACAGCGTGAAACCGATGGTGATGGCGTGGATCAGCGCATCGGACGAGGCGACATTGTCCGGCATGCCCAACGCCAGCAATCCCGCCACGCCGAGCCAGGTGTGCCCGCAAAGGATTGCCGCCGCCATGAATCCCGCCTGCCCGCCAGTTCGGGCGATGCGCAACGCAATGTCGTAGCGCCATAGCCAGACCGACAGCAGGAGCAGGCCAAGGCCGACGCACCGGGCACCCCATGCGCTATCGAGGCCGATGAAGCACCCGACCAGCAGCGGGAATATCGCGCCGAAGAATGCCGCCACAGTTGCCGGCCCATGCCCCATAAGTCGGCTGAGCTCCAGTCGCTCGCCGGAGACTGTAAGAACGAGGTAGGCGAGGTACCAGGGGATCGAGGAACCGATCGCCCCGTTGGCCAGCACCGTCTGGACCGAGGCGATGAGCAGGCAAACGGCGCCGAGCAGGAGTACGACGGCGAATGGGGCAGGCTGCAGGCGAACCACATGGGCGGACATGCAGCAAAAGACCACCGCCGCGATCGCGTAGGCAATGAGCGCACCCATTGCAGGGAGACCGGCCAGCAGCCCAGCCGTCGCGAGGATCGACAGGATTGGCGAGGCGAACCAGATCGGAGTGCGCAGGGCCACGGCTCTTTCGAGCGGTACCAAGGTACCGAAGACCCCCTGCATCATGATGAGGCCGTGGAGTTCGGCGGGCGCCTGGGCGTAAGGCAAGGGGACGCCGATGCGGACGAGCCCACCATAGAACCCCGCCACCGCCAGGACGGCGGTGGCGGTCAATAGCGACCTCGGCAACAAGGTGGACTCGGGCACGGTCAGGCCGCGGTGCGGCTGACTCGAACCTGCCAGACTTCCGGTCCTTGTTGCTCGTAAACCCAATCGAACGTACCAGGATATTCTGCGGCGAACTGGTAGTGGAGTGGCTTTGGGTCGTGGTCGTTGACGATGAGAAAGGCCTCACCCGTATTGAGGTTCTGGAAGGCGTTGAAGATCATCGGGTGCCGCAGGCGCGGCGCTATCTGTCGCACGTCGATAATGGTTTCGCCGGATTGGCAATCGCTGCACATCAGAAGGTTCCTTTAGGTGTTCTGCCGAGCGCGCGACGCCCAGCATTGTTGATGAAGTCGGAGTTCCACGCCGGTTCCCAGACCAGTTCGACGTTCACCGTGGCGGCCTGCGGAAAGTGGGACGCAATCCGGTCGCGGACCTCGTCGATGACCAGCCGCCCCATCGGGCAGGCACGGCTCGTCAGCGTCATCTGGACCTCGATATGCCGATCCCGCTCTTGCGCGAGATAGACCAGGCCAAGGTCGACGATGTTGATGCCGATCTCTGGGTCGAGTACCTGCGCAAGGCAGGGTAGCAGCGACAATGAGATGCTCGGTTCAAAGGCCATGAGACCCCCCAAGGTGGACGGTTGACGGTTAGCCGATGTCCGCGAGTTGATCTTTGCGGCAGCGCAATGAACGCGCATGGCGCGAGACTAGAAGGCCGGCAGGCCGATGATGGCCTCGTGCAACACGGCAGCACCCATTGCCAGCGACAACCCGACCAAGCCCAGCAGGACGTCGCGGCGCGATGGCCAGCGCAAGGACTTCGGACGCGAGAACGGCAGCAGCGGTCGCCGTGCCGCAAGGTCGGTCCACCTGTCCCGCCCGAGATGCCTCGCGGCCCGTCGATCCATCAGAACCATTCCGGCGAAACAGAGTGCGAGCAGGGTGCCGAACAGCGCGACGTGGGCAACGTCGCCGTTCGGCACCATATGCGCCGCGGCCCAGAGCGCGAGCGCCCACAGCACCGGGTGTCGCGTTACACCAAGAATGGCGGCACGATCATCGGCTTGCCGCCGGTTGGCCGAGAGCGATAGCGGATTGGGGGTGAGCAGTCCGAGCGTTCCGACCGCGAAGGCGGCTGGAACCACGAATTGCGGGACACGTCGTTGCCACTCCATCGCTGGCCAGAGTTCGACATAGGGGCTCGCTCCGGCCGACCGGAACAGCCAGCCCAACAGGAACAGTGACATCGCCGAATAGAGTATGATGTAGGCCCGCTCGCCGACGGCGCCAACGAGCCGCCTTCTGACGAACGGCCTCGCCGGGATGGCGTGCGATGCGAGGAATGCGACCATGGAGCCGGCGAAGGGGAACCATGATTGGACGTCTTCGATCATCGCGATCTCCGAAGGTGCAGGATCGCCTGAGGCGGTCCTGCACCTTGTATTCACTAGAGGCCGGCGCCAGCGAGTGCAGCGGCGAAGCGTTCCTTGGCCTTGCCCGGCAATGTGGCCGCCTTGGCCGCCTCGATGTTTACGGCATCGCCCACGACGACGGCGGCAACCATGCCCATGCCGAGATGGGGAGCACATTTCACCCCATAGACGCCCGGCGCCGTGAAGGTGACGACGACTTCCTTGCCCATGGCGCCCTTGAAGGTCTCCGCCCCGTCAGGAAGGATGTCCTTGATCGACTCCGCGTTGTGGCCCTTGTCCGTCGGCAGGAAGGTGACAGTGTCGCCGACCGCGATCTGGACCAATGCGGGCTCGAAGACCATGCCGGCGCCGTCGGCGCCCTTGTTGAGCATGTGGACTTCGAAATTGGCCGCGTAGGCGGGAGCGGCGGCGGTCAGCAGCAGCGCGGCCACCGTTGCTTTGACGAGGATGTTCATCTTGTTCTCCTGGATCGAGATGCGATCCGTTCGCGTCTCTTGGCGCCCTTTTGCTGCCGCTGCGGTCTTCACTCTTTGATCGGTGTCAAATTCCGCCAAAATGTCGCAGGGCCGCTTCAAATAAAACTCCGGGCGAATTTGAGCCGCGTCAAAGATTGGCGATGCGTCCGGCACTATTCCAGCATCAACCGCTGCCGATAACGGCCGGAATGTTGGAGAGCTTGAATGGACGACCATGACGACATCAACCTGGGACGCCGCAACCTGATGGCCGGCGTCGCCTTCGCGGGGGTTTTCGGCGCGGTCCTCGCGTCGATCCCCGCGGCCGCTGAAGATGCCGGCGTAGTGACCGGTCCAGCGCCCGACCTGAGCGCTCTGCCGCGCGTGAAAGTGGATCTGGTGGCCCCGCCGGGCGTTCATGCGCATGATCAGATTGCCGTCGGCGGCCCCAAGGTCGTCGAGTTCACGCTCACCATCGAAGAAAAGCCCCTGGTGATTGATGATCTGGGCACCACTGTCCATGCGATGACTTTTAACGGCTCGGTGCCGGGCCCGCTGATGGTGGTTCACGAGGGCGATTACGTCGAGCTGACGCTGATCAACCCCGACACAAACATGCTGCAGCACAATATCGACTTTCACTCGGCCACCGGTGCCCTGGGCGGTGGCGGCCTCACGCTGGTCAATCCCGGCGAGCAGGTGAAGCTGCGGTTCAAGGCCACGCGGCCCGGCACATTCGTCTATCACTGCGCGCCCGGCGGTCCGATGATCCCGTGGCACGTCGTCTCGGGAATGAACGGCGCGATCATGGTCTTGCCGCGCGATGGCCTGAACGATGGTCGGGGTAATCCCCTGCACTACGACCGCATCTTTTACATCGGCGAGCAGGATTTCTACGTCCCCAAGGATGCAGACGGCAACTTCAAAACCTACGAGTCGGCCGGTGACGCATATTCGGACATGCTTGAAGTGATGAAGACCCTGACGCCGACGCACGAAGTGTTCAACGGCGCCGCAGGAGCCCTCACCGGCGACAAGGCCATGACGGCCAATGTCGGGGAAACCGTGCTGATCGTTCACAGCCAGGCCAACCGTGACACCCGCCCGCATCTGATCGGCGGCCACGGCGACTATGTCTGGAACACCGGCAAGTTCCGCAACGCACCCGAAGTCGACCTCGAAACCTGGCACATCCCCGGCGGCGCGGCAGGCGCCATGCTCTACACCTTCCTGCAGCCGGGGATCTACGCCTACGTCAACCACAACCTCATCGAGGCCGTCGAACTGGGGGCCACCGCGCACTTCAAAGTTGAAGGCGAGTGGAACGACGACCTCATGACGCAGGTCCAGGCTCCTAGCCCGATCGCCTGACCGCGTCTGCGGCCCGCCCCGGCGGGCCGCTTCCTCCATTGGAGCGAGACAATGAACGCCCGAGCCGCCAAGGCACTGAGTTTCGCTGATCTGCTTTTGCCCGCAGCCTTGCTCGCCGGGCTCAGCGCGCTCGTTCTGGTGCAGACCGGCATCATCACGCTGGAGCGCGGTCACGCTACCAGCGGCCCCCAGACAGTTGCGATCGAGGCCCGGACCTATGAATACCGCATGCCCGGAGATTTCCAGATGGCGGGGGCCCCGGTAGACGGCGTGCTGCTTCAGTCGGAAATGGGGCCGATCGAGGTGATGCGCTATCAGGTCACTCTGGCGGACTACCGGCAATGCGTTGCCGATGGCGCGTGCGAAACGCCGCAGCCGGCCATTCGACCCGCGCGCGACGATGTGCCCGTCACGGGCATCAGCTACGATGACGCGGTCGCCTACGCGGCGTGGCTGTCGAACCAAACCGGCGACAGGTGGCGTCTTCCCACTGTCGCGGAATGGGTATTCGTTGCTGGCGACAGGGCCGTCGACCACGCGCTCGAACAACAGACCGATGCGGCCAATCCCGCCGCCCGATGGCTCGCGGCCTATGAGCAGGAAGCACGCCGAGCGGTGCCAGCGAACGGCACGCCGCAGCCGCTCGGGTCGTTCGGCGCCAATGACCTTGGCGTGATGGATATCGGCGGCAACGTCTGGGAATGGACCGCAACCTGCGCCAACCGCACCACCCTGGCACCGGATGGCACGATCGGCAGTGTGGTCGAGAGCTGCAGCATCCGCTATCTTGAGGGTAGGCACCTGACACCCATGAATGTCTTCGTCCGGGATGCCCGCGGCGGCGGCTGCTCCATCGGGGCGCCGCCTGATAACCTCGGCTTCCGCCTCGTGCGCGAACCAGGGTTCACCCTGCGTCTTCCCTTCTGGTCGAACGACGCCTGATCAAAGGCTGCGCAGGCATCTTGACCAGGATCAATTCGCGGGCGCGCGCCGCATCCCATCCTGACCGGATGCGGCGGCTTGCGCTGCGCTTGGGGTACCGGACATGTTCTTGAAAGCTGTCGGCATAGCCTTCGTTCTGCTCATGGTCGCTGGCGGATATCTGTTCTTGTCCTATCGTCGGTCTGCTGAAGACGCCGAACGGGCCTGGGCAGGAATAGCCGCCGCCGCGCAGCCACCTGATACCCAATTCGACCCGGCGACGATATCGCACCTGCCTGAGGTGGTTCAACGCTACTTCCTGCACGCAATCGCGCCTGGCACGCCCCTGAAAACCACCGTCGGATTGCGCTTGAAGGGCACCTTCCTGCTGGGCGACAGGACCAGCAGCCAGCGTTATGACATGGAGGCCAGCCAGATCCTGGCGCCTCCGAACCAGTTTGTGTGGACGCCGACCCTGCGCTCGGGCTTGCTGACGATCACGGGTTCCGATGCTTTGGTCGACGGCCAGGCATGGACGCGGTTCTGGATCGGGTCGCTCTTGCCGGTAGCGAACGTTCCGTCATCCGCAGACCTGGTGCGCTCGGCCCAGTTCCGCGCCGCAATCGAAGGAATATGGGCGCCTGCCTCTCTGCTTCCGCGGAAGGGCATTACCTGGAATGTTACCGGACCCAACACGGCATCGGTCACGATGGACCTGCCCGCGGGGCCCATTGTGGTGGAGTTGACCATGGATTCCACCGGTGCCCTGACCGAGGTAGTGGGCATGCGCTGGAGCGACGCTAATCCGCAGAAGCTGTTTCAGCTCCAGCCCTTCGGCGGCACCATGGAACGGGAGGCCACATTCGACGGCTACACCATTCCTTCGGTCGTGACGGTCGGCAATATGTTCGGCACCGACGACTACTTTCCGTTCTATCAGGCCCAGGTCTTGCAGGCGGTATATAGGTGACGGTGTGACCCAGGTCCGTTCGTGGTTGAGCCTGATGAGGGGCGAGCCATGGGCCCGCCCCGCTATCGGTCATTGCGGCGCTGGCGCCACGTCGACATCGTGTGGATGCTCCACATTGGGCACATGCGTCAGTAGCTCACCATTGCCCTGTGCGGGTGCCGTCGGCGCTCCGCCAGCATAGAACGCCCCATGCAGTCCCCAATAGGCGCCGGCGATGACGACCAATGCAGCAATCAGACCCGCCGGAACGCTGCCAAGCGCGGGCACCAGTTTGGGCAGTTTCAGGCCCGAGGGCGAGGGATCGGCGGCGATGAGGAACAGAGTGCCCATGATGAGCGCGTGGCCGACCAGATCGATGCGGCCGAACGGATAGACCGCGGTGGTGAAGATGACGATGAGCGCGATCGCCGAGAGGCGTCGGATCAGCGGCGTCCATAGCAGTCCGAAGCCCATGGTGAACTCGGCGACACCGGCCATCGGGATGAATGTATCCCGAGGCATGCCGAAGGTGAGATATGGCCGCTCCTGCACGAGCGGGTAGAACCACTCGGCATAGGCGAACTTTTCAAGGCTCGACCACATCAATGCGATGGCCACACCCCAACGCAGGACAGCGAACCGGTGCTTGTACCATTTTGCGTCTGGATTGGAGGCGAGCACCAGATACCCGGCCACGCCGACGCCCAGCGCCAGGTAGTCGAGCAGGTGGAAGAAGTCATAATCGCGCAAGGCGATGGCCCAAAGCCCGATAATGCCGGCGGCCGCGAGTGGCATCGTACGGCGCGAGAAGACGAGGAGCGCGATCAGCAATTGGAGCCACGATACCCACTCGTTGGGCGTCTGGAGATCCGGGGTCAGATAGACGCCGCCCACTGCGAAGATCGCGACAAAGAAGGCGCCGATGATCGCCCGCATGAAGTCGTCTGATCTGTTCCACAATGGTGCGCTGAGCCAGTCCAGCCAGGAACTGGCCCGTACACCCGGGGCGGAACGCTCGACAACCACCGTAGCGGCAAAGAACGCCAGTACGAACGCGATGCCCAGCCAAAACCAGCCATTGGTGAGTGTGTCGGTGATAGGCGCGGGCGCATTGCCCACGACGTAGGGTGCAAACCACTTCACGTGGGCACTGGCAGGTGTCGCCATCGCAATGCTGCCCAGGATCGAGAACAGCGCTGCGCCGGTGACGATGCGTCGCCACTTGCCGCCGGCCGACGCCGCCCCGGCATTCTGCAAAATCGTCATCAATAGCTCCTGGAAAAATCTGCGGTCAGCAGTTGGCAGCGACTAGCACTCAATCAACGAGCGTTCTTGATCCACGTCAATCGTTTGGCTTGCGATGACGGTCAATGGCACCATGACGGCGTTGCCGGCCTGGGTGACGTGGCACCGGGGACGTGCAAGCAGATCGCGGGGCAGTTTGATGCCCGTCAACGTCGGGAAGACCTTTTTGGGTCAAGGAGAAGATAGATGGATCGGGATGGACCCCTGACCCAGGAGATATAGATGAAGTCCCCCAAGGCCACGATCGTTCCGCTCATGCTGGCGACAGCCACCCCCATTGCTGCAAATTTTGACGTGCAGACGCTTGCCACCTGGGTTCGTCGCCCGTCGGTTTTGGGGGCGTAGCGTGTCCTTCCTGCTCTCGGGTCCGGTCGTTTTCTTTGAACGAGACGAGTTGGACGTCCTTGTGCTCGAATTCAGCGACAGGGTCCGTCGGGACAGCACACTCTTCCCCGTGCTTTCGCAGCTCATCGGCAATCGTTGGGCGGAGGCCGAAACTGAATGCGGGGCGTTTCTTACGTCCGCCCTGTTTAGCGATGGCCGCCACGAGATCGATATCGACGCCCTTGCTGACGCGGTGCACCTTTTGGGCATTGAAGCAATTGAACGCCTTGCTGATGTCTTGCTGGAGAGCGCCCTGAAATGCCTGCCCTTGCATAGTGCCGCACTTGTTTCCGAAGTGGCCGACGAGCTGGGCAGATTGCTTGCTTCCGTGACGAGATTGGATGGCCCCGAGCGGCAGAAGCGATTGCGGGATGTCCATGCGAAAATCTCCGCGGGTACCCTGCGCAACCTCATGTGATCAGGTGACGCCTTTGAGCTTGGGCCTTGCCGGCCCCGCCGGGCTGGGGCGGCTCAGGATGAACACGGCACAAGCAACGAGCGTCGCCGCGATGGCAGCACTCCCGACCACGGGTATTTTGGCACCCACGATGAGAAAGCCATATCCGAGCGCCATCGCCAAGACGGCGGCCGCCTTGGCCCTGCCGCCGATCGCCCCTTCGTTCCGCCACGCGCGGAGCGTTGGGCCAAACCGCGGATGGGTTTCCAACCAATGCCCAAGACGGGGAGACGAGCGCGAATAGCAACCGATGGCGAGCAGCACGAATGGCGTGGTCGGCAGCATCGGGACGATAATCCCCACGATGCCCAGCAGGAGGAATGCGCTGCCGGTGATGACGAGCAGGCCGCGGCCGAGATTTGTCATTCTCAGGTTCTCCCCATGCAGCGCAGGGCTTCGGCGCCGCGCCGCGCCTGTTCGGCCACGTCATCGAACAAGTGGGCCAGCTCGTGGAAAACGGAGCGATCGCCCTCGCTCCAGCTCACGTCCTCCAGATCGGCGAGGAGTTCCAGCAGCGCCGTAATGGCGGTCCGGTGTTGCCGCGCCTCCTGCAGATGTCGTCGATCGATGCGTTGTTGCTCCTGGTCCACGAACCGTTGCAGGGCATCGCCGACCTTCTGGCGGCAATCGCAGTCCAGGGCGGCGGTTGCAATGAGCGATCGTATCCGAGTCACCAGGCGCTCTGGACCCTCAAAGTCCACGTCTCTGGACTGCTTCATGCCGCCACCCAATTCATCCCCGGCACGCCATGGATGAACCCATTGGAGAACTGTGCCGCCGGGTAGATCCCTTGCAATTGCCTGATGCCTTCCTGGGCATCCATGCGACGGTCTCGCACCATCGAGAACAGGTCGGCTACCGCGACCATGTCGCAGTCCTGGGGGGAGAGCCTGAGATGCGTGATACCGATGCGTTCCAGCGTTTCGAGATCGCCGATCAGGGCCTGGCAATGGCGCGACATCGTCTGAACGCCATTGATGGTCAGAAAGGCCTGCTCGTCGAGAGTGTCAACGTCGAGGCCATCGGGGTCCTCCCCGCAGACGAACTTGCAATTGTCCTTGGTATGGCCCTTGGCGCGGGCGTGGGCGCACCGCGCCGACATGGCGAGTGGCAGACGTCCGAAGGCAACAAGCTCGTATTCCAGGTCGGGCGCGCCCGAGGTGATGCTCGCAATGGAGTTCGCCGGCAATTCCGCCCCCAGACAGATGCGCCTGGCACCCTGGCGCCCGAGCAACGCCGCGGTCGGTGCGTTGTAGACATTGACGAAGGGGCCGACATGGTGAGGTTGGCCGGCCAGCAGCGCGAGCGCTGACAGATCGTTGGCTTCGACGAGCGTGGGGGAGAGCGCCACTTGGCGCGTCATCTGCCGCTCGCGGTCGAGGGTAACGAGGGCAAGCGTGGCCTGAGCCACCTCCTTGCCGGCCGCCTGGAGTCGCTCGACAACTTCATTGATGAACGGACGAACGAAGTGGTCGCGCTTCGAGCAGACCACCTCCCCGAGCGTGACGGCGTCTATCGAGGCGCAGTCCGCCAGCCGGAAATAGAAGTCCCGCCACTTGGGACCCTCCCACAGGTATGGCACCGGGCCCATGGATATCCGCAGGTTCTGCATGCTCACCGCCACTTCTTCTCATAGGCGCCGGCGGTGGTCCGCTGGCCTTCGCTCAGACGGCGAAGTCCCTCCACATGCCGGGCGCGGTCGGCGGGGATCGAATTCAGTGCATCCTTTAGGCGGCGGACGACTTCGGCTACATAGGCCTTCCCGCGTTGGCGCCCTTCTATCTTGAGCGCTTTGACGCCCGCGGCGGCCAATGCTTCGATGTGGTTCATCACGTCGAGGCTGACCGGATCCTCGAACGCATATCCATCGTCCTCGGCGATGTGGAACCTTCCCTTGCACAGGGTTGGATATCCAGCCGCTTCTCCCGGACCGAACCTGTTGATGGTAAAGCCCGCCAGCTCTGACACCATCTCGTCGCCGTCCTCGCGGTAGCGCACGTCGCTGGCTGGTGAGCATACACCCTGCATATTGGGCGACTGGCCGGTGACGTAGGACGACAGGCTGCAGCGACCTTCGGCCATGACACACAGTCCGCCGAAGGCGAAGACCTCCAGTTCGCAATCGACGCTCCGTGCCAACGCGGCGATTTCAGCAATCGTCAGAACCCTGGGGAGCACCAGTCGTTTGGCGCCGAACGAGGACACCAGGAAGTTGATCGCCTCCACGTTCGACGCCGATGCCTGCACCGAAACGTGAAGCCTCTGGTGGGGGTATCGCTCCGCTATATGGGCCATCAGCGCCAGGTCGGCGACGATCAACGCGTCGGCACCGGCCGCCACTGCGTCTTGCGCCGCGCGGTACCACAGGTCCTCGTTGCCTGCTTTCATGAAAGTGTTCAGGGCGACATAGGTCGCTACGCCCTTCGCCTTCCCGTAAGTGACCGCCTCCAACAATTCTGGCGGCGAAAAATTGAGGCCGGGGAAGTTCCTGGCATTGGTTTCGTTGCGGAAACCGCAATAGATCGCATCAGCTCCCGCATCGGCCGCTTCGCGGTAGGCGGACGGCGTGCCGGCCGGGCAGATCAACTCCATCATGCCAGCCCCGTGAGGGCGCGTTCTCTCACCCATTCGGCCAGCTGGCGCAGCACCGGGGCAAACGGACCCGCGGCAAGCGACAGATCGGTTGGAAGATCGAACCCGCAATCGTCCAGCGCGTTGCGCAGCGCCAGCATTGCTTCCATGTCGCCGGTCAGCGTCAGACTGCGAGAGAAGAACACTGCGTCGCCGTCCAGCCGACCTTCCAACAGAGCGAGGAGGGTAACCATCGGACCCGAGGCGGCGGCGTCAACCGCGGGGGCGTTGTCCTTCCGATAGACCTTGATGTGTCGCAGCGACGGCCGGATCACGAAACTCCAGTTGAGGTCCGCCGGGGTGAACCGGTAGCGTTTGGAAGCATGGTCGCCCAACCGGTCGAAGAGGCGCGGATGCTGTTTCATGGCTTGCGCGAAAACGAGCCCGACGACGCGCTGGACGACGGCCAGGGGAACGCGGTCGAGAACCAAAGTGAGCTGGCGCGGCAGGAGCATGAAGCATTTCCTCGGATGGTTTCGACAAGGAATATCGGAGCAGCGTGCGGCACGCTTTGCTCTAGCTCAAAGAGCGCCTTCGTACCCGGCGCTATGAGGGGCCATGTCCATGCCCGCGCTTCCTGCCCTCACGCACGCCCCCTCCGCTGATCTTCGAGCATTCCTCACCCTGCTCGAAACGCGCGGCCAACTGCGCCGCATCGCCGAACCTATCAAGGTGCAGCTGGAGGTGACCGAATTGCATCGGCGCGCCCTGGCAGCCCATGGGCCCGCCCTGTTGCTGGAGCATCCCGTGCTGCCCGACGGCAGGCGATCCGCCATGCCCATGCTCGTCAATCTGTTCGGTACGGTCGAGCGGGTGGCGTGGGCGCTCGGCATCGATCCACATGCCCTGCCCGATCTCGGCGCGGCCCTGGCCGCACTTCGGTCTCCAAGGCCGCCGCGCGATATGCGCACCGCCTGGGCGCAACGGGGCCTGCTGCGCGCCGCGCTAGACATGCGCCCGCGCACGACCCGACACCCCGCTTGTCAGGAGCATATCGATCGCGGCGACGCGGTCGATGTGGGATCGCTGCCGGTACAGTGGTGCTGGCCGGACGAACCGGGCCCGCTGATCACTTGGCCGCTGGTCATCACCCGATCGCCGGATGATCCAGCTGACATCAACGTCGGCATCTACCGCATGCAGGTCCTTGGACCGCGACGAACCATCGTGCGATGGCTGCCCAGCAGAGGCGGCGCCCGCCACCACCGGCTCTGGCAAAAGCGGGGTCAGGACATGCCCATCGCCATCGCGATCGGTGCCGATCCTGCGACGATCCTGTCGGCGGTGATGCCGCTTCCGGAAGGCATGAACGAGCTGACATTCGCCGGCCTGTTGCGGCGCCGTCCAAGCGTCCTCGCGCGGGGCATCACCGTCGCCCTGCCGATCCCCGCGTCGGCGGAGATCGTGCTGGAGGGAAAGGTATCGGTGACCGAGACCGCTCCAGAGGGCCCATACGGGGACCACACGGGCTACTACAACAGCGTCGAGCCCTTTCCCGTTGTCACCATCGACGCGATGACACGACGTCGCGACGCGATCTATCTGTCGACCTATACCGGCCGCCCCCCCGATGAGCCGTCCCGACTGGGGGAGGCATTGAATGAGCTCTTCATTCCGTTGGCGCGCCAACAGTTCCCCGAGATCGTCGACCTCTGGCTACCCCCTGAGGCATGCTCCTATCGAGCAATGGTCGTGTCCATCGACAAGCGCTATCCGGGCCAGGCGCGCCGGGTGATGATGGGCCTCTGGTCCATGCTGCCGCAGTTCAGCATGACCAAATTGATGATCGCAGTGGATCCGGACATCGGAGTGCGGAACTGGAGCGATGTCCTGTGGGCGCTCAGCACCCGCTTCGATGCCCCTCGCGACCTCATGATCGTTCCGGACACGCCGATCGACTACCTCGATTTCGCCTCGGCGAAGCCGGGACTGGGCGGAAAACTCGGCCTGGACGCCACGACCAAGCTGGGCGCCGAAACAGATCGCGAATGGGGCCGCCCCCTCACCATGAGCGCGGACGTGGTGGCGAGTGTTGATGATCTATGGAGCCGCCTGGGGCTGGGGGAGCTGCGGCCATGACAGAGGTGGTAATCGCCATCACGGGTGCCTCCGGAGCAGCCATCGGGGTTCGCATCTTCGAACGCCTGCAGGCTCGGCCCCGCGTCGAGCCCCAGCTGATCATATCGCCCTCTGCCCGTCGCACCATCGCCCACGAAGTCTCGCCGGAGGCCCTGGACGGTCTTTTGGCGGCGCCGTGCGCCGTGCACGACCACGACGATATCGGGGCCACGTTGGCCAGTGGGTCGCACGCCACGGGAGGCATGATCGTGGCGCCGTGCTCGATGCGGACGCTGGCGGCCATAACCGCCGGTCTCGCAGACAATCTGATTGTGCGGGCGGCGGACGTGCACCTCAAGGAACGACGCCGCCTGGTGCTCATGACGCGCGAGACGCCGCTTCACCTCGGCCACCTGCGCAACATGGTCGCGGTGACCGAAATGGGAGCCATCGTGATGCCACCGGTCCCGGCCTTTTATCATCGACCGGCAACGGTTGCCGAGATCGTCGATCACCTCGCGGGCCGAGCCATCGATTTGCTCGGCTTGCCCGGACGGCAGGAAGCGCTCGCGTGGAAAGGCACAACCGCATAGCGCCCCCTTCGCTAGAGCGAGCCTCGTGGCGCCAGCAGATCCTTCCGCTTGTTCAACAAGACAGGTCCGTATTCGGCGACGTAGAGGACGAAGGCCAGAATCCACGCCGCGCCGGCCACGTCGATGATTTCGGAACGAAGATCGGGCAGCACGGCCGTCAACGGTCGGATCGCTCCAGCCAGCATTATCGCACCGTAGCTGACAATTGTTGTGGGGGAGGCATGGAGCTCGAGGCCAGTGTGACCACGTGTGGCTCTGGTCATCACTGCCAAGGTCATCGCCCCGATACCTCCAACTGTCGCCACGTGAAGTGCGGCCACCGGCTCGATTAGCTCGAAAGCACTTGCTGCCAAAGCGGCGAAGCTGAGAACCACGAAAGCGTAGGCGAGATGGAGGATGAGGACCAGGCCTTCGGCGGCCGCCTCCCAGCCGCGCCACCGGAACAGGCGGACGCCATGGAGGATCGCGGCGGCGATGCACGCCAACCCGGTGATCGGGTCGTCCGGGCGGGTCGTCCAGGCGAGCAAGGCGACCATGGCCACCAGAAGCGCGGCGGTGTCGAACTGGTCGTATGAGGCCGGCATCCGCGTCGATCCCCGTTTCTTCAGCCAGTTGCTCGTGAAGCTGGGCAGTATCCTGCCGCCAATGATCATGATCAGCATCATGTAGGCGCCGATCGCCAGCCTGGAGGGCAAGGCGACATCGCCGAGCACGATATTGCCGTAGTGGAAGAAGCTGTTGGCGGACGCGAGCGCGAACAAGGCTGCCAGTACCTTCAGATCCTTCCACTTCCGCCCGGCGACAATCTCACGGGCGCAGATCAGGAACAGCACCGGCAGGAAGCACGCATCGATCGCGACAGCGGCGACCTCGCCCAGCGCGCTGGGCCAGAGCAGAGCCAATCGCCCGGCCGTCCAGAGCGCGAATAATCCCAGCAGCGGCCGGCCGGAGACCGGCAGGCGGCCCGTCCAGTTCGGGATAGCGGTCAGCAGGAAACCTGCCAGGGCGGCGGAGGTGTAGCCGAAGAGCATCTCGTGGGCATGCCAGGCGCTGCCGCCCGATGCCCCGCCCAGGCCCAGCCCAAGCGATACTTCGACTATCCACAGAACCATCGCCATTGCGCCCCAGATCGCGGCGCCCAGGAAGAAGGGTCGGAAGCCGTAAGAAAGGACGACCGGTCCCGTCCTTGTCAGCCCCCTCGGCACGGGCTCCCGCTTCAGTCTCTCGACGTGGGTCATCTCTCGCTCCTGAACTCCGCTCAGGTGATCGCCGCGATGCGCGTCGACGTCTTTGCGCTGGGTCAAGAACCGGGTGGATCGATTGTTGCCCCGGGTCAAAGATCGGAGGCAGCGAACCTGACAAACAGCGGGCGTCGACTACAGCCGGCGGCGATGCCCGGTCCTTGCATGCCAGAGCGCCTGGAATGGACGGCGGAACTGAGAATGCGAATTGATGACTTCGACCAGGGGGTGACCCTGCATGCGGAGGGATGCCGCGTTTACTGTCCGGCGGTCGCTTCGCCGTGCTGCCATTCACCGCTCGCCTTGAGAGCCTCGACGACTTCTTTGGGCATGTAGTTCTCGTCGTGCTTGGCAAGAACATTGGTCGCCTCGAACGTGCCGTCCGGCAGCATCTTGCCCTCGGCGACCACTCCCTGGCCCTCTCGGAACAGGTCGGGCAGCACGCCGACATAGTGGGCTGTCACGTCGGAGACCCCATCGGTGATCGAGAATGAGTGGGACGCCGACTCGCGGCTCCAGCTCCCCTCCTTGACCAGACCGCCGAGGCGGATCGACGTTCCCGGCTCCAGCTGGCGCACTTTCAGATCGCCGGGAGAGTAAAAGAACACGATCTGATCCTGGAGGGCGTAGAGCACGAGACTGGATGCAACGGCGAGAACGCCGCCGAGCCCCGCGATGACAGCGAGGCGTCTGCGTTTCCTGGAAAAGGCCTTGCGGCGCACGGCGGGATAGGCGGTCATGTTGCTCCAGTGGGCGCGGCCATCAGCCGCGCAGGTATTCGAGCTCTTCGAGGTCTACCAGTTCGATCTGCTTCACATGCGGGATGCGGATCGTTCCGGAGCACTTCAGTTTCGTGAGGATGCGGCTCACCGTTTCGAACGACAGGCCCAGATAATCGGCGATGTCGCAACGCTGCATCGACAAGTCGACAAACCGGTCCGATGCCTGGCGATCGGCGATGTCGAGAAGGAAGGCGGCCACCTTCTCGGTGCCGTTCTGGCGGCCGAGAACCATGAGGTGTTCCTGGGCTCTGGTCAGGCTCTTGAGAGCGACCTGGAACATGGATTCGTTGAACTTGTCGCCCTGGCTGGGGCGCAGGACCCGGATGCCGGCACTATCGACGCTCTCCGCATAGAAGTGCCGCTGCTCGTCGGCCTCCAAGCCGAAGATCTCCCCGGCAAAATAGAACGCGCTGATCTGTCGCCGACCGTCTGCAGACACCCTGCACAGCCGGACCGTTCCGAACTCCACCATATAGAGGTGCCCGGCCGGATCGCCCTGACCGTAGATCGTGGTCCCGGCCTCGTACAGCGTCACTGCGCTGGGGAGCGAAAAGGCCAGGATGCTGTCGGTGCTTTCGAAGCGGGAAGCCGAGGGATTGTGAAACTTGGTCTGGATCAGCATGTCGATGCCCCTTTGTTCATGGACATCAATCTGCCAGTTGGCGTCGAGCCCCGAAATTCCGGCTCGCATCTCAGGGACTCTACTTAGCGTTCTGCCGGGCGGTGGCTATGGCCGCCGCGACGGCCTGCGGGACTGCCTCGCCCTTGAGCGGCATGGCGATCACCCCAGTGACAGCCTCATTCGCCAAGGCCCCTTCGGAATAGGCGAGCAGGAGCACGGGCCGCCGCCCGGACTGCAGCGCAGGCGAAAGCGTTGAGGATTTCGACAGGACGTGTTCGTCCAACACGATGCAGTCGAAAGCATCGGCCATGACGTTCCCCGGCCAGGCAGGCTCGGCCGCAACCGTGTATCCGTACGCCGCGAGGGCGAAAGTCAGCGATCGACGCAGGTCGTCGTCAGGCGCGACCACCAAGATGCGGCCGGAATGCATTGGGGCGTCTCCACGCGAGATCGCCAATCTCCCTCGCGAATGGACGTTCTATCGCTCCCAGGGCGAAACTGAATTGAGATAGATCAAGTGCGGTGGGTGATCACTGCGCAGGCTTCCAATTCACGCTGAGGACCATGCGCACCAGCTCGGACAGACTCCCGGCATTCATCTTGCCCATCAAGCCTGCGCGATAGACCTCAACAGTCCGGGGACTAAGTCCGAGTTCGTAGGCGATGACCTTGTTCGGAAGCCCGTCGACGACGCCTTTCAGCACCTGGGTCTCGCGCTCGCTGAGGGAGGCCAGTCGCGACGTGATCGCCTTGGTCGTGGCGTCGTCGCGCGTCGACGTTTCGGCCTGCTGCACTGCGCGCTCAATGGCCGCGATCAGCACGTCGTCGCTGAACGGCTTCTCGATAAAATCCAACGCGCCGTTTTTCATTGCTTCAACCGCCATCTGCACGTCGCCATGGCCGGAAATGACGATGGCGGGAAGCATGGCATTGCTTTCCTTAAGCCGACGCAGAAGCTCGACGCCATCCAGATCGGGCATGCGCAGATCCGTGATGAGGCAGCCGTTCCTGATGCCGGGGGCCACCTCAAGGAAGGCGGTCGCGGATACATGGATCCTTGCGGCGAATCCGCTGGTGCCAAGAAGGAAAGCCAGGGCATTCCGGACCGCCTCCTCGTCATCGACAATGTGAACCACGATATCAGGGTTGTTCATCGGGATCCTCCGTCACCAGGGGCAGCGAGAATGCGAAACGAGCGCCCCCGGACGCGCTTTCGTCCACATGGATTTCGCCGCCGTGCGATTCGATGATGCGTTTAGATATCGATAGCCCAATTCCCATGCCACCAGGCTTACTCGTCACGAAGGGTTGGAACAATTGGGGTCGAATGTCGTCGGCGATTCCCGGACCGGTGTCCGAGACCGCTATGGATACGGTGTCGCGGTCCAGCTTGGACACACGGACCTCAAGTTCACGAATGGGGCTGTCTCGCATCGCTTCCATCGCATTGCGTAGAAGATTGATAAGCACCTGCTGGATCTGGACGCGATCGGCCAGCACGGGTCCCGCGTCCCCCTCATAGACGAACGTGGATTTCACACCGCGCTCCCTGGATCCGACCAACGCAAGGGCGCCGGCCTCTTCCACCAGCCGCTTGACGTCCTGCGGATGCTTCTCGGTATCGCCACGGGTCACGAACTCACGCAAGTGGCGGATGATGTCCCCAGCGCGAAGGGCCTGCCTGGCCGTTTCGTCGAGGGCCTCACTCATCTGAGTGGCGTAACGGTCATCAAGCTTCATCAGCAACCGCTTGCACCCTTGAACGTAGTTGGCGATCGCGGACAGCGGTTGATTGAGTTCATGCGCCAATGTGCTGGCCATTTCGCCCAGTTCGTTGAGGCGAGCCAGGCGCGCCAGCTCGGTCTGGGCAATCTGGAGTTGCGCCGCGTGTTCCTCGCGCTCCGTCAGGTCCCGGATGAAGCCGGTGAAATAGCGCCGGTCCCCCGACTTCGTCTCACCGACCTCCAGCTTCATCGGAAAGGTGGACCCGTCCTTCCTGAGCCCCACCACCACCCGGTCGACGCCGATGATGCGCTTCTCGCCGGTTCCCAGGTAGCGATGCAGGTAGCCGTCATGCTGTTCCCGATAGGGCGACGGCATCAGCATGCTGATATTCTTCCCCATGACCTCGCCTGGCTGGTAGCCGAACTGGCGAACCGCGGCCACGTTGAAGGATTCGATCCGTCCCAGCGTGTCGATGACGATCGTTGCGTCCGGTACAGTGTCCAGGATGGATCGGAGGTGCGCCTGCTGCTGGACGATGGTTCGGCCGCTGGTAAGTGATCGTTCGCGCTCCCGCCGCCACGCCCCTCCCAACCATGAGAACATGGCTCCAACCAGCAGGAGCAGGAGGATATTGGTAGCTGCGGCCAGAGTGGATTGATTCTGCTGCGCGAAGAACCATGCGAGCGGCAGCGATGCCACGGTCGCGATCATGCCGGGGACCATTCCGCCGAGCACCACGGCGGCCAGTATGGCGGGCATGAACAGCAGTCCGGCAGCGGAGGCGCCAAGAAGGTCGTTGAGGAGCAGCCGGAGGGCGAACCCAGCGGCCAGAGCGCACGCCGCGATCCCCAGCGCGATCAATTGGGGGCGATATCGAGATTTCATGGGTGGCCGCATCTGCATTGGCGAATTCGGAACGAAGTGGATAGTATTGCAGATGAACAGATTTGGCGACGCCGGGCTTGATCCGGCGGATCAGCGGAGTGGCAATGGCCAACGGCATCGATCGGACCACGATCCGGTCCTTCGAAATATTCGCTACATTGTCGGATGCACAGTTTGACGAAGTGCTCTCCACTTCGTCGAACAAACGTGTGGCAGCAGGGGAGACGGTCTTCGAGCAGGGCGAGGAAGCGCAGTCGTTCTTCGTGCTGGTTTCCGGGCGTCTAAGGGTGACGCAGGTCACCGCCGAAGGCCAGCAGGTCATCGTGCGCATCGTTGACCCCGGTGACCTGTTCGGAATCGCGAAGGCCCTGCAGCGCACGGACTACCCGGGTACTGCGACCGCGTTGTCGCCGAGCGTTGTTCTGTCGTGGCCGACCGCTCGATGGTCGCCCTTCATGGCGGCCTACCCCTCAATGGCCGTGGGAGCCATGCAGACGATGGGCGATCGGCTGCAGGAGGCTCATTCGAGGCTCCGGGAAATGGCAACCGAAGAGGTGGAGCGACGTGTGGCTCACACCGTGCTCAGACTGGGCAACCAATCGGGCCGCAAGGAAGCCGGCGGCGTACGCATCGACTTTCCCGTGAGCAAACAGGACATCGCGGAGTTGTCGGGAACCACCCTGCACACCGTGTCGCGGATATTGACCGCGTGGGAAGCCGCGGGGTTGGTTGAGGGCGGCCGGCAGAAGCTGCTGCTCAAGAATCCCCACCGCATTCTGCTCATCGGCGATGGCTTGGTGCCCGGCTTGCTCTGATCTGGCGTTCGATCTCCGCTTCGAGTGCCTCCTCATCGAGCCGGTGCTCGGCCGCGGCGTCTGCGAGAGTGTGGAACGGACCTATGGGGCAGCCGACGCAATGCATGCGGTGCGAGATAAAGGCCGAAGCCGTTTCCGGCCATCGGTCCATAATCTCCTTCACGCTCAAATCTTCCAATCCAGATCGCTGCCGCATCTGCATCTCCCTGGCGCAAAGATGCAACGCCGACGGTCACCCGTCTTTGTCAGAGGGCAAACAGGGCGATTTCAGCGATCATGCCGAAATGCAGAGCGGACTGCCGGGTACGGTGAGCAGCAATGCGATGGCACCTGACGCGATCATCAGGGCTCCTGCGACCTTCCGCCCAGGACGGCGGGCCATCGATCGCGCGCCGACCAAGGCAAGTGTCGACAGGACCACCGCAGGCACGGTTCCCAAACCGAAGGCGAGCATCAGCAACATGCCATCGGAGGCGTTGCCGGTGAGCAAGGAATTGAAGAGAGCCGCATAGACCATCGCGCAGGGTGTGATCCCCCAAATGATGCCCGCGACCAAGGCGACCTCGGGGCCGCCTTGAGACAGATTGCCCCGCAGCCCAGCCAAGCCCCGGGCGATAGGAGCGGTCAGACGATCTGCCCCCGCGAGGGAAGGAACCATACCGGCCGTAGCCAGTCCGAGCCAGACGATCGCGGCACCTGCCGCCCACTGCATCCCCACGTGTAGCGCGCCCGTGTCGAGCCTGGTCTGCAGGCCTGCGCCGAAGAGTCCGAACATCAGGCCTAGAAAGACATATGACATGATCCTGCCAAGTTGCATGGCGGCCAGCCTGCCCAGGAGACCTGCCCTAGACCGGTCAGGCCCGCCCATCAGCAGCAGTGAGCATCCCAACGGCCCGCACATGCCGGCGCAATGCAGGCTGGAGCCTAGCCCCAGCAGCAGGCCCCAGACGAGCGGCGACGGGATCATTGGTGCTGCACGGCTAACGCGCTGAGGATCTCGCGTTCGAGTTCTATGTGTCGCCTGCGTGACTCGAAGAATGCCCGCAGCATGTAGCCCATCGCGTCCGCCGAAACTGTGCGGCGGCCATCGGCCAGCTCCCTGAGCGTCTCCTGGAGCTCCTCGGCGTAGCAGAGGTCCTCCGCGTTCTCCCGCAGCAGCCGATCGACCGTAGCTGTGAGGTCCAACACACGCCTGGGGCCGTGCGCCGCCAAGTCACCCGCCAGCGCGTCCTGCTCCTGGACCACCCTGGTCATCACCCGATGGATACTGCCGGCCGCCGCCTTGCACAGGGCAGGGTCAATATTGTTGGGCAGCGCGTCGGCAATGAGTTCAAGCATCTTGCACAGGCCAAGTTGCTGGCTGTGGCCGGCGACGATCTCGCGGAGCGCAGACCTATCCAAAGCTTCCAGCATTTTCGCGTCTCCTGCCATGGCGGCGGCATACCCAGACTTATTCTCGTTCCGGCGCTTCACATTGACAAAAGTCAAAGTGGTCACCGCCGGCAGACGCTAATCCCGGCATGCCGACCTGCCCATGCGTCGGTCAAACTCGAAGGGGCCGTCGTGAGATACAGAGGTTGGATAATTGGGTTGGCCGCGGGCACGCTCGCGGCAGTCGCGCTTTCCGGGCTGGCGGTCGACGACCCTTTCCGGGTTCATATGGGCATTCTCAGCCTGGTTCTGGGCCTGGCGACAATCGTCGCCATGCGGTTGCCACAGCCGGTGACGTCCGAAGTGCCTTCCGGCTACATGGACGATCCGATCCGGATCGGAACCATTCTGACCATGTTCTGGGGCATTGTCGGCTTTCTGGTGGGGGTGGTGATTGCCACCCAGCTCGCCTTCCCGGATTTCAATTTCGGACCCTGGTTCAACTTCGGGCGCATGCGCCCGCTGCACACCAGCGCCGTCGTCTTTGCCTTCGGCGGCACCGCCCTGATGACTACCAGCTTCTATGTGGTCCAGCGCACCTGCCGCGCGCGTCTGTTCGGCGGCGACCTGGCTTGGTTCGTGTTCTGGGGTTACCAGCTCTTCATCCTGATGGCGGCCACCGGCTACCTGTTGGGCATCACCCAGAGCCGCGAATATGCCGAGCCGGAATGGTATGTCGATATCTGGCTGACCATCGTCTGGGTCGCCTATCTGGTCGTGTTCCTGGGAACCCTGCTCAAGCGCAAGGAGCCCCACATCTATGTCGCCAACTGGTTCTACCTCGCCTTCATCGTCACCGTTGCGCTGCTCCACGTCGTCAACAATCTGGCGGTTCCGGTATCGCCGTTCGGAGCACGCAGCTATTCCCTGTTCTCGGGCGTCCAGGACGCGCTCACCCAGTGGTGGTACGGCCACAATGCGGTTGGTTTCTTCCTGACCGCCGGTTTCCTGGGCATGATGTATTATTACCTGCCCAAGCAGGCGGAGCGTCCGGTCTATTCCTACCGCCTTTCCATCATCCACTTCTGGGCCCTGATCTTCCTCTACATCTGGGCGGGTCCGCACCACCTGCACTACACCGCTCTGCCCGATTGGGCGCAGACGCTGGGCATGGTGTTCTCGATCGTGCTGTGGATGCCCAGCTGGGGCGGCATGATCAACGGTCTGCTTACCCTTCGCGGTGCCTGGGACAAGATGCGGACCGACCCGATCATCCGCATGATGGTGATTGCCATCGCATTCTACGGAATGTCGACCTTCGAAGGTCCGGTCATGTCCATCAAGTCGGTGAACGGCCTCAGCCACTACACCGACTGGACGATCGGGCATGTCCATTCGGGCGCGCTCGGCTGGGTCGGCATGATCACCTTTGGCGCGGTCTACTTCATGGTGCCGCGGCTATGGGGACGTGAACGCCTCTATTCGCTCCGCATGGTCAACTGGCACTTCTGGCTCGCAACCCTTGGGATCGTCGTGTACGCGGCCGTGATGTGGGTGTCCGGTGTCATGCAGGGGCTCATGTGGCGCGAATACGATAGCGAGGGCTTCCTGGTCTATTCGTTCGCCGAGACCGTGGCAGCGCTCCATCCCTATTACATCATGCGCGCTCTGGGTGGCCTGCTGTACCTGGCCGGTGCCCTGATCATGGCGTTCAACGTCTACATGACGATATCAGGCAAGGTTCGTTCCGAAGAGCCGATGCCTGTCTCGCCACAGCTTCAACCCGCCCAGTAAGGAGTCACCACCTTGTCCATTCTCGACAAGCACGGCGTCATCGAGCGAAACGCCTCCCTCCTGCTGGTGGGATCGCTCGTCGTGGTCTGCATCGGCGGCATCGTCGAAATCACGCCCCTCTTCTACTTCCAGAACACCATCGAGAAGGTGGAGGGCATGCGTCCCTATTCTCCACTGGAGCTGATGGGTCGCGACATCTACGTCCGGGAAGGCTGCTATGTCTGCCACAGCCAGATGATCCGTCCGTTCCGCGACGAGGTCGAACGCTACGGCCACTACTCGCTGGCGGCTGAGTCCATGTACGACCACCCATTCCAGTGGGGCTCAAAGCGGACCGGACCCGATCTCGCCCGCGTCGGCGGCCGGTACTCGAACGAGTGGCAGGTGCAGCACCTGGCAGATCCGCGTTCGGTGGTGCCGGAATCGATCATGCCGAGCTACTCGTTTCTGGCCAATGCCACGCTGGACTACGACACGATCGGTGGAATGCTGCAGGCCAATGCCACGGTCGGAGTGCCCTACACGCCCGAGATGATCGAGGCCGCAACGGCCGACCTGATCGCCCAGGCGACGCCGGATGCCGACACGACCGATATCCTTGCACGCTACCCCAAGGCGGTGACCGGCGATTTCGACGGGGATCGCATGCGCGTCACGGAAATGGATGCCTTGGTCGCCTACCTCCAGATGCTCGGCACGCTGGTCGACTTCTCCACTTATGACCCTGCAGCGAACGCCCGGTAGGAGGATCGCCATGTTTTACGACACACTTCGACATTTCGCCGACTCCTGGGGCCTCGTCTACCTATTCGCGGTGTTCCTGGCAGTGACGGCCTTCATGTTGCGACCCGGCGCCCGAGACCGGGCAAGGGACGCGGCCCTCATCCCTCTCAAGAATGACGAAGGGAACACACCACGATGAGCGGGCAGAACAACAATGGCGGCGCGCACGACCAGGATGTCGATCATCTTAGCGGTGTTGAGACCACCGGCCACGAGTGGGACGGCATCAAGGAGCTGAACAATCCGCTCCCGCGATGGTGGCTCTGGACGTTCTATGCCTGCATAATTTGGGCCATCGGCTATACCGTGATGTATCCAGCTTGGCCGCTGGTCTCGTCCGCGACCTCGGGCCTGCTCGGCTATTCCAGCCGGACGGAACTGGCGCAGACGATGGCAGCGGTGGAGGACGCTAACGGCGCCATCGTGTCCCGCATCGCCGAAGCGCCCGTTGAAGACATCCTGATCGATCCGGAACTGGCGCGCTTTGCCACCTCGGCCGGTGCGTCCGCCTTCAGGGTCAATTGCTCCCAGTGCCACGGGACGGGCGCGGCTGGTGGTCCCGGCTATCCCAATCTCAACGACGATGCCTGGATATGGGGCGGGACGGTCGAGGAGATTTACCTGACGATTGCCCATGGCGTGAGGTCTCCCACTGATCCGGACACGCGCTACAACATGATGCCGAACTTCGGCGCCGACGATATGCTCGACGGCGAGTCCATCAACCAGATCGCGGCGTACGTTGCCGGCCTCTCCGGCCTCGACGGCGGCACCAATACGCCGGAAGGTCAGCAACTGTTCGCCGACAACTGCGCCGGCTGCCACGCCGAGGGCGGTGTGGGGATGCCGGAAACCGGCGGTCCTGATCTCACGGACAAGATCTGGCTGTATGACGGCTCCCTCGAGGCGATCGCCGCCCAGATCGATCGTCCGCGGCACGGGATGATGCAGGCTTGGTCCGAGAAGCTCGATGACGCCACGATCAAGGAGCTGGCGATCTACGTGCACGGCCTCGGTGGCGGTCAGTAGGAACGCCAGGGATCGACATGCAAGAGCGATTCAAGGTCGGGGAGGGGGCGTCGTGGCGCCCCCTTTTTCATTCGTTTTGACGCAGATCAAGGCCGACGACATCGCCTGGTCTCAAGTGCAATCGAGCAGTGAGCAACCATGATCATCATCGACAACACCCAAGCCCATGAATCCCACGACGTGGAGGCGGTGAACTCGTCTTCGCAGCGGCAACCGCTCTACGCCGCCCGCCGCAAGATATTTCCCAAGCGCGCGCAGGGCAGGTTCCGGACCTTCAAATGGGTCGTGATGGCCATCACCCTGTCGATCTACTACCTGACGCCGTGGATCCGCTGGGATCGCGGGCCCTATGCGCCCGACCAGGCGGTGCTGCTCGACCTGAGCAACCGGCGGTTCTACTTCCTGTTCATCGAGATATGGCCGCACGAATTCTACTACGTCGCCGGTCTTCTGGTCATGGCCGGGGTGGGCCTGTTCCTCATAACGTCCACTGTCGGACGTGCCTGGTGCGGCTATGCATGCCCGCAAACCGTCTGGGTCGACCTGTTCATCGGCGTGGAACAGCTCATCGAGGGCGACCGCAACGCGCGCATCAAGCTCGATGCCGCACCCTGGTCGGTGGAAAAGGTTGCAAAGCGCGGTCTCAAACACGGGGTCTGGCTGTTGATCGGCGCAGCCACCGGCGGGGCATGGATATTCTACTTCGCCGATGCGCCGACGCTGGCAAGCGAGCTCTTCAGTTTCCGCGCGCCGGCAGTAGCCTATTTCACCATCGCGATCCTGACCGCAACGACCTATACCTTCGGCGGCCTGATGCGCGAACAGGTCTGCACCTATATGTGCCCCTGGCCCCGCATCCAGGGCGCTATGCTCGATGAGCATTCCTTGACGGTCACCTACAACGACTGGCGGGGCGAGCCGCGCGGCAAGCTCGCCAAGAAGCAGGCCGCTGCCGCCAAGCCGGTGGGCGATTGCGTCGACTGCAAGGCCTGCGTCGTCGTATGCCCGATGGGCATCGACATACGCGATGGCCAGCAGCTCGAATGCATCACCTGTGCGCTCTGCATCGACGCCTGCGACTCGGTCATGGACAAGCTCGGCCGCGAACGCGGCCTCATCTCCTATGCGACCCTGAACGACTACAGCGCGAACATGCAGATCGCGCAGGGCTCCGACGGAACGATCTATCCCGCCAGGGTGCGCAACGCTGCCGGGCGGTTCGTCGACAACATCAAGCACACAGGATGGCGCTCGGTCCTGCGACCGAGGACGTTCGTCTATCTCGTTGGCTGGTCGGCTATCGGAATGGCCATGCTGGTGGCGCTCTCGTTGCGCCCGTCGATCGGGCTCAATGTGCTGCACGATCGCAATCCGCTGTTCGTGATGCTGGCCGACGGATCGATCCAGAACGGCTATGACGTGAAAATCCTGAACATGACGCAGCAACCGCGCGAGCTGGTGCTTTCGGTCGAGGGGCTGGACGGCGCGACACTGGCCGGACCCGGGCTGTCCGACCGCGGGGTGAGCGAACTCCATATCAGCGTCGAGCCCGACCTCGTGCTGCCGCTGCGCCTCTATGTGCGCTCCCCCGACCAGGCCCTTCCGCCGCAATCGGACTTCACCATGGTCATTACCAGCGCGGACGGTGCAATGAGCGCCTCTACGGCCGTGCGTTTCGAAGCCCCGGAGCAGGAAGAATGACGACAGCGAGACAGAAGGAATTCACCGGCAGGCACATGCTGCTGATCACGGTTGCATTTTTCGGTGTGGTCATCGGCGTCAACGTTCTGATGGCGATATCCGCGTCCCGCACCTGGACGGGGCTGGTCGTGGCCAACAGCTATGTCGCCAGCCAGGAGTTCCAGGTGAAGTCCGACGCCGCCCACAGGCAGAACGAGGCGGGCTGGACCATGGACTTCGCCTATCAGGACGGCCACCTGATCGTTCAGATCGCCGCCGACGGGCGCGAGCTGGAGTTGCAGGAGGTCGAGGCTTTCGTGCGTAGGCCGGTCGGCGGCCAGGACGATGCCATCGTGCCGCTTTCGCTCGGCCCGAACGGGTATGAAGGCGCCATCGACCTGGCGCCTGGGGTTTGGGACGTCACCGTCACGACAGCGCCGACCGAACTCGGCGCGATCGAGCGCGAGACTAGGATATCGGTCCAATGACCAGTCCAGCCGCCGGTGCGGATCTGCTTGAATTCGTCGAAGCGGGTCCGGACGGCGTCAGCAGGCTCAATCTCGCGGTGCCGGACGCCTATTGCGCCACCTGCATCCAGGCCATCGAGGGGGCCTTGGCGGACCTTCCAGGGGTCAGGGCCGCGCGGGTCAACCTTGATCGACGACGGGTCCAGATCGACTTCGACTCTAACGCAGATCCAGCGCGCTTCGAAGAAACCGTAACCCGCAGCGGCTACCGCAATCACCCGATCGACCCGCTCGATCTGGACGGCAAGGACCCGGTCTTGCGGGAACTGGTGTCGGCACTGGTCGTCGCAGGCTTCGCCTCTGCCCATACGATGTTCTTTTCCGAAGCCGTCTGGTCGGGGGTCGGGGGCGATTCACGAACCTTGTTCTACTGGCTATCGGCATTGGTCGCCGTGCCGGCGATCGCTTTCGCCGGGCGCCCGTTCTTTCGCTCTGCCCTCGCCGCGTTGCGGGTGGGCAAGGCGAACATGGACGTTCCGATCGCCATCGCGCTAATCGCCACCACGGCGATCAGCCTGCTCGAGACCCGGCTGGGCGGGCAGCACGCCTATTTCGATGCCTCCACCATGCTGCTGTTCTTTCTGCTGATCGGCCGCACCCTCGATCACGTAATGCGCGGCCAGGCGCGGAACGCTGTTTCGAACCTGACCCGTCTGGCGCCACGCGGTGCCCAGCGCCTCCTCGAAGATGGCACTAGTGTCTTCGTCCGGTCGGCAGATATCGCGCCGGGGATGAGGCTGCTGCTTCGCGCTGGCGATCGCGTCCCTGTCGATTGCGACGTCGTCGGACAGAGCGGCTCGGTAGACATGTCCCTGGTCAACGGGGAGGCCATGCCGCTCGTCGTCGGCCCCGGCGATACGCTGCCGGCGGGTGCGCTCGTCGTCGATCGCCCCATCGCGGCCGTCGCGGCGAGGCCGGCCGTGGAATCATTCATAGCGCGCACCGCATCTCTCATGGAGGCCGCCGAGTCGACCCGTACGCGCTATCGCCGGATCGCGGATCGCGCAGCAGACCTCTATGCGCCAGTGGTCCACCTGGCTGCCTTTTTGACCTTCATTGGCTGGTGGGCCAGCGGCGCGGGCTGGCACACGGCGCTGATCAACGCGGTGGCCGTTCTGATCGTCACCTGCCCCTGCGCGCTGGCGCTTGCCGTTCCCATCGTCCATGTGGTCGCCGCCGGCAGGCTGTTCGCACGGGGTATCCTGATGAAGGACGGCGCTGCCCTGGAGCGGCTGGCGGGCGTGCGGCATGTTGCCTTCGATAAGACCGGCACCCTTACGACCGGCAAACCGGTCTTTGTCCGCCAGCTCTTCGGAACCGACGACCACCTGTCAGTTGCCTGCGCGATGGCCGCAGCCAGCAACCACCCATTGTCGGTCGCCCTTGCATCCGCGCGCCGACTGGCCGCCCCTGCCGACTGCCGGGAAGTTTCCGGAGGCGGCATCGAGGCAGGGATTGACGGTGGGACCTGGCGCCTCGGCAGCGCACAATTCTGCGGAGCGACCGATGGAGGGGATGGCGATCGCAGTCGCGTCTGGCTGGTGCGCGATAGTGAGGTCCTCGCCTGTTTCGAATTCGAAGACCAATTGCGCGACGACGCCGCCTCGACCATTCTCGACCTACACTTGGCCAATCTGAACACCAGCATCATCTCGGGCGATCGGCGGGCCAGCGTGATGCGCGTCGCATCGGTGCTCGGAATTCCGGATGCATCTTGCTCGCTGAGCCCCCAGGCCAAGCTCGATGCCATAGACGCGCTGCGCCAAACCGGAGCCGTGGCCATGGTTGGCGACGGCATCAACGATGCGGTCGCGCTGCGCGGCGCCGACGTGTCGTTCGCGCCGGCGGCGGCGGCGGACGTCGGACGTGCCGCGGCAGATTTCGTCCTGACCAACGATCGGTTGGCAGGTGTCCCCTTCGCGATCTGGCTGTCCCGGAAAGCCGATGCCCTTGTTCGGCAGAACCTGGGGATATCAATCGCCTACAACCTGGTGGTCCTGCCCTTGGCGGCCGCCGGGATGATGACGCCGCTGGTCGCCGCCGTGGCGATGTCCTCTTCTTCGATGATCGTGGTCCTCAATGCGTTGCGTCTTCGCTTCGGGCGGCCACCAACCCTGTATGGAATGAAATGAGTGGCCTGATCCTTCTCGTGGTCTCCGCAATGGGCCTTGGCGCCCTGGCACTTGCTGGCTTCTTCTGGGCCCTTCGAACGGGCCAATACGAAGACATCGAAGGATCGGCGCAGCGCATATTGCTGAGGGACGACATGCCCTGATGCGCTCTAATTGACCGGGATCAAAGTGGCGAGGCCGGTTCTCGACTAGATGGACTTACCTGATCCGGGGCGTCCGATGACCGAAGACCTAGCCACCAAGCTCTCCCAGCCCGTCCCGCGTTACACCAGCTACCCGACAGCGCCGCACTTTCATGCCGGGATAGATCAGCAGCAGTACGAGGCTTGGTTGCAAGACCTGCCACCGAACGCCCACATCTCGCTCTACCTGCATCTGCCCTTCTGCGACCGACTCTGCTGGTTCTGCGGCTGCCACACCAAGCAGATCAATCGATATTCGCCCATCACCGCCTATCTGGAGGCGCTCGCGGCCGAGATCCGGCGGGTCGGGGTGCTTGTCGGCGACCGGCCCGTCACGGCCGTGCACTGGGGCGGTGGATCGCCTTCGCTGCTCGAGCCGGAAGACATAGCCGCGACGTCCAGGATGCTGCGCGACGCATTTGCATTCTCCGCCGACGTTGAATTCAGCGTCGAACTCGATCCAAACGACATGGCGGCAGAGAAATACGGCGCATGGGCCGCGGCGGGCCTGACTCGAGCGAGCATCGGCGTGCAGGATTTCAATCCCCAGGTCCAGGCCGCCATCAACCGGATCCAGACCTATGAGCAGACGAGGCATGTCGTGGAGTCCGTGCGGGCGGTCGGCGTGCAGTCACTGAACATCGACATGCTGTATGGCCTGCCACACCAGACCGTCGCCGGCGCTGCGGACACCGCTCGGCAGGTGGCTTCATTGCGCCCGGAACGGGTGGCACTGTTCGGTTATGCGCACGTGCCGTGGATGAAAAAACACCAGGGCATGATCGACGAGAAGGCATTGCCGAACGCGACACAGCGCTACCTGCAGAACCAGGCTGCGGCCGCCGAACTCGTCGCGCATGGCTATGAGAGAATTGGCTTCGACCATTTCGCTTTGGCGCATGATCGGCTCGCCATCGCCAGTCGTGCCGGCCGTCTGCGGCGGAACTTCCAGGGCTATACCGCCGACCAGCACGACGCCCTGATCGGGCTGGGCGCGTCGGCAATCGGGCGTCTGCCACAGGGATATGTGCAGAACGTCGTTTCGACCCACGAGTATCAGCGTCGGGCAATGAACGGAGTCGGAGCTATCGAACGTGGCGTGGCATTGACGCGGGACGACCATGTCAGGGGGCACGCCATCGAGCGCCTGCTCTGCGACTTCAGCCTGGACTTTGCTGCCCTGCGCACCAGTTTCGGCGCCGATGCCGTCGCCGTAGTGGAGGATGCGGTTGCCATAGCGATGAACGACGAGCATGACCTTGTCCGGCTGCTGCCCGGGCGGCTCGAAGTGACCGAGCGCGGCAGGCCCTTCGTCCGCTCGGTCGCGGCGGGCCTCGACGCCTATCTCCAGGTGGGAAGCGCGCGGTATTCGAAGGCGGTCTAGCTCGCGCGGAGGCGCAGGCGCTCGGTGTCCGGGATGGTCACGTGGCGCTTGTTGCGGATCACCACGATTTCCAGCCGGCGCAATTCGGTGAGCTGTCGCGATACGGTCTCGATCGACAGGCCGAGGAAATCCGCCATGTCGCTCCGGGTCAGGGGCAGGTCATACTCGACCTGGGCGGAGACACGGCCCAGGCCGGGTTGAACATGAAGAGCGATGAGGTAGAGGAAGCTCGCCACGCGTTCGGCGGCGGACTTCCGCCCGAGCGTGACCATCCATTCCCGCGCCTCGTCCAGCTCCCGGAGGGTTTCCCGCATGAGCCTTTGTTCGAGCGTTCGATTATCCTCCAGCATCGCTTCGAGAATGGACCGGGGAACCTGGCACAGTTCCACTTCCGATGCGGCTTCGGCAGACAGCGCGTTGGACATGGCGTGGACGCGACCGATGAAGTCGCTGGCGAACTTGAGCCCGACGACTTGCTGCCTGCCGTCCTCGAGTACCTTCATCAGCTTGATCACCCCGCTCACGACATTGGCGTAGCTGGTGATGTCGGTCTCGTCGCCGAACAGTTCGGAACCGGCCTCATGGCGGGTCGATCTTGTGTGGCGCGCCAGCGCGTGGAGCTGGCCGATGTCCAGAACGCCGCAGATGCCGCTATGGCGGACATTGCAGTGGCGGCAGCCGCGCGGCTCTTCCTCTGGGAGATGGATGCTGGACATGAATGCTCTTGATTGGGGCGACCAGTCACGCCTTGGCCCGCAGCTACCTTAAGGGGCGGTACGCGGGCATAAATTGACTTTTGTCGTCCTGACGCTCCTTCATTCCCATGTACCAGATATCGACGGCACCCACACTGCGGCACCGCCGCACGGGCGGTCCGGCAGCCGACATCCACCTCATTCGGAAGAGGAAATCGATCTCGTCACCGCGATCCGGGAGGACCTCTATTGCTGTGACCGCGTCGTGAACGACCTCGAGATTGCGCGACACATGGATGTCGTGCTCCGCCGCGGCTTGAGACGGCGCTCGCGTCAACGGATGGAGAACGACCCGCAGAGCAGTCCGCGGGTCGCATCGGCGTGCCGAGTCGGGTGTCTCAGAAGAAGCCCAGCTTCATCGGCGAGTACGAAACCAGCATGTTCTTGGTCTGCTGGTAATGGTCGAGCATCATGCGATGGTTCTCGCGCCCGATGCCGCTCTGCTTGTAGCCGCCGAACGCCGCATGCGCCGGATAGGCATGATAGCAGTTCGTCCATACCCGGCCGGCCTGGATGCCGCGGCCGAACCGATAGGCCCGGTTGGCGTCCCGCGTCCACACGCCCGCCCCCAGCCCATAGAGGGTGTCGTTGGCAATTTCGAGCGCTTCTGCATCGTCCTTGAAGGTGGTGACCGACACGACCGGCCCGAAGATTTCCTCCTGGAAGATACGCATCCTGTTATGGCCTTCGAACACCGTCGGCTTGACATAATAGCCGCCCGCCAGCTCGCCCTGGAGCGTGGCGCGCTCGCCGCCGGTCAGTACCTTGGCGCCTTCCTGCTTGCCGATATCGAGATAGCGCAAGATCTTCTCGAGCTGCTCGCTCGATGCCTGCGCTCCGATCATGGTGCTCATCTCGAAGGGCGACCCCTGCTTGATGGCTTCGACGCGCTTGATCGCCCGCTCCATGAACCGATCATAGACCGACTCCTGGATCAGCGCCCGGCTCGGGCAGGTGCAGACCTCGCCCTGGTTGAGCGCGAACATCGCGAACCCTTCCAGTGCCTTGTCGAAGAAGTCGTCATCTTCGGCCAGCACGTCGGCAAAGAAGATGTTGGGCGACTTTCCGCCCAGCTCCAGCGTCACCGGGATCAGGTTCTGGCTGGCATATTGCATGATCAGCCGGCCCGTCGACGTCTCCCCGGTAAAGGCGATCTTGGCGATACGGTTCGACGATGCCAGCGGCTTGCCCGCCTCCAGGCCGAACCCGTTGACGATATTGAGCACACCCGGGGGCAAGATATCCTCGATCAGCTCCATCAGGAACAGGATCGATGCGGGCGTCTGCTCGGCCGGCTTCAGCACCACCGCATTGCCCGCCGCCAATGCCGGCGCCAGCTTCCACACCGCCATCAGGATCGGGAAATTCCATGGGATGATCTGCCCCACCACGCCAAGCGGTTCGTGGAAATGGTAGGCCACCGTGTCATTGTCGATCTCGGAAATGCCGCCTTCCTGTGCCCGGATCGCCCCCGCGAAATAGCGGAAGTGGTCGATCGCAAGCGGGATATCGGCTGCCGTCGTCTCGCGGATCGGCTTGCCATTGTCCCAGGTCTCGGCCAACGCGATCTCGTCCAGATGCTCCTCCATCCGGTCGGCGATCTTGTTGAGCATTACCGCGCGCTGCGCTACCGAGGTCTTGCCCCAGGCTGGCGCCGCCTTGTGCGCGGCATCGAGCGCCTTCTCGACGTCCGCCGCCTTGGACCGCGCCACTTCGCAAATTACCTGGCCGGTAACCGGCGAGATGTTCTCGAAGGTTTCGCCGTCAACGGCATCCAGCCATTGCCCGCCGATGTAATTGCCATACTTGGCCTTGAACGGAGACCTGGTCCGCTGGCCGATAAATTCCGGTTTGTTCATGGCATCCTCCCTTGTTTGGATGGCCTTTCCCCTGCAACCGCCATGCCAATAAAGGCTAAGCCGTTGATGGCAAACCCGAAGTACTTGCGATCAGCAATTTGCTGGACGCAGCGAAAGTTCGGATGCAACACTTTGCCACAACCAGCAGCGATGGCCGGTGCAACACCTGTTGCAAACTGCCACAACTGGGAGGATTGAGGGATGAACTTGGCGTCCAATGCCGCGCTCGCAGCAGCCCGGGAAAAATTCTTCTCCGGTCACACGCCAGCCGAGGGGCTTGTTCCCGCGCCTATTCTCCGCTCCTGGCAGCGCTGCGCCGAACAGGGGCTCGACGCCGGCAGCGCCATCCGAGCCGAACCAATGACCGCTGCCGAACTGCGAGCCCTGCACGAGCAGAACGAAACGCTCCGCTTGCTCTCCCGCTCCGAGCTGGTCTCCCTGCGCACCGAAGCCAAGCTCACCGACAGTGTCGTCATCCTTACCGACGCCAAGGGCCTGGTGCTCGATACCGCTGGCAGCCCCGAATTTGCCGGACAAGCGGCCGCGGTTGCGCTCCGCCCCGGCGTCGCCTGGTCCGAAACTGTCACTGGCACCAACGCCATCGGCACCGCCCTTGCCGAGCGCCGCGCCATCGAGGTGCACGGTGCCGAACACTTCTTCGAGCCGCATGGCATCCTCCATTGCGCCGCCAGCCCAATCTTTGATCCCTATGGCAAGCTGGCCGGCGTCCTCGATATGTCCGGCCACGCCTCGGCCGAGCACACCCACGCCATGGGCCTGGTTCGGCTCGCCGTCGAGCAGATCGAACATCGCTTCTTCAATCGCCGCTTTGACGAAATGACCGTCGTCCGCTTTCATCGATCCGCCGACCTGCTGGGCACCGCTCGCGAGGGCATCCTGGTCTTTGATGGTGCCAAGCTCGTTGCCGGCAATCGCCGTGCCCTCCACCTCGTCGGCCTTGACCGCAAGGCCCTGCGTCAATCCACACGCGAGGAGATCTTCGAAGGCGCCGGACTTGCCATCGATCGCGGCGAATTGCGAGCCCGCAACGGCGAGCGCTACTTTGCCGCTGTCAGCCAGCCCCGCGCCGCACCGGCGCGTGTCATCGGCACGCTGCCCCGCGTCACTCGCTCCCCCCGCCCCGGCCCCTTCCTGGCCCAGCAAACCAGCGACGCCCTTGCCAAGGCAATTCGCCTGGTCAACGCCGAGATTCCGTTGCTGATCGCCGGCCAGACCGGTGTCGGCAAGGAGGTCTTCGCACGTCACCTGCATGCCCAATCCAGCCGCAGTGGGAAGCCCTTCATCGCCGTCAACTGTGCCGCGCTCCCCGAAACGCTCATCGAAGCCGAGCTCTTCGGCTATGAACCTGGAGCCTTCACCGGCGCCCGCAAGCAGGGAGCCAAGGGCCTGGTACACCAAGCCGAAGGCGGCATCCTCTTCCTCGACGAAATTGGCGACATGCCATTACTGCTACAGTCCCGGCTGCTGCGAGTCTTGCAGGACAAGGAAGTATCCTCGCTCGGCGGCGGGGCGCCGCAGAAGGCCGATTTTGTGCCCGTCTGCGCAAGCAACCGCGACCTCAACGCCATGGTCGAGGCCGGCACCTTCCGCGCCGATCTCTATTTCCGCATCGCACAATACACAGTCAGGCTGCCCACGCTGGCGGAGTTGCCGGATCGGCAGGCCATTGTCGCGTCCCTGTGGACCGAATTTTCGGCAGAGCACGGTCCGCTACCGGCGCCAATATTGGATCAACTCGCTGGATATCACTGGCCCGGCAACTTCCGCGAGCTGGCCAGCTGCCTGCGAACCACAGCAGCCCTGCATGACCCGGGCGATCCGATCACGCTTGCGGTGCTGCCGGATTCGGTCGTCCGGACCGCGCCAGTTGTTCCATTGGATGGTAACCTCGACGCCCTCACCGAAGCGGCGATGCGCCGCGCGGTCGATCTGCACAAGGGAAACCTGTCGGCGGCCGCCCGAGCACTGAATATCGATCGCTCAACCCTGTACAGGCGTTTGGTTTGGAGACAGGGCCTGCGCCCAAGCCCGCAGTAGAACCTGGCGATGCATGGGCTGCATTTGGAGACTCCGGATGGCTCAGGATTCGACGGGTTGGCCGGCCGCCGCCCATTCGGGCATGCCGTCCTGGAGGCGCCGCGCCGAAAAGCCCTTCTGGCGCAGGCGGGCGACGGCTTCAAACGACATGACGCAATAAGGTCCGCGGCAATAAGCGATGACCTCCTGGGCGGGGTCCAGCGTCGACAATCGCGTTTCCAGTTCGCCGAGCGGTACATTGACCGCGCCCGGCACGTGGCCGAGCGCATACTCATCTGGTGGACGCACGTCGAGAACCGTCACCGTGCCATCGCGCAAGCGGGATTGAAGCTCGTCCCGCGATATCGGCTCAAGGCTGTCGCGCTGATCGAAATAACCCCGGACCACCTTGTCGACCTCGGCGAGATTGACCTCGGCCACCCGCTGAATCGCCTCAACGGCTTTCAGCACGCCCGGACCGGTCAATCTATAAATCACGAACTTGCCCTGGCGTTCGGCGGCGACGAGGCCGGCCCGCCGCATCGCCTGCAGGTGCTGAGATACGTTGGCGATCGGGATGCCGAGCTTATCGGCCAACAGGTCGACGTGGCGCGGCCCCTGCCCGAGCTGTTCGATCAGTTCGAGCCGCTGCGGATGACCGAGTGTTTTCGCAACCAGTGCGAACTGTTCGAATAAGGCCAGTTTTGGCGAGGTACTTGACACCAGGTTCACGATCAAACATTCAATGTAGTTATTGAATATCGGATCCGAAACTGATCCGCAAGGTCGGTTCAGCAGGAGACCACGTCATGATCCTTCGCCAGTTCCTTCACTTCGACCCGGTCGCCGCCTCGTACCTGTTCGGTTGCGGCGGCAAGGCTTCTGGTGCGGTCGTCGATCCGGTCGGCGACATTGCGCCCTATATCGAGGCCGCAGCGGCTACCGGGATGAATATCCTCTACGTCATCGATACCCATATTCACGCCGACCACCTGTCGAGCGGGCGGGCATTGGCCGATGCCACTGGTGCCGAGTACGTCCTATTTGCGGAAGCAGGAACGGATTTTGCCTTTCATGGCGTCGCCGATGGCGACGAATTGCCATTGGGCAACGTCACCGCCAGGGTGATGCATACGCCCGGCCATACACCGGAGCATATCTCGCTGCTCGTGACCGACAGGACGCGATCGGCTGAGCCTTGGTTCATCCTGACCGGGCACAGCCTGATGGTAGGCGACATGGGCCGAACCGAACTCGCCAGCACCGCCGAGGACGGCGCCCGCGTTATGTTCGGCAGCGTCGAGAGGCTCAGGGCACTGCCCGACTATCTCGAGGTGATGCCAGGCGCGTTCTCGGGCTCGGTCTGCGGCCGTAGCCTCAGCGGCAAACCGACCTCGACCATCGGGTTCGAGAAGCGCTTCAACAAGGCATTTCAGATTGCTGATGAAGCCGAATTCGTCGCACGGATGATCGCCGATATCCCGCCTCCCCCGCCGGAAGCGGCCGCTACGCGAGCCGCCAACGCGGGCAAGGCGCCATGACCACGCAAAGCCAATTCAGCGGCGGCAGCGTCGAGGACCTCGCTCACGGCATCAGGGAAAACCTGACCCAGTTCCTTCATCAACTGCTGCAGGTCATGCTTGTGGGCTTTGCCCTGGGCATGATGCGCACGGTGGTGCCCGCCCTCGCCGAATCGGAATTCGGCGTTGCCCGCGGCTCCTTCCTGCTGCTCACGGCATTCGTCGTCGCGTTCGGCGTGGTCAAGGGTGTGCTCAACTTCGTCGCCGGACGGCTGTCCGAGCGGATCGGGCGCAAGCGCGTGCTGTTGCTGGGGTGGCTCGCGGCGCTGCCGGTTCCCTTGATGATCTATTTCGCCCCGGACTGGAACTGGATCGTGGCCGCCACTGTCCTGCTCGGCATCAACCAGGGCCTCGCCTGGTCGATGACGCAGACGTCCAAGCTCGACATCACCCGCGCCGACCAGCGCGGGCTGACCATCGGACTCAACGAGTTCTCCGGCTATGTCGGTGTGGCGCTAGCCGGAATTCTCACCGGCTATGCCGCGACGGCGCTCGGCCCGCGGCTCGGCCTTCTGATCTTCGGGCTTGTCGTGGTGGCTTCGGCGCTAGCGCTGACGCTGGTCTGGGTGCGCGACACCCTGCCCTGGGCCAAGGCCGAGGCCGCCAACCACGCCAAGCCAGGGGGCACGGCGTTCCGACCGCGCTACCCGCTCAATATCTCCGACAAGCCCACTACGTGGGAAGTGTTCACACTGATGTCGTGGCGCGATCGGCGGCTCGCCGCGATCTGCCAGGCGGGCCTGGTGGAGAAATTCGTCGATGCGCTGGTCTGGGTCATCTTCCCGGTGTTCCTTTATCAACGCGGCGTCGGCCTGACCGAAATCGGCTGGATCGCCGGCTGCTACGGCTTTGTCTGGGGCGGCTCGCAGCTCTTCACCGGACGGCTTTCCGACCACGTCGGGCGCCATTGGCCAAACGTGCTCGGCATGTGGATCTCCGGCGCCGGCATCGCCATGGTGGTGATGGGCGACGGTGTCGTTTGGTGGTCCGCCTCGGCCGCCGTCTCCGGCTTCGGCATGGCGCTGCTCTACCCCAACCTGTCGGCGGCGGTCGCCGACATATCTCCTCCAAGCTGGCGCGGGTCCGCCATCGGCATTTACCGGTTCTGGCGCGACCTCGGCTACGGCATCGGGGCGTTGGGACTTGGGCTGACGGCCCATTTCACCGGGGCTCTCGAAACAGCGTTTTGGTTCGTGGCCAGCTCCATGCTGATTTCCGGGGCGCTCCTCTTGTGGTTCGGCGAGGAGACCCACCCCCGCCTCAACCCGCAGCTTCCACCGACGCCCCTCCCTCAAATCCAGACATGTGAGCCGACCATGAAACCCTGATCATCATTGACGATCCGCCTCTACGGGACGGAGAAGACCAACGACGCCCTGTGTCTTCACCTGCCTGGGCGGACGGGGGGTGGCCGAGGACGACCTTGTCGAGGGAGCGCACGCGGCTCGATGGACGAGCTGGCAAAGGCCACGATTGCTACGGACAGGGTCTTGGTGTTCTGAGAGGTGGTCGCGCCGTGGATCGCCCCGCTCCCGGCGCCAACATACCCGCCCAAGCCTCAATGCCAGCCAGGCAGTTGGCTTCGTCAGCCGTTGAATACTACTCCCCCAGGACGCGGCGGCGTTCCTCGTAGTCGGCCTTGTCGATCTCACCGCGCCTACATTTTCCCGGCAGCATCCGGCGTTAGCCACTTCCAGGGCGTCGAAAAGGTCTGGCGAAACGTGCGCACCGCCGCTGGTTTTCCCAATCTCAGGCTACACGACCTGAGGCCCAGCTTCGCCTCTGTCGGCCTCGCGCGTGGCGATGCACTCCCTGTCATTGGCGCAATTCTCGGACATGCCGACGTCAAGACCACCAGTCGCTATGCTCACCTCGCTGACGACCCAGGCAAAATGGCTGCTGACGCGATTTCGAAGTCAGTGCATGCAGCATTCAGCAATAGCGCCAGCGCTGGAGTGATTTCGCTCACGAACAGAAAGCCTCGCATATGAAGCGGTCGAGGTCGTGCAATTGGCGCCGCTTCAAAAGACCATCTTACTTTCCGAGATTGTCTGTCCGCTCACTCGCCGGGTCACGTCTGTAATGGGGTGGGTAGCGGTCAGTCCGCTTTTAGACCAGGCCGTCGGAAAGCAGACACTCGCCGAACGAACTTGGGGTGGTCGGCGGATTGTCCGGCCGCTTGCACGTGACCGGACCATTCGAGCGCGCGTCTGACCTTATCGAACGCGGCCTCGATAGATTCGCCGGCGGTCGGCGACCACAAGACTCTCACCAAGTTGTTGGAGTGATAGCGCCAGTGAAGCGAGGCCGAAGTTCCGACTACCCGCCCGGCGCGAACACCAACGGCACCTTTTGTTTCTACTCGCCCAACGGCGTTTGTTGATGTTGCGCGACTTTCCAGCCGTCAGGGTCCCGGATGTAGGTAGACGTGCAAAGCGCCAGATAAGTCTCGGACCTTTCGCGACTTCCTAATGCCTTGTAGGCCAGAACTGCCACGTCAGTGGCGGGTCTAATGAGCGTCTGCTCCGTCATTTGCACCTCCGTCCATCGAAGGGCAACGTGGATCGCCTCGACAATGGCCTCGTTGCGCATCACCCCCATAGGACCAAAGGCCATCAGGCATTCAGCGGCCATTTTTTCTCGATAGGCTTCGCCTCCCAACAGCCAAAGCTGGCGCTCGATGTCCCATAGTTCTTCCATTTGGTACTCCCCCAGTCACAGACGCTCAAACTGCATGATCCAATTTATCTCCCAATCCACGCCGTCGTTTTCCGAGAAGGCCTGCTCCCACCTGGCTCTATTCTTTTCGATGTCGGACCAACGAAACCGGACGAGGATTGGCCTTCCTTCAAAATCGTCCTTGGCGAAGAAGGTGCCCACACCCTCGTTGAATCTGCCGACAACCGGGACCTCGAGCGCTGGGTTGCGGCCGTCGATCCAAACCAGATTCCAGTTCGATGTCTTGAGGTCGTAGAAGCGTAAGGTGGACGCCTCATAAGTTCCTTCGGGAAGTTCGAGCACGTTTTCGTCGAAATTGCCAAACCCCGCGAGAATGGGACGTGCGGCCATTGTGCCCGGGAATTCGGTCCACTCGTCCGACCCGGCGAGTCGCTTGTTGAGGCGCCGATGAAAAACTCGCCAGTCGCCCCAGAGGAAATCGAAGTCCGCTGCTCCCTGCGGCCGGTTGAAATTTATCGTGCTCATCGCCAAGCCTTCACCTAAATGATGCCATCGCGTTTCATCGTCTTCTCCTCGTCCTCATGTGAGACATAGGCGAGGATGACCGGGCTAGGGTCTGCCATGCGCACGAGATACGATATACGAAATGTCGAGCTCTTTTTCTTCCCGCGGTCGAACTCCATGCTCCAGTCCGCGTCAACGCGGTAGTGGCCAGGTGCGAATTCTTCGATGGACGCGATGGCTATCTGGGCGGCAGTGAAGCCGAGCTTTTCCTTGAGGGCGACATGTTTCGCGTCGAGTTGTCTGCGGTAGTCGGCGTCAACTTTGTACGGGACGACAGCGCTTGGCCCTGCCTCGAGGTAGGTGTCGAAATAGGCGTCGGCGACAGCCGAGGTATCACCGGCACTCGTGGCTTTGGCATAGTCCGCGAAGAACTCGCGAATGATGGTTTGGGGGCGCTTACTCATGACAAGCTCCATTGCGTCTGGGCGCGCTATTATCCTGCATACCGCGTCTGTTGAGAGGAGCCCTCTGCGGGCTCGTGCCGATGCCGACCGTGTCGATGACCCCAGAATCTTTGGTTCGCAATCAGAGAGTGACGCGGATCGAATCGCTGTGAAATAGTGGAACTTCCGATCAACTCGATCAAACGGATAGATCATGCTGGACGCCCTCACACTCGACCAAATGCGCACGTTCGTTGCGGTGGCCGAACAGGGCAGCTTCCGTGCCGGTGCTGCACAACTGTTGCGTGCGCAATCGGCCATCAGCCACGCCATTGCCAATCTCGAGGACCAACTGCAGCTGAAACTTTTCGATCGCTCCGGCCATAAACCAACGCTGACTGTCGAAGGCCGGGCTTTGTTGGCCGACATCCAGGCCATTCTGGTCAAGGTCGACGCGATGCGCGCCC